>NZ_JBHYIM010000003.1:0-683375 GCF_042739655.1 Mesorhizobium sp. NPDC059025 | reverse complement strand
CACCTTCGTGCTGCAGACCGGTCTCGACATGAAGGTGACCGACAATGCCACGCTCGGCATCTCCTACAATGGCGAGTTCGGCTCCGGATCGTCGACCAACGGCGTCGACGCAAGGCTCAGCGTGAAATTCTGACCTTGCTCAATGCCAGGGCCGGATCGATCCGGCCCTGGAGTCACGGAAAAGGAAAGCCGGCAAACCGTCAGTTCGCCTGGCGCTGCCGCACATCGCACAGCGTCGACCGCGTCAGGAAACGCTTCTCGCGTCCATTGTCGAGCGAGAACATCCCGCCGCGTCCAGGCACCACGTCGATGACCAGATCGGTGTGCTTCCACGCGCTGTACTGCGACTCGCTGATATAGACCGGTGTGTCGCCGATGATGCCCAGCAGCACGTCGCGATCGCCGACGATGAAGTCGCCGCGCGGATAACACATGGGTGAGGAGCCATCGCAGCAACCGCCGGACTGGTGGAAAAGCACCGGCCCGTGGTCGGCGATGATCTCGTTGAGCAACTCGATCGCCTCGGGCGTGGCGGTGACCTTGTCCTGCGAAAGCTTTTCCAATGTTCACCCCCGTCGTCGCGAGCGGCGCGGCGAAAAGCGCCGCGCCGCAGACGCAACTCAAAACGGCTCAGAAGAAGCCGAGCTTCTTCGGGCTGTAGCTGACCAGCATGTTCTTGGTCTGCTGGTAATGGTCGAGCATCATCTTGTGGTTCTCGCGGCCGATGCCCGACTGCTTGTAGCCGCCGAACGCCGCATGCGCCGGATAGGCGTGATAGCAGTTGGTCCAGACGCGGCCGGCCTGGATCGCACGGCCGAAGCGATAGGCCCGCGTACCGTCGCGGGTCCACACGCCGGCGCCAAGCCCGTAGAGCGTGTCGTTGGCGATGCTCAGCGCCTCGTCTTCATCCTTGAAGGTGGTGACGGCCACCACCGGCCCGAAGATCTCTTCCTGGAAGATGCGCATCTTGTTGGTGCCCCTGAACACCGTCGGCTTGACGTAGTAGCCGCCGGCCAGATCCCCGGGCAGGTCGTTGCGCTCGCCGCCGGTCAGCACGTCCGCCCCCTCCTTCTTGCCGATATCGAGGTAGGACAGGATCTTCTCGAGCTGCTCCGAGGAGGCCTGCGCGCCGATCATGGTCGCCGGGTCGAGCGGGTCGCCCTGCACGATCGCCTCGACGCGCCTGATCGCCTTCTCCATGAACCGGTCATAGATCTTCTCGTGGATCAGGGCACGGCTCGGGCAGGTGCAGACCTCGCCCTGGTTGAGCGCGAACATGACGAAACCCTCGATCGCCTTGTCGAGGAAGTCGTCGTCTTCGGCCGCGACATCCTGGAAGAAAATGTTCGGCGATTTGCCGCCCAGCTCAAGCGTCACCGGGATCAGGTTCTGCGAGGCATACTGCATGATGAGGCGGCCGGTGGTCGTCTCGCCGGTGAAGGCGATCTTGGCGATGCGCGGATTGGATGCCAGCGGCTTGCCGGCTTCGAGGCCGAAACCGCTGACGACATTGACCACGCCCGGCGGCAGGATGTCGGCGATCAGCTCCAAAAGCACATGGACCGATGCAGGCGTCTGTTCGGCCGGTTTCAACACCACGCAGTTGCCGGCGGCAAGTGCCGGCGCCAGCTTCCATACCGCCATCAGGATCGGGAAGTTCCACGGGATGATCTGGCCAACGACGCCGAGCGGCTCATGGAAATGATAAGCAACCGTGTCGTGGTCGATCTCGGAAATCGAACCTTCCTCGGCGCGAACTGCCGCGGCGAAATAGCGGAAGTGATCGATGGCAAGCGGGATATCGGCAGCGGTGGATTCGCGAATGGGCTTGCCGTTGTCCCAGGTCTCGGCGAGCGCCAGGGTGGCAAGATTCTCCTCCATCCTGTCGGCAATGCGGTTGAGCAGCAGCGCACGCTCGGCCACGCTCGTCCTGCCCCAGGCATCCTTGGCCTTGTGCGCGGCATCGAGCGCCGCCTCGACATCGGCGGAATCGGAGCGGGCGATCTCGCAAAGCACACGGCCGTTCACCGGCGAGGTGTTTTCGAAATACCTGCCCGACTTCGGCGCCACGTACTGGCCACCGATGAAATTGTCATATTTCTTGGCGAACGGCGCCTTGGCCGAACGGTGAAATTCCACCTTGTTCATGGCATCCTCCCAGATGTGTCGAAACCGCCAGATGCGGCCCAGGGAGAGTGTTGCTGCTGGCCGGATGGTTGTCAGCGCACCGCGGAAAGCGAGCCCTAGGAACCTGTCGCAGAACTGCGACAGGTTCCTGACGCCGAATGCGCTAGCGCGACATTTCCAGCCGGTTGAGCTTCCGATGCAAGGTAGCGCGACTGACACCCAGCAGCCGGGCGGCGGCGGCGACGTTGCCGTCGGACCGCGCGAGCGCGCGCTGCAACACCGCTCGCTCGGCCTCCCGCAATTCCCCGCCACCGAGCTCCCGCTTTCCGAGCAGATCACCGGCCGGGAGCGGTTTCGCGAGTTGGTCGGATGTCAGGCCGAGCGACATGCGCGCCGCGCGCGTTGCCCCGATCACGAGATCGTCGCGGTCGATCGCCAGCAGGCCGCCGGCATGCTTGTCCTGCGCGGGCGCAAGCAGGATTCGCGCCTCGGGAAACATCTGCCTGAAATGGTCCGCCTCGATGCGGCGCGCGGCATCCGCCACCGCCATCGAAATCAGGCCGGCGAAACCCTCGGTAAGATCCGCCCGGCACGACGACACGTCGAGCGCGGCGGCAAGATTGCCCTCATGATCGAAGATCGGCGCCGTCGTGCAGGAAAGCCCGGTGTTGCGATCGAGAAAGTGCTGGTCGGCATGAATGGTCAAGGTCCGCTGCTCCACGATGCAGGTGCCGATGCCGTTGGTACCCTCGGCGTCCTCGCTCCAGACCGTGCCCGTCCACAGGCCCCAGGTCTCGAACGTCCTGTCGTCGCCGGACGCGCCGCGCCGATCCACCGGGATGCCGTTGGTGTCGGCAAGCAGGACGCAGCAACCGACGCCGCCCACAGCGAGGTAGAGCCGGTCGAGGCTCGCCTGGGCGGTTCGTATCAAGGGCTCGATGCGCTGGTGCGCCATTCGCAATTCCGCGCTTGTGAGCCTGAGTGGCGGCTTGTGCTCGGCGGGATCGAGACGATGAAGCGACGCGGAGCGTTGCCAGGACGCCACAAGCGCGGACCTCGCGGCATCGCTGGATTTGATGGCTGCCTGAATCTTGTCGGCATGCCTGGCATATGCATGCATCGGCTTCTCCAGACGTCGTCTTTCGTGCCTTTGGTAAATGCTCGCTAGCTATACGTGAATATAACGGTCAGAATGGGGACAACACAAGCAAGCTGCCATAGGATGGTAACAAGCGCTCATTGCCATTTCGTACAAGATCGCCCACGGTCATGAGACAACCGGCGGCGATGACCAATCCGCCCCCTGCTCTTTCTCGTTATGAACGGCTGACCATGAACGACCCCAGCAGCATCGGCTTTCTCACCACCTCGGAAGGACAGGATTGGCAGGCCAGCCTTGCCGAAGCGGCAGCCAGATGGCGCAAGGCCGGCGGCACGGTCGTCGGCGTGCTTTCTGCTGCTCCCGACGCTCAAGGCTCCTGCCGTGTCGGCCATCTGCGCGACATCGCTTCCGGACGGAAATTCTCCATCCAGATCGAAAATCCGCCGGAAGGAGCGAGTTGCCATCTCGACTCAGCCGGCATGGATGCGGCCTGCCAGTTCCTGCTTTCCCAGATCAGCACGGCCGATGTCGTCATCCTGAGCAAGTTCGGGAAGACAGAAATCACCCAGCATGGCCTGTGGGCGGCTTTCGTGACGGCCGCCGAAGCCGGCAAGCCGGTCATCACCACGGTCTCGCCCCGGCAACGCAATGCCTGGCTGCAGTTTGCGCCCGGAGCTTTCGAGCTGACGCCTGACGAACAGTCGATTGATCGTTGGTGGCAGGCCGCCAGGTCCCGCCTGGCGGCCTGACCAGGCTACTCGCCGGCAGCCGCCTGCAGTTGCGGGGCTTCGGACTCGAGGCGGTCACCCACCGAAAGCCCATGCGATTTTGCAAAGGCCGCGGCCGAGAGTTTCTGGCCTGCCTCTGTACGCACCTTACCCAGCTCGATCGTCCCACCCTGGACGGTAACATGCACGGTCTGTTCGCCGATCGCGGCGATCTCGCCCGGCTTGCCCTGGACGTCGCCGAACCGGCGCACCGGATGCTTGCGGCTTTCGAACAGCCTCACCTTCTCGCCAAGAACAGTCGTCCAGGCGCCCGGCGCAGGATCACAGCCCCGGATCAGGTTGTGGATGGCATCCAGATGCGCGTTCCAGCCGATCCTGGCCTCCGCGTCGCGGCACCAGCCTTCATAAGAAGCAGCATTCTCGTCCTGGACCACCTCGACATGACGACCGGCGACAACAAGGTCCGCCGCTTCCAGCATGGCATCGATGCCGAGCGGGAAAAGCCGGTCGAAATAGACCGTTCCAAGCGTGTCGTTTTCGCCGATCTCGACGGCTTTCTGCAGGATCACCGGCCCCTCGTCCAGCCCGTCGGTCGGCCGGAAAATGGTCAGGCCGGTGCGGCTGTCACCCTTGATGATCGGCCAGTTGATCGAGCTGGGACCACGATAGGCCGGCAGCAGCGACGGATGATACTGGATGGTGCCGTGCCTGGGGATGTTGACGAAGGCCTGCGGGGCGAACTGCAGCACATAGGCCATCACGGCGAGATCGACGTCGAGCGCGCGCAACGCGCCCTCGGCTGCCTGGCTTTTCAGGTTGGGGAGCTGGAAGAGCCTCAAGCCATGCTCTTCCGCCGCGACCCGCAGCGGGTCTGGACGAGCACCCGGCTTCTCGGGCGCGCAGAAGACGCCGGCCACGTCGTCGCCGCGCGCCAGGAATGCCTCCAGGACACTCTTGCCGAAAGCCTGCTGGCCGATGATTGCGATACGCATGATGCCTCCTCGAATTTGGCAAAGACCGTCCGTGCCCTCGCTTCAGCGAGAGTCTGTCCTCGACTGTTGGTGGAAAGCCGGCAGCGCGCCGGGGTGGAAAATCAGCGTCCGGTGTTGATCCAGATCACCTTGGGCTCGGTGAAATTGTCGATTGCGGCCTCGCCATGTTCGCGGCCGAAGCCGGAATCGCGCGCACCGCCCCAGGGCAGGCGAATGTCGGTCGGTCCATAGGTGTTGACCCAGACGGTGCCGGCCTTCAACCGCTTGGTGAAGCGGTGGGCGCGGCCGATATCGCCGGTCCAGACCCCAGCGGCCAGGCTGTAGACCGTTCCGTTGGCAATCCGCAGCGCGTCCTCGTCATCCTTGAAGGGGATGACGGCAGCCACGGGGCCGAAGATTTCTTCCTGCGAGATGCGCATGTCATGATGCACTCCAGCAAACACGGTCGGCTCCACGAAATAGCCGGCTGATCCGTGCCGTGCGCCACCGGTGATCACGGAAGCACCTTCGTTGCGGCCGATCTCGATGTAGTTCAGCACCCGGTTCATCTGGGCTTCCGACACCAGCGGCCCCATCGCCGTCGATGTTTCGAGCGGGTCGCCGACGCGGATCGATTGCGCCCGCGCAGCCAGCCGCTCCACCACCGCATCGTGAATGCTCTCATGCACCAGGATGCGCGACCCTGCCGAGCACACCTGGCCGGTGTTGAAGAAGATGCCGGATCCCGCTGCCTTGACCGCGGTATCGACATCGCCGTCCGGGAAAATGATGTTGGCCGACTTGCCGCCGAGCTCCAGCGTCACCCGCTTGAGGTTGCCGGCGGCACCCTGAAGGATCTGCCTGCCGACGACCGGCGAACCGGTGAAGGTGACCTTGTCGACGTCGGGATGGTCGACCAGCGCCTGGCCAGCCACCTTGCCGAAGCCCGGCACCACGTTGAGCACCCCGGCAGGGAAGCCGGCTTCCAGAGCGAGGTCGCCTATCTTGAGAGCCGTGAGCGGTGTCAGTTCGGCAGGCTTGAGCACCACGGTGCAGCCGCAGGCGAGCGCCGGGGCGATCTTCCACATCCCGATCATCAGCGGGAAATTCCAGGGTATGATGGCGCCGACGACCCCTAGTGGCTCGCGGACGGTATAGGTCAGCGCGTCGGGCCGCGCCGGGATCACCTGGCCGTTGATCTTGTCGGCCATGCCGGCATAGTAGGTCAGCGTATCCAGCACGGCCGGCAGATCCTGCCGCGCGATCGCGGAAACCGGCTTGCCGGAATCGAGGCTTTCCAGCCTGGCGAGCTCGGCTTCATCCCGCCGGATGAGTTCCGCCAGCCTGAGCAGCAGCGCGCCGCGTTCGGATGCCTTCATCTGGCCCCACGGTCCTTCGAAGGCGGCGCGCGCCGAACGAACGGCGACGTCGATATCTTCCACGCCAGCCTCGGCAACCCTGGCCAGCACCTGTCCGGTCGCCGGGTTCAGCGTCTCGAAGGTGCGCCCCGAAAGGGCCGCGACGCGACGCCCGTCGATCAGAAGCCTATGCATATCGCTGTCGATGACCCGGTCCAGCACATTTTCCTCCCAAATATGAATTTGAGTTCATATCTATTGTGCACGACCGCGACCCGATTGGTCGTTATCACCACGACCATGAAACTATTTTCATTGTAATTCTGGGGGAATATGAAATCTTCTGCCGAAAGACCGGCAGAGATATATGATCGGGAAGACCTATCTTCTGCTGGCAGGATATGAACGTTGATTCATATCTTAAAACGGCAACCGGTCAGCCATGGAGGAGGCATGATCCAGATCGAGATCGAACCCGTATGGCGTTTCAGCAGACGCGAAGGGAACCGCTCGCTGCAGATCATGCTGGATTTCCTCGCCGAAATTCATGCCACCGGAAAGATCACCGCCGCGGCAGACAAGGCAGAGGTTTCATACCGCCACGCCTGGAACCTGATCGAGAAATGGTCGGACTTCTTCGAGATGCCGCTGGTGGTACGCAAGCAGGGCAGCGGAACCAGGCTGACGCCGTTCGGTGAAAAGCTGGTCTGGGCCGGACAGCGGCTCGAGGCCAGGCTGAGGCCCCTGCTCCAGAACCTGTCGCAGGAACTCGAGACCGAAATCAACCAGATGCTGCCGAATGGCCCGCTGGTGCTGCGTGTCCATGCCAGCCATGGTTTCGCGGTGCCGAAGCTGCGCGAACTGCTCAGCCGCGAGCCGGGGCTCGACGTCGATTTTCGCTATGTCAGCAACCAGAACTCGCTCGTATCATTGTCGCATGGCGGCTGCGATCTTGCCGGCATGCACCTGCCGCAGGGTGACTTGCGGAAGCGGGCGATCGCCGTCAGCAAGGGCTGGCTGAACCCCAGCGTTCACCGTGTCATCGGTTTCGTTACCCGCGAGGTCGGCCTGATCGTGGCGCGTGGCAATCCGCTCGGGATCACGACGGTGGAGCGCCTGCTCGACCCGCAGATCCGTTTCGTCAATCGCGACCCCGATTCCGGCACGCGGCAGCTGTTCGAACTGCTGCTTGCCCAGCACCAGCTCGATGGAACCCGCATCAACGGCTATGAACACGCCGAATTCACCCATGCCGCCGTGGCCGCCTATGTGGCATCGGGAATGGCCGATGTCGCCTTCGGCGTCGAGGCGGCAGCCCGGCAGTTCGACCTGGGTTTCGTTCGCCTGCTGACCGAGGATTATTTCTTCGTCTGCCGCAAGGACATCCTCGAGGTTGACGCGGTCAGGCGTATCCTGAAGGTCATGCAGGGCCGCGACTTCCACAGCGCCATTTCGCTTGTGCCCGGCTACAGCGTCAGGGACCCCGGCGTCATCAAGACGATCGCCGACGTGTTTCGCAAGTCGGAGTAGCCGGCGTTGCGACCCGGCCCTGGGGTCGCGTCAGGAATAACGCGGCAGCACCAGGTCGCGCGTTAACGGCGCCAGCGTGACCCCGCCGGTATTCTGCGCATCCAGCCAGGCGATCTCTTCGATCTCGGCCGCCGGTCTGGGCTCCCCCATGGCGCTGACTTCATACAGATCCGCCACAACCGTGGCGTCCGGCTCATTGGCCGCCTCGGCCGAAAACACACCGAGATATCGAAGCGCATCAGTCTCGAAGGAGAGCCCGAGCTCCTCATTCAATTCACGCAGAAGTGCCGCTTCGGGTTTCTCTCCCGGTTCGATCTTGCCACCCGGCTGCATGAAGGTGGTCGTGCCGCGCTTGCGCACGAGCAGCAGCCTGCCTCGGCTGTCCAGAATGGCTGCAGCCGCGATACGGATCGTCCTGTGTCCCATTGGCGGCGCTCCCGATCCAGCCGCGGATGCGCTGGCCCATCAGGGATGCGCTGAGTCCCACGGTCGTGTCGAGCCTGCGTCCCCGCACGGCTCCAATATGGGGCGCCGCAGGACAGGCACGCAAACCTGCTGCTCGATCCCGGAGAGACGCGCCACGGTGACGTCCACGCCGTAGAGCCTGCTGAGGGCCTCGGGTGTCAGAACCGCATCCGGCGTTCCGGAGGCGACAATCGTGCCCGCGCTCATCAAGGCGACGGTGCCCGCGCAGGCGAAGGCGTGGCCGGGCTCATGCGTGGAGAGCACGACGGCGATGCCCTCCCCCTTAAGAGCCAGTATCTGGCTAAGGATGCGCGCCTGGTTGCCGAAATCGAGACTGGCGGTCGGTTCATCCATGACGATCATGGCGGGGCGCTGCACCAGCGCGCGCGCAACCAGCGTCATCTGGCGCTCGCCGCCGCTGATCTCGGTATAGGGATGATCGCCGAGATGCGCGATGCCGAGCCGGGTGAGCGTCTCGTGCACGATCGCCCTGTCACTGGCCGACGGCCGGTCGAAAGTACCGATCCGGCTGGCGCGCCCCATCAAGGCGACGTCGAAGACACTGAAGGGAAAGTGAGCCGCCGTGGCCTGCGGCACATAGGCGACACGCTGCGCGAAATGCCGGCGCGACAGGCTGGAGACGGGGATGCCATCCAGGTCCAGCCGCCCGCCGAGGGCTGGCAGCAGGCCGAGCACGGTCTTGAAGAGGGTCGTCTTGCCGCAGCCGTTCGGCCCGAGCAGGCAGAACACTTCACCTGCCGAAACCGAAAAGGTGGCGCCGCTGCCGACACGTCTTCCCGGGTAGCCGAAGGCGAGATCGACGGCACTCAGCATCAGGCCCATCCCCTTGCCGACTTCACCAGCAGCCACAGGAAGAACGGTGCGCCGACGGCCGCCGTCAGGATACCAAGCGGGATTTCGATGCTGGCCGCGTTGCGGGCCAGCGTGTCCATCAGCACCAGGTAACCCGCCCCCAGCAGCACGCTGGCCGGCAGCAGCCGCGTGAAATCGGGGCCGACAAGGGCACGCGCCAGATGCGGAACCAGCAATCCGATCCAGCCGACGATACCCGAGACGGAGACGGCGGCGGACGTCATCAGCGTCGCGGCAACGATCAGGACGAGCCGTATCCTTCCCGTTTCCACCCCCAGCGCCCGCGCCTCTTCATCGTCGAGCGTCATCAGGTTCATGCGCCAGCGCAACAGCACCATCGGGATGAGGCCGACCACCATCACCGGCAGAATCGAGACGAGATCGCCGCGCGTGACGCTGGCAAGGCTGCCGAGCAGCCAGAAGGTGATGGCCGGCAACTGGTTGTAGGGGTCGGCCAGCACCTTGAGCAGCGAGATGCAGGCGCCAAGCAAAGCCCCGATTGCAATCCCGGCCAGCACCAGCATCAGCATCGGGTCGCGGCCACGCGCGGCATTGCCGATGCCATAGACAAGCGCCACGGCGGCCAGCCCCCCGGCAAACGACAGGCCCTGGACGGCGAGGACCGGCAGGGAAAAGAAGATGCCGCAGATCGCGCCAAGGCTGGAGCCGGCCGAGACCCCCAATATGTCCGGCGAAACCAGCGGATTGCGGAACAGTCCCTGATACACCGCCCCGCTGACGGCAAGCGCAGCCCCGACCAGAAGTCCGCACACGACACGCGGCAGGCGAACGTTCCACACCACCGTATCGACAATCGGCGGCTGGCCGCTCTCGCTCCCCGTCAGCCTTGCCGCGACGACGCGGAAAGCCTCCGCCAGGCTGACGCCGTAATGGCCGAATGACAGAGCCGCGACCACCACGAGGACCAGCGTCAGACATGCGGCGACCCAGCCCAACCGGGCTTTCCCCTTGCCGGTCGCCGAGAAAGCTGCCCCTGGTGATTGCGTCATCTTATGGTTTCGGCCGGGCATCCGCGAGCAACGTGTCCAGCTGCTTGTCCGTCAGCTCGACATGGTAGAACAGCTTGTAGAAGGAGCGCACCGTTGCCGCCAGTTCGCCGGACGATTTTCCCGGATAAAGAACCGAGACCAGCCATGGCACGCCGATGAGCCGGTTGATGCCGGGAGGGGAATCGAACCAGCCGAACGGCAATGTCGGCGTGTGGTAGACACGCCGCTTCTGGACCGCGCCGATGCCCGACCATGACGGATCCTTGAGGATGGCTGCCTGGGCATCCGCGTCGAGCGTCAGGATTACGTCGGGGTTCCAGGCCAGCACCTGTTCCAGAGAGACATTCGCAAGGCTGCCCTTGCCGGCGGCATCGGCGACGCTGTGTGCTCCCACCGCGCCAAGGATTTCCGTGGTGATCGAACCTGCCAGGCCGGTCTCAAGCCCCTTCGGTCCGCGCCCGTAGTAAACTTTCGGGCGTTCATTCATCGGAACAGTAGCCAGCAGTGAATCCATGTCCTTGAGCGTGGTTGCGGCATAGGCGGCGAGTTCCTCGCCGCGCTGCGGCACGCCCAGCAGATCGGCGGTCTTGCGCAGCGTTTCAACGGATTTGGCAAAGGAGCCGTCGATCAGCACATAGGGAATCCCGGTCTGCTCCTGCACCCGGTCCGCCAGCGATGCGTAGGTCGCGTCGACCGTGCCGACATCGATGATGATGTCCGGCTTCAGCGAGAGCACCAGTTCCAGATTGGCGGTATTGCCCTTGCCGGTCAGCCGGCCATAGGCAGGCAGGTCCCTGTAGGGCGCGGCCAGGAATTCCTTTTCCCCGGCGCCCGGCTCGCGCACCCAGCCGACCATCTTGTCGGGCGCCAGCACATACAACAGCGTGGAGGCCGGCGGGCCTGCCGCCAGCACGCGCTCCACACGTTCAGGCAATGTGACGGAACGCCCCGCGGAATCGACGATCGTGCGGCCTGCGGCCTGCGCGGATGCGGCCGCCGCCACGCCGAGGCATAGAAGCAGGAATGCCTGCGAGAGCCGCACCAGAAATCCCCGTCGATCCATTTTTCGTCCCCTCGCACGCTTGAAATCAGCACGATTGTTATTTCTGTTCTGACATATCGGTCAAGGAAGGGGATTGCTGGCCTACTGCAATAAACTGTTTAGCGCGAACCGTTGCCTTGACGGAGTGCGCGTTCTTTGTATTTGTCCGTATATTACGCTTACAAATTGGGAGGACGACCTGTCGTCACG
The DNA here is from genome assembly GCF_042739655.1 of Mesorhizobium sp. NPDC059025. Lineage (NCBI taxonomy): Bacteria > Pseudomonadati > Pseudomonadota > Alphaproteobacteria > Hyphomicrobiales > Phyllobacteriaceae > Mesorhizobium > Mesorhizobium sp. NPDC059025. The sequence goes on along the minus strand of NZ_JBHYIM010000003.1, from coordinate 671,959 downwards.
TTGGCGGCGGGCAAGTCCGATCGGGGCATTGAGGGGGATTTTCATGAAGCGACTTTCGTCGACGACTTTGCTCGTCCTTTTGACAACCGCTGCCGCACTGCCGGTTGCTCATGCGCAGCAGCAGGACGGGAACGTCGAAAAGAAAAAGGACGACGCACCTGCTGCGCCCGCCCGTGCGGGCACTTCCCCCGTCTTCGAGCTCGGCGAGATCGTCGTCTATGGCGCCGCTACAGGCACCTCTTCCGACATTGGCGGTCAGTCGGTGTCGCGCAGCGTCGTGACGGCAAAGGACATCCACAAGAGCAACCGCAACACACTCGACGATGCGCTGGCAGCCACGCCGGGTGTCGAGGTCTCCAACACCGGCGGCAGCCGCAACGAAAGGCTGATCTACGTTCGCGGCTTCGATCGTTTCCAGGTGCCGCTCTATATCGACGGCATCCGTGTCTATCTGCCGGCCGACAATCGTCTCGACTACGGACGCTTCCTGACGCCGGACCTTTCCGAGATCCAGGTGCAGAAGGGTTACGTCTCGGTGCTGAGCGGGCCTGGCGGCATGGGCGGCGCCATCAACCTCGTCACCAGGAAGCCGACCAAGGAATTCGAAGGCGAACTGCGCACCGGCGTCGACCTCGGCAACACCGGTGATCTTTCCGCGTTCACGACATCCGGCTGGGTCGGAACCAAGCAGGAGAAATTCTATCTCCAGGCCAGCGGTTCATTCCGCAACAGCGACGGCTGGTTCCTGCCGCAGGGCTTCAATCCGGTCCCGGTCGGCATCGGCGGGCCCGTCGAGGATGGCGGCCGCCGCGACTTCTCCAACGTTCGCGACTGGCGTGCCAACTTCAAGCTCGGCTACACGCCGAACGAGACCGACGAATACGTCATCAGCTACACCAAGCAGCAGGGTGAGAAGGCCGCGCCCTACAGCATCTACGAGCCGGTGCGCGGCATCACGCGCACGCCGCTGCCGGCGGGCGCCGCCTACCAGCGCGACTGGGAATGGCCACGCTGGGACATCGACTCGCTGGCTTTCTACTCGCACACGCAACTCGGCGACGAGTCCTATGTGAAGACCAAGGCCTACTACAACACTTTCTACAACCTGCTTTCGGCCTATGACGACTCGACCTTCACGAGCCAGAAGCAGGCGCGCGCCTTCAACAGCTACTATGACGACAGCGCCTATGGTGTCAGCGTCGAGGCCGGAACCGAACTCATCCCTATGAACACGCTGAAAGGCGCCGTTCACTACCGCCGCGACGACCACACCAACTGGGATCACAACCAGCCGGGCACTTCAGCCTTCGTCGACCCGAAGCAGACGAAACTGGAGGACACCTGGTCCGTGGCGGTCGAAAACACCTTCCACGCTACCGAGAGCTTGGATTTCGTCGGCGGCATCAGCTATGACAAGAACAAGCTGGTCAAGGCCCAGAAATACGACTCGGCCAGCAAGAAGATGTCCGAATATCCGCATGGCGGCAGCTCGGCATTCAACTGGCAGGGGGCGGCGATCTATCGCTACAGCGACGCGTCGGAATTCCACGCCAGCATTTCCTCACGCACGCGTTTCCCGACCCTGTTCGACCGGTTCAGCACCCGCTTCGGCGATGCCCTGCCGAACCCGGATCTCAGCCCCGAGCGCGCCGTGAACTACGAGCTCGGCTGGGCCGGCAAACCGACCGAAACGCTGAAGATCGGCGGCTCGGTGTTCTACAGCGACGTCTCCGACGTGATCCAGTCGGTGAGTGTTGGTGGCGGGAAAGTCCAGAGCCAGAACATCGGCGACGGCCGTTACCATGGTGTCGAAGTCTACGGTGAATGGGACGTGCTTTCCAATCTGACCTTGGGTGCGAGCTACACCTATCTGAAGCGCAAGCTTTCCGATCCGGTCAGGCCCGGCCTCAAGCCCATCGGCACGCCGGAACACAGCGCCTATCTCTATGCCGACTGGGTGCCGTACGAGAATTTCACCGTGTCGCCCAACGTCGCCATCTACAGCTCACGCTGGTCGACGGACCGGCTGGAGACCGCGTTCTTCGAAACCAAGGGCTTCGCGCTGGTCAATCTCAACATGAACTACAAGCTGAACGACAATTTCGAGTTCGACTTCGGCGTCAGGAACATCTTCGACAAGAACTACCAGCTTGCCTACGGCTTCCCGGAACAGGGCCGCACCTTCTACCTGAACTCGGCCATGCGGTTCTAGGGCATGGCCAGGCCGGCGAGATCGCACGCGCGGAAATCCGCGCGCGGCGCCGGCCCTGCCTCGCCTGCCCCGGCGACCGACGACAAGGCGGTGCCAGAAATTCCGGCGCCGCGGCCCGACAGCGATGACGTCATCCCGAACACCGCAGCACCGGAACCTGAGTCCGGCGAAGAACCGTCAGGCGGCCGCAGTGAAGCGCAGCGCTGGTTGCTGGGTGGCGTGGTCTCCGTCGCGGCCCATATCGGCGCCGGGCTCTATCTCGCCGCGATAGTCCTGCCTCCCGCCGCCGATACGGGCATCGTCGACTCCATCTCGGTAGAGTGGGTGCCTCCGGACGTATCCGAGGCTGCCCTGAAGGCCGAGCGGCCCGCGGATGCGGTCGACGAACCGGCACGCGCCGTTCCTCGGCCTGATATCGAAAAGGCGCCGGAAAAGCTTCCGCAAGACGAACCGGCGCAGGCCGATCCGCTCCCTGAAGACGACAAGCCCCCGACGACCGAACCCGCGCGGCAGCCGCGACAGGAAACAGCGGAAACCAGAACCGAAGCACCGCAGCCGAAACAGGAAGCCGCCCCTGCACCACAGGTTCTCCGCTCCGCGCAGCAAAACGTGCCAGCCGTGCCGGCCGTCACGAAGGCGCCGGAAAGCAAACCCGCCCGCCCGGTCGAGAAGCCCGGCGCCGCGCGACAGGAACCCCGAAAGGCCGAGAACAACAGCCGCACTCGCAAACTCGAACGGGCAGAGCCCGCCAGGCCGGTTCGCCAGCAGCGCAAGAGCGCGCCGAAGAAGACCGTGGCAGCAGACGAGTCCGGCCCATCTGAAAAAGCCGTTCGGCCGGCGGCGGTTTCACCGAAGCAGGCAACTTCCACGGGCCCCGCGAAGGCAACCAGCCGCGGCGCGGTATCACCTGCGCAATGGCAGGCCAAGGTCATCGCCCATATCCGCCGCTTCAGGCAATATCCCCCGGGCGCCAGTGGTTCTGCGTCGGTTCGCGTGCAGTTGCGCATCAATGGCCAAGGCGCCGTAAAATCGGCTTCGGTCGCGGGCTCCTCCGGCAATGCGGCCCTTGATCGCGCTGCGATCGAGACCGTGAAGCGGGCCTCCCCGGTACCCGCCCCGCCGCCTGAAATAGCCCGCTCCTCGATGACGCTGGCGATCACGATCAGTTTCAAGCGGTGAGCCACCGAAATCCATTGTCGGCAAATCCGCGACCATCCACACCAGTCGTTGACATCAAGTCGCTGTTCTATACTAGATATCGAAGTCGAGGTTCTCCCGAGTCGTCTGGTTCGGGAGCTAAGAGGGAAGCCGGTGCAAAGCCGGTGCTGCCCCCGCAACTGTAAGCAGTGAGCCCGCGTCGAAGAATGCCACTGGTGCCGTAACGCACCGGGAAGGCCGACAAGGGCGACGACCTGCGAGCCAGGAGACCTGCCGCGACGAACGAGAACGAACCTCGGGCGGGGTGTCCCGGCGGTGCGCGTGGCCGGGCGTCGCTGCGTCCCGAACGGCCAATGCGTTCCCCCAAAATCCCCGCCCACAACGCCACGGGGATGACATGGCAACGACTGCAGCGCTCACCACGAACGGAGCCCACAAGGCCCCACCGATCGGCGAAAGCCATCACTCGCCTCAGGCCGAACCCGGCTACAAGGTGATACGCCGCAACGGTTCGGTGACGCCGTTCGATGCGACGAAAATCGTGGTGGCGCTGACCAAGGCTTTCCTCGCCGTCGAAGGCTCGAGCGCGGCGGGCTCGCGGCGTGTGCATGACGTTGTCGAGGACCTGGCCGGACAGGTGGTTGCGGCGCTGACGCGCCGCTTCGAAGCCGGACGCACTTTCCATATCGAGGAAATCCAGGATCAGGTCGAACTGGCGCTGATGCGCGGCGAACACCACAAGGTGGCGCGCGCCTATGTGCTTTATCGCGCGGAGCGGGCGCGCGAGCGCCTGGTGGACAAGGCGGATGCGGTCGCGCCGGGCGGATCGCTCAACGTGAAGGGCGAAGACGGTGCGCTTGTTCCGCTCGACGACGCCCGCTTCTCGCGCGTGGTCGAAGAAGCCTGCGCCGGCCTGGAAGCCGTTTCGCCCGAGGCCATCCTCACCGAGGCACGCCGCAATCTCTATGACGGCATCACGCTGGATGAACTGTCGCTGGCGCCGATCCTGGCCGCACGCACGCTGGTCGAGACCGAGCCGAACTATGCCTTCGTTTCGGCCCGCCTGCTGCTCGACCGCCTCCGCCGCGAAGCCCTGAGTTTCGTCACCGGCCGAAGCGAGCAGGCAACCCAGGCCGAGATGGCGGGCCGCTATGCTTCCTACTTCCCGGAATTCATCACGGCCGGCATCGAAGCCGAGCTGATCGATCCAGAACTCGGCCGCTTCGACCTCGCCCGGCTGGGTGCCGCGCTGAAGCCCGAACGCGACCTGCAGTTCCAGTATCTCGGTCTGCAGACACTCTACGACCGCTATTTCCTGCACACGAAGGGCAAGCGTTTCGAGCTGCCGCAGGCCTTCTTCATGCGGGTCGCCATGGGACTGGCGGTGCGCGAGATCGACCGCGAGGCTCGGGCCGTCGCGTTCTACGACCTGCTGTCCTCCTTCGACTTCATGGCTTCGACGCCGACGCTGTTCAATTCCGGCACGCTACGGCCGCAGTTGTCGTCATGCTTCCTGACCACCGTCGCCGACGACCTCGACGGCATCTTCAAGGTGGTCAAGGACAACGCGCTGTTGGCCAAATACTCCGGCGGCCTCGGCAATGACTGGACCCCGGTTCGCGGCCTTGGCGCGCACATCAAGGGCACCAATGGCGAGAGCCAGGGCGTGGTGCCATTCCTGAAGGTGGCGAACGACACCGCTATCGCCGTCAACCAGGGCGGCAAGCGCAAGGGCGCCGTGTGCGCCTATCTCGAGACGTGGCATGTCGACATCGAGGAGTTCCTCGACCTGCGCAAGAACACCGGCGACGACCGCCGCCGCACGCATGACATGAACACCGCCAACTGGGTGCCGGACCTGTTCATGGAACGGGTCGAGGCCAATGGCGAATGGACGCTGTTCTCGCCAGACGAGACGGCTGACCTGCACGATCTCTACGGATCCGCGTTCCGGCAGACCTACGAGGCCTATGAGGCGAAGGCAGCCGCCGGCGGGCTCAAGGTCTTCCGCAAGATCCGCGCCGTCGACCTCTGGCGCAAGATGCTGACCATGCTGTTCGAGACGGGACACCCCTGGATCACCTTCAAGGACCCTTGCAACATCCGTTCGCCGCAAGGCCATGTCGGCGTGGTTCACTCCTCCAATTTGTGCACCGAAATCACGCTGAACACGTCGAAGGACGAGGTCGCCGTCTGCAATCTCGGCTCCATCAACCTGGTCAACCATGTCAGCGAAAAGGGGCTGGACCTCGATCGCCTGGCAAAGACCGTTGGCGTCGCCATGCGCATGCTCGACAACGTCATCGACATCAATTTCTACACCATCCCAGAGGCGCGCCGTTCCAACCTGCGCCACCGGCCGGTGGGACTGGGCCTGATGGGCTTCCAGGATGCACTGCAGCTGCTGCGCATCCCCTATGCCTCGGATGAAGCGGTCGCCTTCGCCGACGCCAGCATGGAGGCGATCAGCTACCAGGCCATCTCGGCCTCGGTCGATCTTGCCGCCGAGCGTGGCCGCTACCCGAGCTATGAAGGATCGCTGTGGTCGAAAGGCATCCTGCCGATCGACTCCATTGCCCTCCTGGAAAAGGCGCGGCCCAGCGTGGAGATGGATGCGTCTTCCACGCTCGACTGGGACGCGTTGCGCAAGCGGGTCAAGAAATCCGGCATGCGCAATTCGAACTGCATGGCAATCGCGCCGACCGCCACCATTTCCAACATCTGCGGCGTGTCGCAGTCAATCGAGCCCGGCTACCAGAACCTCTTCGTCAAATCGAACATGTCCGGCGATTTCACGGTGGTGAACGCGCAGCTCGTGCATGATCTCAAGGCTCGCGGCCTGTGGGATGAGGTGATGATCTCCGACCTCAAATATTTCGACGGCTCGCTCGGCCAGATCGACAGGGTGCCCGACGACATCAAGGCGCTCTATGCGACCGCCTTCGAGATCGATTCCTCCTGGCTGATCGACGCGGCGTCACGACGCCAGAAATGGATCGACCAGGCGCAGTCGCTCAACCTCTACATTGCCAATCCCTCCGGCAAGAAGCTCGACGAACTCTATCGTCTTGCCTGGCGAAAAGGCCTGAAGACGACCTACTACCTGCGCTCGCGCTCGGCGACGCATGTCGAGAAGTCGACACTGAAGGGCACCGACGGCAAGCTCAATGCCGTCTCGGCTGTCGTGACAGCAGCACCGGCCGCCCAGCCGATCATCGTCAATGCCGATGCCGCCTGGGGCAAAGCCTGCGCCATCGACGATCCGGAATGTGAAGCCTGCCAGTAAGCAGCGAAGAAAAAGAAGGAGAAAAGAAGATGCTCGACTGGTCCGAACCAAAAGCCCAGCCCAAAGTTGCGATCGATCTCGGAGCGGAGATGCCCCCTGCTGTCGCCGCCAGTGGCCTCGGCGAGATCGACCGCAGCGGTGCCCGCGTTTCCGTCGACGAAAAACGCATGATCAATGCGCGCGCCGACGTGAACCAGCTGCTGCCGCTCAAATACCGCTGGGCCTGGGAGAAATATCTCTCCGGCTGCAACAACCACTGGATGCCGACCGAAGTGTCGATGCAGGCCGACATCGCGCTGTGGAAGTCGAAGGACGGCCTCACCGATGACGAGCGGCGCATGATCAAGCGCAATCTCGGTTTCTTCGCCGCCTCGGAATCGCTCGTCGCCAACAACATCGTGCTGGCCATCTACCGGCATCTCACCAACCCCGAATGCCGGCAGTATCTGCTGCGCCAGGCCTTCGAGGAAGCGATCCACACCCACACCTTCCAGTACATCGTCGAAAGCCTGTCGCTCGACGAAGGCGAGCTGTTCAACATGTATCGCGAGGTGCCGTCGATCACCGACAAGGCGGCGTGGGCACTGAAGCACACGCAGCATCTCGACGATCCGGATTTCCGCACCGGTACGCTGGAAGCCGACCAGGCCTTCCTGCGCGACCTCGTCGCCTTCTACGTCATTTTCGAGGGCATGTGGTTCTACACCGGCTTTGCCCAGATCCTGTCGCTCGGCCGACGCAACAAGATGGTCGGCATTGCCGAGCAGTACCAGTACATCCTGCGCGATGAGTCCATCCATCTCAATTTCGGCATCGACGTCATCAACCAGATCAAGATCGAAAACCCGCATCTGTGGACGAAAGCGTTCCAGGAAGAGGTGCGCGCCATGATCGCCGACGCGGCGGAACTGGAGGCCTCCTACGGCCGCGACACGATGCCGAGGGGGTTCCTCGGGCTCAACGCGGCGCTGTGCGAGCAGTACATGCACTTCATCGCCAACCGCCGCTGCGCGCAACTCGGCCTGCACCCGGTGTTCGCGGAGGCCGAGAACCCGTTCCCGTGGATGTCGGAAGCGATGGACCTGAAGAAGGAGAAGAACTTCTTCGAGACCCGCGTCATCGAATACCAGAATGGCGGGGCGCTGGCATGGGACTGAACGTCGAAGCACGACACATCGCCGGACAGCCGGCGGCCCCGCAACAGCCGGAAGATGTGTTCCTGTCGTGGCTGCTTGCGCAACCCGCCGGGACGGACCTCGCCGCGGCGGCGACCATCGAGATCGCCAGATTGCAGCGATACCGGGGAGACCATCCCGGACCGCGCCGGCTCGCCGAACTCTTCGAAGCGCTGCAGGGGTCGGTCGCCCCTGGATCTGCGATCCGGCAATGAGGCGCAAGGTCCTCATCGTCGCGATCGGCGCCGGCAATCCGGATTTCGTGACAGTGCAGGCGATCAATGTCCGCGGCCATGTGACGCTGTTCTTCATCCCGGATAACAGGCCTGACGAAGGCACCGACAGACGAATGAAGGACCCTGCCCGCCTTCGCGCGGAGATCGTCGAGCTCTATGTGCGGAACCGGCCGTTCCGCACCACTACCTATAGGGAACCGCACAAGGACGGCGGCGAGGCACTGGCGGGCGACCTTCGACACACCGGTCTCTCCTTCGAGGAACTGGATGCTTCCGAATGCGGGGCCTTCCTGGTCTGGAGCGGGTTCTCGCTGATCGAAACGCTGGGACGCATCCTGCAGCGATTGCGGTCGACCGGAGATTTCGAGCTCGACTATGAGGTGATCCCCGGCAACAGCGGCATTCAGGTGCTGACGACCGCGCACAAGGTGGCGCTGTGCAATGTCGGCCGATCGATCCTGACGGCGACCGGGCGCTCCCTCGCCGGAGATTTCCCCAACAACGCCGACACCATCGTTTTCATGCAGCCCGCCGTCCCGGCACCGGATACCGTCGGCGGGCACAACGACGTGCATTGGACCCTCTATGCCGGCATGCCGGACGACATGCTCCTCTCCGGCAGGCTGCTGGAGATCGTCGGCGGCCTCGAACAGGTTCGCAAAGAAGCGCTCGACGGCAAAGGCTGGATTGTCGAAGCCATGCTTACGCAGAAAGGCGCGCACGGCAGCTAGCCGCAGCGTCCATCAACGTATTTTCGCAAATTCTTATTGCAAACAATTCTCATTTGCATCAAAGGTCGAATGCAAATGAGAATTAGTCGCAACAAGGAGGCGCTTATGCATGATGGGATGAGACGGTCGATCCTGGCCGCAGCGATGGGAATGGCGATCAGCGCCGTCCTGGCGATCGCGCCGGCAGCCGCGCAGGAGAAATTCAAGGCCGTGACCACCTTCACGGTCATCGCCGACATGGCCAAGAATGTCGCCGGCGATGCCGCGATCGTCGAATCGATCACCAGGCCGGGCGCCGAGATTCACAACTACGCGCCGACGCCGGGTGACATCCAGCGCGCGCAGGGCGCGAAACTCATCCTGTGGAACGGCCTCAACCTCGAACTGTGGTTCGAGAAGTTCTTCCAGAACCTGCATGACGTGCCCGGCGCCGTCGTCTCCGAGGGCGTCGAGCCGATGAGCATCGCCGAGGGGCCATACACCGGCAAGCCCAATCCGCACGCCTGGATGTCGCCGAAAAACGCGCTGATCTACGTCGACAACATCCGAGACGCCTTCATCAGGAACGATCCGGCCAATGCCGGCACCTACCGGGCCAATGCGGAAGCCTACAAGCAGAAGATCGAAGCGACGATCGCGCCGATCCGCCAGAAGCTCGAGGAGATCCCGCAGGACAAGCGCTGGCTGGTGTCGAGCGAAGGCGCCTTCAGCTATCTGGCCCGCGACTTCGGCATGCAGGAGCTCTATCTGTGGCCGATCAATGCCGACCAGCAGGGAACGCCGCAGCAGGTCCGCAAGGTCATCGATGCGGTCAAGGCGAACGGCATCGTCGCGGTCTTCTCCGAAAGCACGGTTTCCGACAAGCCTGCGCGGCAGGTGGCCCGCGAGACAGGCGCGCACTATGGCGGCGTGCTTTACGTCGATTCGCTCAGCGAGGCGGACGGTCCGGTGCCGACCTATATCGACCTGCTTCGCGTCACCTCCGACACGTTGCGGCAGGGCCTCGCCGAAGGCCTCTCGCAATGACGGCAGCATTCAAGATCGTCACCCAGCCGGCTCTGCCGGCTGGCATCTCCGTGCGGGATGCGACCGTCACCTATCGCAATGGCCAAACCGCGATGCGCGATGCCAGCTTCGAGGTCCCGACCGGCACGATCACGGCGCTGGTCGGCGTCAACGGTTCGGGCAAATCGACCCTGTTCAAGGCGATCATGGGCTTCGTGCGGCTTGCCAGGGGCAGCATCCAGGTGCTCGGCATGCCCGTCGCCGAGGCGCTGCGCAAGAACCTGGTTGCCTATGTGCCGCAGGCCGAGGAGGTCGACTGGAATTTTCCGGTCCTGGTCGAGGATGTCGTCATGATGGGCCGCTACGGACACATGAACATGATGCGCATTCCGAAAGCCGCCGATCGCGAGGCCGTTTCGGCCGCCCTTGCCCGCGTCGGCATGTCGGAGTTCCGCAGGCGCCAGATCGGCGAACTGTCGGGCGGGCAGAAGAAGCGCGTCTTCCTGGCCCGCGCGCTGGCGCAGGACGGGCGTGTCATCCTGCTCGACGAGCCGTTCACCGGCGTCGACGTCAAGACCGAGGACGCCATCATCGACCTGTTGCGCGCGTTGCGCGACGAAGGGCGCGTCATGCTGGTGTCGACGCACAATCTCGGCAGCGTCCCGGAGTTCTGCGACCGAACCGTGCTCCTGAAGAACACCGTGCTCGCCTCCGGCCCGACCGCCGAGACCTTCACCCAGGCCAATCTGGAGAAGGCCTTCGGCGGGGTGCTGCGCCATTTCGTGCTCGGCGGCGCCGGGCTGCATGCGGACAGCGACCGACGCCGCGTCGCCGTCATCACCGATGACGAGCGGCCGCTGGTCTTCTACGGCGAACCCGGGGCCATGCAGCAGCAATTCAGGGAGGACGGCGAATGAGCGCGCTGCTCCTCGAGCCCTTCGGCTACCAATACATGCTGAACGCAATGTGGGTTTCGGCGCTGGTCGGCGGCGTGTGCGCCTTCCTGTCCTGCTATCTCATGCTGAAAGGCTGGTCGCTGATCGGCGACGCGCTCTCGCATTCGATCGTACCGGGAGTCGCGGGCGCCTACATGCTGGGCCTGCCCTTCTCCATAGGCGCGTTCTTTTCCGGCGGGCTGGCCGCCGCCGCGATGCTTTTCCTCAACCAGCGCACCAAGCTGAAGGAGGACGCCATCATCGGCCTCATCTTCTCCTCCTTCTTCGGGCTCGGCCTCTTCATGGTGTCGCTGTCGCCGACTTCCGTGAACATCCAGACCATCGTGCTCGGCAACATCCTTGCCATCACACCCGAGGACACGCTGCAACTCGCCATCATCGGCTTCGTCTCACTCGCCATCCTGCTGCTGAAATGGAAAGACCTCATGGTGGTTTTCTTCGACGAAAGCCACGCGCGCTCGATCGGCCTCAACCCGGTCGCGCTCAAGATCATGTTTTTCACGCTGCTGTCGGCATCGACGGTCGCCGCCCTGCAGACGGTCGGCGCCTTCCTGGTGATCTGCATGGTGGTGACCCCGGGCGCCACGGCCTATCTCCTGACCGATCGTTTCCCCCGCCTGCTGGTGATTGCCGTGGTCATCGGTGCTGCCACAAGCTTCGTCGGCGCCTATGCCAGCTACTTCCTCGACGGAGCGACCGGCGGCATCATCGTGGTGCTGCAGACGCTGATCTTCCTGACCGCCTTCGTCTTCGCACCCAGGCACGGCATGCTGGCAGCGCGCCGCCGCGCCGCCCAGGCGCTGGAAAGGACGGCCTGACCATGCTGGATATATTGCTCGCACCCCTGCGGTTCGACTTCATGATCAACGCGATGGTCATCGCGGTGCTGCTTGCGGTTCCCACCGCCCTGCTCTCCTGCTTCCTCGTGCTCAAGGGCTGGTCGCTGATGGGCGACGCCATCAGCCATGCCGTCTTTCCCGGCGTGGTGCTCGCCTACATCATCGGCCTGCCCTACGCGGTCGGCGCCTTTGCCGCCGGCATGGTCTGTGCGCTCGCCACCGGCTTCCTCAAGGACAACAGCCGCATCAAGCAGGATACGGTGATGGGCATCGTGTTTTCCGGCATGTTCGGGCTTGGGCTGGTGCTCTACGTCAAGATCCAGTCCGAGGTTCATCTCGACCACATCCTATTCGGCGACATCCTCGGCATCGGACTGCGCGACATCGCCGAAACAGCCGTCATCGCGGCGATAACCGCCGGTATCATCATCTTCAAATGGCGCGATTTTCTGCTGCATGCCTTCGACCCGGCGCAGGCAAGAGCCGTCGGGCTGCGGGTTCAGCTGCTGCACTACGGCCTGCTGTGCCTGATCTCGCTGACGATCGTCGGCGCACTGAAGGCGGTCGGCATCATCCTCGCCATCGCCATGCTGATCGCGCCCGGCGCCATCGCCTTCCTGCTGACCACGCGCTTCAGCGCCATGCTCTGGCTGTCGGTGGTGATCGCGGCCGGGGCCTCGCTGCTGGGCGTCTACCTGTCGTTCTTCATCGACAGCGCCCCAGCGCCGACCATCGTGCTGCTGCTCACCGCACTGTTCGTCGCGGCCTTCCTGTTCGTCACGCTCAAAGCTGTACGAACCCGGTCAACGATAGAGGTGACCGAATGAACCGGTGACCATCCGCGTCACCTCGCAGCCGCTCGGGTACTATGTCCGGCTCCGCTTCAGGGGCCGCACATAGATCTCGAGCCTGTGGCTGACGATCGCAAAACCATGCTTGCGGGCGATCTCTTCCTGCAGGCGCTCGATCTCCTCGGACTGGAACTCGATCACGCTTCCCGTTTCCACATTGATGAGGTGGTCATGGTGCTCGCGCGGCGTAGTCTCGTAGCGGGCGCGGCCGTCGCCGAACGTATGACGCTCCAGTACCCCCTTCTCGCGCAGCAGGTTGACCGTGCGATAGACGGTGGCAAGCGAAATCGTCGGTTCGATCGCGGTGACGCGGCGGTGCAGTTCGACGACATCGGGATGATCGCTCGATTCGAACAGGACCTGCATGATGATCCGGCGCGGACCGGTCAGCTTCAGTCCGAACTCCCTGCAGATATCCGCGATGTTTCGTTCCAACCTGTCGGTCTCCCGCCTCACTCCGGTCAAGCATCAAAGCCCTTAGTCCGGACCTTCGGAAGCTTCTAGTCCTATCTCAGTTGCGTCGCATTCACAAAAGCGAGCCACGTCGCCCCGGCCGGTGCTCGACCCAGAAAGGGAATTCGTATATTGACATAAACATGTCTTTATGTGATTGAGATTGCGACGTCGTTCCTGGAATGAAGAGTGTCGTAATATGTCTTCGGTCGATGAGCTCTTCGGCCCGCTGTCGTCGCGTCCCGACGGCTCGGAAATCCTCGCAGCGCTGAAAGCTGCCGCGCGCGAGCGCATCCTCGTGCTCGACGGCGCGATGGGCACCCAGATCCAGGGTCTCGGCTTCGGCGAGGATCATTTCCGCAGCGACCGCTTCGGCGGCTGCGCCTGCCACCAGCAAGGCAACAACGACCTGCTGATCCTGTCGCAGCCCAAGGCCATCGAGGATATCCACTACGCCTATGCCAGGGCCGGCGCCGACATCGTCGAGACCAACACCTTCTCCTCCACGTCGATCGCGCAGGCCGACTACGGCATGGAGGACATGGTCTATGAGTTGAACCGCGACGGCGCGCGGCTGGTGCGGCGCGCCTTGCGCAGGGCCGAGCAGGAAGACGGCCGGCGCCGTTTCGTCGCCGGCGCGCTCGGGCCGACCAACCGCACCGCGTCGATCTCGCCAGACGTCAACAATCCGGGCTATCGCGCCGTCACCTTCGACGACCTGCGCCTCGCCTATGGCGAGCAGTTGCGCGGGCTGATCGACGGCGGCGCCGACATCATCCTGATCGAGACCATCTTCGACACGCTCAACGCCAAGGCCGCGATCTTCGCCTGCGAGGAGATTTATGCCGAAAAAGGCGTCCGGCTGCCGATCATGATCTCCGGCACGATCACCGACCTTTCCGGCCGCACGCTATCAGGCCAGACGCCGACGGCCTTCTGGCATTCCGTGCGGCATGCCCAACCTTTCACGATCGGCCTGAACTGCGCGCTCGGTGCCGCCGCAATGCGTCCGCACCTGGCTGAACTGTCTTCGACTGCCGAGACCTTCACCTGCGCCTATCCGAATGCCGGCCTGCCGAATGCTTTCGGCCAGTATGACGAGAGCCCGGAGTTCATGGCCGGCCAGGTCGAGGACTTCGCGCGCGAAGGGCTCGTCAATGTGGTCGGCGGCTGCTGCGGCTCGACGCCGGAGCACATCGCGGCGATCGCCGACGCGGTTTCCAGGCACGCGCCGCGCGGGCTGCCGAAACGGTCGCCGCAGATGCGCCTGTCCGGCCTCGAACCCTTCACCCTCACAAGGGACATTCCCTTCGTCAATGTCGGCGAACGCACCAACGTCACCGGCTCGGCCAAGTTCAGGAAGCTGATCACCGCCGGCGACTACGCGGCCGCCCTCGACGTCGCGCGTGATCAGGTCGCCAACGGCGCGCAGGTCATCGACGTCAACATGGACGAAGGCCTGATCGACTCGCAGAAGGCGATGGTCGAGTACCTCAACCTGGTTGCCGCCGAACCCGACATCGCCCGCGTGCCGGTGATGATCGATTCCTCGAAATGGGATGTCATCGAAGCCGGCCTGAAATGCGTGCAGGGCAAGGCCATCGTCAATTCGATCTCGATGAAGGAAGGCGAAGCGGCCTTCCTGCATCATGCCAGGCTGTGCCGCATGTATGGCGCCGCCGTCGTGGTGATGGCGTTCGACGAGGTCGGCCAGGCCGACACCCGCGCGCGCAAGGTCGAGATCTGCACGAGAGCCTACAAGCTGCTCACCGAGCAGGCCGGCTTCGCGCCGGAAGACATCATCTTCGATCCGAACGTCTTCGCCGTCGCCACCGGCATCGAGGAGCATGACAATTACGGCGTCGACTTCATCGAGGCGACGGGCGAGATCATCGCGACGCTGCCGCATGTCCATATCTCCGGCGGCATTTCGAACCTTTCCTTCTCGTTCCGCGGCAACGAGCCGGTGCGGGAGGCCATGCATGCGGTGTTCCTCTACCACGCCATCCAGCGCGGCATGGACATGGGCATCGTCAATGCCGGGCAGCTCGCCGTCTATGAATCGATCGATCCCGAACTGCGCGAGGCCTGCGAGGACGTGGTACTCAACCGCCAGCCCAAGGCGGGCGGCACCGCGACCGAACGCATGCTCGAGATCGCCGAGCGCTACAAGGGCACGGCCGGCAAGGAAACCAGGGAGAAGGACCTGGCCTGGCGCGAGTGGCCGGTCGAACAGCGGATCTCGCATGCGCTGGTCAACGGCATCACCGAATTCATCGATGCCGACACGGACGAGGCACGGCTGAACGCCGAGCGCCCCTTGCATGTCATCGAAGGCCCGTTGATGGCCGGCATGAATGTCGTCGGGGACCTGTTTGGCGCGGGAAAGATGTTCCTGCCGCAGGTGGTGAAGTCGGCCCGCGTGATGAAACAGGCCGTCGCGGGCCTGCTGCCGCACATGGAGGCCGAAAAGCTCGCCAATGCCGCCGCAGGCATCGACAATGGCGAACGCCAGAGCGCCGGCAAGATCCTGATGGCCACCGTGAAAGGCGACGTCCACGACATCGGCAAGAACATCGTCGGCGTGGTCCTCGCCTGCAACAACTACGAGATCATCGATCTCGGCGTCATGGTGCCGGCGGCCAGGATCCTCGAAACCGCGCGCAACGAAAAGGTCGACGTGATCGGTCTCTCCGGCCTGATCACCCCGTCGCTGGACGAGATGGTGCATATGGCCTCGGAAATGGAGCGCGAGGGTTTCGATATCCCTCTCCTGATCGGCGGGGCGACGACGAGCCGCGTCCACACCGCGGTCAAGATCCATCCGCGCTACCAGAAGGGACAGGCCGTCTACGTCACCGACGCCAGCCGCGCGGTCGGCGTCGTCTCCAGCCTGCTCTCCCCCGACATGAAGGCCGGCTATGTCGAGACCATCCAGGCCGAGTATCGCAAGGTGACCGAGGCGCATGAGCGCTCGGAACGGGACAAACAGCGCCTGCCGCTGGCCAAGGCGCGCGCCAATGCCCACAAGGTCGACTGGGCCGGCTACCAGCCGCCGAAACCTTCATTCCTCGGGACCAGGGTGTTCGAAAGCTGGGACCTGGCCGAACTCGCCCGCTACATCGACTGGACGCCGTTCTTCCAGACCTGGGAATTGAAGGGGCGCTATCCCAGGATCCTCGAAGACGAAAAGCAGGGGCCGGCGGCACGGCAACTGTTCGACGACGCGCAGGCGATGCTGAAGAAGATCATCGACGAGAAGTGGTTCGCGCCGAAAGCCGTCCTCGGCTTCTGGCCCGCCAATACCACAGGCGATGATATCAAGCTGTTTGCCGACGAAGCCCGGGACACCGAGCTCGCCACCTTCTTCACGCTGCGCCAGCAACTGACCAAGCGTGACGGCAAGCCGAATGTCGCGCTTTCCGATTTCGTCGCCCCCCGCGAGAGCGGCAGGCCCGACTATATCGGCGGCTTCGTCGTGACGGCCGGCATCGAGGAGGTCGCGATCGCCGAGCGCTTCGAGCGCGCCAATGACGACTACAATTCGATCCTGGTCAAGGCGCTGGCGGATCGCTTTGCCGAAGCCTTCGCGGAGCGCCTGCACGAGAAGGTGCGCAAGGAATATTGGGGCTACGCTGCCGATGAAGACCTCGTGCCAGACGACCTGATCGGCGAGCCCTATCGCGGCATTCGCCCTGCCCCCGGCTATCCAGCCCAGCCCGACCACACCGAGAAGGTGACGCTGTTCAACCTGCTCAAGGCGGAAGAGCGGATTGGCGTGCGCCTGACCGAGAGCATGGCGATGTGGCCCGGCTCGTCGGTATCCGGCCTCTATCTCGCCCAGCCCGAAAGCTACTATTTCGGCGTCGCCAAGGTCGAGCGCGATCAGGTCGAGGATTATGCCGCGCGCAAGGACATGGCCGTCACCGATGTTGAGCGCTGGCTTGGACCGATCCTTAACTATGTGCCCTCGCCGATAGCCGAGGCCGCTGAGTAATTCCGCCCTGTCGTCTTTACACTGCGCCGATGTCGCTTTCGTCATCGCACCGGCACGGCGTCCGTGATCAGATCACCATGTTCAAGGTGCTCTCCGGCGAACCACGCCGGAGGGATAATTGGGAAGCCGGTTTGATGCCGGCGCTGCCCCCGCAACGGTAGCGAAGCTTCTGTCTCGACGACAGACCACTGGGCGAAAGCCTGGGAAGGTGTCGAGACGGTCCCACAAGGACAGCTTCGGAGCCCGGAAACCAGCCGTGGACTTTTTGGAACTCGACTGATCGCGGTGGGCGGTCAAGAGGCAGAAAGCCGTGCGCCGGTCCAAGACCGTCAAGTACGGCCATCTACCCTCCATCACCACCAGTTCAGTCCTTTGACGAGGACAGGACATGGACGCACGTCATGAAATGCTGAAGCTCATTCGCGCGAGGCGCGATGGCTTCTCGCTGGAACAGCCCTTCTACACCGATCCGGATTTCTTCAAGCTCGACATGGAGCTGATCTGGTATCGCGACTGGCTGTTCGTCGGGCATGATTGCGAGATCGCCAAGCCCGGCAGTTTCTTCACCGTCCAGATCGGCGCCTATCCGATCGTCCTGGTGCGCGACCGCGAGAACAGGATCCGTGCCTTCCACAATTCCTGCCGCCATCGCGGCAGCCGCGTCTGCACCGCCGACAAAGGCACCTCCGCGCGCCTGGTCTGCCCTTACCATCAGTGGACCTACGACCTCGACGGCAAGCTGCTGTTTGCCCGGCAGATGGCCGAAGGCTTCGATCGCAACGACTACGGCCTGAAGCCGGTCGCCTGCGAAAGCGCCGGCGGCTACATCTTCGTCTGCCTGGCCGACCAGCCGGCGGAGTTTGCGCCCTTCCGCCAGATGATGGAGCCCTACTTCCTCCCGCATCGCCTGGCCGATGCGAAGATCGCCTTCGAGAGCACCATCGTCGAAAAAGGCAATTGGAAGCTGGTCTGGGAAAACAACCGCGAATGCTACCATTGCGCGGGCAACCATCCGGAGCTCTGCAAGACCTTCCCCGAGGCCCCGACCGTGACCGGTGTCAACGGTGTCGAGGACGCCCCCGAGCTTCTGGAACACTGGGCGCGCTGTGAAGCATCGGGACTGCCGTCGCGTTTCGTTATCGACACGGCCGGCCAGTATCGCACGACGCGCGCGCCGCTGCTGCCGCACGCCGTAAGCTACACCATGACGGGCCAGCGCGCGGTGGAGCGGAACCTGTCCGACAGCGTCGCCACCGACCGCATCGGCACCCTGATGCTCTACCACTACCCGACGACGTGGAATCATATCCTGGGCGATCACGCGGTCACGTTCCGCGTTCTTCCAATCAGCGCCACCGAGACGGCGGTGACCACCAAATGGCTGGTGCACAAGGATGCCGTCGAGGGCGTCGACTACAACCTCCAGAACCTGATCCACGTCTGGACGCTGACCAATGACGAGGACCGCCGCATCGTCGAGGAGAATGCGTTCGGCATCAACTCGCCGGCCTATCAGCCGGGACCCTATTCCGAGCTGCATGAAGGCGGCGTGATCCAGTTCGTCGAATGGTATGCGCGCTTCATGGAGCCTCGGCTGACCGAAGGCGAAAGACCCGCGCTGCGCAGCGTTGCTTGAGGCCACTGCGATGAACGCCATGACGGGTGTCCACCTCTATCGCCATCTCGACGAGATGACGCCATGGAACGACCGCCTCCAGGTGCTGGAAGTGGCCGGCATCGTCGACGAAGCGCCGGAGGTGAAGACCTTCACCTTCCGCTCGGACGCGCAGACCTGGTTCCGCTACAAGCCGGGCCAATTCATCACTCTGGAGCTGCCGACGGCCGATGGTCCGCTGATGCGCACCTATACGCTGGCCTCGTCGCCATCGCGGCCGTTCTCGATCTCCATCACCGTCAAGGCGCAGGCCGGCAGCATCGGCACGCGCTGGATGTTCGACAACCTCAAGCGCGGATCGCGCATCAAGGCACGCGGCCCGGCAGGCGATTTCTCGCATCACAACCACGCCGCCGGGAAATATCTCTTCATTTCGGCGGGCTCCGGCATCACCCCGATGATGTCGATGTTGCGCTGGCTGAACGACTGCGCACCATGGACGGACATCGCCTTCGTCAACTGCGCCAGGCGGCCCGAAGAGATCATCTTCCGCAAGGAGCTGGAACTTCTCGGCGCCAACATGCCCGGCCTGTCGCTCGGTTTCATGATCGAGGAGCGGTCGAGCCGCGAAAGCTGGTTCGGCCATATGGGGCGGATCGACGCCGTCAGGCTGCCGCTTCTGTCGCCCGACTTCCACGAGCGCGAAGTGTTCTGCTGCGGACCGGATCCATTCATGCGTGCCGTGCGCACCATGCTGGAGGCGACCGGCTTCGACATGGCGCACTACCACCAGGAGAGTTTCGGCGCCCCCCCCGTGGAGGTCCCGCCCCCGGCCACCACCGAGGCAGGAGCAGTTGTGCCCGCCGAGGCGACGGTGCCGGTCCGTTTCGCCAGTTCCAATGTCGATGGCCAATGTGTGCCCGGCCAGACGGTGCTGCAGGCGGCACGCGCCAGCGGCGTCCGCATCTCGGCGGCCTGCGAGTTCGGTCTCTGCGGCACCTGCCGCGTCAGGAAGGTCTCAGGCGACGTGGAGATGAACCACAATGGCGGCATCCTCGATGAGGAGATCGCCGAGGGATACATCCTCGCCTGCTGCTCAAAGCCACTCACCGCGTTGGAGATCGAGGCATGACCACCCGCGACGACGCAAGAATTGTCGCGGCGCGACCGCGAAAGGTCGACGGCAGGACGATGGCGGCGATCTCGCCGCTGCCGCCACCGGAAGAAGTCTTCGCCGACTGGCTGATGTCCGTGCCGCCAGGCATCTGCCTCGAGATTGCCGCGCAGCGGCAGATCGAACTGATCGACCGTCGCGGCTCCCTTCATCCCGATGTCGCGGTGCTGCGCAGCCTTCTGGCAACTGTCGCCTGTTCCGACGACTGGCCGAGACCCGTTCCCAATCTTTGAAGATCAGACCCGCGCCAGCCCTCCCAAGCCAACGATGAGTAGCCAGCAATGAGCATCGTGCATCTTCACCAATCAGCCGCCGACGACGCCATAGGCGACCTGATCGCGACGCACCGGCCAGGCCACGGCCTGGCCCGGCCGTTCTACATGGATCCGGCGATCTTCGAGCGCGACATGGAGCGCCTGTTTCGCCGGCACTGGCATTGCCTGGCGCATGCCAGCGTCATCCCCAACCCCGGCGACTTCGAGCTGTTCCGACTCGGCGACGAGCAGATCATCCTGACACGGGTGGCCGATGGCACGATCCACGCCATGCTCAACGTGTGCCGGCATCGCGGCGCCGAGGTCTGCACCAAGCCCAAGGGCAATGCGCGGTTCTTCGTCTGCCCCTACCATGCCTGGACCTACGCCAATGACGGCTCGCTGCGCGCCGCGCGGCTGATGCCGAAGGATTTCGACCGCAACGAGCACGGTCTCAAGAAGCTGCATGTTCGTGTCGCGTCGGGACTCGTCTTCGTCAGCTTCGCCGAGACGCCGCTCGACTTCGATCCGATCGAGCAGGCGCTGCGGACCAGTTGCGGCCAGTATGGCTGGGGCGAAGCGAAGGTGGCGCATCGCGAACTCTATCCGCTGCAGGCCAACTGGAAGCTGGCCGTCGAAAATTACGTCGAGTGTTATCACTGCGGACCGGCACATCCCGAATATTCCCAGACCCATGCGCTGGAGCAGCCGCTCGAGATGATCGAGAAGCTCAACCAGACGATGGAGGCGCGGACTTGCGCGCTGGGCATCGAGGTCGTCAGCGGCGATCGCTGGCAGAACTCGGCAATGGGGCAGGAGGCGATCCACACTTTCCGCTATGCGCTCTACGACGGCGTCTCCACCGGCAGCCAGGACGGCAAGCCGATTGCGCCGCTGATGGGACGGTTCGCCGAATATGACGGTGGCGTCACCTCGATCCATCTCGGCGGCACCACATTCCTCGTCTGCTACCCCGATCACGGCATGATCTACCGCTTCGTGCCGAAGACGGCGGACAGCTGCGAAATGGAATTGATCTGGCTCGTCCGCAACGATGCCGAGGAAGGACGCGACTACGACCTGGAAAAGCTGACCTGGCTTTGGAAGGTCACCACCGAAGAGGACAAGAAGATCATCGAGCACACCGCGCGCGGCGTGCGCTCGCACTATTTCGTGCCCGGCCCGATCGCGCCGATGGAGCACAACGAGCTTCGCTACATCAACTGGTATCTGGAGGAGATCAGCCGCCCGTAGCGAATGACCAGGGCTTGATCTCGAAAAGTGGGAACCCGTTTTCGGAAAAGATCATGCTCCAGCAAAGAGTTAGATCAGCTTGGCGATTCAATCAAACGCCCCCTGATCCGACTGGGAAAATCCAACTGGGAGGAAGAGCATGAGCAGGAACAGAGGCGTGGTCTATCTGGGCCCCGGAAAGGTCGAGGTCCAGGACATCGACGATCCCAAATTCGCAGCGCCGGATGGCCGGCGCATCGAACACGCGGTGATCCTCAAGGTGGTTTCCACCAACATCTGCGGATCCGACCAGCACATGGTTCGCGGCCGCACCACGGCGGAAGCCGGCCTGGTGCTCGGCCATGAGATCACCGGCGAGATCATCGAAAAGGGCAGCGACGTCGAAATGCTCGAGGTCGGCGATATCGTCTCGGTGCCGTTCAACGTGGCCTGCGGACGCTGCCGCTGCTGCAAGGGGCAGGACACGGGCGTGTGCCTGACCGTCAACCCGGCTCGCGCCGGGGGCGCCTACGGCTATGTCGACATGGGCGGCTGGATCGGCGGGCAGGCCCGCTACGTCATGGTGCCCTATGCCGATTTCAATCTGCTGAAATTCCCCGATCGCGACCGTGCGATGGAAAAGATCCGCGATCTGACCATGCTGTCCGATATCCTGCCGACCGGCTTCCATGGCGCCGTTCGCGCTGGCGCCGGTGTCGGCTCGATCGTCTATGTCGCCGGTGCCGGACCGGTTGGCCTCGCCGCGGCCGCATCCGCCCGCATCTTCGGTGCTGCCGTCGTCATGGTCGGCGATTTCAACAAGGAACGGCTCGCCCATGCCGCCAAGGTGGGTTTCGAGGCCATCGACCTTTCCAAGAGCGACCGGCTGGGCGACATGATCGCCGAAGTCACCGGCTCCAACGAGGTCGACTGCGCGATCGACGCGGTCGGTTTCGAGGCCCGCGGCCATAGCGGCGGCGAGCAGCCGGCGATCGTGCTGAACCAGATGATGGAGATCACCCGTGCTGCCGGCTCGATCGGCATTCCCGGGCTCTATGTAACGGAAGACCCAGGGGCCGTCGACGCGGCTGCCAAGCACGGCAGCCTCTCGCTGCGTCTTGGACTCGGCTGGGCCAAGGCGCAATCCTTCCACACCGGGCAGACGCCGGTGCTCAAATACAATCGGCAATTGATGCAGGCCATCCTGCATGATCGCCTGCCGATCGCCGATATCGTCAACGCCAGGGTGATCTCGCTCGAGGACGCCGCGCGAGGCTACGAGAGCTTCGACCAGGGCGCGGCGGTCAAGTACGTGCTTGACCCGCATGGCGATATTTCGAAAGCTGCCTGATCGGGACGACCTAAAAATGTCGCAGCCGTGGCGCAGGCTTTGGGAGAACCGATGGCCTGCGCCTCTTCCCGATGGGAACGGGAGGCTGCCGGATTGTGTTCGAGCCAGGAGAAAGATCCATGAATTCCCCGGCAAAGCTGCGCGTGGGTTTTATCCTCGGCCGCTCTTTCACCCTGTCGGCCTTCGCGCTGTTCATCGACACGCTGCGGCTGGCAAGCGACGAGCTTGACCGGTCGGGCCGCGTCAGTGCGGACTGGCATGTGCTGGCAAGTTCGAAGAACCCCGTGAAATCGAGCTGCGGCGTGCAGGTCGTTCCAACGTCCGGTTTCGTCGACCCGGCTCATTTCAGCCATATCGTGGTGGTCGGCGGACTGCTCAATGTGGAGGAGCCCGTCGACGCCGAGACCACGCGTTATCTGCGTCGCGTTGCAGCAGCAAACGTACCGCTCATCGGCCTGTGCACCGGCACGTTCATCCTGGCTGATGCCGGACTCATGAAGAACCACGAGTGCTGTGTCAGCTGGCTCCATGCGCGCGACTTCCAGGACCGGTTTCCCGACCATGTCGTCCGCTCGGACAGGATCTTCCATCTCGATGAGAACCGGGGTTCGTGCGCCGGGGGCAGCAGCGCCGCCGACATGGCGGCGCTCATCGTGCGCAGCCACATCAGCGAGGATGCCGAACGCAACGCGCTGGAAGTCCTCCAGATCGATCACGCCCGCTCCCCCTTCCATCTGCAGGCGAGGCGTACATTTGCCGACGAGGCGGAAGACGTCCGTATCAAGGCGACGCTTCTGGCGATGGAGCAGCATATCAATGACCGCATCCCGATCACGCAGCTGGCGCGGCAGGTAGGGGTGAGCCGCCGCCAGCTCGAGCGCCTTTTCAAGGAGAAGGCGGGAATGTCGCCCGCCAATGCCTACAAGCGCGTGCGGCTGATCCATGCCAAGGCGCTTGTCGCAAACACCGATGCCTCCATGCTTGAGATCGCCCTGGAAGCGGGATTTGAAAGCGCCTCGCACTTTGCCAGGACCTTCAAGAAGTTCCACGGCCAGAGCCCGTCGGAGCTGCGGACGGCGGCAATCCATATCTGACGGGCCATATCTGACGGGAAAGTCCGCGCGAAACCGCAATGGCGGGTTCGCGGGATTTGTTGGCAGACGCGCGAGAGCAGCCTGAACGCCGCCGTGGCATGCTTGGGATATCGGTGTTGCCGCCAGTTAGCCCCTCGGAAAGGCTTGCCGATCGACCCGGTCTGCGGAAGGAAACAAATCAATGTTCCTGGACGATACGCGCTTCCCGCTTGTCTTCGCGCGGGAGGAAGGACAGTCGCCTGCTTCGATTCTCGCCGAGCTCGAAGCGCTTCTGAACCGGCAGGCACCGTTCGTGCTGATCACCGATCATTCACCGGACGACCATGACACGGAAACGGCCGAAGAGCGCAGGGAAAAGGCCCTGTTCTTCAAACGGACCAGGGATCGTTTCAGGAAGTATTGCCGCGCCATGATCGTGATAGAGGGGAAAAAACCCGCCAGCGCGGCGGTGCGGCTGGCTGCGGCGACCGCGAGCAAGGCGTTCGGCTTTTCCGTTCTTTTCGAGACCGACGAGAGGCGAGCGGCGGCGAGAGGCATGCTTCTTCTGCTCGAGGCGCGTGCCGGATCATAGGCTCCTCCAGGGCCTCGATGACATGCCGCACGGGTTTGGGATACGCTATCGGTTTGGCTGATCCGGGATCAGGAGAAGCGGGTGAATTTTCCGCAAATACACGGCTTCGGGCAAGTGGATGACGTACCACGCCCCGTTTTCAGCCTGATCACCGAAACGACTTTCGTCGGCGAGACAGAGCCCCACCATCATGACAAGGCGCAGCTGATGTGTGTCATCGGCGGCGTGCTGACGATGCAGGCTGCCGGCGGGCTCTGGACCGTCCCGCCGCATTGCGCCATGTGGATACCGAGCGGTGTTTCCCATGCCGGTCGCGTCGCCGGGCATATCAAGATCCTCAACCTCTACATCGATGCGGATCTGGCCGCTGCGCTCGACCCGGATTGCGGCATCCTGTTCGTCCAGCCGTTCCTGCGCGAGCTCATCCTGCGGCTCGACTGCGCGACGCCGCCGGCGGCGATGGGCCGCGAACGCGAAGCCAGGCTCATCGCCGTGCTGCTCGACGAACTGGCGACCGCAACGCTGGAACCGATCCATCTGCCCATGCCGACCGACAGGAGGCTTCAGCGGCTGACCAGGGCGATGATCGAGCACCCGGACCAGCGCTTCACGATCGACGAATGGGGCGCCCGCATCGGCGCCAGCAACAGGACGTTGAGCCGACTGTTCCAACGGGAAACCGGCATGTCGTTCCTGCGCTGGCGACAGCAGCTTCACATCGGCCTGGCGTTGCGGCGTCTTGGGGAGGGCCAGTCGGTCACCAACATCGCCGGCGATCTCGGCTATGACAGCGTCAGCGCGTTCATCTCCATGTTCAAGCGCATGCTGGGAACAACCCCGGCGCGCTATTTCGAGGACGTTGCCACGGGCCCTGCCGAGGGAAATACGCGAAGGACGCTTGCCCGCGGCGAAGCGGTTGGCCACGACGCCGCCGAGGCTGGGGCAGCGCCGAACATCATCCCGCTGAAGAAACGGCCGGCGTGATGTGACGCTCCGTGCAACTGCACGACAAGCAGGGTGGAACCGGGACAGCGTCTGAGCCGCCAAATCCGACGCCGACGCACGCGATAAAGATATAAACATTTCTTTATGCGCTATTGACTTCATCTGACAATTGCAGGAGGGTGAAGGCGTCTAGGTTCCCCGATCGTTGCGTGCAACGCGCCGGGGCTAAGAGGGAAGTTGGTGCCCCGTCATATTCGGGAAAGCCGAAGCTGCCCCCGCAACTGTAAGCGGTGAGCTGACGTCCAGAATGTCACTGGGGTGAACCCTGGGAAGACGGACAGAAGCGATGACCCGCGAGCCAGGAGACCTGCCTTGACGAAAAAACGTCCACGGGCGGGGTGTCCCGGTGTGCCGTAGCGGAGGCCGCGTAGCGGACCGCCTTGCTATGTGTCCGCTGACCCATGCCCCCAACTCATTGGGGTAAGTCGTGTCTCAAACCAAAATTCAAGTCGCCAACCCCCGCCTGTCCCTTGTCGATCGCCGGCAGGTCGCAATGAGTGACGACTTTACGTTTCGCCTCAAGAGTATTCGTTTTGACGAGGAATATAGCCCGTCGGACAACACGCGTATCACGACCAATTTCGCCAATCTGGCCCGAGGAGAGAACCGACAGGAAAACCTGCGCAATGCCCTGAGGATGATCGACAATCGTTTCAACGCCCTGGCGCATTGGGATAACCCCAAGGGCAATCGTTATTCTGTCGAACTCGAAATCATTTCGGTTGAGATGATTATTGGCGCCGAAGACAACAACAATGCCTTCCCGATAATTGAAATATTGAAAACAAACATCGTTGACCGAAAGACGAACGAGCGGATCCAAGGTATTGTTGGGAACAATTTCTCCTCCTACGTGCGAGACTACGACTTCAGCGTATTGCTGCCGGAGCACAACAAGAACCGCCCGGAATTCAGCATCCCGGACAATTTCGGAGATCTGCATGGAAACCTGTTCAAAAGTTTCCTGAATTCAGATGCCTACAAGAAGCATTTTTCCAAGCCTCCGGTCATATGTCTGAGCGCTTCAAGCAGCAAGACATATCACCGCACCGAAAATCGGCACCCTGTATTGGGCGTTGAGTACCGGCAAGATGAATTGTCTTCGACGGACCAATACTTTCAGAAAATGGGAATGCAGGTCCGCTATTTTATGCCATCGAATAGCGTGGCGCCTCTGGCTTTCTATTTTGTCGGCGACCTGCTTGCAGACTACACCAATCTTGAGCTGATCGGCACCATCAGTACGATGGAGACTTTTCAGAAGATCTATCGACCCGAGATCTACAACGCCAACTCGTCGGCGGGGGCGTGCTACCAGCCAAGTCTGAAACACCAGGATTATTCATTGACCCGAATTGTCTACGATCGGGAAGAGCGTAGCCGGCTGGCGATCGAGCAGGGAAAGTTCGCCGAGGAGCACTTCATCAAACCATACAAGTCCATCCTCGAGCAGTGGTCCGCCAATCGCGTTCGCTGACCAACCAAAAAGACAAGGCTGCCCATCATGAAAACACTGTTGCCCACGTCAACCGCCGGCAGCTTGCCAAAACCCTCGTGGCTGGCCCAGCCGGAGAAACTCTGGTCACCCTGGAAACTGCAGGATGAGGAATTGATCGAAGGCAAGCAGGACGCTTTGCGTTTGTCACTTGACGATCAAAGACAGGCAGGCATCGATATCGTCAGCGATGGCGAGCAGACGCGCCAGCATTTCGTCACGACGTTCATCGAGCACCTGGACGGGGTTGATTTCGAAAAACGCGAGACCGTCAGAATTCGGGATCGCTATGATGCGAGCGTCCCGACAGTCGTCGGCGCAGTGTCGCGCCAAAAGCCGGTTTTCGTTGAAGACGCCAAGTTCCTGCGCCGGCAGACCAGGCAGCCTATCAAATGGGCTCTGCCGGGTCCGATGACCATGATCGATACGCTCTTTGACAATCACTATAAGAGCCGCGAAAAGCTGGCTTGGGAATTCGCCAAGATCCTCAATCAGGAAGCCAGGGAACTGGAAGCTGCCGGCGTCGATATCATCCAGTTCGATGAGCCCGCATTCAATGTCTTCTTTGACGAGGTGAACGATTGGGGTGTTGCCACCCTGGAAAAGGCAATCGAAGGGCTCAAGTGCGAAACTGCCGTTCATATCTGCTACGGGTATGGCATCAAGGCCAACACAGACTGGAAGAAGACTCTCGGGTCGGAATGGCGGCAATATGAGGAATCTTTCCCCAAGCTGCAGAAATCCAGCATCGGCATGATCTCCCTGGAATGCCACAACTCTCACGTTCCAATGGATCTCATCGAACTTGTTCGCGGTAAAAAAGTGATGGTCGGGGCCATCGATGTGGCAAGCGATACCATCGAGACGCCGGAGGAAGTGGCCGCTACTCTGCGAAGAGCACTTCAGTTTGTCGATGCCGACAAACTGTGCCCCTGCACCAATTGCGGCATGGCCCCCCTCTCCCGTCGAGTAGCCAGAGGCAAGCTGAATGCCTTGAGTGCAGGCGCGGAAATCGTTCGAAAAGAACTCACAGCCCGGGCCTGACGACCGGGGCACGTCCAGACAGCCACGCGACGCCGTCGACTGACTGGACATGCCTTGCCGTTCCCGCCGCGGGGAGACAGGCGGCCTTGCGCGAGCGCCTCGGTTTGCCCGCTCCGAACGCGCCCGAGAGATCAAAATGAATGTGATGCAGCATCGCTTCGGCATTGTGGACAGAGCCACGTTTCGCAACGGGATGTCGCGCCTCGGCACTTCGGTCAATGTCGTCAGCACCAATTCCGGCGGCAAGCGCTACGGCTTTACGGCCTCCGCTGTCTGCAGCGTCAGCGATACCCCGCCGACACTGCTCGTCTGTATCAATCGTGCGAGCTCATGTTTTCATGCTTTCGAAAACGCACGCTATTTCTGCGTCAACACGTTGATGCCGGGCCACGAGGACCTTTCCGACGCGTTCGGCGGAAAGACACTGGTGGTGAACCGATTTGCACTTGGCGAATGGACAGAAGGTCTTACGGGTGTTCCCGTCCTGACAGACGCCTCGGTCAGCTTCGAATGCGAACTCAGCAATGCCGTCGATGAGGCAACCCACCGTGTCCTATTCGGGCGCGTGGTAGACGTCCGCGAGAACGAGGAACAGGCAGCGCTGCTCTATTGCATGCGTCGCTACCTCAACGGCTAGCCTGATACGTTGGCTAGCCCTATACCAGCATTCCCGAGTGCCAGTTCCCAAATCGGCCGCGTTTCTCCGCTCCCCGCTGGAGACGCGCATGGGAAGCTTGCCGAGCAGGCTGGCGTAACCCAGGCCGCAAGGCGGCCCGCGGCCATTGCGAACGAAACGGAAACGATGCTTCATGGCCGCATGAACATCGCAATCCGTGATTCGATCGAGGACCCAGCCTATCTGTCCAAGCTGAACGACGGCCAGAGGGCAGCGGTCCTGCACGGCGACGGCGCGGTTTGCGGACCGCTGCTGATCATAGCCGGCGCCGGCTCAGGCAAGACGAATACGCTCGCCCATCGGGTGGCGCATCTCATCGTGCGCGGCGCCGATCCGCGTCGCATCCTCCTGATGACCTTCTCGCGCCGCGCCGCGACCGAGATGACGAGGCGTGTCGAGCGCATCGCCGCCGAGGTGATGAAGGATCGCGCCGCCAGCCTGACGGAAGGCTTGACCTGGGCCGGCACGTTCCATTCGATCGGCGCGCGATTGTTGCGCGACTATGCGCTGGAGATCGGGCTCGAGCCGAGCTTCACCATCCACGACCGCGAGGATTCCGCCGACCTGATGAACCTGGTCCGGCACGATCTCGGCTTCTCGGAGACCGAGAACCGCTTTCCGACCAAGGCGACGTGCCTTGCGATCTACTCGCGCGTGGTCAATGCGCAGGACGTGCTGGAAAAGGTCGTCGCCGACTGTTTCCCCTGGTGCGTCGGCTGGAGCGAGGAGCTGAAACGGCTGTTCGGCGCCTATGTCGAGGCCAAGCAGCGGCAGAATATCCTCGATTACGACGATCTGCTGCTCTACTGGGCGCAGATGGCGGCGGAACCGGACATCGCCGCGCATCTGTCGTCGCGCTTCGACCACATCCTCGTCGACGAATATCAGGACACCAACCGGCTGCAGGCCTCGATCCTGACGGCAATCAAGCCGGACGGGGCCGGCCTGACGGTGGTGGGCGACGATGCCCAGTCGATCTATTCGTTCCGTGCCGCGAAAGTCCGCAACATCCTCGATTTCCCGACCTTGTTTCCGGCGCCTGCCGATGTGGTCACGCTCGATCGCAACTATCGTTCAACCGACGCGATCCTGAATGCGGCGAATGCCGTCATCGGCGAGGCGACCGAACGCTTCACCAAGAACCTGTGGACCGACCGCGCCTCGCACGAAAAGCCGGCCATCGTCACCGTGCGCGACGAAGCCGAACAGGCGAGCTACATCTGCGACGAGGTGCTGAAGGAACGCGAGACCGGAACCCAGCTCAAGCAGCAGGCGGTGCTGTTTCGCGCATCCCACCATTCGGGCCCGCTCGAGGTCGAGCTGACCCGGCGCAACATCCCCTTCGTGAAATTCGGCGGGCTGAAATTCCTCGACGCGGCCCATGTCAAGGACGTGCTGGCCGTGCTGCGCTTCGTGCAGAACCCACGCGACCGCATTGCCGGCTTCCGTGTCATGCAGCTTCTGCCAGGCATCGGGCCGTCGGCTGCGACGCAAGCCATCGACAGCATGGAGCAGTCGCTCGACCTCGAGATGGGCCTGGCGCGTTTCGCGCCGCCGGCGCGCGCCGCCAGGGACTGGCCGCTGTTCGTCGATCTGTTCTGCGACCTGCGTCGCGGCCCGGGCTGGCCGTCGGAGATGGAGCGGGCAAGGCTGTGGTACGAGCCGCATCTCGAGCGCAAGCACGAGGACGCGACTGTGCGGCGGGCGGACCTCCTGCAGCTCGAGCAGATTGCGTCCGGCTATCCGTCGCGCGACCGCTTCCTGACCGACCTGACGCTCGACCCGCCCAGCGCAACCAGCGACGAAGCCGGCCCGCCGCTTCTCGACGAGGATTATCTGATCCTGTCGACGATCCATTCGGCCAAGGGCCAGGAATGGACCAAGGTGTTCCTGCTCAATGCCGTCGACGGCTGCATCCCGATCGATCTCAGCGCCGGCGAACGCAAGGAACTGGAAGAGGAACGCCGCCTGCTATACGTCGCGATGACGCGGGCGAAGGATTCCCTGCACCTGATCGTACCGCAGCGTTTCTACCCCTCCAGCCAGGTCGCGCGCGGCGACAGGCATGTCTATGCATCGAAGACGCGCTTCATCCCGTCCCACATCCTGCAGCATTTCCAGCTCACGTCCTGGACAAGCCAGGCGCTGCGCGACGAGCAGTCGGCGCGGCCGAGCACCAGCGTTGACCTTAAGGGCAAGATGCGGTCGATGTGGAAGTAGTCAGCCGGCGCTCACGGCCGCCGGGCGCCCCTGTGATCATTCGGCGGCCTCGACCCGGCCTGCCCCTATGATGGTCCTGATCTCGGAGCGGCAGGAGCCGCAATTGGTGCCGGCGCCGAGTTCCCTGCCGATGGCCTCCAGGCTGCGGCAGCCGGCGGAAACGGCGTCGGCCAGCTGGTTGACGCCGACATTGAAGCAGGAGCAGACGATGCGGCAGGCTGCCGGCGTGGCTGCCGGCGAGCGACCCGACAGCAGGGCCTGGCGGTCGGCCGGGGTGAGTTGCTCCCGGCTGCCAAGCAGTGATACCAGCCAGTCGCGTGCCGGCAGTTGCCCCTTCGGAGCAACCATCAGCGCCTCGGCCAGCGCGCCGGTTTCGTCCACCGCCGCGGCCCGATAGGTCAGGCCCTTGCGATCGCGATATTCGACGAGATGGTCTGGCGTGGCGAGCAGGCCGCGTGCCAGCAGGATGCCCTGGTCCGGCGTCTCGGTGCCGCAGAGTTCGTAGACCCAGCCGCCGGCAACGACCGACCGGCTCCAGTGAACGAAGCCGGTGGGCCGCAGATTGCGGCGTGTGATCAGAACGCCCGCCCAGGCGATCTCCTCGCGCGTGATGCGCAACGGTACGCTCTTCAGCTCCGGCTGGCCGGAATACGGATCGGTGATCGGCGTCGCCAGTGCCCCTGCCCCGGCATTGGCGGCGAAATGACCACTCCAGTGCATGGGCAGGAACGCCTGGCCGGGCTGCTGCGCGTCGGTGATACGGACCCTGGCGCGGGCGGAGCCATAGCGTGTCGACAGATGCGCGAGATCGCCGTCGGCCAGCCCGCCGGCTGCAGCATCGAGCGGATTGAGGTCGAGCATCGGTTCCGGCGTGTTCGCCATCAATCGTGGCACGGCACCGGTCCGCGTCATGGTGTGCCACTGATCGCGCAGCCGGCCGGTGTTGAGCGTCAGCGGATGCCCGGCGCTGACTGCCAGCGCCACGCCCTCCTGCCGCACGGCGATGAAACGCGCACGGCCGTCAGCGGTCGGAAACCTGCCGTCGCCCAGCAGGCGGCCCGCCGTCCGTTCATCACGCGCCGGCCAGAGCCGGGGCTCGAATGTCTCATAGTCCGCGTCCGGCATGCCGGCCAGCGCGCCGAGGTCGAACAGCCGCTCGCCCTTGTTCTCGAAGGCGGACAGTGCGGCGTGCTCGCGGAAGATCGCGGCTGGACCGGCAAAATCGAAGGCCGCGCCGAAGCCCATGCGGGCAGCAACGTCACAGATGATGCGCCAGTCGGGCCGGACCTCGCCCGGCATGGCCAGGAATGGCCGCTGCCGCGAAAGCCGGCGCTCGGAATTGGTGACCATACCGTCCTTCTCGCCCCAGGCGGCGGCGGGCAGGAGCACCTCGGCGAAACGGGTGGTGTCGGTGCGCGCCACGTCGGAGACGACGACGAAGTCGCAGTCCTTCAGCGCCGTGCGCACGCGGCCGGCATCCGGCATCGACACGGCGGGATTGGTACCCATGATCCAGAGCGCCCTGATCCGGCCATCGCCGACGGCGCGAAACATATCGACCGCTTTCAACCCGGCTTTGGTCGCGAGCTCCGGCGCGTTCCAGAAGCGTGCGACACGCTCGACATCCTCCCCACTGTCGAAATTCATGTGGGCGGCGAGCTGGTTGGCGAGCCCTCCCACCTCGCGGCCACCCATCGCGTTCGGCTGTCCGGTCACCGAGAACGGCCCCATGCCGGGCCTGCCGATGCGGCCGGTCGCAAGGTGGCAATTGATGATGGCATTGACCTTGTCGGTGCCATGCGCCGACTGGTTCACGCCCTGGCTGTAGACCGTCACCACCCGTTCTGTGACCGAGAAGAGCTCGAAGAAAAAGCGGACATCGGCCGGCGCCAGGCCGCAACCCTGCGCCACGTGCTCGACGGTGGGCGCATCGGCCGCAGCCAGTGCCAAAGCCTGATCTACCCCTGTCGTGCTTGCGGCGATGTAGTCCCTGTCCAGCGTGCCGGCACGCGCCAGATGCGCGAGCAGGCCGTTGAACAGCAATACATCCGCACCGGGATCGAGTGCCAGGTGCAGGTCGCATTCCTCGGCCGTGGCGGTGCGGCGCGGGTCGATCACCACGATGCGGGTACCGCGGGCTTTGCGGGCGGCCAGCAGGCGCTGATACAGTATGGGATGGCACCAGGCGGTGTTCGACCCGGTGAGCACGACCAGGTCGGCTTCGTCGAAATCCTCATAGACCCCGGGCACGACATCCTCGCCGAAGGCGCGGCGGTGGCCGGCAACCGTCGATGCCATGCAGAGCCTGGAATTGGTGTCGATGTTGGCGGAGCCGATGAACCCCTTCATCAGCTTGTTGGCGACGTAGTAGTCCTCTGTCAGCAATTGCCCGGAAATGTAGAAAGCGACCGAATCCGGCCCGTGCTCGGCAATGGTGTTCTGGAACCGGCTGGCGACGAGGTCGAGCGCCGTGTCCCAGTCCGTTCGCCTGCCGGCGATTTCCGGATGAAGCAATCGCCCGTCGAGGCCGATGGTTTCGCCAAGCGCCGATCCTTTCGAGCACAACCTGCCGCGATTGGCGGGATGGCCGGGATCGCCATGGACCTCGCCGCCGGGCTTGGCCAGCACGCCGCAACCCACCCCGCAATAGGGGCAGGTGGTTCTCACTTCAGTGCCGCTCATGTGCAGGTTCACTCTGCTGCCTGCAGCATTGCGCCGAGCGCGACCGCGATGCGCCCGTCCTCGACGCGCACCGGAATCGTCTTCACCGCCCCCTCGTCCGCGCCGAGCGCCTTGCCGGTTTCCAGCGAAAACACCCAGTTGTGCAGCGGGCACGTCACCGCCGCACCGTGCACGATGCCCTGGCTCAGCGGCCCGCCCTTGTGCGGGCAATGGTCCTCGATGGCGAACACGCGGTCGTCATGGGTACGGAAGACGCCGATCCTGCCGTTCCGGGTCTTCACGCAGCGCGCGCCGCGCAGCGGAATGTCGTCGAGCACGCCGATATCCAGCCAGTCCATCTTCATCACTCCGCAGCAACCCTGAAATCCGTCTCGGCCATCGGCCGGAACTCGTGCTTGTCCTTGCCCGAGACACGCTCGGACCATGGATCGACCTGCGCGAATTTCTGGCTGAAGACAAAGCGTTCGAAATAGGTCTTGCGCCTGTCGGGATCGGCCATGACCTGGCGGCGGATCTCATCGAGGCCGACACGTTTTGCCCATTTGTAGATGCGCTCGAGATACCGCGCCTGCTCGCGGTACATCTGCACGAGCGCGACGATCGCCTCCAGCGCCTCATCCTCGCTGCGGACCAGGCCGAGTACCTCCGTGCCCTTGATGTCGAGGCCGGCGGCACCGGCGAAATGGATCTCGTAACCGGAGTCCACGCAGATCACGCCGACATCCTTGCAGGTCGCCTCGGCGCAGTTGCGCGGGCAGCCGGAGACCGCCATCTTGACCTTTGCCGGTGTCCACGAACCCCACATGAATTTCTCGATGCGGATGCCTAGGCCGGTCGAATCCTGCGTACCGAAGCGGCACCAGTCGGTGCCGACGCAAGTCTTCACCGTGCGCAAACCCTTGGCATAGGCATGGCCAGAGACGAAGCCGGCCTGGCCGAGATCGGCCCATACCGCGGGCAGGTCTTCCTTCCTGACGCCCAGCATGTCGATGCGCTGGCCGCCGGTGACCTTCACCGTCGGGATGGCGAACTTGTCGACCACGTCGGCAATGGCGCGCAGCTCGGCCGCCGAGGTGACGCCACCCCACATGCGCGGCACCACCGAATAGGTGCCGTCCTTCTGGATGTTGGCGTGGACGCGCTCGTTGATGAAGCGTGACTGATAGTCGTCGGCATAGTCGCCGGGCCAGTCAGCAACGAGATAATAGTTGAGCGCCGGCCGGCATTTGGCGCAGCCGCAGGAGGTCTTCCATTCCAACTCCTGCATCAGCGCCGGGATGGTCTTGAGGCCCTTGGCCCTGATCAGCCGCCGCACCTCGTCATGGCCAAGGTCGGTGCAACTGCACATCGGCTGTATCGCAGCCGGGTTGTAGGTGTCGCCCAGCACCAGCGCCATGACCTTCTCGACGAGGCCGGTGCACGAGCCGCATGACGCCGACGCCTTGGTGTGGGCGCGCACGTCGTCCAGCGAAGCCAGCCCCTTCTCCGTGATCGTGGCAGCGATCCTGCCCTTGCAGACGCCGTTGCAGCCGCAGATTTCCGCATCATCCGCCAGAGCCGCAACGGCCGCCAGAGGGTCCGCGGAAGCGCCCCCCTGGAAGGCCTGCCCGAAGATCAGCGTGTCGCGCATCTGCGAGATGTCGACTTCTTTCTTCTTGAGATCGTTGAACCAGGCACCATCGGCCGTCTCGCCGAACAGCACCGTGCCGATGATCCTGTTGTCCTGCAGGATCACCCGCTTGTAGATGCCGGCTGTGGCATCGCGCAGGATGATCTCCTCGCGGTCCTCGCCGTCGGCGAAATCGCCGATCGAATAGAGGTCGATGCCGGTGACCTTGAGCTTGGTCGGCGTGTCGGAATGCACGAAGCGTCTTTCTTCGGCACCCGCCAGCTCCGCCGCAACCACCCTGGCCATTTCATAGAGCGGCGCGACGAGGCCATAGACGCGTCCGTCGACCTCGACGCATTCGCCCAGCGCGAAGATGTCCGGATCGGAAGTCTGCATGCGGTCGTCGGTGACGATGCCGCGATTGACCTCCAGCCCCGCCTCCCTGGCGAGGCCGACATTCGGCCGGATGCCGACCGCCATCACCACCAGCGTCGCCGGGATGATCTCGCCGGTGTCGATCTCGACGCCCTGCACCTTGCCGTCGCCGACGATCTGCCGGGTGTTGGCCCTGGTCCTGACCGTGATACCGCGTGCCTCCAGTTGCTTCTGCAGCAGGTAGCCGGCAGCCGGGTCGAGCTGGCGCTCCATCAGGGTTGGCATGACGTGCAGCACGGTGACGTCCATGCCGCGCTCCTTCAGGCCGGCTGCAGCTTCCAGCCCGAGCAGGCCACCGCCGATGACGACAGCCCTGTCACGCGACTGGGCGGCGAGCAGCATGGCGCCGACGTCGTCGAGGTCTCGGTAGGAGAGAACGCCGGGCAGATCCTTGCCCGGCACCGGGATGATGAAGGGCACCGAGCCGGTGGCGATGACCAGCCTGTCATAGGGCTCGGTCACGCCCTTGTCTGAGGTGACGGTCCTGGCTTCGCGGTTGATGCCGACGATCTTGTGGCCCTTGTAGAGCACGATGCCGTGCTTGATGTACCAGCCATCGCCGTGGATGACGATTTCCTCGTAGTCCTTCTCGCCCGACAGAACCGGCGACAGCATGATGCGGTCGTAGTTCACGCGCGGTTCGGCATTGAAGATGGTGATCTGGTAGCGACCGGGTGCGGCTTCGAGCAGGTGCTCCAGCATGCGCCCCGGGGCCATGCCGTTGCCGATGATGACGAGTTTTTCTGTCATGAACTCCAGGCTCCGCGTGGCTATTCGGCTGGGGAGATGGCGGCCTGTTCGGCCAGCGCGCGGGCCTGCTCCATGCGCAGGATGGCGAGATGCATCCAGGCAAGGCAGGCGGCGACGATGACGAACAGCAGCATGAAGCAGCTCGACCAGACATTGGTCAGGTCGTTGAGCACACCGAAAGCGATGGGCAGGAAGAAGCCGCCGAGCCCGCCGATCATGCCGACAAGGCCGCCGACAGCGCCGACATTGTCGGGATAGTAGACCGGGATGTGCTTGTAGACGGCGGCCTTGCCGACAGCCATGAAGAAGCCGAGCACGAAGGCTATCGCGATGAAGGCGATCCAGCCGATCTCGATATGGAAGGAGACCGGGCCGCTGATGCCGCGCACTGTGAAATCGGCCGCCGGCAAAGCCAGCACCGCACAGCACACCGCCGAAACCGCGAAGGTCCAGTAGAGCACCATGCGCGCGCCGATCCTGTCCGACAGGACGCCGCCATAGGCGCGGAAGATGGATCCCGGGATTGAATAGGCGGCCCCCATCATGCCGGCGGTGGCGATGTCGAAGCCGTAGACGCCTATCAGGTAGCGCGGCAGCCAGAGCGCCAGCGCGACGAAGCCGCCAAAGACGAAGAAGTAATAGAGTCCGAAGCGCCAGACGCGCACGTCCTTCAAGGGCTCGAACTCGGCCCGGAAGTTGCGCGGCGGATTGGCACCGGTGGCACGCCGCTGCCGGATCACCGGATCATCCTCGGCGCTGAACCAGAAGAAACACGCCATGAGGCCGAGCACGCAGGCCCAGATGATCGCCACATCCTGCCAGCCGAGCGCCAACATCACGAAGGGAGCCAGGAACTTCGTGACGGCGGCGCCGACATTGCCGACGCCGAAGATGCCAAGCGCGGTTCCCTGCTTTTCGGCGGGATAAAAGCGCGAGACATAGGCGACGCCGACGGCGAAGGAACCGCCCGCCAGGCCGACGCCGAGGGCGGCGACCAGCATCTGAGGGTAGGTTTGCGCGAACGCCAGCAGGAAGGTGGCGAGCGCCGCCGCCAGCATGGTGGCGGTGTAGACCAGGCGACCGCCGAAGCGGTCGGTCCATACGCCCAGCACGATGCGGGCAAGCGAGCCGGAGAGGATCGGCGTGCCGACCAGCAGGCCGAATTCCGTTTCCGAGAGTCCGAGCTCCTGCTTGATGCGGATGCCGATGATGGAAAAGATCGTCCACACGGCAAAGCACACCGTGAACGACAGCGTGGACAGGGTCAGTGCATGCGTGGCCGCCGGATCGCGGCCTTGTCGGGAAGATACGCTCATTGTTCGCTCCGTATTCGGCAAGCGCCGCCGTGCGGTTGAAAACAAAAAGGCTGCCGGACAGGTCGCCGCGCGTCCGTACATCCGGGATCGCGTGGTGACCTGAACGGCAGCCTTGCCTGATGCGCCCGTCGTTGGACGCGGAAGTCGTGGCCCAACCCTGGGCCTCGACTGTTACAAAGCAGGATGCGTGCCAGTTTTGGCCGGCGGAATTTTATGCAACGGAATCAAAGAAATTCGGCGCCGGGCCCAAATCGGCGTCGTGCAGCGCTGGCAAAACTTCCGGCATACAGGATATCGCAATGCACAAAAATGATGCAGTGCGAAAGATTGCCTGCGCCTTCATCCGGCGGGAAGCTGGCCCCGGATATAGTCCTCGACATGGTCGGGATCGAAGACGGCTCCGTCGAAGAAGCCGTCCGGCCCGAGCACCAGGCTGGCGCCGGCAGAACCGACCGGCGTTTCGGTGACCAGCGCGCCTTCGACCTTGGCGTTGGCCCCTGGCAGCGCCACGCCGAGATCGCGCAGGGCCTGACGGTAGAGGTCGGGACGATAGGTTTCGCGCGCAATGGTTTCGTTTGCCCGGGTCGCCTCGATCTGACCCCACCGGGCCATCTGGCTGTAGAACCAGAGGGCATGGCTCTTCCAGGGAAAGGTTGCAGCCTTGGCCTGCGGCACGAAGAAATCCGCCGTCGAAACCTCGCCGCCATCGCCGGTGCGGATGAGCCCGGCGAGCGCCGGCTTCAGCCATTCGGCGGGACAGTCGACATGGGTTGGCCTTGCCATGAGTTCAGCCAGCTCGCCACGGTTGCCACTGTCGCCGCACCAGACGGCGGCATGATAGAGCGCCCGCAACAGCGCCGAGAGCGCCTCTGGCTGTTCCTCGGCCCATTCGGCCGCGACACCCAGTACCTTTTCCGGGCTGGAGCGCCAGATCCCGGCCTTGGTGGTGACGATGCGTCCGACGCCTTTCGCCACCGCCGCCGTGTTCCAGGGTTCGCCGACACAATAGCCGTCGATGCGCCTGGCGCCGAGCGCGTCGGCCATGAAAGACGGCGGCACGATGACTATCTCGATGTCGCGCTCAGGATCGACGCCGCAGGCGGCGAGCCAATAGCGCAACTCATAGTTGTGACCAGAGTGCGGATGCACGACGCCGAAACGCAGCGGCGCCTCGCCGACGGCCTTTCGGTGCGCCACGGCCGCGGCCAGCGCCTCCCCGGTGGAACGCGGATCGAGATTCGGCGACGCGCCCTGCGCCAGCATCGCCTGCCAGAGCGCACGCGAGACGGTGACCGCATTGCCGCCGAGCCCCAGGGCCATCGGCGCGATGGTGCGCGCGGCGAGCGGTGTCAGGCCGAGGTTGCAGGCAATAGGCATCGGCGCCAGCATATGCGCCACGTTGAAATGACCGACGGCCAGGCGGTCGCGGATGCTCGCCCAGGAATTCTCCCGGGTGAGATGGAGATCGATGCCTTCGCCGGCCGCAAAGCCCAGCTCTCGCGCCACAACCAGCACGGCGCTGTCGAGCAGCGGCAGGAAACCCGCGGATATCTGACAGACCCGGCTCATTGATCATCTCCTGCGCCCAGCAGGCCGGCAGCGGTGACCAGGCTCTGCGCCACATCGCCGATCTTGCGGTTCTGGTTCATCGCGGTCTTGCGCAGCAGCGCATAGGCTTCCTGCTCGGAGAGCCCGCGCGATTTCATCAGGATGCCCTTGGCGCGCTCGACCGTCTTGCGGCTCTGCAATTCGGTGCGCGCTTCCTCGAGTTCGCGTTCCATCCGCGAAAATGCGTTGAAGCGGCTGATCGCCATGTCGAGGATCGGCTTGACCCGCTCCTTCTTCAGGCCATCGACGACATAGGCCGAGACACCGGCATCCACCGCGGCCTCGATCGAAGCGGTGTCGGAACGGTCGACGAACATGGCGATGGGCCGCTTCACGGCGCGCGACAGCTGGAACATGTTTTCCAGCATGTCGCGGTTGGGATTCTCGATATCGATGACGATGACGTCCGGCTGGAGCGTGGCGATGCGGGCGGCGATGCCTGTCACGTCGTCGACAAGCGTGACCTCGGCGTGGCCGGCCTCGCGCAGCCCGGCCTCGATGATCGCCGCGCGGATACGGTTCTCATCGATGACGAGGATGCGGAGTGCACTGCCGAGCATGCGCCACTTTTGCCGCGCATTTGCTGCAATGCAACAAAAATAGAAGCCGGTGTCCTGGAAAGCCGGACCGGCGCGCTTCGCGGCGGTGTCGACCTCACCGGCAAAATATGGTCGATGGCGGGGTGGGAGGCGTTGAGCGTTGTGGAGGATGGATAATGTTTCGATCGTTGCTGCTGGCTGTTGCGCTCGCGTCGGCCGCTCTTTCAATCCCGAAGACGGCGCTGGCCGGCCAGGCGGCGCAGACGTCGAAGGCCACCATCCAAGCCGACCTTGCCTACCTGCTCTACACCCCTTCGGACTATGAAACCTCCGGCAAGGCATATCCGCTCGTCGTCTGGCTGCATGGCGGCGACCAGGGCGGCAGCGACATCGAGAAGGTCCGGCGGAGCGGACTGCCGAAGCTGATCGAAGGCGGCAAGGAATTTCCGTTCCTCGTCTTCTCGCCGCAGAACCCCAGCGAGGAATTGCTCTATCCGATCGAGAAGGTGGACGCCGCGCTCGAGGAAGTCATCGCCAGCCACCGCGTCGACCGCAGCCGGATCTACGTGATCGGCTACAGCCGCGGCGCTTTCGGCGCCTGGGCGCTGGCCGAGCAGTTTCCGCAACGGTTCGCGGCCGTCGTCCCGATCGCCGGCGGCGGCAACCGCCATTATCTCAGCAGGACGAACGAAAAGGCCGCGTTCTGGGTATTCCACGGCACGGACGACGATGTCATTCCGCTGTCGGACGCAGTGGTGCTTTATGAGCGGCTGATAGGTCTCAAGCGCGATGTGCGGCTGAGCGTGCTCGAAGGCGTCGATCACTCGGCCGTCGAGGCGGCGGCGTTGAGCGACGGCAAGCTGTGGGACTGGCTTCTGAACCAGCGCCTCTAGGCATGTCGTACAATCGCGACGCGCATTGGCGCGCCGCGAAACAACAAGCCCCATACCCGGGCGGGAATGGGGCGATGTCGGTAACGTGGGAGCGGGTCTGGGTTATGCGGCCTGGCCTTGCGGACGCGGCGCGAGACCGGCGCCCTGCTCGCAGACCTCGATGTGCTTGGCCAGCGCCTGGTTCGACAGCACCGCGCTGATGGTGGTGATGTCGCGGCCCTGGTAGCGCGGCATCTGCTGGAGTTCCTTCAAGCGTTCCAGAAGCGAAATACGGGTCATGGTCTAGCTCCTTTGCTGATATTCCGTGCGATGCCGTAGCCGGCACCGACGCTGTCCGTCCCCCATGCCCCTTAAATACCTGTCGAAGGCAGCTCGTCAGGCCGCCTTCTTCCTGCCGGCTGCCTTGACAGCGTTGAACGGGATCTCGACGTCGACGGCCAGCGTCGAGACCTGCTCGCCGCGCTCCATCTTCACGCTCACCTTGTCCTGGTCGATCTGCATATGCCTGGAGATGACACGCAGGATTTCGTCCTTGAGCTTGGCGACAAGGTCTGAGCCGCCGGCGCTGGCACGCTCATGGGCGAGCAGCACCTGCAGACGCTCGCGCGCCGCCGGCGCAGACTGCGTCTTTGAGAAAAACCGGAACAGGTTCATGCCGCCTTCCTCCCGAAGAGCTTGCCGAAGAAGCCCCGCTTCTCGCCCGGGATGGTGACCGGCAGTGCTTCGCCGCGCAGCCTGCGCACCGCGTCGAAATAGGCCCGCGACGGCGCGCTGTTCTCGTCGGCCAGCGTGACCGGTGAACCGAGGTTGGACGCGCGCAGCACATCCATGCTTTCGGGAATGATGCCGAGCAGCGGGATCGACAGGATCTCCAGCACGTCATCGACCTTCAGCATGTCGCCGCGCTCGGCGCGGTTGGAATCGTAGCGCGTCAGCAGAAGGTGCTTTTCCATGCGCTCGCCGCTTTCGGCCTTCAGCGTCTTGGAATCGAGCAGGCCGATGATGCGGTCGGAATCGCGTACCGAGGAGACTTCCGGATTGGTCACGACGATGGCGATGTCGGCATGGCGCATGGCAAGGG
The DNA here is from genome assembly GCF_042739655.1 of Mesorhizobium sp. NPDC059025. Taxonomy (NCBI): domain Bacteria; kingdom Pseudomonadati; phylum Pseudomonadota; class Alphaproteobacteria; order Hyphomicrobiales; family Phyllobacteriaceae; genus Mesorhizobium; species Mesorhizobium sp. NPDC059025. The sequence continues at coordinate 630,415 of NZ_JBHYIM010000003.1, read as the reverse complement.
TGGCGCCGCGTTCGATGCCGGCCGGGCTGTCGCAGATGACCCAGTCGAAAGCTTTCTTCAATGACGCGATCACCTTCTCGACGCCCTCCGGCGTCAGATTGTCCTTGTCGCGCGTCTGTGAGGCCGGCAGCAGGTAAAGCGTCTCCACGCGCTTGTCGCGGATCAGCGCCTGGGTCAGTTTCGCTTCGCCCTGGATAACGTTGACGAGGTCGTAGACGACGCGCCGTTCCGCGCCCATAACGAGATCGAGATTGCGCAGGCCGACGTCGAAATCGACGACGACGACCTTGTCGCCGTTCTGCGCCAGAGCGGCGCCCAGCGCGGCCGAGGACGTGGTCTTGCCGACGCCGCCCTTGCCCGATGTCACCACGATAACCTTGCCCATTGACCTCTCCTTTATGGACCTTCGTCGGGTCAGCTTAAAATACCGGTTTTGAGCGCATGACCTTCCAGCCACACCTGCACTGCCCGCCCCCGCAGATCCGGCTCCATGTCCTCCGCCGTGAGGTAGAAGCCGTCGATCGCCATCATTTCCGCCTCCAGCTTGCGGCAGAAGATGCGCGCCGAACCGTTGCCGGTGGTGCCGGCAAGCGCCCGCCCCCGCAGCGTGCCGTAGACGTGGATCGAGCCGCCGGCCACGACTTCCGCGCCCGAGGCGACCGAACCGACGATGGTGACATCGCCTTCGGGAAAAAAGATCGACTGGCCGGAGCGGACCGGTTCGTTGACGACCAGCGAACCGGTGACCTGAACCGACGGCCCGGCAGCCGCGATCGTTTCCATGGCGGGCGCATCCTGCGTTGCGATCGATTCGCCGGCCTCAGCTGATTCGTCCTCAGCCGCCGGATCGAAATCCGAGGCCGGGCGGCCGTCATTCATGGCCGGCGGCATGTCCGGGCCAAGCAGCGAGTGCCGCGCGCCTTCGAGGCCCATGACGCGGACGTTGCGCTGGCTCAGTTCGTCGACCAGCGTGCGCAGTTCCGCCTTCTTGATGTCGAGGCCGGATATGTCGAGCACCACGGGCCGTCTGAGGAAGAACCCGGCGGAACGGGCGGCCAGATCGTCGAGCCCGGCAAGCCAGTCCTCGAACGGCAATTCCGGGGTAAGCGACAGGGCAAGGAAGGAACGCCCCTTGAGGCGGATGGGCCGGGGTTTGGTTAACACGATGGTGATCTTAGTTAATTTTCGGTTTCCAAGGTGTAGGAGCGAAATGGTTAACAAAAGGTTAACGCCCGGCTCGCGCAAGGTGGTTTGACACGTGCAATCGGATAGTCGGCTGGGCATCGGTCGACGGGCCGGAGTGCTTTCGCCCGGCTCTCGTTGCATAGCCGGGACACGGGCCGCCAGCCTTGCGCCGGGTGGCGATGGTTGACATGCCCACGCCAGCCGGATGCTGATGATGAAAAGGCCCGTGAGCAAGCCATGCGCAGATATCTCGCCGACACAGTCGCGCAGATCGTGTTTTCGACGATCGTCGGAGCGTTCGTCGAAATCGTCGTCGCGGGGCTGACACCCTGGCAGAGCGCCGGCGTGCGGCTTGCTGCAATACCGGTCATCCTGTTCATCGGCCGCCCATACGGCATATACCGCGACTGGCTGTTCCGCCTGACAGGTGCCCATTCCAGCCAGTTGGGGGCCATTGGCGTCGATACAGTCGCCAATGTCAGTTTCCAGATACCGGTCTACTGCGTGCTTCTTGCCATCAACGGCGCAACCGCCTCGCAGATCGTATCGGCCGCAGGCAGCATCGTGGTCATCTCCGCACTCTGCGGCCGGCCCTATGGCCTATTCCTGGAATGGTGCCGGAAACTGTTTCGACTTCCCTCCGAGCCGGAGAGCGGACACCCTGAAGCCGTGGAGAAAGACGTGCCGTCGCCCTGATCATCGTGGGGCGGGACCGCCTGTTTTCGACACGCAAGGCGGCACGTTTCCGGCGTTCTGAAGACTCCGCTTGACATTTTTGTTCTCTTTTTGTTCACTGCCTTTCCCGAAGCCGCAGGAGGCTGGAATGTGGACTCTCACGATCAGGATGGATGGCGCGACGAAGGAAGAACTCCGCAACGCGTCGAAAGCAGCGGAAGCCGTCTTCATTCGCGAAAAGATACATCCGCTGGATGGACTGGCAGGACACTCCCTGCTCGAGGGCTGGGACGAGCGTGGCTGCCATGACGACGACCCTGACTATACGGATGATGACGCCAGGAATGCCAACACCTGGATCGGCGCGGAAGAAGCCGCGATCCTTGCCTTGAGCAAGAGCCGTTCCTTTTTTGAAGTTTCGCGTGCGTTCGAAATGACAGTGGTCGAGATCAACGCGCCGGCCAACGCGCTGCCCGTTGCAGCCAACTGCGAAATCGACCTGCTCGTGCGCAAGGCGGCGTAACGCGGTTCGGTTTCTGAAGCGCGAAACCGTTCCGACTTTTGTCTTACGCAAAACCGCCTTGCGCTTTTGCTCGAACTGCTCTGGAGAGTACGACCATGACCGAACCGGCAAGACTACCGGACGACGAAGTGCGGCTGGAAATCGACAGGGCGGCAGATGTCCTTATCGCTGCTTCGGACGGCGATGCGCGCGCTGCCGTTGTCGCCCTGCTGATTGCAAACAAGCTGCAGGAACATGAGCTGCATCTCACCCGCCTGGCCGTGTCGTCCGGCTATTCGCGCCAGCGACACCTGAAGCAAGCGATTGAAGAGGCCTCTCAGGCGTGAGCGGTCCGGCGTTTCATGGTGGCATGATGATGGACAGCCGGATGAGCGGGCGGACAATGTCGGCCGTCAGGAGCCTTGCCGCGGTGCCGGCTTCGGCAATCTGACGAACCGCTGAGTTTCAGCCCGCGACTGGGCCATCCGCAGCAACCGTGCGTAGTGCCGGGTGAATTCGGTTTGCAGCCCTTCGCCTCGCGCTGCGGCGTGACTGTTGAGTGCCAAAAGGAACGGTGTCATTTGCGTGGCCTCCCGAATGGAACGGAAGAAGCCTCGCAAGAATCCAACCGACCTCCCACCCGTTTCCTGCAACATCCATTCGGCGCAAGCTCACGGTGTTTCCAGAATTCGAGCAAGAAACGGGTGGCTGCGCAACGCAGATTTGCTGAACTGGCGCCTGCAATGTCTTGGCAGGAGCGCGCTATGGAAGCCTTTTCCCCGACGGTCGAACAAACTGCACTGCAGCGCCGCAGGTTTCTCGCCCTACGGCGCAAGGAACGCGACGAGCATCGGCTCAACCTCCTGGATGCCTGCATCACGGATTACGAAAAAGCGGCAAGAATCCGCGAATGGGTCGAGTGGGTATCGCCGACACTTCAAGGAGAACCCGACGTCGCTCACCTTGTCGAATGGGCAAAGAGAAACGCCGCACAACTCGAGGCGAAGTCTGCGGCTGCGATGAGCCAGATGGGTCTCAGGGAGCTTTTTCCGGAGGTGGATGATCTTCACGATCCACTCGGCGATCCAGCGCCGAAGCATCCCTGGGGCCTATGATGCAAGGCCCGCCCCGGCAGGCCGGGGCGGAAGTTGCTTCAGTTGTTCTCGGGGCTGGTCTCGGCCTCGTAGCACAGCCAGATAATCCTCCAGATCAGGATCAGCGTTGGAACGGCCAGGATACCGGCCAGGACGAGCTGAGGCAGAAGCGGCAGGTCCAGCAAGGCAGCGATCACCCAATGGATGACGCCAACCGAGATGAGCAGTTTGGCTGACAGGAGCAGCGTCGCGACCGCAACGCCGAACAGCGAATACGGAGTGAGGATACGGTTCATTCGAAATGCCCGTGTTGGCGCAGCTGCCCGGAAGCAGCACGCATGAAATCGGAAATGTGGAGGGTAGCCTTTAAGGCCTAGGCCAACGCCGCCGGCGGGTCGCGAGCCTGCGGGTGCTCGGGTTTCTGCCCGCCGATGTCACGCGCGGCCGATGCGACGGCGCGGGAAGACAGAACCGGCGCATCCAGCGCATCAGGGCCGGGCAGGATCGCATCAAAGGCCGATGCATGGAATTTCGCGCGGATCGAGCGGGCGCTCTCCAGTGCCAGCGCGGGCGCTTTGTTCGGCAGGCCGAGTTTCAGGTCCGGCTGGGCGACCGAAATGCGCGGCGCGCCGTCGGAGACGATGGCTGCTCCGGGCTGCCCGTACTGCCAGAAGAACAGGACGAGAAGCACGCAGAGAAGTCTCTGTGTCAGGTTCTGTGTCCTGTGCCGGGTTGCATCCATCGAAGCATCGCTACGGCATCGCGCCCGCACAGGCAAGGCAATCAGCCAAATCCGGCCGGAAACAGCTCGCCCACGCTTCAGCTGACCTCGCGCAGGATGAAGTCGTAGAGCATCTTGGCAGCGGGCGAGAGCACGCGCTGCTTCATGGTGATCAGCGAATAGGGCCTGACTTCGATGTCGAAATCCGTCGGCAGCACGTCGATGGCGCCGCCCAATCCTTCCGGCCCCTGGATGAATTTCGCCACCTGCACGGAGACAGGTGCGATCGCATCCGACTGCGCCACCATCACCAAAGTGAGCAGCAGCGAGCTGGTATTGAAGATGCGCTCCGGCAAGGTGATGTTGCGGTTGAGGAAATTCGCTTCCATCACCTGCCGCAGCGGCGACGAGCCCGACTGGAACACCCAGTCATAGCCGGCGGTCTCCTCGAGCCGCACCGTCCTGTTCACCATCAGCGGGTGGCCGCGCCGCACGATCAGGCAGGCCTTTTCGATGCCGATGACGCGGCTTTCGAACAGGCGCGGATTGAGGTCGTCCGGCACGCGCGCGATGATGAAGTCATGGCGCATGGCGATCAACTCGCGCGCCAGCACGTTGCTGGTCTCGACCTGCATGGTGATCTCGATACGCGGATAGAGCCGGCGGATCTCCCGGATGGCCGGAACCGCCAGTTCGATGGCGGGCGCCGTCACGGCGCCGAGGAACACCGAACCGCCCTTGCCCGCCTTCAGTTCGGCGATCTCGCGGTCGGCCTCGCGCATCTCGATCAGGATAATGCGGGCCCGCCTGGCGAGAGCCTTGCCGTACGGCGTCATGGCGATGCCACGCGGCAGCCGCTCGCACAGCGTCACATCGAGAATGGCCTCCATTTCGGCAATCATGCGCGACGCGGCCGGCTGCGAGATGTTCATCACCTGGGCCGCCGCGCTGACCCGGCCATGATCGTCGAGCGCCACGATCATGCGCATGTGGCGCAGGCTGAGCCCGCTGTGCAGGAGCGCAGCGCCATCCGACCGCCCGATGCCTTCCCGCTGGCTATCCACCTGCCACCTCCGCCTACTGCCGACACATATATACCAATTTCGGTATACCAAACAGCAAAGATCGAATTTGACAGTTATGTCAAAGGGAACCACCCTTCGCGCGCTCGCTGCGGCAGACTTAGCCGGCGTTGAAAGAACGGCCGGAGGCGACAGCGGGCGACTGGGAGGTTAGCAGGGATCGACGGGCCGCCATCCGGCGGCATTGCGCGGGCGCCGGATTTCCGGTGCGGCATTCTTCAACTTAGGGAGAGAGACAGTGAAGCTCATGAAAACGTTGATCGCCACGGTGGCGATCGGTTTCGCAGCCATGACCTTCGGCGCGCACGCCGAAGACAAGGGCCTCGTCGGCATCGCCATGCCCACCAAGTCCTCGCTGCGCTGGATCAGCGACGGCAACGAGTTGGTCAAGGCTCTGGAAGCCAAGGGCTACAAGACCGATCTGCAATATGCGGAAGACGATATCCCGAACCAGCTCGCGCAGATCGAGAACATGGTGACCAAGGGTCCGAAGGCGCTGATCGTCGCCTCGATCGACGGCACCACGCTTTCCGACGTGCTCAAGAAGGCAGCCGAGCAGAACGTCAAGGTCATCGCTTATGACCGCCTGATCAAGCAGAGCCCGAACGTCGACTACTACACCACCTTCGACAACTTCCAGGTCGGCGTCCTGCAGGCCAATTCGATCCTCAAGGGCCTCGGATATCCGGAGAAGAAGGGGCCGTTCAACATCGAACTGTTCGGCGGCTCGCCGGACGACAACAACGCCTTCTTCTTCTATGACGGCGCCATGTCGGTGCTGAAGCCGCTGATCGACAAAGGCGACCTCGTCGTGAAGTCGGGCCAGATGGGCATGGAAAAGGTCGGCACGCTGCGCTGGGATGCGGCGGTCGCACAGGCTCGCATGGACAACATCCTGTCGGCCAACTATTCGGACGGCAGCCGCGTCGACGCGGTTCTGGCACCTTATGACGGCCTGTCGCGCGGCATCATCTCCTCGCTGCGCGGCGTCGGTTACGGCACCGGCGACCAGCCCTGGCCGATCATCTCCGGCCAGGACGCCGAAGTGCCTTCGGTGAAGGCGATGATCGCCGGCGAGCAGTATTCCACCGTCTATAAGGACACCCGCGAACTGGCAAAGGTCACCGCCGAGGTGGTCGACCAGGTCATGCAGGGCAAGGAGCCTTCGCAGATCAACGACACCAAGACCTACAACAACGGCGTCAAGGTGGTTCCGTCGGTGCTGCTGAAGCCGGTCGAAGTCGACAAGTCGAACTACGAAGAACTGCTGGTCAAGTCCGGCTACATCAAGGCTGAAGACCTGAAGTAATCAGGCCCGGGCTCCGCGCCGGCAACACGGCGCGGAGCCCCTTTCGCGGCTTTCAACAACCCCTTTTAGCCTCTTGGGCCGTTCTGTATCATGGGGACCCGGCCTTTCGCGGGCGGGCTCCACAGGCGTCGGGTTTGGCAATGGCAAAAACCATTCTGGAGATGCGCGGCATCACCAAGACGTTTCCCGGGGTGAAAGCCCTGCAGGACGTCAATCTGAGTGTCCAGGAAGGCGAGATCCTCGCCATTGTCGGCGAGAACGGCGCCGGCAAATCGACGCTGATGAAGGTGCTTTCCGGCGTTTATCCGTATGGCAGCTATGAGGGCGAAATCCATTTCGACGGCCAGGAATGCCGCTTCGGCGGCATCCATGACAGCGAGCGCGTCGGCATCGTCATCATCCACCAGGAACTCGCGCTGGTGCCGCTGCTGTCGATCACCGAGAACATCTTCCTCGGCAACGAACAGGCGAAGTTCGGCGTCATCGACTGGCACGCGGCGCGCAGCCGCGCCAAGAAACTGCTGGCGCGCGTCGGCCTCAGCGAAAATCCCGACACGCTGATCACCAATATCGGCGTCGGCAAGCAGCAGCTGGTGGAGATCGCCAAGGCGCTGTCGAAGGAGGTCAGGCTGCTGATCCTGGACGAGCCGACTGCCAGCCTTTCGGAAAAGGACAGCCACGCGCTGCTCGATCTTCTGCTGGAATTCAAGCGCCAGGGCATGACGTCGATCCTGATCTCGCACAAGCTCAACGAAGTGAAGAAGGTGGCCGACCGCGTCACCGTCATCCGCGACGGCCGCACCATCGAGACCATGGACCGCGACGACGTCAGCGAAGACCGCATCATCACCTCGATGGTCGGCCGCACCATGGAAGACCGCTATCCGACGCGCACACCGAAGATCGGCGAAACCATCTTCGAGGTGAAGGACTGGGTGGTGCACCATCCGCTGCACCCCGAGCGCCAGATCATCAAGGGCATCAACCTTTCGGTGCGCAAGGGCGAGGTCGTCGGCATCGCCGGCCTGATGGGCGCAGGGCGCACCGAGTTCGCCATGAGCGTATTCGGCCGCAGCTACGGCACCAAGATCAGCGGCGAGGTACTGCTGCACGGCAAGCCCGCCGACACCACGACGGTGGAGAAGGCGGTGGCCGCCGGCCTCGCCTACGCCACGGAGGACCGCAAGACCTACGGCCTCAACCTGATCGACCACATCAAGCACAATGTGACGGTCGCCAATCTGCCGGGAGTGTCCTCGAAGGCCGGCGTCATCGACGACATGCGCGAATTGAAGGTCGCCAAGGATTTCCGCAAGCGCACCAACATCCGCTCGTCCAGCGTCTACCAGGTCACCGGCAATCTTTCGGGCGGCAACCAGCAGAAGGTGGTGCTATCGAAATGGCTGTTCTCCAATCCCGACGTCCTGATCCTCGACGAGCCGACGCGCGGCATCGACGTCGGCGCCAAATACGAGATCTACACCATCATCAACAAGCTGGCCGATGAGGGCAAAGGCATACTGGTCATCTCGTCGGAGATGCCGGAACTGCTCGGCATCTGCGACCGCATCTACGTGCTTAACGAGGGCCGCATCGTCGGCGAACTCGCCGGGCACGAGGCCAGCCAGGAAAAGATCATGCGGGCGATCGTCCGCGGGGAGGAGAAAGCGGCATCATGACCACCGAAACCGCGACGCCCACCGAGACGGCTCCAGCCAGGCAATCCATGCGCGACGCTCTGAAGGAGAACTTGCGCGAATACGGGCTGGTGCTGGCCCTGATCGTCATCATGCTGTTCTTCCAGGTGATGACGAACGGGATCCTGTTCCTGCCGGTCAACCTCACCAATGTGGTGTTGCAGAACTCCTACATCATCGTGATGGCGCTCGGCATGCTGCTGGTCATCGTCGCCGGCCATATCGACCTTTCGGTCGGTTCCGTCGCCGGCTTCGTCGGCGCGGTCGCGGCGGTGCTGATGGTGGACTACGGCTGGAATCCGCTGCTTGCCGCGCTGGCCTGCATCGCGGTCGGCGCCGTCATCGGCGGCGCGCAGGGCTATTTCATCGCCTATATGAAAATCCCCTCCTTCATCGTGACGCTGGCCGGCATGCTGGTGTTCAAGGGCCTGCTGCTCGCCTTGCTCGGCGGCCGTTCCGTCGGCCCCTTCCCGACCGAATTCCAGATGCTGTCGGCCGGCTTCATTCCGGACGTCATCGGCCGCTGGACCATCATCGAGCCGGCGCTCAATGCCTCCGGTGCCGCGATCCCGAACACTGGCATCGCGCTGCATTCGACGACAATGCTGATCGGCGTTCTGATCGTGCTGGGCATGTTCTACGCGGCAACGCGGGCACGGCGCGCGCAGGAAAGCCACGGCCACGAAACCGAACCGTTCGGCCTGTTCGCGATCAAGAACGCCATCATGGCCGTGATCATCATGTTCCTGATGTACAAGTTCGCCTCCTACCGGGGCCTGCCCAACGTGCTAATCGTGATGGGTATCCTGACGGCGCTGTTCGTGTTCATCACCAAGCGCATGACCTTCGGTCGCCGCATCTTCGCCATGGGCGGCAACATCAAGGCGGCGGCCCTTTCCGGCATCAAGACCGAACGGCTCACCTTCTATGTCTTCGTCATCATGGGCATGCTGGCGGCGTTGGCCGGGCTGATCTATGCCGCCCGCCTCAACCAGGCGACGCCCAAGGCGGGGGCCGGCATGGAACTCGACGTGATCGCGGCGGTGTTCGTGGGCGGCGCCTCGGCCATGGGTGGTGTCGGCGAGGTTGCCGGCGCGGTGATCGGCGCCTTCATCATGGGCGTCATGAACAACGGCATGGGCATCATGGGCATCAACATCGACTGGCAGCAGGTCATCAAGGGCCTGGTGCTGCTCGGCGCTGTCGCCTTCGATCTCTACAACAAGAAGAAGGCCTGACACCCGGAAAGAAGGGACCAGGGCCGCTCGCAGGCCGGTAACCGGCCGTACATTCGGGGCAATGAAGCCCCCGCGGGCAACATCCGAATGAAGCATTTGAACGCGGACCGCCAACCGGGCCGCGCAGGAAGGGTTTTGCCGACTACCGGCGGAAAGAGGACATCATGCTGATCTCCCAGTTCCTCGACGACAGCGATGCCATCCGCGTCGTGGCGCGCAATGGCGGCAAGGCCCGCGTCGTCACCGGCGCCCGCAGCGTCTATTCGCTGGCGACGGAAGCGGCGCGCACCGGCAGCGGGCTGGAAGCGCTGATCGAGAAGAAGGGCCTTGCCGACACGGTCGACCTCGAAGCGCTCTACCGGAAAGGCCGGCTGCTGTCGCCGATCAACCATCCCGACCCGGCGCATCTGCATCTCACCGGCACCGGCCTCACCCATCTCGGCTCCGCGGCAACGCGCGACGCCATGCACAGGAAGCTGAATGCCGAGGGCGAGGAACAGCTGACCGATTCCATGAAGATGTTCCGCATGGGCCTTGACGCCGGCAAGCCGGCGGCGGGACAGGCAGGCGTACAGCCGGAATGGTTTTACAAGGGCAACGGCACCATGGCGGCGGCGCCGGGTGCCGCCCTGCTTTCACCCGCCTTCGCCGAAGACGCCGGCGAGGAACCGGAAATCGCCGGCATCTATGTGATCGGCGACGATCGCCAACCGTTCCGCGTCGGCTTTGCGCTGTCGAACGAGTTTTCCGACCACGTCACCGAACGGGTCAACTATCTCTACCTCGCCCATTCGAAACTCAGGAACGCCTCCTTCGGCCCGGAGATCCTGATCGGCGACCTGCCCGCCGACATCCGCGGCACCTCGCGCATCCTGCGCGACGGCAAGGCGCTGTGGCAGAAGCCGTTCCTGTCGGGCGAAACCAACATGTCGCATTCGATCGCCAATCTCGAACACCACCATTTCAAATATGCGCTGTTTCGCCGGCCTGGCGACGTTCACGTGCATATGTTCGGCACGGCGACGCTGTCCTTCGCCGACGGCATTCGCACCGAAGATGGCGACGTCTTCGAAATCGAAGCGCCTGAGTTCGGCCTGCCGTTGCGCAATCCGCTCGAGATCGAACAGCCCGAGACCGTGGTGGTGAAGGCGCTCTAGGAAGGCGACAATCCCGAGAGTTATTCCCAGCGCGTCATATTTGCGCGTCGGGCCTTAATCCACCGGATGCCAGTCAGATCTGTTGTCGACCATCGGCGCCAGCCAGACCGGCCTCGACCATTGCATCAGCTCGCTCATTTCCCGTTCGAGACGATCCGAGCAGACGGCGCCCTCGGACGGCAAGATATCGATCGATGTCCACCTGCGGGCCAGAACCGCGAATGCCAGCGCAACGGCGCCCGGCAGTCTTGCAAGCAATGGGAGAGCTGTCATGTCAGGCCTCCTGACGCCGCGCATGCGGCATGCAGCTGCGAAGCCCTCACCATAGCATGAACAGACGTCGCTTGCATCGCCAGGCAGGCAATGGCCAAAACCGCGAACAGGACGCTTCGAACAGCCGGCACATCACGACGCATCTTGCGTTGATCCTCCTAAAAGTGGTTCATTGTTCTTCCGGTTTCAGTCAAAAATGAAGGTCCACTTCAGTGGATCGACCCGGACCGCCTTTCGGAGTTTCGAGTGGAACGAAGTTCACGCCGGCATGAAGGTCCCGCCCATCTGGTGCACGTTGCCCTGGAGCGCCATTCGACCATGCCGATCAGCCGGCAGCTTTACCTCCAGTTGCGCCAGGCCATCGTTTCCGGCCAGATACCGGCGGCGGCGCGACTGCCTTCGACGCGCGCCGCGACGAAGCTCTGGTCCGTATCGCGCGGCAGCGTCGTCGAAGCCTACGAAACACTGCTCAACGAGGGCTACGCCTCCGGGCGCGGCGGATCGGGCACCTATGTCGCCGAGGATGTGCCCGAGCGATCGGCCACGGCCGTACACGCGCAGACGGAACGCACCGCCGTCTCGCCTCGCCTTTCGCGCGCGGCACTTGCTTCCGTTCAATCGGCGGTGCTGGAACCTCCACCGCAAGTCCCGTTCGTCACCGGCCGCTCCGCTCCCGACGCGAAGACGCGCTCCATCCTGAAACGGCTGGCGTATCGCCATGTCGGCATCCTCTCGGACCACTATCGCGATCCACAGGGGGAACTGCTTCTCAGGGAAACGGTGTCGTCCTATCTCGCCGCGGCGCGCGGCCTGCGTTGTTCGCCCGAACGCATCTTCATCACCGCCGGCTCCCAGCAGGCGATCGATCTCGCCATTCGCACGCTGACCGACCCCGGAGACCAGGTGGCGATCGAGGACCCCGGCTATCCGCCGGCACGGCTGGCCCTGGCCGCGCACGGCACCCGGCAGGTCGCCGTGCCGGTGGACGTGGATGGCCTTCGCGTCGACAGCCTGGCCGAACATGGTGACGCCATTCGGGCAGTCTATGTGACGCCGTCGAACCAGTACCCGACCGGTGCGGTGCTCTCGATGGCCCGCCGGCTGGCGCTTGTCGACTGGGCGGCCGCAAACGGCAGCTGGATCCTGGAAGACGACTACGACAGCGAGTTCCGCTACGATGAACGGCCGCTGGCCGCGCTCCAGGGCATCGACGACCATCAGAGCGTCATCTATATCGGCACCTTCAGCAAGGCGCTGCTGCCGGGGTTGCGCCTCGGCTATCTCGTCGTTCCCGACAAGGTGGTGCCGGCCTTTCGCAGGATGCGCATCCTGCTCGATCGTTTTCCTGCGCCGTTCCAGCAGCTGGTGGTGGCCGACTTCCTGCGCGAAGGGCACTTCTCGAGCCATCTGAGACGCTTGCGCGAGACCTACCGGATGTCCCGCAACAGCCTGGCGTCGGCGCTCGGCGATCGAAAAGCGGCTCCGTTCACAGTGAATACGCCCCACCAGGGCGTCCATATGATTGCGCGGCTGCCTGAAGAAATTGACGATATCGTTTTCGCCGGTGCCGCCCGCCGCGCCGGCGTTACCGTTCTCCCCATTTCACCCATGTGTATCGGCAAAAGCCCGCGCCAGGGTCTCCTGCTCGGCTTCTCCGCATTGACGGATGCGGAGATTGACGTGGGCGTCGCGCGGCTGGGCCATGCGTTTGAGAGTATGAACGCAAAGGTGCAGCGACGTGATCGCGCTGGCCTGTAGATCTGCGCCTCGGAGCTCAGCGGAAAGCTACGTCACTCGCGTGTCCGCGTTGACGCATCGGCGAGGACACGAGCGCCTGCTGCATCACAAGGTACGTATCCCAGCTTCCTGATGGCTGTGGTCACCGCTTCGACCAGATCCGCGTTGCCGCTCGCTAGCGCACCATCCGGCAGATACAGATTGTTCTCGAAGCCTACGCGGATATGGCCGCCGAGCAATGCGGCAGCGGTCACGCAGGCGGCTTCATGCCGCCCGAAGGCGCATACGCTCCAATGGGAAAACCGTGGCGCGCCGGGCCCCAGGAACGGCAGGAGATCAGCGGGCCGCGATGTCTGGGAGACGGTGTAGCGGCCAAGCACGTAGAGCACTGGAATGTCCGGCCAAGGCACGAGGCCACGGCTGATCATTGCAGCCAGGCGCAGGGCTTCCGCCGGATCATAAAGGATGACCTGCGGCGAAACATTCTCCCTCTTCATCCAGGCAAGCGCCTCCGCGAAGGCAGGCTCGGCGGTTTCGTCGGGCGCGAGTTCGCGCAGTGCCAGCGAGACGGCTTCCGGCCGCACCGCCTTCAGGACGGCGATCTGTTCGGACGGCACATAGAGGCCGAGTGCTTCCGTCGTGATCTGGATCACCAGACGATCGCCCACCTCCGCGCGGATGGCGTCGATCACTTGCCGGTAGGCATTGGCATCCAGCAGATGACGGCCATCCGGCCGGCGCACGTGGACGTGGATCATCGCCGCGCCCGCATCCAGGCATTCGGCGGCCGTCCGGGCGAGTTCCGACGTGGTCAAAGGTATGCCCGGGTGGTCGACTTCGGTGCGCCGTCCTCCGTTCGGCGCGACTGCTATCACGACCCGTTGCGACTGAAGCTGTTCATTCATGTCCCCTGCACCTCGTTGTCGCAAACAATGATCCATCTCAATCATCATGATACATCTTGAAACAAGTGTTGCAAACATGGAGAGATGGATGTAATTCATTCAGCATGCAAACAGGTCCCCTTGCTGAAACGATCGTCCAGGCTTTCGACACCATGTCGGAGCAACTGCAGACCGCGGCGCGCTACGTGCTGAACCAGCAACATGACGTTGCCCTCCTGTCCATGCGCGAGCAGGCCCGGCAGGCGGGCGTACAGCCTGCCACCATGACACGGCTTGCCAAACATCTCGGTCTTTCCGGCTATGAGGATATCCGGCAGCTATATGCCGATGCCATGCGCAACGATGTGACGGGCTTTGCCGGCCGCGTCGGGATCCAGGCGAAAAGCCAGAAGCTCAAGGGCGATCATGCGCTGGCAGCCGACATGCTGGGCGGCATCGCCGCGCAGATCAGCCAGCTCTCGCAGCCGGGTACGCTTGATACGCTCGTCGACGCAGCTCGCAGGCTCGGCGCAGCTCGGCGCATCTATTGCCTTGGCCTGCGCTCCAGTCATTCGCCAGCCTGGCACCTGCACTACATCCTTTCGCTCGCCGGAAAACACTCGATCATGCTGGATGCCGTCGGCGGGATCGGCGCCGATGCGCTGGGCAACGCGACGGCACAGGACGTCATGGTCGCCGCCAGCGTACTGCCCTACACGCGCCAGACCATCGAAATCGCCGACTATGCCGGCGCATCGGGCGTTCCGCTCGTCGCGATCACCGACAGCCCTGTCGCCCCCCTTGCCCAGCTCGCGGCCTGCACGGTCATCGTGCCGACGGAAAGCCCTTCGTTCCTTCATACAATGTCGCCGGCCTTCGTCGTTGCCGAAGTGCTGGGCGCACTCGTTGCCGGCCAGGCCGGGGACACGGCCAGCGCAGCACTGGCTGGCGTCGACCGCCAGTCTGCCGCTCTCAACACCCATCTCAAGACGAGGACGAAGCGTCCGTGACCCGCATCCTGCATCGCACCATCCATTCCAGTATGCCGGTTGCCGTGGGAGGCAAGGGCATCGAGCTCTTCGACGCCGCAGGCAAGGCCTATATCGACGCCTCTGGTGGTGCTGCCGTCTCGTGCCTGGGCCACGGCCATCCCGCCGTGCTGGCCGCCCTGCACGAACAGCTCGACCGGCTCGCTTATGCCCACACCGGCTTCTTCACGTCCGAGACGGCGGAGGCACTGGCCGATCTGCTTATCGAAGACTCGCCGGCCGGGCTCAGCCACGTCTACCTGGTCAGCGGCGGCTCGGAGGCGGTGGAGGCCGCACTGAAGATGGCGCGGCAATATTTTGTCGAAAAGGGGGAACCGCAGCGCCGCCACATCATCGCGCGCCGGCAGAGCTATCACGGCAATACGCTGGGAGCACTTGCGGCAGGCGGTAATGAATGGCGCCGCGCGCAATTCAAGCCGCTGCTCATCGAAACCCATCATATCGACCCCTGCTATGCCTATCGCCTGCAGGAACAGGACGAGAGCGACGAGGCCTATGCCGTGCGCGCGGCACAGCAACTCGAGGACAAGATCGTCGAACTCGGGGCCGATCAGGTCATCGCCTTCGTCGCCGAGACGGTGGTGGGGGCAACGGCGGGCGCGGTGCCGCCTGTTGCCGACTACCTGAAACACATCCGCTCAATCTGCGACCGCTACGGCGTGCTGCTCATCCTCGACGAGGTGATGTGTGGCATGGGCCGCACCGGCACGCTGCACGCCTGCGAACAGGACGGCGTCACCCCTGATCTGATGACCATCGCCAAGGGGCTGGGGGGAGGCTACCAGCCGGTCGGCGCCGTGCTTCTTTCGGAAAAGGTCTTCGATGCTTTCTCGAATGGCTCCGGCTTCTTCCAGCATGGCCATACCTATATGGGCCATCCGATGGCCGCGGCTGCCGGCCTTGCCGTGCAGCAGGTGATCCGGCGCGAAAACCTGCTCGCCAACGTCACCGCAATGGGTGCGGAACTGGACCGGCAGCTCACCGAACGCCTCGGCAACCACCACCATGTCGGCGACATTCGCGGGCGCGGCCTGTTCCGCGGCGTCGAGCTGGTCGCCGACCGCGCCAGCAAGCGGCCCTTCGATCCGAAACTCAAATTGAACGGCCTGATCAAGAAGGAAGCCATGGCGCGTGGCCTGATGGTCTATCCGATGGGCGGCACCCTCGACGGGCGGCTCGGCGACCATGTGCTGCTCGCCCCACCCTTCATCGTCGACCGCGATGACATCGGCCGGATCGTCGAACGGCTGGGCGATGCGATCGACGCCGCCACAAGCACTCTCGCAAACACATAACCAAGTAAAAGGGGAACTGTCATGAAGCTGCGTTCTATTCTGTTTGCCGCCTTTGCCACGGCGATCGCCCTTGCCCCCGGCGCCCGCGCCGAAGACCTGGTGGTTGCCACCGACACGGCCTTCGTACCCTTTGAATTCAAGGAGGGCGACAAATACGTCGGCTTCGACATCGACATGTGGGCAGCCATCGCCAAGGAGATCGGTGTCACCTACACGCTTCAGCCGATGGACTTCAACGGCATCATCCCTGCCCTCCAGACCAAGCAGGTGGACGTCGCGCTCGCCGGCATCACCATCAAGAACGAACGCAAGAAGGTCATCGACTTCTCGGATGGCTATTATGACAGCGGTTTCCTGTTGATGGTGCCGGCCAACAGCGCCATCAAGGGCGCAGACGACCTCAAGGGCAAGGTGCTGGCCGTGAAGACCGGCACGTCCGCGACGGACTACGCCAAGGAACACTTCAAGGAAACGGAACTGCGCCAGTTCCCCAACATCGACAACGCCTATCTGGAGCTCCAGACCGGCCGCGTCGACGCCGCCATGCACGACACGCCGAACGTGCTTTATTACGTCAAGACCGCCGGCGGCGGTAAGGTGAAGGCCGTCGGCGAGCAGATGATGGCACACCAGTACGGCATCGGCTTCCCGAAAGGCAGCGACCTGGTGGCAAAGGTCAATGTTGCGCTCGCCAACATGAAGAAGGACGGCCGCTACACCGAAATCTACAAGAAGTGGTTCGGCGCCGAGCCAAAGCTCTAGCGCTTTCTTTAGCCGGGCGTGCCGGCAAGGCCGGCGCGCCCTCCTCACGCTCGGGGAGCCCTTCATGGAATTCGATTGGTCCGTCATTGCCGGGGCCATGCCCGCCTTGCTGAGCGGCGCCCGCCTCACCATCCTCATCACACTGGCCGGGCTTGCCGGCGGCCTTGTCGTGGGGTTCATCGCCGGGCTGATGCGCGCCTACGGCAATGTGGTCCTAAACGCCATCGCCTTTGCCTATGTCGAGCTCATCCGGGGCACGCCGATCGTCGTGCAGGTGATGTTCATCTATTTCGCCCTGCCGATGCTCGCCGATATCCGCGTCAACCCTATGACCGCCGCCGTCACCGCCATCATCGTCAACGCCGGCGCCTATATCGCGGAGATCGTGCGCGGCTCCTTCCTGTCAGTGCACAAAGGATTGAAGGAAGCCGGCCTCGCGCTCGGCCTGCCGATATGGAAGGTGCTGGTCTACATCATCGGCCCGGTCGCCTTCCGGCGCATGATACCGCCGCTCGGCAACCAGTTCATCGTCAGCCTGAAGGACACGTCGCTGTTCATCGTCATCGGTGTCGGCGAACTCACCCGCCAGGGCCAGGAAATCATGGCCGCCAACTTCCGCGCCGTCGAGATCTGGAGCGCGGTGGCAGTGCTCTACCTGCTGATGACCGGGACCATGACGCTGATCCTGCGTATCACTGAAAAGAGGATGCGGATCCTATGAGCATCGTGGAGTTTCGAAAGGTCACCAAGACATTCGGCCCCATCGTGGTGCTGCGCGAAGTCGACCTCAACATCGATGCCGGCGAGGTGGTCGTGCTGATAGGCCCGTCCGGCTCGGGCAAATCGACGCTGCTCCGCTGCATCAACGCGCTCGAAGAGATCAATGGCGGCGACCTCGTCGTCGACAACATCAGCGTGAAAGCCGGTCGTTCGCAGGTGCGCCTGATCCGCCAGGAAGCCGGCATGGTGTTCCAGCAGTTCAACCTGTTTCCGCAGATGACGGCGCTCGAAAACGTCGCCTTTGGTCCTCGCCGCGTGCGCGGCCTCGGCCGGGCGGAGGCGCAGGAACAGGCCAGGACGCTGCTTGCCAAGGTCGGTCTCGCCGACCGTGGCCACCACTATCCTTCCGAGCTTTCGGGAGGACAGCAGCAGCGGGTGGCGATCGCCAGGGCGCTGGCCGTCAAGCCGAAGCTGATGCTGTTCGACGAGCCGACCTCCGCACTCGACCCGGAACTGCGCCATGAGGTGCTGCGTGTCATGCAGGCGCTGGCCGAGGAAGGCATGACCATGATCGTGGTGACGCATGAGATGGCCTTTGCCCGCCAAGTCGGCACGCGGCTCATCTTCATGGAGGACGGCAAGATCTCGGTCGACGGCAATCCGGCTGAACTGCTCGCCAGATCGGAAAACCCACGCCTGCGAGAGTTCCTGCAGCATGTCCATTGACCCTCGGCTGGGCTTCATCGAGATCATCGGCACGCCGGTGGAAGTCGGCCTGCAGCTTGGCCGCTTCGGTCGGGAAATTGCCCATCGCCATCTTATCGTCAGTCATGCCTGGGCCTCCGTCATGGGCTTTCGCGACGATCCCCGTATCGAAGCCATGCGTCGGCTGGTCGAAGCCCGCTTCCCCGCCTACTGGATGGAGCTGCAGGGTCTGGCACTCGGCCTCGACCTGCCCTTTGACAACGTCTTCCTGTGGAATTGTCGCGGCGACGTTTGGGCCTTCGCGCCCGACGGCTGCACCACCGTGCAGATACCAGGCGCGGAGCCGATCCTTGCGCACAACGAGGACGGCGACCCCGGCTTCCACGGCCATTGCGCGCTTGCTCATGTCCGTCCCGAGGAAGGTATCGCCTTCACAAGCTTTGTGTACCCCGCGTCAATTCCGGGCCATACCTTCGCGGTGACCGGGGCCGGCCTCGTGCAGGCCGTCAACAACATTCGCTCGCGCGGCGTCGGCATCGGCCTGCCGCGGATGATCCTGGGCCGCGCCCTGTTCGACTGCCATACGCTCGATGAGGCCGTCGATCTGCTGAGCGGCGCGCCCCGCGCCGGCGCCTTTCACATGACGCTAGCCCAGCAGGGGGATTCCCGGCTGGCAAGTATCGAATTCACGCACACCAATTGCTCGGTCGAAATGCTCGCGCAGCGGCGCTGCCACGCGAACCACCTGATCCATCCGGCCATGGCAAACGAACGGCAGATCATCACCGCATCTTCGCTGTCGAGACAGGATCGCGGAAACGACATCGCCAAAGGCTCAACGGACCCCTTGTCCACCTTGTGGGATCATGGTCAACAGGCATTGCCGATCTACCGGAGACAACCCGACGACCCCGATCATGAGAATACGCTGGCAACGGCTGTCTTCCATGTCGGCGCGGAATCCGTTGACTGGTGCGTTTACGACACGAAGGACGACGCTCCACGGTTCGTCCTGAGGGGAGTTTCTCGGTCTGACGCGATCCGATAATGCTTTGCCTGCGGGCTGCTGACGTAGGCGCTGCTAAGCTGCCAGATGCTCGAACAGCCGCGCCACCGCCTCGGCACCCGGGTCGACATGGCCTTCGAGCTGCCTGGTGCTGATGTAGGCGGCGCGACCGGCCTTGGCGCGGGTGAGCGTGGCGGTGAAGTCCGCGCCCTGTCGTGCCGCCTGCGCCGCGTCGGCCATGCCCCTGCCAAGCGCTTCGAGCGCGGGCGCCAGCGCATCCACCATGGTGCGGTCGCCGATATGGGCGCCGCCGATTTCCTGCATGCGGGCCAGCCCCGCCCGCAACGCCTCGCGCATCGGCAGGCCGCTCGATGCGCCGTCACCGGCAGCGGCAAAGAAGATGGCGAGCAACACGCCGGATGAACCGCCCATGGTCTGGCTGAGCTCCAGGCCGATGGCGCGCAGCAGTTGCGTATGGTCGGACAGCGGCAGGCGGTCGATGGCGTTGATCAATGCGCGGGCCGCCCCGGCCAATGTCGAACCGGTGTCGCCGTCGCCCGATTTGGCGTCGAGGGCATTGAGATCCTGCTCGGCAGCGATCAGCACGTCGCAGCAACTGATCAGGAAGGCGCGTGTCGCCGCATGGTTGGAGGGCATCGGCATGATCGGCGTCAGGCCATCCGGCAAGGCGGCGACGGCAATTGGGCGAACCTCGGAGACGCCCGGCCAGGCGGCGATCGGCACAGGCGTCTTCAGCAGGGCCAGTTCAGCTGCATTGGCGGCAAAGACCGAGATCGAAAAACCCTGCATGTCTAGAGAGGTCATCAGCGGCGCCGGGCCGACCGTGTGGCTGATCCTGTCGCCGACCGACGAGCCGAGCAGATCATGCGCGAGCACCGACATCTCAAGCACCGAGGTGCCGCCGAGATTGTTGATCAGCGCCACGTGCTGCCCATCGCCCATCACGGCTGCGAGCCTTTCGACCATCGTGGCGACCGAGGCCCTGGCGCCGGCGAAATCGATCTGCTCGACGCCTGCCTCGCCATGGATGCCGAGGCCGAGTTCGGCCTTGCCTTCGGGAATGCGGTCTTCCTTCGGCGACCCCGGCACCCGGCAGGTGTCGAGCGACATGCCGATGGAGCGGGTGCCGGCGATGACGTGTCTGGCGGCAGTGGTCACGGCGTCGAGATCGGCGCCGCGTTCGGCGAGCGCGCCGGCGATCTTGTGCACGAACAGCGTGCCGGCGACACCACGCGCCTGCGGCAGGTCGGGCAGCGCGATGTCGTCGCCGACGATCACCATGGAAACGTTGAGGCCAAACGCCCGCGCGCGCTCGGCGGCAAGGCCGAAATTCAGCCGGTCGCCGGTATAGTTCTTGACGATGAGCAGGCAGCCGGCCGGGCCGGTGACGGCGAGGATGCCGGCCAGCACCGCATCGACGCTGGGCGAAGCAAAGACGTCGCCGCAGACCGCGGCCGTCAGCATGCCCTTGCCGACGAAGCCGACATGCGCCGGCTCATGGCCGGAGCCGCCGCCTGAGACGATCGCCACCCTGGACTTGTCCCAGTCGCTGCGCAGAACGACGCGGATGTGCGGATAGCCGTCGAGACGGGTCAATGCGCCGCCGGAGAGCGCGAGCACGCCGTCGATCGCCTCGGTGACAACGTCTTCGCGCTTGTTGATGAACTGCGACATAAAATTTTCTCCTTAAGCCAGGCGCATGCCGGCGGCGTCGAAATAGAGCGGCCGTGAGGGTTGGATGCGGATGGTCTCGCCGCCCCTGAGCGGCGTGTGCGCGTCGGTCACGGTGACGAGGTCGTGTCTCTTCAAGATGAGGTGAAGGCGCGTCTGGTCGCCGAGATGTTCGACCCGCTTGACCAGCGCCTCCTCCCCTTCGCCCTGCGCGATGTGTTCGGGCCGCAGGCCGATGCTCTTCGCGCCCGCCGGCGCGCCGGCAAAAAGGTCGGCCGGCAGCACGTTGATGCGCGGCTGGCCGAGCCGGGTCGCTGCATAGACGCTGACGGGCTGCTCATAGACCTCGCGCGGCGAGCCGAACTGCACCAGCCTGCCTTCGTTGAGCACGCCGACATGGGTCGCCATGGTCATCGCCTCGATCTGGTCGTGGGTGACGTAGAGCAGGGTCGCGCCGAGTTTCGCCTGGATGCGTTTCAGTTCGATGCGCAGGTCGGCCCGCAGCTTGGCGTCGAGCGAACTCAGCGGCTCGTCCATAAGGAATATCTCGGGGTCGCGCACGAGCGCGCGGCCAATGGAGACACGCTGCATCTCGCCACCGGACAACGCGGTTGCCTTATTGTCCAGCTTGTGCGCGATCTGCAGAACCTCGGCGACCTCCTTCACCTTGCTGTCGATGATATCGCGCGGCGTCCGCAGCAGCGGCGATTTCAGCGGGAATTCCAGGTTCTGGCGAACCGTCAGATGCGGGTAGAGCGAATATTGCTGGAACACCATGGCGACGTTGCGCTCGGCCGGCGACAGCCCTTTCATCGGCTGGCCACCCAGATACACCTCGCCGCTATCGGGTTTGTCGAGGCCCGAAACCATGCGCAGCGTCGTCGTCTTGCCGGCGCCCGTCGGTCCGAGCAGCACGACGAAGGCGCCGTCGGGGACCGTCAGCGAGACGTTGTCGAGCGCGACCGTTTCGCCGAAGCGCTTCGTCACATTCTCAAGCACGACATCAGCCATGGCCCAGCACCCCCTCATTGCCTTGCGACAACAGCGCCTTGCCGCTTTCGGCGTCGAACAGCGAGAGCGTACGCTGGTCGAAATCCAGCCCGACCAGCTCATCCTCGCGCACCGGCTGGGCAGAGGAGATGCGCGCCTTCAATTCGCCGTGCCCGGTGGCGAGCGTCACGATCTGGGTCGTGCCGAGATATTCGACGGCACTGACACGGCCGCGATAAGGAGCATCGTCGCGGAAGCCGACATGCTCGGGCCGTACGCCGAGGGTGAGGCGGCCGGCACGGCCTTCGCGCGCTGACGGCACCTTGATCCTGACGCCGCCGAGATCGACGCTGTCGCCGTTGATGCCGATCATGCCCTCGAAATCGAGGAAGTTCATCGATGGCGAGCCGATGAACTGGGCAACGAATTTCGTCGCCGGCCAGTCGTAGATCTGCTGCGGCCGGCCGAACTGCTCGACGACGCCATGGTTCATGACGACGATCTTGTCGCCCATCTGCATGGCCTCCAGCTGGTCATGCGTGACATAGACGGTGGTGGCGCCCATGCGGTCGTGCAGCGCACGCAGTTCCTCGGCCATGTGCTCGCGGAATTCGGCATCGAGCGCGCCGAGCGGCTCGTCCATGAAGAAAGCCTTCGGGCGCCGCACGATGGCGCGGCCGAGCGCCACGCGCTGGCGGTCGCCGCCGGAAAGCCCGCCGACCGGCTTGTCGAGGATGTGCTCGATCCTGAGGATGCGAGCAACCTCGGCGACGCGCGTCTTGACCTCCTCACGTTTCATGCCCTGGCTGACCAGCGGATAGGAGATGTTCCTGCGCACGTTCATGTGAGGGTAGAGTGCGAACATCTGGAACACGAAGGCGATGTCACGCTGGCTCGCCCGCTTCATGCCGACTTCCTCGCCGTCGATGAAGATCTCGCCGGAAGTCGGCAGCTCGAGGCCCGCCATCATGCGCAGCGTCGTCGTCTTGCCGCACCCGGAGGGGCCGAGCAGCATGAAGAACTCGCCGTCCTCAATGGTGAAGCTCGACGACTGAACGGCCGTGAAAGGGCCGAACTCCTTGCGCACGTTCTGGATTCTGATCTGCGCCATCGGCCTACTCCGGAAAATGGCTGACGATGATGAACATCACCGTGCCGACGAGGGTGACGATGAAGGACCAGGAGTAAAGCGCCAGTACGAAGGGCTGCATGAGCATCACGACACCGGCCGCGATCAGCACCGATGCCAGCATCTCCCAGGCCCCTCGCCTGAGATGAAACAATCCGTCGAAAAAACTGCTCATTTGCGGACGGCTCCGAAAGTGATGCCGCGCAGCAGGTGCTTGCGCAGGAGAATGGTGAAGACCATGACCGGCACCAGGAACAGCGTCGCGCCCGCCGCGACCGCTGGCCAGTCCTGGCCGCTGACACCGATGATGGTCGGGATGAAGGGCGGCGCGGTCTGCGCGTTGCCGGAAGTCAGCAGCACGGCGAAGGCGTACTCGTTCCAGGCAAAGATCAGGCAGAAGATCGCCGTCGACGCGATGCCTGTGGTGGCCTGTGGCAGCACGACCTTGTAGAAAGCCTGGAAGCGCGTGTAGCCATCGATCAGCGCCGCCTCCTCATATTCGATCGGGATCTCGTCGATGAAGCCCTTGAGCAGCCAGACCGACAGCGACAGGTTGACCGCCGTGTAGAGCAGGATCATGCCGGCATGGGTGTCGCTGAGCCCGAGCGCGCGGAACATCAGGAAGATCGGGATGGCGACCGCGATCGGCGGCATCATGCGCGTCGACAGGATGAAGAAAAGCAGATCGTCCTTCAGCGGCACCTTGAAGCGCGAGAAAGCATAGGCCGCCGCGGTGCCCAGCACGATGCACAGCACGGTCGAACCGAAGCCGATGATCACCGAATTGGTGAAGCGTTCGGCAAAACGCGACGGGCCGGAGATGACGAGGCCGTCCTTGCGCACCAGCCTGTCGTACCAGGTCTGCGGCTCGCCGACGGCCTTGAGCTGTTCCTCGGTCAGGCGCGTGCGCGTGGTGAAGACGTTGACGTAGCCTTCCACCGTCGGCGTGAAGAAGGTCTTGGGCGGATAGGCGATGGCGTCGGATGGCGTCTTGAAGCTGGTCGCGATGATCCAGACCAGCGGCAGGATGGTGATCAGCGCATGGAGGACTACCAGGACGCCGGCGGACCATTTCTGCCGCAGCGACG
The DNA here is from genome assembly GCF_042739655.1 of Mesorhizobium sp. NPDC059025. Classification (NCBI taxonomy): domain Bacteria; kingdom Pseudomonadati; phylum Pseudomonadota; class Alphaproteobacteria; order Hyphomicrobiales; family Phyllobacteriaceae; genus Mesorhizobium; species Mesorhizobium sp. NPDC059025. The sequence goes on along the minus strand of NZ_JBHYIM010000003.1, from coordinate 606,425 downwards.
GCTCGGTGACGGAATAGCTGCTCATCGCTGTTTCACCTTGTTCAGGGCTTTGACGTAGATCGAGGCCAGGCCGAAGACGGTCACGAAGAGGATGACGGCGTAGGCGGAGGCATAGCCGGTGCGCCACTTCTCGAAGGCTTCGCGCTTCAGGTTGATCGAGGTGAGTTCGGTGACCGAACCCGGCCCGCCGCCGGTAAGCTGCACCACGAGGTCGAACATCTTGAAGTTCTCGATGCCGCGGAACAGCACGGCCAGCATCAGGAAGGGCAGCACCAGCGGAATGGTGATGGTCCAGAACTGCCGCCACTTCGAGGCGCGGTCGCATTCGGCAGCCTCGTAGATGCTGGCTGGAATGGAGCGCAGCCCGGCGAGGCAGATCAGCATCACGAAGGGCGTCCACATCCAGGTGTCGACGATGATGATCGCCCACGGCGCCAGCGACACGTCGCCGATCATCGAGAAGGAGGATGGATCGGCGCCGGTCAGGAAACCGACCGCATAGTTGAAGAGGCCGATCTGCGGCTGGTAGAGGAAGGTCCAGAAATTGCCGACAACCGCCGGGCTCAGCATCATCGGCAGCACGATGATCGTCGTCCAGAGATCGTTGCCGCGGAACTTCTTGTTGATGAGATAGGCAAGCGTGAAGCCGATCAGCACCTGGAGGACGATCGTCCATATCAGGAAATGGGCCGTCGCCTGCATGGTCAGCCAGATGTCGCGATCGGACAGGATGTTCAGGTAGTTCTTGAGGCCGATGAACTCGACCTCGGCATTGGGCCGGTTGACGCGGAAATTGGTGAAGCTCAGCCGGATCGTCCAGATCAGCGGAAAGATGTTGACGGCCAGCAGAAGCACGATCGACGGCGCGACGAAGAGCCAGGCAAGAGCCCGGTCGGACAGCCCGTGCACGCGTCTGGTTATGGCGCGCGGGGTCGCCTCGGCGACACGGTCCACCGATGATTGCAACATGGGGTCGTTCCCTGCTTTTGCGACTGTTTGACGACGCAGCCGGCACACCGGCTGCGTCTGCATCATGGCCCGCTACGAGGCAGCGGGCCAGAGGCCGGCAATCAGTACTTGCCTTCGTCGTCGAAGACCTGCGTCCAGTCCTTGACGAGGCCGTTCAGCGCGTCCTGAGCGGAACCCTGGCCGGCGACGACATAGTCGTGGAAGCGCTTCTGTGCCGCCTGCAGCAATGAGGCGTAGGACGGCTCGGCCCAGAAGTCCTTCACGATGGCCATGGAATCCAGGAAGGTCTGCGCATAAGGCTGGCTGGTCGCGAAGCCCGGATCCTCGACCACCTTGCGCAGCGCCGAATAGCCGCCCATCTGCCACCATTTCTGTTGGATTTCCGGCTGGGCGAACCACTTGATGTAAGCGAGCGCATCGTCCTTCTTTTCCGAAGCCGAGACCACGGAAATGCCCTGGCCGCCGAGTTGGGCGAAGGCGACACCGTCAGGACCGGCCGGGTTCGGGAAGTAGCCCGACTTGTCGCCGCCGACATTGGCGTCGGCATTGATGCCGGGCCCGGTGAAGGCGAAGTTCATGTGCAGGGCAACCTGGCCCGATTTGTAGGCGTCGATGTCCTCGGACATGTAGGCATCGGAATGGCCGGGCGGCGTGCAGCAGTCATAGAGCTGCTTGTAGAATTCTAGCCCCTTCACCGCCTTGGCAGAGTTCACATAGCCTTCGAGATCATAGGGCTTGGCGGGGTTCTCGTACTGGAAGCCATAGCTGTAGAGCACGTCCATGACGCCCATGGTGATGCCTTCGGAGCCGCGTTCCGTGTAGATCGCAGCGCCATAGACCGTCTTGCCGTCGATCTGGCGCTTCTGGAAGAATTCGGCGATGTCCTTGAGTTCGGCGAAAGTTTTCGGCACAGCGAGGTCGCGGCTGTATTTCTGCTTGAACTCGGCCTGCAGTTCGGGACGGGCGAACCAGTCCTTGCGGTAGCTCCAGCCGACGACGTCGCCGAAGGCCGGCAGCGCCCAGTAATTCGGAGAGTTCTTCGGCCATTCGGCATAACCGACGACGGTCGCCGGAATGAAGTCGTCCATCTTGATTCCTTCCTTGTCGAAGAAATCGTTAAGCTTGACGTATTGGCCGTTCTCGGCGGCACCGCCGATCCATTGGCTGTCGCCGATCATCAGATCGCACAGCTTGCCGCCGGAATTCAGCTCGTTGAGCATGCGGTCGGCGAAGTTCGGCCAGGGCACGAACTCGAACTTCATCTTGATACCGCTCTTGGCCTCGAAGTCCTTGCTGAGTTCGACAAGCGCGTTCGCCGGATCCCAGGCGGCCCAGCACAGTGTCAGGTCCTTTGCGCTAGCGTGGCTCGTGCCGGCGGCGCCGGCAGCAGCGAAGGCCCACAAGGCAGCGAGTGATGTGACATAGCGAGATTTCATTGGCTGGGGCCTCCCGTCCCCTGCTTCCGACCTCCATCGGAAGATTGAAAACGCCCGTTTGCGGGCAAATGACGCGGAACGATCTTCCCGGCGAACCAGGGCTCCTCCACGTCGCCCGTGGCTCGCGCCGATCCTCCCGGCAGCCATGGCGAGAGTCATAATTGAGGTGCGCACCTCAAAGCAAGCAAAATTTGAGGTGCGCACCTCAATTCTTGCTTTTCATCTGCTTTTGTTGGAGGAAACCAGTTCTAGAGTCGTGATCGCGAAGTTCGCTTCGTGCCAGCCGGAATGAGATCGAGAGCGTGCGGCCAACCGCGAAAGACCTGGCAGAAGCCGCGGGCGTGAGCCTCGCTACCATCGACCGCGTGCTCAACGAACGGCCGAATGTCAGCCCGAAGGCGGCAAGAAGGGTGGCCGAGGCGATCGAGCGCATCGGCTTCGTGCGCAATCCCGCGGCGGTGGCGCTGGCGCGCAACAAGACCTATCGTTTCCGCTTCGTGCTGCCGACGTCGGGCGACCAGTATCTGTCGGAGCTCATCGCCCGGGTCGGCGAGGCCCGGGAGGCATCGCGCACCGATGCCACCGAGGTGGAGGTCGCCCGGATCGCGATGAACGACCCGCACCATGTCGCGAAATACCTCACCGGCATCGACCATGACGACCTGGACGGCGTCGCCGTCATGGCGCCGGAATCGCCACAGGTGCGCGACGCCTTGCTGCGGCTGGTGGAGCGCGGCGTCAAGGTGGTGCAGTTCCTGTCGGGCCAGGAGCGGCTGGAAAGCGCCGACTATGTCGGCGTCGACAATTTTGCTGCCGGCGCCACCGCCGGCAAGATCGTCGGCCGCTTCATCGGCGAGCGACGCGGCAGGATCGTGGTCGTCTCTGAAACCATGATGGCGCTGGACAGCATCCAGCGCCGCCTCGGCTTCGACAGCATCATCAATGCCCGCTTCCCGCAACTGCAATGCCTGCCGTCGCTGGAAACCTATGCCGACGAAAGACGCGCCGAGCTCATCATCCAGCGCACCCTGCAGCACAATCCCGACACGGTCGCCGTCTACGTGCTGAGCTCCGAGGCGCGCATCCCGCTGACAGCCGTCTGGAACACGCAGGTGTCCCGCCCGCTGACCATCGTCGCACATGAGCGCACGCCCTTCAGCGAACAAGCCCTGCTCGACGAGCGCATCGACGCCGTGATCGCGCAGGACCCCGGCCATGCAGTGCGCAGTGCGCTGCGCATCATGCGTGCCCGTTCCGACCACCGCGAGCTTCTCGCCTCGCAGGAACGTATCCGCATCGAGGTCCTGCTCAAGGAGAACCTGCAGTTCGAATAGGTTCGCGCCTCCCGTCGCGCAGACAGCGATCGGCTATTCATCGCTTTTGATCGCGATCTCCCACTGAAGAAACCCGGCTATTTTCGCGGAGATCTGCTCATAGAAATCTCGCCGATCAAAATCGGAGCAGACCATCTCGACCCGATTGAATTGAGCAATGTACGCGCCGTCGCTGGCCCAGTCGCCAGCCGCCGTCGCGTTCACGATTGTTATGCAGACCCATGGCCGGCCATCCGCGCCGCCAAAACTGACGGCGCCCGTCTGCCTGAGCTCGGGCTGCCCCTGGAGAAATCCTAGCAGCCTGCCTGTTTCGGAAAGTGTTTTCCGCGCGTGTGGAGGCAGGATCGAGATGTACCAATAGCTGAAAATGCGCTTGTCCCTCCCGGAAGGTTTCTGGGTATTCCACCAGACGTCAGTTCGCGAGCGACGATTCGCGCGCGCTGCGCCGGATGGCCATGGGCGGCTGTCCGAAGGCGCGGATGAAGGCGCGCCGCATGCGTTCGCGATCGGCGAAACCGGTTTCGGCAGCAACGACGTCGATCGGATGCCGGCTCTGCTCCATCATCAGGCGCGCCGTCTCGAGCCGCAGGTTCTCCACCGCCTTGGCCGGCGTCTGCCCCGTCTCGGCGCGGAAGGCGCGGCTGAACTGGCGTGGGCTGAGATGCGCAGCCTCGGCGAGCTCCTCCACCGAGAGCGCCGAGCGCAGGTTCACCCTGGCGTAGGCCAGCGCCTTCTGGATACGATCCGACTTGGCATCGAGAGCCAGCAATTCGGAATGCTGCGACTGGCCGCCGGCGCGACGGTGATAAAGCACCAACCGCTGCGCCACCGCCCGCGCCAGATCCGCGCCGAGATCCTTCTCGATCATGCCGAGCGCCATGTCGATGCCGGCACTCATTCCGGCCGACGTCCAGACGGATCCGTCGACGATGAAGATGCGATCCTCTTCCATCCGCATCTTCGGATAACGCATTTGCAACTTCTGCGCGACGAGCCAATGCGTGGTCGCCCGCCTGCCGTCGAGAAGTCCGGCTTCCGCGAGAATGGCGGTGCCCATGCAGATCGAGGCGATGCGACGCGTCGATTTGAACGCCTCGCGGGCAAACGCCACGATGGCGGGGGCCGGCTGGTCGATCACGATCCCCGTTCCGAAGATCAGCGTGTCATGCCCGGATAGGCACAGCTTGCGCGTTTCGACCGGAATGCCAATTGAATTGCTCAGCAGGCCGCCTGTCTCCGACAGGATCTCCATCTCGTAGACCTTTTCGCCGGCGACCAGATTGGCGAACTCGAACGCCGAAGCGGCGGCCAGGCTCATCATCTGGAAGCCGGGTGTCAGCACGAAACCGATCCGCAGCATCAGCACATTCCCCTTTTAGCCTTGGCGCAATAGGTGGAATATAAGAAAATCAGGTCATCTTCTACAACGGTCGCGAAGCCGCCTCGTTTCAGAGCGGCAGGTCCGTGCCGGCCCTTTCCGCCACCATGTAAGCGGCATACCAGTCCGGCCAGTTGACATCGTGCTGGCCGCCGTTCCGCTTCTCGTGCTCGCCATGTGCTTCCGCCGCCCGACGAAGCGCTGCCGCCAGGTCGCCCACCGAACCATATGTGGTGACGTCCGCTTCGACGCGTCCCGGCAACCGCGCGGTGATCTCCTGGAGGATCCAGCCATTGCCGTCTGGATCGCTGAACGTGGCGAAGGAATTGTAGCTGCGTCCCTCCGGATCGCGTCCGGGAAGCGCCGGCCCACCGACTGCGGCGCGATGGAACGCTTCGCTCACCTCGGCGCCATGCGCCTTGAGGCTTGCGCGCGCCGCCTCGATGTCGGCCACGATCAGATAGAGCCCCTGCGCGGAGCCTGGCACTGCCGGTGTAAGCCCCTTGCCGAAATGGATGGAGGTGTTCGAACCGGGCGGCGTGAACTGCACGACGCGGAATGCATCGCCGTTGACGAAGTCGGCATCGAGCCGCCAGCCGAGACCGGCATAGAACGCCTTGGCGCGATCGACATCGGCGACAGGCAGCACGACCACCTCCAGCTTCAAGACGGAAGACGAGTTTTCGGAACTTTCCTGCAGAGTTTGGGACATTGTCGTTTCTTTCAAAGTGGGTTGTCGGCATTGCGGGCAGTATGCCAGGGATCGATGTCAGGCAGCGTAGCGTTTGGCAGGCGTACCCAATGAGAGATTGGGTCGGAGCGCATTGCGTGCCGCCTCGAAGGTCTGCCAATCGGCGATGTCGGGCAGCGAAGGGATGGTGACCAGTTCGCCCTGCCGCAGTCCCGCCAGCGCGGCATCGACCATGGCATCCGCCGACATGACGATTTCGGCGGGCAGATGCTCGACGGGCCTGCCGGAAAGTTCCCAGAAGTCGGTTGCTGTCGCGCCCGGAAGCACGGCCTGAACGCGGACGCCGTTGTCGGCAAGCTCATGGTGGAGCGACTGCGAGAAGGCCAGGACAAAGGCTTTGCTGCCGCCATAGACGCCATTCAGCGTTTCCGGCGATATGGCGACGATCGAGGCGATGTTGATGATGGTGCCTTTGCCGCGTGCGACAAACCCCGGCGCTGCTGCGTAGGCCAGCCGCATCGGCGCGGTGACGTTGACGTCGATCATCGACTGCATGGCGTCGATGTCGCTGGCAAGCAGTGGCGCGACGGCGCCAATGCCCGCATTGTTGACCAGCATGGTGATGCTGGCATCGGTGCGCAGCACCTTTTCGACCTGCTTCAGATCGGCGCTCTTGCCGAGATCGGCCGGAAAGACCTCGACCGAACGGCCTGTCTTGTCGCTGATCGCGCTTGCAAGGTTGCGCAGCTTCCCGGCGTTGCGCGCCACCAGGATCAGATCGTAGCCCTGTTTCGCCAGACGATCGGCATAGATCGCGCCAATGCCTGACGATGCGCCGGTGACGAGAGCCGTACCTTTGTGTTCGCTTGTCATCTCAATCTCCTTTGGCGCTCCCGTCGATCGGGGCGCCAGCTATAGATAGGACGGCCGGCTTTCGTCATGAATGTCGAAGATGCCACTTTTTAGGACATTCGGTGGTTTATGAAACCGTGATTTGGCGCAGACAACAAAACGGGCGCCTGCGGCGCCCGTAGATCCATCGGTTCTTGATCGGCTTCAGCCGCTCAATAGATGTCGAAGTCGAAATATTTTGCCTGCACCTTCTTGTAGGTGCCGTCGGCCACGATGGCATCGATCGCGGCGTTGAAACGCCCGCGCAGCGCGTCCTCGCCCTGGCGGATGGCGATGCCGATCTCGGCCTCCGTGCCCTTGATGTCGCCTATCAGCTTGCAGCAATCCTTGCCGCTGCCGTTTTTGACCCAGTCGACCAGCACGAACTTGTCGGTGATGATGGCGTCGAGCCGGCCGTTGACGAGGTCGGCGACAGCATCCTCATGCGTCGGGTAGAGCTTCACGTCGGCGCCGGCCTTGGCGTAGACATCCTGCGCATAAGTGGCCTGCATGGTCGAGCCCTGGGCGCCCAGCGTCTTGCCGTCGAGCGCCGTCGGCTCGGTGCCCGTCACGGCGGTGTCCTTCAGGCCGGCCAGCGCCAGCGGCGTCGCGTAATATTTGTTGGTGAAGGCGACCTGCTTCTTGCGCTCCTCGGTGATGGTCATCGAGGCGATGATGGCGTCGAACTTCCCGGCCTTCAGCGCCGGGATCATGCCGTCCCAGTCCTGCGCGACGATCTCGCATTCGATCTTCATCTGGGTGCACAGCGCATTGGCGATATCGACGTCGAAGCCGGCCAGCTTGCCATCCGCCGTCACCGTGCTGAAAGGCGGTGCAGCACCTTCCGTGGCGATCTTCAGCTTCTCGGCAGCAGCCGGCGCGACCATCAACAGTGTCGCAGCCGCAGCCGAGAGGAGCCATTTCGAAATCTTCATTCTTGTTTTCCCTCCATTGAGCCAGAACGGCCAGATCCTGCCAAACATGTGCCGGCAAAGCGAGGAAGCGCCAGCACCGGGCTTCGATTGGTACTCCATCTGCCAAAGGTAAGACCGGTGCGCTTCTTCCGCGATAACGACCGACTCACGCAAAGGTGACCCGCCTCCGGCCGCATCGGGTTGAAGCGAGCGGTCCGGCTGCTAGCCTGCCTTCGGGGTTATTCCCCGGGGCGCGGAACCGGTCGGCGATGAGCGCTGCCGGGCAAGGCCGTGCCCGCTGACCTTTGGAGTCCCATCAATGGCCAGTTTCGCCCTTTCCCGCCGCACCGTCATGGCAAGCGCCGGCGCTCTCGCCACCGCTGCCATCCTCGACCTGCCCACCGGCATCGCTCCGGCCCGAGCACAAGACGCAGCCGTGAGCCACAACCCCGGCTTCTATCGCTATAAGGTCGGCGACATCACCGTCACCGCCCTCAACGACGGTTTCGGCAAACGCCCGCTGGAAGGGTTCATCCGCAACGCCGAACTGGCCGACGTCCAGAAAGCGCTGGAGGCGGCTTATCTGCCAAGCGACGCGCTTTCGATCTCCTACACCACGCTGGCGCTGCAGATCGGCGACAGGCTGGTGCTGATCGACACCGGCAATGGTGATTCCGGCGCGCCGACCTCCGGGGTCTGGATGAACAATTTCAAGGCCGCCGGCTTCACGCCGGAGGATGTCTCGACCGTCATCATCAGCCATTTCCACGGCGACCACATCAACGGCTTCCGCCTCAAGGACGGCACCGCCGTCTTCCCCAACGCCGAGGTGATGGTGCCGGCTGCCGAATGGGCGTTCTGGATGGACGATGCCAAAATGAACGCCGCTCCGGAAGCCGCCAGGAACGCCTTCGCCACCGTGCGCCGTGTCTTCGGCCCCGTCGCCAAGGATGTGAAACAGTTCGAAGCCGACAAGGAACTGGTGCCCGGCGTGACCGCAATCGCCGCTCCGGGCCACACGCCCGGCCACACCGTCTTCGCCATCACCTCTGGCGAAGGCAGGCTGATGGCCCTGTCGGACACCACCAACCATCCCGCGCTCTTCGTACGCAACCCCGACTGGACGGCGATCTTCGACATGGACGGGCCGCAGGCAACGGCCACCCGACGCAAGCTGCTCGACATGGCGGCAGCGGAGAAGATGCAGGTCGCCTTCTACCACGCCCCCTTCCCCGCCACCGGCCACATCGCCAAAGCGGGCAACGGCTTCGAACTGGTGCCGGTGCAGTGGAGCAGCGCTATCTAGAGCTCAACCTGGGGCTTCTCGGAGCGGAATGCCGTCAAGGCAATTCGCCGTCGGCGAATATATGCCCATAGGCGGTCGCGCCCCGAAAATTGGCGCCGCTCAGGTCGGCGCCATCGAAGACTGCCGAATCGATGGCCGCCCCGCAGAAAGCTGCGCCGGCAAGTTTTGCCCCCGAAAAATCGCATGTCTTCACATTGCAACTGCTGAAGTCCGCGCCCTCCAGGTCAGCGCCATTGAATCTGGCCAGAATAGAGCTTCCAGCAAAGATCGCGCCCCGCAGGTTGCAGTTGCGGAAGTCGTGGATGCGATCGTCAAGATCCATATCTCGAAAGTCCCGCTCTCCTGCGGCAGAGCGAGCCAGGACGTCATGCGATTTGGCATCGTCTGTCATGCAGCGACAAAGACGGATGGACGCCATCGGTTCAATGGCGCCAGACAAGAAGGCCGGGACACGTCCCGGCCTTTCCTTTCAGCAGCGAGAACCGTGCGGCAAATCACCGCCGGCTCAATAGATGTCGAAGTCGAAATATTTCGACTGGATCTTCTTGTAGGTGCCGTCGGCAACGATGGCGTCGATGGCGGCATTGAACTTCTCGCGCAATTCGTTGTCCTCCTTGCGGATCGCGATGCCAGCTTCGGTCTCGGTTCCCTTGACGTCGCCGATCATCTTGCAGCAGTCCTTGGCCGAGCCGTTCTTCATCCAGTCGACCAGCACGAACTTGTCGGAAAGGACGGCGTCGAGGCGGCCGTTGACGAGGTCGGTCACCGCCTCTTCCTGCGTCGGATAGAGTTTCACGTCAGCGCCGGCCTTGGCGTAGACGTCCTGCGCATAGTTCGCCTGCGTGGTTGAAGCCTGCGCACCCACGGTCTTGCCCTTGACCGCCTCGCCATCCGTACCAGCTAGCGCGCTGTCCTTCAGCGCGACCAGCGCCAGCGGCGTGGTGTAATATTTGTTGGTGAAGGCCACCTTCTGCTTGCGCTCTTCGGTGATGCTCATCGAAGCGATGATGGCATCGAATTTCTTGGCCTGCAGCGCCGGGATCATGCCGTCCCAATCCTGCGTGACGATCTCGCATTCGGCCTTCATCTGCGCGCACAGAGCATTGGCGATGTCGATGTCGAAACCTTCGAGCTTGCCGTCGGCGGTGAGAGTGTTGAAAGGAGGATAAGCACCCTCCGTGCCGATCTTGATCTTGTCGGCGGCAAGAGCGGCACTGGCGCCTGCCACCAACATCGTGGCGGCCGCGACCGTTGCGAACCATCTGGACATTTTCATCATTTTCCCCTCGGGTTGGTCTTGTTGTCCGCGAACAGCCAAGCACGCCGCCGAGGGCCAGGCAAGCACAGGATGCTACGTGGACTTGCTGCTTTAGCCGGGTGGCTCTCGGTAAGGCACTAGGGGAATAGGCAATCGTTTTCTGCCCTACTCCCCTATTCCCCTACTCTATCTCGCCGCCCGAAAATGCTTCGACAGCTTCAGGCCTTGCGCCTGGTAGTTGGAGCCGAGGTCGGTGCCGTAGAGCGCGGTCGGCCGCTTCAGCATGTGTTCGAAGACCAGCCGGCCGACGATCTGGCCATGGTCGAGGATGAACGGCACCTCGTGGCTGCGCACTTCGAGCACCGCGCGGCTGCCGGTGCCACCGGCGGCGGAATGGCCGAAGCCCGGATCGAAGAAGCCGGCGTAGTGCACGCGGAATTCGCCGACCAACGGATCGAACGGCGTCATCTCGGCGGCGTAGAGCGGCGGCACGTGCACCGCTTCCTGGCTGACCAGGATATAGAACTCGTCCGGATCGAGCACCAGCTCGCCGGCGCCGCTGCGATAGAGCGGCTCCCAGAAGTCGACGATGTCCTGGGCGGCGCGCTTGTCAACATCGACCAGCCCGGTGTGATGCTTGCCGCGATAGCCGACCAGACCGTCCTTGTCGCCCGCCAAGTCGATGGACAGCGCGATACCGCCGTTGGAGATGTTGGGCGGATCGATCGCCACCAGCGTCTCGGCGCGGTGCAGCGCGTGCAGTTCGTCTTCCGACAACAGCGCGTTGCCGGTGCGGAAACGGATCTGCGACAGGCGCGAGCCGGTGCGGACGACGATCGGGAAGGTGCGCGGGCTGACCTCGAGATAAAGCTGGCCGCGATAGCCGGCGGCGATCTTGTCGAATTCCTGGCCATGATCGGTCATGACGCGGGTGAAGATGTCGAGCCGGCCGGTGGAGCTCTTCGGATTGGTCGAGGCGGAAATGTCGCCAGGCAATTCCAGGCTTTCCAGCAGCGGCACGATGTAGACGCAGCCCGTCTCCAGCACCGCGCCGTCGGCGAGGTCGATTTCGTGCAGTTTCAGCCGCTCGAGCTTGGCTTCCACCGTGCTGTGGGGGCCGGGCAGGAAACTGGCGCGGACACGGTAGGCCTTTTCGCCAAGGCGAAGGTCGAGGCTGGCCGGCTGGATCTGGTCGCCATCGAGCGGGCGCGGCGACTTCAGGCTGCCTGCCTGGAACAGCGCCGCGATGTCCTGATCGGGAAGAATGCCTGTCTTGCGCAATGACAACTCCACAGGTGGCTCAAGTCAGCCAGTCCTCCATGCTCTTAATGAAGCCGGCAATTGACGCAAGCCGCCCCCGGGTCTAAAGGGTGCTTTATCCCGTGGTGATTTGGCCGGTCGGCTTGCAGCCACGTTAAACAAGTCGCTAAAGGACCGCAGGGCCCGACAAAGGCCGTATGGACCGGTTGCGACTTCGCGGCCGGTTTTTTTGTGCCTGCCAGTCATATGGCAGCCAGTTTGTGTCGGAATGGAACCATGACCGAGAAAAAGCGCAATTGGAAACCCGCAACCCAGCTCGTCCACGCTGGCACGCTGCGATCGGGCTTCGGCGAGATGTCGGAAGCGATGTTCCTGACGCAAGGTTATCACTATGACAGCGCCGAGCGCGCCGAGGCCCGCTTCAAGGGCGAGGAGCCCGGTTTCATCTATTCGCGTTATGCCAACCCGACCGTCGACATGTTTGAAAAGCGCATGTGCGCGCTGGAAGGCGCGGAAGATGCCCGCGCCACCGCATCGGGCATGGCCGCGGTGACGGCAGCCGTGCTGTGCGGCCTCAAGGCAGGCGACCACATCGTCGCCGCGCGCGCGCTGTTCGGCTCCTGTCGCTGGGTGGTCGAGACGCTGGCACCGAAATACGGCATCGAGGCGACGCTGGTCGACGGCACCGAGATCGGGAACTGGGAAGCCGCGGTCCGACCCAACACCAGGCTGTTCTTCCTGGAAAGCCCAACCAACCCGACGCTGGAAGTGGTCGACATCGCTGCCGTCGCCAGGCTGGCTAATTCGATCGGCGCCAGGCTGGTGGTGGACAATGTCTTCGCCACGCCGTTGATGCAGAAGCCGCTGGAGCTCGGCGCGCACATCGTCGTCTATTCGGCCACCAAGCACATCGATGGCCAGGGCCGCTGCCTCGGTGGCATTGTGCTGTCTGACAAGAAGTGGATCGACGAGAACCTGCACGACTATTTCCGCCATACCGGGCCGAGCCTGTCGCCCTTCAATGCCTGGGTGCTGCTGAAGGGCCTGGAGACGCTGCCGCTGCGCGTGCGCCAGCAGACGGAAGCAGCAAGCAGGATCGCCGACTTCCTGGCCGACCATCCGAAGGTCGGGCGGCTGATCTATCCGGGCCGCGCCGACCATCCGCAGGCCGACATCATCAGGAAGCAGATGACCGGCGGCTCAACGCTGATCTGCTTCGACCTCAAGGGCGGCAAGAAATCGGCCTTCGCCTTCGAGAACGCGCTCGACGTGGTGCTGATCTCCAACAATCTGGGCGACGCCAAGAGCCTGATCACCCATCCGGCAACGACGACGCACAAGAACCTGACCGACGAGGCACGCGCCGAATTGGGCATCGGCGAAGGCACGTTGCGCCTGTCGCTCGGCCTCGAAGACACCGATGACCTGCTCGAAGACATCGAACAGGCGCTCGCCAAGGCGTGACGACTCGAGCGGAATGCAATGGGAAGGAACCCCGCATTCCGCTCCGTTTCCCTGCTAACGCAGCGATTTCGGCGCGACCGAGCGCCAGCTCATCGCCATGGCATGGCGGACGGTTTCCTCGTCCGCCTTTTCCAGCCGGACCCGCGTCCAGCCCTTCTGGCCCCACGAGCCGGGGATCGGCTCGAACTGGCTCGCCGATGTTTCGAGCAGCAGCCGCTGCTCGTCCGGCGCTAGCTTGATGACGGCGCGGCCGTCCTTTGGCCGCAGCGTTGCGAAGATCCTGCCGCGCACGCGGAAATCGGTGACATCGAAATGGCTGCTCTGCTCGGCTCCGGGGAAACCCAGCGCGATCTGGCAATAGCGATCCTCGGACAGCACGGCCAACCTCCCCCTGCCTCCGGCGATCATGCCGCAAACCGGCCGGCAGCGATACCGGAGAGATCAGGCGCCCGACAGAACCTCCTCGGCTTCATCGGACTTGGTGGTGATGTTCATGGTGTTGCCGCGCCAGTCGATGGCGCCGCCGAGCCAGCCGCGCAGCCAGATGGCCGGGACCATGATGTCGCGCACCACCATGGCGGCGATCAGCCGCGGCGAGGCGTGCCAGCCCTTGGCCAGCGCCAGCGCGTATTCCGGCAGATAGACGGCAGCCAGCACCAGCAAGGTGGTCGAGAGCATGTCTGCGCCTGAGCCGGCGGCGGCAATCAGCGCGAACAGCAGCGGCATGGCCGCGCCGACAAACAGCTCCGGCGCGAAAAACAACGGGAAGGTGACGCGGCGCAGTCTTGCCCAGCGGGCCTGGCGCGACCACACGGCCTCCACCTTGCGGTGCCCGAGCGGCTGCTCGAACGGCGAAGCCACCAGGTGGACCTTAAGGCCGAGCCCGTTGACCAGCTTGGTCGCTGCAGCGTCCTCGGCGATCTCGGCGGCCAGCGCGTGGATGCCGCCATTGGCATCGAGCAGCGGCTTCGACCACAACATGCTCTTGCCCTGCGCGAAGCCGAGACCGGCGGCAGCCCCGGTATATTGCCAGCGCGCCTGCAGCGTGTTGAGGAAGGCACATTCGACCTCGGCCCAGAAACCGTCTGGACGCGAACCGACCGGCGTCGAGCAGACGAGGCCGCTGTCGGGGCGCCAGGCCTGCATCATGTTCTGGATGTAGTCGCGCGGCATCAGGACGTTGGAGTCGGCCAGGATCACCCAGTCGTGCCGCGCCGCTTCCCAGCCTTTGACGCAGTTGTTCAGCTTGGGATTGCCGCTGATACGATCGTCGCCGAACAGGAGACGCGCCGGTACCTCGGGGAAACGCGCCATGGTGGTGCGGATCGCCAGCGCAACCGGATCATCGGTGTGGGCCACACAGAAGATCAGTTCGTAGTCCGGCCAGTCGAGCCGGAAGGCGCGCTCAAGCGTCTCGGGCGTAAAGGGCTCGATACCGCGCGCGGGTATGACGATCGAAACCGGCGGTGCATCGCTACGAGGTGCCGGTGCAGTGCGTCGTCGTTCCAGCTGGGACCACGCCAGTCCTATGGAAACGAGATTGGTGAGAAGCAGGGCGGCAGAGAAAGATGCGGCTGCGATTGTCAGGTCCATGAAGTCAGGTCACCCCCGGAAACGCGGCCTGAAAGCCTTGTTAGGCTGCGTCCAGGAATCATCACGGGACCGGACGCGATCGGCGCACACCATCACCGTTTCATGTCGTGCACATGACAGAAGGTTGACCATGACGGTGCACGGGCGGAAATTCGTTGCAGTTTTTGGTACCGAGTCGCATCAGGTTGCCCATGTACAGTGCAGTCACCCGCAACATCGTGGTCGAGGTGGAACCCTTCTACCTCGAAGACCGCTCGGACCCCGACGAGAGCCGTTACGTATGGGGCTACCGGGTGACGATCGACAACCGCTCGGACGAGTTCGTGCAGCTTCTGTCGCGCTACTGGCACATCACCGACGGTATGGGACAAGTGGAGGAAGTACGCGGACCTGGCGTCGTCGGCGAAAAACCGGAACTGAACCCCGGCGACAGCTACCAATACACGTCGGGCTGCCCGCTTTCGACGCCATCCGGCATCATGGTCGGGCACTACACGATGCGCAATGCGCGCGGCGAGCAGTTCGACATCGCCATCCCGGCCTTCTCGCTCGACCTGCCCGACGCCAGGCGCGTGGTGAACTGAGGGGAAATGTGCGCGGCCCCCCGCCTGCGACGAACTTATGTTGCCGGCGTGACCGTCTTTTGAAAACGATGCGTCCGCACGACAAAGCGCCCGCCTTGGCCTTTCGGCATCCAGAGGTGATCGTCAAACGATCGGGAGATGATCCATCCTTCGCGCTGATAGAATTTTTCGGCCCGGCTGTTGCCTGCCGTACAGAACAGTTCAGCCTCCTGTACTCCGCTTTCCGCCAGATTGAGTTCCGCGAAGAAGAGCAAGCGATGGGCTACGCCGCCTCCGCGAGCATCTCTGTCGACATAGAGCTTGACGATCTCGGAGCCCTTCGTCGAAACGAACCCCAGCAGTTCGGCGTCGACAGCAACGTAGAAGGCATCGCGCGCCTCCTGCAGCCAGATAGCGAAGTGGTCTATCGTCCTAAACGCCAGAACTCCGGCTGGAACAAGAGCCGCATGGGCATCATGCCATCCTTGGTGCCAGAGCCGCACGATCCGCGGATAGTCTGCTGTTTCAGCGGGTCGAATTTCGAACATTGGATCGCCTGAATAGGCAACTCCAGGAAAGGTGTGTGACACACTCCGTCCGGAATTGCGTAGAAACAGATAGCTAGAGCGCTTCCTCGAAAACCGGAAACGCTCCAGGAGAGATAACACTCAAACCGTCGCAGTCCTCCTCCAGATCACCAGACTGACGACGACCAGCAGCGTTGCCGCTGCCGCGATGACGCCGAAAAAAGCCTGGTCGAAGGCAGCACTCGCAAGATTGGTCAGCGCTTCTGCTTCGACAGGCGCCAGTTGCTCGGCGACAATCAACGCCTCATCGAGGCTGTCGCCCGCTTGTGCCGCAATGCCTTGCGGCAACACCAGGGCATAGGTGTAGAGCCCTGACATCAGCGAGCCGAGAAAGGCAATGCCGAGCGCGCCGCCAAGCTCGAACGAGACCTCCTCGATCGAAGCCGCCATGCCGGCGCGTTCCTCCGGCGCCGACAGCATGATGACGCTGGACGCCGCCGTCATTGCCGCGCCGAAGCCGAAGCCCATCAGCGACAGCGCGGTGAGCCACAGCCAGGTTTCGCCACGGTAGACCAGGAGATAGGCGACAAGCATCGCCCCCGCAAGAAACAGTGACGACCACAGCACGCGCGTGGCGCCAATCCGTGGCAACGCCAGGCCGGTCAATGGGCCGGCGACGAAGGCTGCGAGCGGGATCGGCAGGATGATCAGGCCGGCCTGCAGCGGTGAGAGACCGAGCACCAGCTGCAGACGCTGGCTGAACACCAGCTCCACGCCGATCAAGGCCGCCGACGCCACCATGGCGGTCGCCACACCCGCCGAGAAGCGCGCATTGGTGAAGAGCGAGAAGTCGATCAGCGGCGTGCGGCTGGCGAGCTGGCGGCGCACGAAGACGACGATGGTGATGAGACCGACTGTGAAGGTGAGTGCGGCTGTCGGCCATGACGGATCGCGCTTGGCGATTTCCTTGATGGCATAGGTCAGTCCCACAAGACCGATCATGACCT
This sequence comes from Mesorhizobium sp. NPDC059025, assembly GCF_042739655.1. Lineage (NCBI taxonomy): Bacteria > Pseudomonadati > Pseudomonadota > Alphaproteobacteria > Hyphomicrobiales > Phyllobacteriaceae > Mesorhizobium > Mesorhizobium sp. NPDC059025. The sequence continues at coordinate 589,834 of NZ_JBHYIM010000003.1, read as the reverse complement.
GGATCGAGCCGATCAGATCCCAGGGGTGGTCACTGTTGCCTGGCCTGTTGGGCAGCAACGTTGCCCCGGCGAGCAGCGCGACCAGCACCACCGGCACGTTGATCAGGAAGACCGAGCCCCACCAGAAATGCTCCAGCAGCGCGCCGCCGACGACCGGCCCGAAGGCGGCACCGCCAGAAGCCACCGCCGCCCAGACGCCGATGGCGAAGGCGCGTTCCTTTTCATCCATGAAGGTCAGCCTGATCAGCGACAGGGTGGCGGGCATCATCATGGCGGCACCAACAGCGAGCAAGGCGCGGGCCGCAATCAGCCAGGCCGGAGCCAGTGAAAACGCGGCTCCCAGCGAGGCCAGGCCGAACACGACGAGGCCGGCCAGGAACATGCGCTTGTGGCCGAGCCGGTCGCCCAGCGTGCCGACGCCCGGCAGCAAGCCGGCGACCACCAGCGGGTAGGCATTGATGATCCAGAGCTTCTCCGTCGCCGTTGCCCTCAGCTCGTGCGTCAGCGTGGGAAGCGCGGTGTAGAGCACCGTCATGTCTATGACGATCAGGAACAGCGCGCTCGACACGATGGCCAGAACCAGCCAGCGGTTGGACGGGGACATGATGACTTCCTTCAGTGTACTTTTATCCACGGCCTTGAACGGCCACGGACATGCATATAAATACGATCGTATTGAAATGGAAGGGGTCAGATGTCAGGAAGACCGCGCAGCATCGACCGCGACAAGGTCCTCGACGCCGCCGAGACGGTGGTGACCGAGCTCGGAGCGTCGGGGCTAAGCTTCGACGCGGTGGCGAAAGCCGCCGGCATCACCAAGAGCGGCGTGCAATATTGCTTTGGCACCAAGGACAATCTGATCCGCGCGATGATCGCCCGCTGGGCAGATGCCTACGAAGCCAAGGTGAAGCAGGAAGCTGGTCCCGATCCGTCGGCAGTGTCAATGATCCGGGCGCATCTTTCTGTAACGCGGGACGAGGATGAGGAGGAACACTCGCGATCCGCCGTCATGATGACGGCATTGCTTGAGGCACCGGAGCGCGTCGCCGAAAGCCGGGAATGGTATAATGGCTTTCTGACAAGACTCGACCTGTCCAGGCCGGCGGATCGCCAGATCGCCGTGGCCTTCCTGGCCGGCGAAGGCGCCTTCCTGTTGAAGGCGCTCGGCCTGATCAGCCTGGATGAAGCCGATTGGCACGCCCTGTTCACGGATATGCTAAAGCTGACACGCATCGAATAATGCCCGCGCAGGCTCATCGCATCTGCCAACCGACCGAAGGTTACACCGCCAACAGGATCAGGCCATACTGCAAAGTGGGTTCGGCGATAGTGTCCTCACCTATTCCGCGGCGACCTGACGGTCCTTGTTCTCGTCGAACAGCGACGGCTGCGCAGCCCCTTCGACCAGATGGAGATCAGGCTTCCTGCCCTTGCGGACGAGGCTCAGCAGCCATTGCGACAGCCACTCCATGTACAGATAGATCACGGGCGTGACGAACAGGGTGAGCACCTGCGAAACCATCAGTCCGCCGACCACGGCAACGCCGAGCGGCTGACGAAGTTCGGCGCTGGCGCCCTCGCCGATGGCAATCGGCAGCGTGCCCATGATGGCGGCAAGCGTCGTCATCATGATCGGACGGAAACGCATGACGCTGGCCTTGTGGATAGCGTCGCGCGCACTTCGTCCTTCGCGGCGCAACACTAACGCCACGTCGATCATCATGATGCCGTTCTTCTTGACGATGCCTATCAGCATCAGAAGCCCGATGACGGCGATAACCGAGACATCCATTCCAGCAAGCCGTAGCGACAACACCGCACCGAGCAACGCCGAAGGCAGACTGGTTAGAATGGTCAGCGGATGGATGAAGCTCTCATAGAGCATGCCAAGCACGATGTAGATGGTCAGGATCGCGCCGGCGATGAGAAGGCCCTGGTTGGCGAGTGAATCCTGGAACGTCTTGGCCGTACCCGAGAAGGAGGTGGCAATCGTCTTTGGCACGCCGATCTCGGCCTTGAGCGCCTCGATGCGCGTCACCGTATCGCCAAGCGATACGCCTTGCGGCAGGTTATAGGAAATCGTCACCGCCGGCAGCTGGCCGAGCTGGTTGATGGTGAGCGGTCCAGCCGTCCGGTCGACACGGGCGAAGGCGCCGAGCGGCACCAGCGAGCCACTGGCTGTGCGAAACTGGATCGACAGCATACGCTCGGGCGACCAGTCGATCCTCGGATCGAGTTCGGTGATGACCTGGTAACTGTCAGCGGCACCGAAGATGGTCGTCACCTGGTCGGTACCGAAACCACCGTAGAGGCTGTTTAGCAGCGTGTTGGTGTCGACACCCAGGGTGGCCGCCTTGTCGCGGTCGACAATCAGCGAAGCCTGCAGCGCCGTGTTCTGGAGGTCATTGTTGACATCGGCGAACATCGCATGATCGGCCTGCATCGCCTCCGTCAGTTTCTGCGCCCAATCGTTGGTCTCGTCGGTCTTCAGACCCTGGACGACCAGCTGATAGGCACTGGCTGAAGAGCGTGACCCCAGCCGCAGGTTCTGCACCGGCTGCATGAAGGTGCCGATGCCGGGTACGTCGGCGAGTGGCCGCCTGAGGCTTGCCATCACGTCCGCCATCTCGGGCCGTTCGCTCTTCGGCTTCAGCTCGACGAACAGCGATCCCTGGTTGAGACCGCCCGAACCGAAACCACCGCCAACAGTCGACGAGACGTGCGCTACATAGGGAGACTTCTCGAAAACTTCGGCGACCTGGGCCTGCAGCTTCACCATCGCGTCGAACGAGATGTCCTGGCGCGCACGGGTCGAAACGGAGATCTGGCCGATGTCCTCCTGCGGCAGGAAACCCTTGGGCGAGACCGTAAACAGCCAGACCGAGAGTGTGGCGGTGCCAAGGAAGACCAGGAACACGATCACATGGTTTGCAAGGCACCAGGTCAAGACCCGGTCATAGGCACGGGTCAGCCAGCCATGCTGGTGCTCAACCCCCTGCCCTGTCTTGTGGCCTTTCGGCAAGGTCAGGAGGTGCGCCGACAGCATCGGCGTCAATGTCAGCGATACGAACATCGAGGCGAGGATCGCAACCGTCACCACGACCGCGAATTCGTTGAAGATACGGCCGATGACGCCGCCCATCAGCAGAACCGGGATGAACACCGCCACCAGCGAAATCGACATCGACAGAATGGTGAAGCCGATCTCGCGTGAGCCTTTGACGGCGGCCTGAAAGGCCGGCAGCCCATCTTCCTCCATATGCCGGTAAATGTTCTCCAGCATGACGATGGCGTCGTCGACGACCAGGCCGACCGCGAGCGTCAATCCCATCAGCGAGATGTTGTCGATGGAGAAGCCGAGCAGGAACATCACGCCCAGCGTGGCGATCAGCGAGATCGGCACCGCCACGGCCGGAATGATCGTCGCGGTCACCCGACGCAGGAAGACGAAGATCACCAGCACCACCAGCCCGATGGTCAGCAGCAACGTGAACTGCACGTCATCGACGGCCGCGATGATCGAGGTCGAGCGATCGTTCATCAGCTGAATCGATGCAGCCGCCGGCATCTGGTCTTCGAATGACGGCAGCATCGCCTTGACCCGATCGACCACTTCGACGGTGTTCGCATCAGGCTGGCGCTGCACGGCCAGGATGATGCCGCGCGTCTTGTCGAACCAGGAGGCCGATGTCGTGCTCTGCACGGAATCGATGACACGCGTGACGTCGCCAAGACGGACGGGATTGCCGTTCTTGGTCGCGATGATGATCTTGGAAAAGGCGGCCGCGTCCTGCAGCTGCGTGTTGGTGGTGATGGTGAGCTGCTGCTGGCTGTTCTGCAGCACACCCACGGGCGCGTTGCTGTTTGCCGACTGCACCGCTGCCTGCAGCTGGTCGATGGAGATGCCGCGCGCGGCCAGCGCTGTCGGATCGATCTGGATACGGACAGCGTATTTCTTCGAACCCCAGACCATGACCTGGGCAACACCGTCGATGGTCGACAGCGAAGGCGAAATCACGTTCTGGGCAATGGCGTCGAGGTCGGTCAGCGGCACCGTATCACTGGTCAACGCCATAAGCAGGATCGGCGCGTCGGCCGGATTGACCTTTCTGTAGCTTGGCGGCGACGTCATTTCAGGCGGCAATTGCCGCTGCGTTCGCGCGATTGCCGCCTGCACATCGGCTGCGGCGGCGTCGATATCGCGGTTCAGCGCGAACTGCACGGCGATCGAGGTGGAACCGAGCGAATTGGTGGTCGAAATCGAATCCACGCCGGCAATGGTGGCGATCTGCTTGATGAGCGGAACCGCAACTGATGTCATCATCGCATTGGGCGATGCGCCCGGCAGTGATGCAGAAACATTGACAGTGGGGAATTCCGCGCTCGGAAGTGCAGCAACCGGCAGGAATTTATAGGCAAACAGACCGCCCAGAATGAGCGCGATCGACATCAGCAGTGTCGCGACAGGCCTGCGGATGCAGAATTCGGAGATCATGGTCGGTCAGCCCGCCGTTTCGTTTCCGTTTGCCTTGACGGCAGCCTTGGGAGACGTGCTTCCGCCGGTCCCACTCTTCCCGGCGCCTTCCGCCTCGCGCACGGCGGTACCTGGCTTCAGGCTCAACTGGCCGTCCACCACCACCTTGTCGCCATCCTGCAAGCCGCTGGCGATAGCGCTTTCGTTCTCGTGGCTGATCGCCACCTTGACCGGGCGTGCTTCGACCGTGTTGTCGGCCTTCACGACATAGACAAATGAGCCTTGCTGGCTGGGTTGCACGGCTTGCGTCGGCACCGTGACGACTTGCGGCATGATACCGGCGTTGACCGTCACGTTCACATATTGCCCAGGCCATAGCTTGAGGTCGGCATTGGGTACCGTCGCCCGCGCCGTAATGGTGCCAGACGCGGTGTCCACGGTGGAATTTACGAAATCAACCGTACCGGACCCGATCGGCGCCGGGGTGCCATCCTTGTGCAAGGTCACCGAAACCGAACCCGGCTTCGCCACCGCCTGCTGCAGCAGGGAAAGATCGGCCTCCGGCAGATTGAAGGCGACGCGCAACGGGTCCATTTCGGTGATCGTCACCAGCGGTGTGGCGCCGGTGCCGGTGCTTCCGCCAGCTGTAACGAGATCGCCAACACTGACGCTCACGGCGCCCAGCCGACCTGAAATCGGCGCGGTGATCGTGGTGAAGCCAAGTTGAACCTGGTCGGCATCTATCGCCGCCTGATCGGCAGCCACCGTGGCCTGTGCTGCCTTCTGTGCAGCCAAAGCCTGGTCATAAGCCTGCTGCGTCCCTGTCTGCCTGGCCAGCAGGCTCTTGGCACGATCCAGATCGGCATCAGCGCTCGCCGCCAGAGCCTGATCCTTGGCCAGCGTCGCCATGTCCTTTTCCAATTGCGCCTTCAGCGCGCGATCATCGAGCGTGATGAGAAGATCACCCTGCTTGACCATCTGTCCGTCCTCGACGGCAATGGTCATAACCTGGCTGGCGACGCGTGCATTGATGTTTGCCACCGCCGGTGACGCAAGGAAGCCGATCGCATAACGCTGGATCGGAAAATCGGCGACCTTGGCCGTCGCAGTTGCCACGGTAACGGCACCACGGCCACCACCTTGTGAACGGCTGCCGCCGCTGTTTCCGCCGGTAGCTGCCTCGGCCGCGATTTCCTTTTGCCCGAATGGCAGCATATGCCAGATCTTCGAGGCTTGGGCAGGCAACAGATAGGCACCTGCGGCGACGACAACGACGCCTCCGATAAGCCCGATGAATGTTTTGTTGCGAACCGTCAATGCGCCCTCTCGATCTAAGGTCAGGACCCTTCGTCGGTCCCGGCGCATCCGTATGCACCTCATCGAATGAGGTCGTGCGCGATGAATCCCAGACTAAGATAGCGCAACTTCACGACTGAAAATGGTCAAAACGCCTTCATTACAAAGATTTAATGCACTGCACAAACTCACGGCGGCGTGATCGGCACCTCAGCGCAGCATCGGCCAGAGCGTTGCGGCAAGCGCCAAACCCATGACGATATTGAACCATTTCAGCTTGACGGGATCGGACAGGAAACCACGCAACGCCACGCCGAAGCCAGCCCAGCCCGAAATCGTGGGCAGGTTCACGATGGCGAAGGTGATGGCGATCACCGCAACGGACAGGAATGGGCGATCGGGATTGGTGTAGACCGCCATGGCCGTCACCGCCATCACCCAGGCCTTGGGATTGACCCACTGGAAGGCGGCCGCTTCGAGCAGTGTCATCGGACGTGCTTTCTGCTCGCCACTGTTCCCCATCGAACGTGACATCGCAATCTTCCAGGCGAGATAAAGCAGATACGCGCCGCCGGCGATCTTCAGCGCCGTATGCAACGCCGGAAACGCCGTAAGCGCCGCGCCCAGCCCGAGGCCAACGGCAAGGGCCAGGATCAGAAAGCCAACGCTTATGCCGATCATATGCGGGATGCTGCGGGCAAAGCCGAAATTCACGCCGGAAGCCAGAAGCATGAAGTTGTTCGGCCCCGGCGTGACCGAAGTCACGAAGGCATACACGACAAGAGCCAGAAAAGCGTCAAAGGACATGGTTGGGTATGAGGCCGGCAAGACAGGTCAGCGTAGTTGACCTGTCTCCCGGTGCAAGTCACGGAAATTGTTGTATCGGTGACAATGCCGCCGAGGCGGCACGTCACATCCCTTGAGGACCGCGGTTCATCGCCGCCACGCCGGTACGGCAGATCTCGACAAGGCCAAGCGGGCGCATGATGGCGATGAACTGGTCTATCTTCGAGCCCTTCCCGGTGATTTCGAAGATGAAATGCTCGGTGTTGGCATCGATCACGCTGGCGCGGAAGGCATCCGCCAGTCTCAGTGCCTCGACACGGCTGTCGCCGGTTCCCGCCACCTTGACCAGCGCGAGTTCCCGCTCCAGCGGCCGTTCCTGTCCGAGTTCGGTCGATCGGACCGTAAGATCGACCACACGGTGCACGGGCACGATACGCTCGAGCTGGTGCTTGATCTGTTCGAGCACATGCGGCGTGCCGCGCGTCACGATGGTGATGCGCGACAGATGCTTCTCGTGCTCGGTCTCCGAGACGGTCAGGCTTTCGATGTTGTAGCCGCGGCCGGAAAACAGACCAATGACCCTGGCGAGCACGCCCGGCTCGTTGTCGACCAGCACCGACAAAGTATGGTTTTCCGGCTTTTCCGTCTCCTTGGCGATGAAATACGCAGAGCCGGTGGGTTGAAGGTGCTGTGTCATTGTCTCGTCCTGTATTTGCCGGTTGCTGCCGGTACTATCAATGTTCGAAGAGGATGTAAGCGCTCGTCAAGTCCGCCGGGAAACCGTCTATTTTACCAGCCCAGGCGTCACGCTTGGTTTTGATGAAGGCGTCCGCGTAGCCAAGACCACCTCCCAGGAGGTTTTCGTAGAAGCGCGCCATGAACTGGACCGTCGCCGCATCGCTGACCTTTTCGACCGTCAGCAATGTGCGCCGTGCTCCTGCCACGGAAAGGGCCAGCGGCAGGCCGCGTACCGTGGACGTTACCCCAACATCACCCAGCGCTGTGTCGCAGGCGGAAACGACCACGAGCTGTGACGCCCGGAGATTCCAGTTCAGAAGTTCACGCGCGTAGACGATATTGTCATCGTCACTTTCCTTAGGCGTGTCCGAAAGCCTGGCACCGGACAGCTCGAAACCGGCATTCATCAAGCGAGCAGACAGCCCCTCTCCGTCGATGAAGAAACCGTGTGTCGAAAAATGAAGGATTGTCTTGCCGCCGGCAGCGGCACGCATCGCAGCCTCACTGCCGTCCTTGCCTTCGGCTACCTGCACGACCAGTCCCTTCCCTCGCGCGATCGCGGTGATCTTTTCGACCTCGTCGCGCGAGCCTGGCAGATAGCTGCTACCGTCATCGTTGTAGATGAGACCGCCGGCTAGCAGGATACCATCACCGGCAGCCGGGCGATCTTCCTTCGCCCGGAATTGGTACGCCTGCCGGCTGGTCGCGACATGCACATCGACCAGCTCGCCCAACCGCTTGTCACCCGTTGGGCGCAATTCAGCGAAATCGACCGGATAGAGAAAATCGGTCGGGATGACATAGAGCGCCTTCGCGCCTTTCGCAGCGTTACCGACAACTTTCGCCAGCTTCTCGAAAAAGCTGTTTGCGGGCTCCGCCTTGCCGCCTTGCGGATCGAAGGCATCCACCTCGACGACTTCCGCGGGCACATCCGCGCGGGAGATCGTTGCGAAAACACGATATTTGCTGGGGCTACCACCCCCGTCCGCCGGCCATTCGCTGATGACGGCGAGATCCACTATGACATCGCCGGGTGCCGGTCTGTCCACGGGTCCAGCTTCCTCGATCTTGCTCTTTATCCATGGCTGTACAGGCGCCTCGCCTCGCTTTTCGAGCGCTGCGTTCAGGGCCTTGCGCGCGTCCTCCATAGCCTCTCGTTGAGGTGCGAGGGCATCGGTGTAGAGAGTGGCCGTGACGATCTCTCGGAACCGTCCGAAATCGCTGAAATAACCCCTGATCAAATCCCGCAACTGTGGATCGTTGGTCGTTTCGGCCTCGACCCGCAACTGCCGTTCGGTGCTGCGCGTCAGCGTCTTCCAATTGTCGAGCGCCGACGCAAACAGTTCGGCAGCATCGGCTTGATGCGTCGCGAAGCCGGCAAGTGAACCCAGCATATCGTCGGCAAGAATGCGCACCGCCTGCGCCGCCCGCAGACTGCCTGAGGCAGAAACACTTGAACGCGCCCAGTCGAACATCACGGCATCGAGCATGCGATAGGTACCGACGGCCGCCTTGGCATCCGCTTTCTCCTGCAGCCTTGCCAGCGCGAGTTGCGCCTCGAAAGTCACGGGGTGCGCATCGCCCAGTTGCTCCCGTGCAATGCTGACGGCATGTTCGCGATAAGCCAGGGCGTCCTGGGGAAGGCTCATTTCCTCGGCCTTGTCGCCATAGAGATCGAAGAAGGCCATCGACTGTTCGATATCAGCCCCCTCGGTGAAGCGCGTGGTGTCGCGCGCCTGGATCTCCTTCTTGCTGAATTTGCGTTCCCCCAGACGATATTGCGCATAGGTCTGCCAGCGCTCTGTCTGTCGGCGGTAAGCCGGGTTGAACCCAGGCTGGGCGACAATGCGGCCTATCGCGGACAATGCTGCCTTTGCATCCTTCCAGCGGCCGGCCTCGAACAGGTCGTGCGCCATGTTCATGGCCGAGACCACGGTGTCGTTCGCCCCACCGCCAAACGCCTTGAAGCGTTTGTCATAAGCATATCGATCGAATTCCAGTGCAGCCGCAGGCAGCTTGAGAGAGCGCAAGACGGCAGCACGGTTGTTCATCATGCGCCAAAGATCGGCATTGTCCTCGCCGAGCGACTTCAAACCGTTTTCATAGATGTATTGATAGGCCGCTTCAGCCGAGGCGAGTTGGCCGGCGGCATGCATGCTCTGGGCCAGCCCGTCATAAGCATTCAAAGCTTCCACGCTGCCCATGCCGAAATGATCGGCAAGCACGGTGAGCGCCTGATAGCCGAATTTAATCGCCTCGCCGTAGTTCTTGTCACCACGCAGGAACACGCCGACATTGAACATCAGAAAGCCGCGGCCCGGCCCCGTGTCAGTCTCCATGAACTTGGAGTCGAGGCCACGCTGGAAAACGCGTTGCGCCGCATCGGCGCCGGCAAAGCGCCGGAAATTTTCGCCGGCCTGCCCGGCCGTTTTGAAGAACAGATCCGCGCGACCCGCAACTTCCATGGCATTAAGCGCGGCAAACAGGCGCTTTTCCGCAATCTCAGGCCGCCTGGCCGTCAGTTGCGAATAGGCGGCGTCGACACGCGCATTAAGCGCAGCCTCCGAATCTGGCCCCGAACGCTCTGCAATCGCCTGGACATGCAGGTCGAGCAATTTGTCCTGCTCATCCGTCCTGCCCGTTCGACCGGCTGCATCGGCCAGCAGCAGCGAGAACTCGTCCGCACGCCGCTCATCGAGATTGCGGATGACCGTATCGGCACGTTTGAACAACGTGTCGTAGAGATCTGTCCAATTCTCGGAATACATGTCGCTCTGCGCCAGCAGATAGGCAGCATACGCGGCCGCCTTCGGATCACGCTTGGCAAATTTTCCGTCGATCAGCGCCAAAGCCTTCCGGCGCGCGTCCGCAAAGTCCGATTTGCGGATCGCTGTCTCGACCGCCTGGATTTCTGGCGGTCGCGGAGTTGTCTGCGGCGTCTGACCATCCGGAGACTGCACTGCTTGCTGAGCAGACACGGGCAGCCCGAGCGCGACAACCATCGCACCGGCCAAGCCCAGGCGTTTCACGCGCCAGAGTACACGCGAAGCCGTGCAAGCCCACTTAGGCGCTAAGGGGAGTGCGGCAAAGGCCACCGTCGCAATGTCCTTTGCCGCGAGCAAGCTTAGACCAGCTCCCTGCCCTTGGCGTCGATGGCGTTTGCAACCGCCTCGTCGGTGGCCTCGTCCGGAAGCAGCATCTCGTTATGCGCCTTGCCCGACGGGATCATCGGGAAACAATTGGCAAGGTTGGCGACACGGCAGTCAAACAGCACCGGCTTCTTGACCGAGATCATCTCCTTGATGGCATCATCGAGATCGCCCGGCTTTTCGCAGCGGATGCCATGGCCACCGTAGGCCTCGGCCAGCTTGACGAAGTCCGGCATGGCTTCCGTGTATGAATGCGACAACCGGTTGCCGTGCAGCAATTGCTGCCACTGGCGCACCATACCCATGTACTGGTTGTTGAGGATGAAGATCTTGATCGGCGCGTCGTACTGCACCGCAGCGCTCATCTCCTGAATCGTCATCTGAACCGAGGCATCGCCGGCGATGTCGATGACCAGCGCTTCGGGGTGCGCGATCTGCACGCCGAGGGCCGCCGGCAGGCCGTAGCCCATCGTACCGAGCCCGCCGGAGGTCATCCAGTGGTTCGGTCTGTCGAAATGGAAATGCTGTGCCGCCCACATCTGATGCTGGCCGACTTCGGTTGTGATGTAAGTGTCGCGGTCCTTGGTCAGTTCGTAGAGCCGTTCGATCGCATATTGCGGCATGATCACATCGTTGCTCGGCTTGTAGGCAAGCGAGTCACGAGCGCGCCAGCGGGCAATCTGTTCCCACCAGGGATAAAGCGTCTTCTTGTCGGTCTTGGCGGTGGCACGCCACAACCGCACGAGATCTTCCAGAACCCGGCCGACGTCGCCGAGGATGCCGATATCGGCACGCACGTTCTTGTTGATCGAAGACGGGTCGATATCGATATGGATCTTCTTGGAGTTTGGCGAGAATGCGTTGAGGCGACCGGTGATGCGGTCGTCGAATCGTGCGCCCACGCACAGCATGACATCGCAGTCGTGCATGGCCATGTTGGCTTCATAGGTGCCGTGCATGCCGAGCATGCCGAGCCAGTTCTTGCCGGATGCCGGATACGCACCAAGTCCCATCAGCGTCGAGGTGATCGGGAAGCCGGTCAGATCAACCAGCTCGCGCAGCAGATGGCTTGCTTCGGGCCCTGAATTGACGACACCGCCGCCGGAATAGATGATCGGCTTCTTGGCGCCGGCCAGCATCTCGACCGCCGCCTTGATCTTGTCGAGGTCACCCTGGATCTTCGGCTGATAGGAAGTGCGCGGCGCTGTCTGCGGCGGCGTGTAGATTCCGCGAGCGAACTGCACATCCTTCGGGATGTCGACAACGACCGGCCCCGGACGCCCGGTGGTGGCGACATGGAACGCCTCGTGGATGATGGCGGAGAGTTCGTTTACGTCCTTCACCAGCCAGTTGTGCTTGGTGCAGGGCCGGGTGATGCCGACGGTATCGCATTCCTGGAAAGCGTCGGAGCCGATCAGCGATGTCGGCACCTGCCCGGTCAGGCACACCAGCGGAATGGAATCCATCAGCGCATCCTGCAGCGGCGTCACTGCGTTTGTCGCACCTGGACCTGAGGTCACCAGCATGACGCCGGCTTTGCCCGTCGAACGCGCGTATCCCTCCGCAGCATGGCCGGCACCCTGCTCGTGGCGGACCAGGATATGCTGGACGGCGTCCTGCTGGAACAACTCGTCATAGATCGGAAGGACCGCGCCACCCGGATAGCCGAAGAGATGCTTGACGCCGTTGTCGATCAGCGCCTGCACAACCATTTCGGCGCCTGTCATCTCGCGCCGTTCGCTTTGTCCGTTGCTCATGGGGTCCCGTTCCGTCTTTTCCTGCTTTTTCAAGCGCTTGCTGGTATTCTGGTCATATTCTGGATAACAAAAAAGGCCCCCGAGGGAGCCTGTGTGTCTGCGCATGGGAGGACTTCGCCCGGCGGTTACACCGCCTTGCCCACGCGCCGTCCTACGAGAATGAGTACCGTCTTGTTCATCGTGGCGGACAATAGGTGCAAGCATGAAGTGCTGTCAACCGGGATATCGCGCCGATTTCAACATCGATGAGCGTCTGTACTTCCACTCGAACGGGGACGCCGCAATCCGCCGAAACGATTGCGGCGAAAAATTTCTGGCCAACAACGCCAGTCAGCCCTTTGCCTTGCAGTGTGGATCATGTGGATCGCACTTCATTGGCTTGCGTGCCGGTGCTGCTGGCTTGTGAGGCGCAACCTGCGGCCGATGTGGAGCGTTCATACGAGCCATTTGACGTGGAGGTACCGGCCGGGAAGTTGCCGGCCCCTGCTGGGGACGACCGCCACCTTGCATGACCGCGGTATCGGGACGGTGACGCTGCGCAACTGCAGGATTTGATGGCGGCAGCTTCCGTGGTGCGTTGTTCGCACGGACCTGTTGCGGCCCAGCTTTCTTCCTGTCGATATTGGCCATGGCCCTGGGCGCCCCCTTGCCTGCTGTAGGTGGCAGCGGCCTTTTCGACGGTTGTTGCGTTTCTGCGCTGGTGGCTGATAGCGCAGGTTTCGGCGGCTGGGCGGGCTGCGCCGCGGCCGTTGGCTTGCTCGCGGTCGTGTTATTGGATTTGACCGGCCCTGTAGGAGCGGGAGCAACAGGGGCCGCGCCAACCAAAGGTTGGCCGGGCGAGGATGGGAGCTCTCCCGGCTGCAATGACGCAGCCCTGAGCTTGACCTCGCGAGCCTTCGAAACATCGAGCCTGGCCGATGCCAAAGACCCCTTGGGCGGCGGCACGATTTTCGCCGCCCGAACCTTGGCAGCCACAGCCTGCGGCAGACGTGCAAGCGTCGGCCCGGCATTGATCGGGATGGCTCGGTTCTCCACCCGCACGGTCTGACTGTTATAGTTGTTGTAGATGTTGTTCACCACCACACGCTGCTCAATGATGGTGGTGTTGCGCACGATCGTCACATTGTCTTCGACAGGGCGCAGTGCCGGCAGAACTTCGGCAGCGCCGATCGCCACGACCGGCACAAACGACCACCAGACGTCGCGGAACACCACGCGCTCCTCAGGTGGCGGCGCCGGCACCCAGCCGACATAGTCATTGTTGTGGCGCCAGACGACCCAGGCCGGTGCCCATTCATCTCCGGTCACCCAGACCCAGCCGAGATCGTCGTCATAGGCCCAGCGCCCATAATGGAAGACGACGGCTCCGAAGGGTTCGCCCGATTCCCAGTACCACCCGTCGTCGGTCCACACCCACCGGCCAACGGTGTATGGGCGCCACGTAACGGCAACGGATGGGACCCAAACCTCACCGTATCGCCGCGAGATCTGCCATACGCCATATCTGGTGAGACGTTCCCGCACCGCCATGGGAACCGGGGCGGCATGCGCCGATTGGACCGCTGGCACTATCAGCGAAACACCGGTCGTTCCGCTAACCGCAAGGATGAAAACCAGGGACGCAGCCTTCAGGCGGCGGCCTGTCATAGAAATACCTTTCGCATTCACGACACCTACTCCAATGCCCGTGCCCTTCTGCGAAACGCGACCGGCGGCCGTCCCTCAACGCGGACCGAGATATCGCTGAAGACAGGCTTTCAAAGCACCAAGACCGTATTGCGGCAGGCACGATCACGTTCCCGCGAGTACGCGGTGCAGCAAACCGAAACGGCCACAACCCATTGAAATCACCGCAAACTATGGTGGGGCGTGACGAAGGCCGCCGTCTCTGCCGATACTTTCCCTACGCGGCCGGGAGGATCGGCACCGCCACAAACGACCATCACGATTCGAAGGGAGGAAACCGCATGCTCGACAAGGCACCCAACGCAAAGCTTTCCAGACTGCTGGCCGATTTCGGTGCCGTCCTCGCCGCCAACGACATCGAGAAGGCGGTCTCCTTCTTCCAGGACGACTGCTATTGGCGCGACCTTGTCGCCTTCACCTGGAACATCAAGACTCTGGAAGGCCACGACCAGATACGCGCCATGCTGAAGAGCCAGCTCAGTGCCATCAGGCCATCGAACTTCGCGATCGCCGAAGGCGAAGATGCCACCGAGAGCGATGGATTGCTGGAAGGCTGGATCACATTCGAGACGGAGGCGGCGCGTGGCTACGGTCACATCCGGCTGAAGGATGGCAAGATCTGGACACTGCTCACCACCGCGGCCGAACTCAAGGGACATGAAGAAAAGACGGGTTTCACCCGCCCGCTCGGCGCCAAGCACGGCCAAGGCAAGAACCGGCCGAGCTGGAAGGAGGAGCGTGAGAAAGAACAGGTCGAACTCGGCTTTGCCACCCAGCCGCACACGCTCATCATCGGCGGTGGCCAGGGCGGCATAGCGCTCGGCGCACGGCTGCGCCAGCTCGGCGTGCCGACCATCATCGTGGAGCGCAATGAACGTCCGGGCGACTCCTGGCGCAAGCGCTACAAGTCACTCTGCCTGCACGATCCGGTCTGGTACGATCATCTGCCCTATATCGACTTCCCGAAGAACTGGCCGATCTTCTCTCCCAAGGACAAGATCGGCGACTGGCTGGAAATGTACACCAAGGTGATGGAGCTGAATTATTGGTCCTCAACCGAGGCCAGGAGTGCATCCTACGACGACAACAAGAAGGAATGGGCCGTCACGGTGCGGCGCGACGGCAAGGATATCGTTTTGAGGCCCAAGCAGCTTGTGCTTGCCACCGGAATGTCCGGCCGGCCCAATCTGCCGAAATACAAGGGCATGGAGACCTTCAAGGGCGACCAGCACCATTCCTCGAAGCATCCGGGACCTGACAGATACGCGGGCAAGAAGGCGGTTGTCATCGGCTCCAACAACTCCGCCCACGACATCTGCGCCGCCCTCTGGGAAAACGGCGTCGATGTCACCATGGTGCAGCGCTCGACCACGCACATCGTCAAGTCCGATACCCTCATGGAGGTCGGGCTGGGGCCGCTTTATTCGGAACAGGCGATCCAGAACGGTGTCACCACCGCCAAGGCCGACCTGATCTTCGCCTCCGTGCCGTACAAGATCCTGCATGAGTTCCAGATCCCGCTCTACCAGCAGATGAAGGAACGCGACGCCAAGTTTTATGACGGGTTGGAAAAAGCCGGCTTCATGCTCGACTGGGGCGACGACGGCTCCGGTCTGTTCATGAAATATCTGCGCCGCGGTTCCGGCTACTACATCGACATCGGCGCCTCGCAATTGATCATCGACGGTGAGATCAAGCTGCAGCGCGGCCAGGTCAAGGAGATCAAGGAACATTCCGTGCTGCTCGAGGATGGCACCGAATTGCCCGCAGACGTCATCGTCTATGCCACCGGCTACGGCTCGATGAATGGCTGGGCCGCCGAACTGATCAGCCAGGACGTTGCCGACAAGGTCGGCAAATGCTGGGGCCTCGGCTCCAGCACCACCAAGGATCCAGGCCCCTGGGAAGGTGAGCAGCGCAACATGTGGAAGCCGACGCAGCAGGAAGCACTGTGGTTCCATGGCGGCAACCTGCATCAGTCACGCCACTATTCGCAGTTCCTGTCCCTGCAACTGAAGGCCCGGCAAGCAGGCATTCCCACGAAGGTCTATGGACTGCAGGAAGTACATCACAAAGGTTGAATGTCGCCTCCCTGCAGCGGATTCGCTCCGCTGAAGCCACCATCAGCCCAGACGTTTCTGGATGGCGGACTGCACCATCATGAGGACCGACACGATGACGAGATAATAGACAAGCGCGGCACAGTACCACTCGACGAAACGAAAGCTGGCGGCGATGGCGTCATTGACCACCGCCATGATCTCGCGCAACGATATGACGTAGGCGAGTGAGGTAAGCTTCACCAGATTGATGAACTCATTGACCAGGGACGGCAGCGCAATTCTCAGCGCCTGCGGCAGGATGACGAGCCGGAAGCCCTGGAAACGCGTCAAGCCAAGGGCCTTGGCGGCATCGTACTGGCCGGGGCCGATGGCACGCAGCGCACCCTTCATGATTTCGGCCATATAGGCAGCCGTCACCAGGCTGAACGAGATCGTAGCGGCAAAGAACGGCGTATACCAACTGGCCTTGAGCAGGGCCGGAACAAGTTGCGGCGCTCCGTTCCAGATCAGCAGCAACACCAGCAGCAGCGGTGCAGCACGAAACACCCAGACATAGACCTGCGCGGCCGCATTGCGGCCGCGCCTCGGGGAATTCAGGCAAAGCGCGATTGGCAGACAGGCGGCGAACGACACCGCCTGCACCACGACCGACAGGAGCAACGCCACGATCGCCCCCCAAAGCATGGGTGGCGAAGCTATCGCCCTCAGGAACAGATCGATATCGAAGGTCATCGCCGGCGGCTTCTCGGGCTAGAAACGGTCAGGACTCGTAATCCACATCGAATACCGCCGGGTTCAGCCCGTACTTCTCTGCGAGCCGGGCAAAGAAACCCTCTTCGCGGAGGGTCTTCAGCGCCCCTTTGATAGCCGCCGCGTCACCTTCTTTCCGTGCAACGTAGATGCCGTAGGTAAAATCCGACTGCCAGGTATAGGCGATCTTCAACTGGTCCCGTGCGCTGGCGACGCGGAAGGCGCCCTCCGCTTCCTCGGTCAAGGTAGCGTCCGCGCGGCCGACCAGAACCTGCTGATATGCGCCCTGCTGTGCTGGATAGTTCTGGATGACCACTGCCGGCTTACCAGCGGCGGCAAGTTCCTTGTTGAGCGGATCCAGTCGTTCCTCGCGATAGTAGGTGCCAGCCTCAAGTGCCACCGTTCGACCGCTCAACATGGCGGGCGCGGTAATCTCCCCATTGTCGGCCTTGGTGACCAGGACCGTCGCCGACTTCATGTAACGCACGCCATCATAGGTCTTGCGGCGCTCCTCGTTGACGTAGATGCCGGAGACGATCATGCCGCAGCGGCCTGACCCCAGCGTTGGCAGCAGGCCGGCGAAATCAGTGATGACATAGGACGTTTTGGCGCCCCATATTTTGGCCAGCGCCTCCGTGATCTCGATGTCGATGCCGACAGGAACCGTGTCGCCAGGATCCTTCTTGTAGGACAAGGGCGGAAAGGCCGCCGTGGTGCAAACACTTATCGCGCCGTCCGACACGAAACTCGGCGCCCCCGCCAAGGCTGCCTGCGTGCTCAGCAGCACGGCAGCTCCGATGATGAAAGCTCTGGTCATTGCGTTCCCCTTTTTGTTTGTTGTTTATCGTGGCTAACGGACGCGCTCGACGATCCCCCCATACGTCGGAGGATCGAAGGCTGGCATGATCAACGGATCGACATGGCCGTCGCGGCGGGCGGTGAGCACATATTGCATCATCGCCTCGTTGCTCGGCATCTCGAACACCTGCACGAAGTCGTAAGGTCCCATCGTGGCATAGAAGGCGATCGATCGACCGCCGAGTGCGGCCACCCGCTCTTCACTGCGCTTCCGGCGCGCGGCACTGTCCGACAATTCCGCCAGACCCTTGGCGGTCAGTCGCATCAACGAGACATAGCGCTGCGGCTCGGGAGTTTCGTTTGCGCCCAGCGTGACGCGATCGCCGCTCATTCTGCCCTCGCCAGCTTGGCCAGGCCGGCCAGCACGGCATCGGAGTGGGCGATCGTGCCGAAGATGCCATTCTCGACTGTCACCATATGCAGCGCCGCCTCATGCGCATACTGATCGCCGCTGGCGCAGGCGTCCGAGATGGTCAGGCACTGGAAGTTGCGATCGCAGGCTTCGCGCAGTGTCGTGTGCACACAGACATCCGTCGTGCAGCCGCTGAAAAGCAGATGACTTATGCCTTGCGCGCGCAGCACATGCTCGAAGTCGGTATAGGTGAAGGCGCCGTTGCAGGTCTTGTCGACGATGATGTCCTCGTCCCGAACATCGATGTCTGAAACTATCTGGAAGCCAGGGCTCGAACGCAGCAGAACCTCTGTCCCTTCGAGGCCATTGCGCTTGCGCCGCCATTTCTCATAAGGCGTCATATCCGCCATGTCGCCGCGATAGCCCTGGCGCGTATGGACGACCCGCACACCGGCGGCGCGGGCAGCAAGGATCAGCCTGTTGACCGTTGGCAGGATCGCCCGCAGCGGCGATGGATCGTAGCCGCTTTTGGCGAAATAGCCGGTGTTGGAGAGGAAGTCCTCCTGCAGGTCGATCACCACCAGCGCTGTGGCACTGGCAGACAGTTTGCCGTCATAGGGAAAGTCGAACGGCTGGGCCGAAATCATGAAGTCCTCCTCGGATCGGTACCTTCTATTGGTAACAGCCGGAACCGTTTGACAAAAACGATTTATCCTGACCAGAATTGCTTAGGAAAACTAAACAATAGACATACTGCCGAGCTATGTTGCCGATGGTTCGACCTCTAGCCTTTCTGCCATATCTCAAGGCTTTCGAGGCGGTTTCACGGCTCGGAACACTGCGCGGCGCGGCCGACGAGCTTCATCTCAGCCCGAGTGCAATTTCCTTGCAGTTGCGCAAGCTTGGCGATGCCACCGGAATTGTCCTGTTCGAGCGCGACGGCCGCAACGTCGCGCTGACCGAGGCCGGGCGGGACTTCTCGCGCACGGTCTCACAGGCCCTGGCGCAGCTTTCGACCGCCGTCCGCGACTCCGGCCGGCATGACATCCATGGTGCAACACGGTCGCTCGCGGTTTCGCTGCCAACCGCGCTTGGTGTCGCCTGGCTGAGCAGCGCTGTCGTAGAGTTCGCCGAAAGCAGAGGCATCTCCAATCTGACCATCAACGAGGCGATCGTCGCGGACGCCGTCGATTGGGAGCATAGCGACATCGCCGTCGTCTACGACAACCCACCCTTCCCTGGCCGCTCATGGCAATTGCTCTCCGAGGTGCAACTCAGGACCGTGTGTTCGCCGGTTTTGTTTCCTCGCCTGGACCTGCAACATCGCGAACGCCGGCTGAATGGCATCACCTTGCTGCATGAGGACGATGGTCAGGAATGGAACAAATGGGCGATCGCAGCCCGCGTCGATCTACAGGGCAGCGCCAGAGTGCGTGTCCCTTCCGTAGCCCACGCCGTCTCCTCCGCCGTTCAAGGGCGAGGCATCGCCTTGTTATCCAACGTGCTCACAGGCAGCTATCTGAACGAAGGCCGCCTGATCCAGCCCTTCTCCACAGCCATCACTGCGGCGCGCGCCTATTATTTCGTCTTGGCCGCTGATCGCGCCGACGATCCCTTGCTGAGGGCCTTCATAGCCCGCATGATCGAATTTCTGGAAGCTATGAAAAGCTGACCAGTCGCTTTTCCATGAAAACGCTCAATGGATCAGGTCGGTACTCGCCGAATGGCCCAATGCGTACGAAGCCGCTGCGTTCATAAAGGCCAAGAGCCTCGTGATTGGCAATGCCGGTCTCCAGTCGCAACAAGGTGATGCCAGCCGCGCGCGCGCTGGCTTCCAGTTCTGCCAGCACCGCCCTGGACAAGCCTTTGCCCCTGGCAGTCGGCACTACCCACATGCGCTTCAGCTCTGCCCAACCGTCGTTGAGTGCCAATGCCCCCGTGGCGATGGCAACGCCATCAGCATCCCGCGCCACGGCGAAACGGACATTGTCGGCCCGCAATTCGTCGATTGACAGGAAATGGTTGCTCTCAGCGGGATAGAGCGAAGCACCATACCTTTCCCCGTCTTCCAGCAGCGCAACGATCTCGGGTTTGGCCGGATCTTCCAGTGTGATCGCGAATGTCATCAGTGCAGGCCTCCGCCAATTTCGCCGGTATCTGTCTGGCCAATCCGTTTCCAGAACAGCAGCGTTCCACTGAGACCTCCATGAGGTTTCAACGCGTAGTCCGGAATTTCGCCAGCGAGCGTGAAATCGAGCCTCTGATACAGAGACCCCGCACCACCATCGGCTGCAGTGTCGAGGACCAGGAGCGTGCGGCCCTCTCGCACGGCGTATTCTTCCGCAGCCTGCATCAATCTGGTGGCGATACCCCTGCCCCGATGACCATGCCGCGTCATCAGCTTGGCAATTTCGGCTCGATGCGGCTGATTTTGCGGCAGTCCGAGCAGCAATGTCACCGTACCGGCAAGGACATCCCCTTCGAAGGCTCCCAGTACGATCCGGTCACCACGTGCAGCGGCTGCCAGCGACTGGTCCCAGAACGCCCTTGCGGCTTCGGGGGACAGCGGATGCATGAAACTGACCGAGCCGCCGGCAGCGACTGTTTCAATGAGAGTTTCGATCAATGCCGCCAGGGTTTCCGGCGAGTTGCTGAGTGTTCTGATTTCGATTGCAGTCATGGTCGTTTCTTCGGGTGAAAAGCTCAGTCGAAATGACTGAAACTGCGGCGCTTGCGCGAGCGCTTGATCTCATCGACACGCGCACCATCATCAGCACTGAGGTGTCGGCCGCGTTCCAGCAACTCCAGCGTATATTCTTCATAGGTCAGCCCGACCGCTTCGGCCTTGGCCAGTCGAAACAGTGCGATATCGCGCGATTTGGGTCTCCAGGCAGCCTTGTGAGCGCTTCGCCAGTGGATGAAGCGATGCGGATCCCCCTTGCCCCATGCCGGCCCGCTGTAGTCGTCGAGGGGCGGGCCGCCATTGTGATTTCTCTTCGGCACTCGTGGCATGATCATGTCCTGATGAGCACGGTAAGGTAGCGGGCAGGCTCCGGCCCAGGTGCGTGGAAAACGCAATCGGCCGGCGCACCGAGCGCAAGGCAATCGCCGGGCGCCAGTTTGTGCACCACCTCACCCTCGGTGAAATCGAGCCGCCCCTCCATCACCCAGATCTGCTGGCGGATGAAGGCATAGCTGCTCGCCGGCAGGCCGACGCGTGCCCCCGCGGGGAGTTCAACCTGTACCATTTCCAGCGGCATGTCGGTCTGCGGCGAGAGGTGCCGGCGGACGTAGCCCGTCCCCGGGTCGCGCCATTCCGGCTGATCCTTGCGCCTTGCGACACTGCCACCTTGCAGCTCGGCGCGGGCGATCAGGCTGGAAAGCGTCAGCTCGAAAGCGGTAGCAATGCGCACCAGGATCGGCGCTGTCGGGCTCGCCGAGCCCCGTTCGATGGAACTCAGCATCGCCTTCGATACGCCGGACCGGTCGGCAAGCTCTGCCAGCGACCAGTTCCTCGCCATGCGCTCCGCACGGATGCGGGCGGCAATTCTCGTCGAAAGATCATCCGACATATCAGACATTCATCCAAGATATCATATGATCGTTGTCGCGAAAGGGGGCTTCTTGCGGATTGTTCAAATTGTCGCGGGCTTTTTAACCGCCTCTATACCATCCGCTCACACACGACCTTAACCGAGATTGATTAGCATCCGCGAAGGTAGTGGGGACCCCATTCGTTGATGTTTGTCGAACGCGCAGTTTCCGGTGGCGAGCCAATATCGCAAGAGCGGCGGGATGCAGCCCAGACCGACAAGCGCATCCTTGGCCATGTCGTACGCTGCGACGGCGCCCGCGCCACCATCAGCGCTTTCGCCGATGGCGAAGAGGGTCTTGTCACCGGCCACTGGTCCGTCGGCAAGATGATCTCGATCAATCTTGGCAGTACGCGTACGGTCGGCCTGGTCTACTCCATTTCCAAATCGGATCTCGCCTGGAACGACAGCGGTCAGAATCCGATCGAGGTCAATATCGAACTGGTCGGCGAGGTGCGCGACGGCGCGGAAGCGGCCGCAAAACCAGTATTCGACCGTGGCATCACCATCTATCCGCACATCGGCGCGATCGCCCACCGCATCCGCAGCCGCGATCTCGCTGCGGTCTACGACCTCGCCGGGCGTCGCGCCATCACCGTCGGCTGCTTGTCGCAGGACGAGGCAATCTCCGCCAACATCGCCATCGACGATACATTGTCCCGACATTTCGCCGTTGTCGGCACCACGGGTGTCGGCAAATCCACCGCCGTCTCCCTGCTCCTGCGCAAGGCGATCGCCGCCAGGCCGGATCTTAGGGTGCTGATCCTCGACCCGCATAACGAGTTTGCGGCGTCACTGCAGGATCAATGCGTCAAGGTCGACGCGACGACACTCGATCTGCCGTTCTGGATGTTCAAGCTGGAGGAATTCGCAGAAGTCGTCTTCCGTGGGCGCGAGGCGCCGCCCGAGGAGGTCGACCTGCTGCGCGATCTGATCCCGGTCGCCAAGAATCTCTACCGCAACGCCGGCGGCACCAGCTTTGTGCGCCGCGGCGCCGACACCATGACCGCCGACACGCCCGTACCCTATCGCATTGCAGATCTCGTCAAGCTGATCGACGAACGCATGGGCTTGCTCGAAAGCAAAGCCGAAAGGCCGACACTGAAGTCGCTGCGCATACGCATCGAATCGGCGGCAGCGGATCCTCGCTATCGTTTCATGTTCAATTCGCGCCTGATCGACGACACCATCCACGAAACGATCGGCAACATCTTCCGCGTACCGCATCACGGCCGTCCGGTGACGTGCTTCGAGATGGCCGGCCTGCCGTCGGAAGTCGTCAACTCGGTCTGCTCGGTGCTGGCCCGCCTTGCCTTCGACCTTGCTCTGTGGAGCGAAGGAAAACTGCGACTGCTGTTCCTCTGCGAAGAGGCGCACCGCTACATGCCCGCCGACCCGCGGCTTGGCTTCGAGCCGACCCGGCATGCGCTGTCGCGTATCGCCAAGGAGGGCCGAAAATACGGCTGCTATCTCGGCATCGTTACCCAGCGCCCGGGCGAACTCGACCCGACCATCTTGTCGCAATGTTCGACCTTCTTCGCCATGCGCCTCGCCAACGAGCATGATCAGGCCATCATCCGTTCCGCCATCGCAGATTCTTCGGCCTCGAGCCTCGCGTTCCTGTCCTCCATGGGCCAGCGTGAGGCGATCGCCTTCGGCGAGGGTGTCGCCACCACGATGCGATTGAAATTCGAGAAGATCGACCAGAACCTCATTCCGGGCGCAGCCAAACACGCAATGGAAGCGCCATCCGGAGCCGGCCAAGATGTCGATCTTGTCGGCATCGTCGAGCGGCTGCGCAACGTGCCGAAGCCGCAGCCGGCAATGAATTTCTCGGAGGTCGTCGACACGATGCGACAGGCTGGAGATTCGGACTATCGCAAGCCTGCGCCGGCACCACGGCCGCAGCCGGATGATGATTTCGACACCCGCTATGGTCTCAAGCCGGCGACATTCGGGCTCAAACCGCAAAACGACTGACAGCGCGTAAGCTGATCACGGCTGCGATCGACACCTGAAACGACGATGACGTCATGGACGTGGGGTCAGGCTGCACAAACTCGATTACGCCCCTGACGTTTGGCTTCATAGAGCTGCTTGTCGGCCCGGCGGTAAAAAGCCTCGGCGGTCTCGGAATCCTCCCAGACCGCCAGCCCGACGCTGGTGGTGACCTTGAGCCGCACATTGCCGTTCAGGATCGTCAGGTTGGCGACCCCCTTGCGAATCCGCTCCGCGAACTTCCGCAACAGCTCGATATCCATGTTGGGTGTCACCACGGCGAACTCTTCGCCACCCAGCCGTGCAACGACGTCGTGGTAGCGGGTCATGCCTTTGAGACAGCCCGCGACGGCCCGCAGGACCTCGTCGCCGACGTCGTGGCCATGCGTGTCGTTGATCGACTTGAAATGATCGAGGTCGAGGATCATCAACCCGACCGGTTTCCCGATGCGATGGAACTCGGCGATGTATTCACGCAGTGCATCATCAAAAAAGCGTCGGTTCTGCATGCCGGTAAGGCCATCTGTCAGGGCGGCATGCTCCAGCGTCTCCGAGCGTGCACTGAGTGTCGCCGTCATCGCCCTCAGCTTGCCCTCCTCACGCACCTGGTCACGGATCAAAGGGTAGATGAAGAACACGCCAAAGAAAAAAGCGGTCGCCAGAAGAACGCCAACTGCAAACAGCAAGGTGCCAAGGTAGCTGATGTTCTGGCGAGCCTCAGCAACGTCGTCGATCTGGGCAGCGGTGGTATCGAGCAAACCATAGGCATGCAGCGTCACCATGCCAGCAGCAAGGATCACGAAGATAAAGACAAAAAAGGCGTGTTCGGCCTTATGAAATCGCATGCCAACCCAGCCCATAGCGACACGAGAGCTTTATGGCACGCACAGGCTTACGTCACAGTTAACTTGTACAATCCTTGCGAGTGCAGAGTTAATACTAAAAAGTCTATTCAATTTCCTTTTTGATCGCCGACCACACCGCGTCCCGCATGGTTTCATTTGGCAACAATCTTTGCCATTCGCCCCCGAACTGGTTACGGAACCATGTGGACTGGCGCTTGGCATATTGCCCTGTCGCGATCTTGGCACGTTCCATAGCTGTGCCGGCATCCATGCCCCCATCCAGAACTGCCTGCAGTTCACGAACGCCAATCGCCTTCATGGCGGGGAGCGCCGGATCAAGGTCAAGCGCCAGGATCTGGCGGACCTCTTCCAGCGCGCCGTGTTCGATCATCGTATCGAAACGTCGACTGATGCGCTCCCTCAGGATTTCGCGATCCGGCTCGATGACGAAGCAATGCGCGCTGCCACGATCGATCAGCGGCTCGCCGCGCTGGCCTTGCCAGGACAGGATCGAACGGCCCGAGGCATCCAGCACCTCCAACGCACGCGCTATGCGCTGGCCGTCGTTCGGTCGTAGCTGCATGGCCATCGCCGAATCCCGCAACATCAATTCGCGATGCAGACGCGGCGCGCCGCGCTCCACCAACTCGTGGCGCCAGCGCTCGCGTATATGCGGCGGAATCTCCGGCATGTCCGAAATTCCCTCGGCGAGCGCTCTGAAATAGAGGCCGGTACCACCGACGAAAATCGGCCGCCGGTCGGCGAGAGCCTTCTTTTCGATCAGTTCGACCACGTCGCGCAGCCAAGCCCCGGTTGAATACGGGATCGAAGGATGAATGTGGCCATAGAGAAAATGAGGAGCGCGCGCCAGATCCTCAGGCCCAGGGCGTGCCGTCAACACGTCCAGGATCGAATAACCCTGCATGGAATCGGTGTTGACGATGACGCCGCCGGTCCGCTCGGCGATCTCCAGCGCCAACGCCGACTTGCCGCTGGCAGTCGGGCCGGCTATCAGGATCGCGTCCTTAACGCGGCCCTCGTCGGCCGTCTTTTGCTGGGTCTCCTTCATGCCGTTTGTCGCCACGCTCGTCTCCAGTCCAGCCGGCGGCGCACTCACGCCGGCCCTTGCGAATAAGGCCTCTCAGGCAGTCGGTGCAAGCGCAACACGCTGGCTGGGCGAAACGATCGCATGCGATCTCGTGTTGCCGGCGGGCATCGGACATGACGAAGCCATGGCGACCCTGCGTGCGCTTCTGGCTTCCGAGCCCATTGACATCGCCGTTCAGGACGAAACCTTGCGCCGCAAGAAGATCCTGATCGCCGACATGGATTCCACCATGATCGACCAGGAATGCATCGACGAACTGGCAGACGAAGTCGGCTTGAAGGAAAAGGTCGCGGAGATCACCGCGCGCTCCATGAACGGCGAAATCGCTTTCGAGCCGGCGCTGCGTGAGCGTGTCGCGCTGCTCAAGAATCTCGACACGGCCGTGGTCGATCGCATCATCGCCAGCCGCCTGACGCTGGCGTCCGGCGGCCGCGCGCTCGTGCAGACAATGCGTAAGGCCGGTGCCTATACGGCGCTGGTCTCCGGCGGCTTCGATGTTTTCACCAACCGCGTCGCCGCCATGCTCGGCTTTCACGAAAACCGCGCCAACCGGCTGCTCGAAGCCAACGGCCGACTGACCGGCGAAGTCGCCGACCCGATTCTGGGCCGTGCTGCCAAGGCGGAAGCGCTCCACGATATTTCGGCCACGCTCGGCCTTACACCTGCGGATGCCATCGCTGTCGGCGACGGCGCCAATGACCTCGACATGATCCGGCTTTCCGGTACAGGTGTTGCGCTTCATGCCAAGCCGTCGGTTGCCACCGAGGCCAAGGTTCGCATCGACCATGGTGACCTTACCGCCCTGCTCTACCTGCAGGGTTACCGTCGCGAGGACTTCGTCGAATGAAGCCGATCCACACGACAAGACTGATCCTGCGTAACTGGGAAGATCGTGATCGCGAACTGTTCTTCCGCATCAACAGCGACGAACGGGTGATGGAGTTCTTCCCTTTCCGCCGAACCCGCGCCGAGACGGACTTGAAAATCGGCGAGATGCATGCCGATATCGCGCGCAGGGGCTTCGGCTTCGCTGCGGCAGAGATCGCTGCGACCGCTGAATGCATAGGCTTCGTCGGCCTGACCGGCACGGAACACCTGCCCTTCCTGCCCGCGGGCACCCTCGAGATCGGCTGGCGCCTGGCTTCGGAATTCTGGGGCAAAGGTTATGTCTCTGAAGCAGCCCGGGCGTGGCTGGCGTTCGGCTTCGAAACGCTTGGCCCCGATGAGATCGTTTCCTTTGCGGTTCGCGATAACCGCCGCTCCACGGCAGTGATGGAACGGATCGGCATGACAGCAGATCCTTCGCGCGATTTCGATCATCCGGGTGTCCCCGAAAGCCATCCGCATCTGCGCCCCCACACCTTCTACAGCCTGACGCGCAAGGATTGGGAAGAACAAAAGGGCGGCTGAGTAGCCGCCCTTTTCAATTCTGGATCAGTGACTTCCAGCGATTTCCGGAATCAATCCATCCGCACGGTCACAAAGCGCAATTCGCCGGTTTTGGACGCAAGCATCAACAGCGCGTTCTTGCGACCCTGTTGCTTAAGCGAGGCGATGCGATCGACGACATCCTTGGGAGTCGACACCGATTCCTGTCCGATCTCGGTGATCACCTCGCCCGGCTGGATGCCGCGCTCGGCCGCGGCCGAATCCTTGGCGACCTCCGTGACGACAACGCCGGAAACATCTGCGGCGATGCCGAACTTGCCGCGTGTGTCGTCGTTCAGTTCGCCAATCGACATGCCAAGCACCGTGGCTGTGGCCACCGGCGCAGCCTTGCCGTCCTTGCCGGGCTCGCCCTTGCCTTCGGCGTCAGCCAGCTTCTCGCCGTCCTCAAGGCGGCCGAGCGTGACCTTGACGGTCTGCTCCTTGCCCTTGCGGATGATGATGACGTCGACGGCCTTGCCGACCGGGCTCTCTGCGACAACGCGTGGCAGGTCACGCGTTTCCTCGATATCCTTGCCGTCAAACTTGGTGATGACATCACCGGCCTGGATCGAACCATTGTCGACCGGTCCGCCCTTGATGATGCCGGCCACCAGTGCGCCCTTCGGCTCAGCCATGCCAAGGCTCTCGGCGATGTCCTTCGTAACGGGCTGGATGCGCACGCCCAGCCAGCCACGCCGCGTTTCACCGAACTGGCGCAACTGGTCGACAACACCCGCGGCAAGCTGGGACGGGATCGAGAAGCCGATGCCGATCGAACCGCCGGACGGCGAAATGATCGCCGTGTTGATGCCAATGACCTCGCCGTTCATGTTGAACAGCGGACCGCCAGAATTGCCGCGGTTGATGGCCGCGTCGGTCTGGATGAAATCGTCATAGGGACCGGAATTGATATCGCGGTTGCGTGCCGAAACGATGCCGACGGTTACAGTGCCACCAAGGCCGAACGGATTGCCGATCGCCATGACCCAGTCGCCGATGCGCATCTTGTTGGAATCGCCGAATTTCACGGCTGTAAGCTTGTGGCCCTTGGGATCCACCTTCAGCACGGCGATATCGGTCTTGGTGTCGGTGCCGACCAGTTTCGCTTTCAGCGTCACCCCGTCGGAAAAATTCACCTCGATGTCGTCGGCATCCGCTATGACGTGGTTGTTCGTGACCACGATGCCCTCAACGGCATCGACGACGAAGCCGGAACCCAGCGACTGCACCTTCTGCGCGCCGCCGCCCTTCTGGCCGCCGCGATCCTTGAAGAAGTCGTCGAAGAAGTCCTGGAAAGGCGAGCCTTCAGGCAACTGCGGCATCGGCACGGCGCCGGGACCTTCGCTGCCCTTCACCGTCTGCGACGTCGAAATATTGACGACTGCACCAAGCAATCCTTCGGCAAGATCAGCGACCGAAGCCGGGCCATTGGCCGCAGGCGCCGCCTGCGTTTTGGCCGGAGCCTGGGTCTGTGCAATGGCGGGTGGAACAGCAGCCGCGCCAAGCATCAGCGCCGCAGTGGCGGCGGCAAGCGTCTTGCTTGCTGCACGCAGGATGGATTGGGACTTCATCAGGGCCTCCCGGCAAGTCAGCAAGAACGCTTTCAACGACATATCGTCAGTGTGGAAAGAAATAAGGCACGTTTGCGGCCCTGACCACCCGGTGACGACAAATCCCCAAGTGGAGCCGCATCCTTCAACCCCGTACCAGCCAGACGATGCCGACACCGGCGGCGATTGCTGCCAGCCCGCCGATCCGCAACACACCTTCCGGCATTGCAAGGACATCGGTTGCAAGTCGCTTGGCCAGACGTGGAAAACCGCCATAGACGAGGCCCTCGACGACGAGGACCAAGCCCATGGCGGCAAAGAAATCCTGCACGGTTTATTGCGCAGGCTTGGGTGCGGTCGGAGCAGCTCCCCCTGCCGGATCCCGGAAGTAGCGGAAGAACTCCGAATTCGGCGACAGCAGCATGGTCGTGCCGGTGTTATCCAGCGCCGTGCCATAGGCATTCATCGAACGGTAAAAATCGAAGAATGCTGTATCCCGGTTGTAGGCGTTGGCGAAGATCGCGCTGCGCTCCGCATCGCCCTCACCACGCAGGATTTCCGATTCCTTGTTGGCCTCGGCGACGATCTCGACCACTTCGCGATCGGCACGCGCCTTGATGCGTTGCGCGGCTTCGTTACCGCGCGCGCGCAGCCGCTCGGCCTCCGCCAGACGCTCCGCCTTCATGCGGTCGTAGGTCTGCTGCGAGACTTCGGCCGTCAGATCGGTGCGGCGGATACGCACGTCGTCGATCTCGAGACCGAGCGACGTTGCGTCCGGACGCAGCTGGTCGCGCACTTCACGCATCATGATGCCGCGCTCTTCGGAAAGTGCGGCTTCAAAAGCACGCTGGCCGTAAACCCGGCGCAGCGCCGCATCGAGACGCGTCTTCAACCGCTGCTCGGCCAGTTCGATCTGGCCGGAGACCGCCGAACGGAAAACACGGGGGTTGGAGATGCGATAGGCGATGAAGGCATCGACCTCATAGAATTTGCCACCCGAAACCTGGACACGGATGTTGTCGAGGTCAAAACGCAGAACGCGCTTTTCGATGAGCTGCACAGTATCGGCATCGAAGAACGGGAATGGCGCCTTGAAGTAGATGCCGGGTTCGCTCTTGACGTCGATGATCTCGCCGAAGCGCAGAACGAGCGCCTGCTGGCGGGCGTTGACCACGAAAACCGACGAATAGAGCAGGAACAACAGGACGGCGATGGCGACGATGATCGCGGGAAGACGATTGGCCATTACTGATTACCTCCCGAGGTCTTCGGCTGCAGTGCCGGCAGAGGCAGGTAGGGCACAACACTCTGACCGTTGGCGTTCGGCTCGACGATCACCTTGCTGGAGTCTCTCAGCACTTTCTCCATCGTTTCCAGATACATGCGCCGGCGCGTTACGTCGGGCGCCTTGGCGTATTCGTCGTAGATCGAGATGAAGCGCTGCGCTTCACCCTGCGCCTCCTGCACGACACGGTTCTTGTAGGCTGCCGCTTCTTCGCGAACCTGTGCCGCCTGACCACGAGCCTGACCTAGTTTCTGGTTGGAGTACTGGTTCGCCTCTTCAACGAAACGGTCCTCATCCTGCTCGGCCCGCTGCACTTCGTCAAAGGCCTCAGCCACTTCGCGCGGTGGAGCGGCATCCTCAATCGACACCGCATTGATCTTGAGACCCGCCCTGTAGCTGTCGAGCGTCGCCTGGATGTTCTCACGCACGGCGGTAGCTATGCCTTGACGGTCGTCGCGGAAGATATCCTGTGCCGGGCGCCGGCCAACGGCCTCGCGCATCGCACTTTCCGCGACCTGCCGCAGCATTTCGTCCGGATCGGCGACGTCGAACAGGAAGGCACGCGGGTCAGCTACCTGATAGGCCACCGAGAACTGCACATTGACGATGTTCTGGTCGCCCGACAGCATCAGCCCGGACGTGTTGCCGCTGCGGGCACCACCGCCGATATTGACCAGTTGCTCGGAAATCTTGGCGGTCTCGACCGTTTCGATCGGCCACCAGTGGAAATGCAGGCCGGGCTCGGAAAGCTGTTCCTTCGGCTTGCCGAAGCGCAGTTCCACCGCCACCTCGTCCGGTTGAACCGTGTAGACGGCCTTGAACAGCCAGCCGGCGATCAGCACGAGTGCGATCAGAAGATAGACGGCCGGGCTGCCGCCTCCGCCAGGAAGCGCGTTGCGCAACCGGTCCTGGCCGCGGCGGATAATGTCTTCGAGATCGGGGGGAGTACCCTGAGGGCCGCTTGGTCCGCGCGGACCTTGCCCCCATGGGCCTTGGTTATTACCGCCGCCTCCCCAGGGGCCGCCTCCTCCGCCACTTTTGTCGTTCCAGGGCATGAATGTCCTTTCGCTGGGATTCCCTCATACGCCGGGAGCCGGCGCAAAATCCTTGTCGTCCTTCTATAGGGATGCCTCAGCGCGCTTTCAACGCGTCCGCCTTTCAATGCGCTGTTCTTAGCAGCAGTTTTGCCGCGACGCTTTGTCTTGGTTAACCCCGAACCGACCTTTCATAGACAACATGACGCGTGGCATGGCTGTCTTTCTCGCCGGCAGGAATGTCTTCGGAACTGATGACGCGCCACGTTTCGGGATCGATTGGCGGGAAGGATGTATCGCCATCGATCGAAGCCAGCACATGCGTGACATGCAGCCGATCTGCCAAAGGCAGCGCCTGGGCATAGATCTGACCACCGCCAATGACGCAGATTTCGTCAGCGGCAGCCATGCAACGGCCGCGAATGCGGGCAAGCGCCAGACCATCCTCCAGGGACGCTACGACTTCAGCCCCCTCTGCCTTGTAGGAAGGATCACGGGTGACGACTATGTTCAGCCGCTCCGGTAGCGGGCGCCTGGGGAAACTCTCCCAGGTCTTGCGGCCCATGACGACCGGTTTGCCCAGCGTATCAGCCTTGAAGCGCTTGAGATCGGTGGACAGCCGCCATGGCAAGCCACCCTCGCGACCGATGATCCCGTTTTCGGCGATCGCGACATGGATTGATACCAGCATTACTTGCCGCTTTCATTTTCGGGTCTGTCGAGCAGCAGGATGTCGATATCGCGCTCCGGCACGAAATCCTCAGCCGTCATCTCGAAGGTCGTTGGTCCGGTCTTCTTCACACCGGTTCCGCAGAAGGAAACAAGAGACCGCGCATCGATCTTGTCGACCGTAAGCTTGAACTTGCCGATGCTGCCGGTTGCCCAGTTGCCGCCGGTGGTCAGGATATAGGCGATCCGGCTCTCATAAAGCTGCGGACTGCTGTCGGTATTGTCCTTCTGTGCCTTGCGCACGGCCGCCTCGAAGGAGTCATCCATGCAGTAGCGGCGTTTGTAATTGTCATACTCTCCTTCGAACTTGCCATCATTGAAGAAGGACAGGCCTGCAGTCGCGCCGACACTCGGCTTGTAACGATGAGAAACATGCACGGGTTTGCCTGCTGGAAAGGCTGCGCGCCACCAGAAAGTCGAGCGCAGCTGCCAATAGGGTGAGCGCACGCTTTTCCAGCCCGTGCCGTCATCATATTGATCCATGACGATGACGCCGCGCGACAGCCAGTCATCCGCCACCGGTTGCGGCAGCTTTGCGAGCGCCGCCAGAGCCGCCTTGCCATAGGGATACAGCGGCACATTCTGCGCCTTCAGTTCAGCGCTGACATCAACGCCGACCGCAAACGCCTTCTGCTCCAGCTCAGGTTTGACGGCAGTGCCATCCACCGTCACTTCGAAACCGAGAAAGTTGTCGCTGTTCTCTTCCGGTATGGAGGGCATCTCATAGGGATTGGCTTCGATTTCCGGCAGCGGGAACGCGACAATGGTGCTCACGTCCGTGTCGGACGTGTTGCGGAAGATGTAGTCGACCGTGACCCTGTCGGGCGAGATGAAAAGATCCTCGCTGTCCATCGAGACGACGTCGTTGCGCGACAGGATCAGTCCACCAGCACCGAGTTCCGCTGTGGAATCATTGGCAAGGGCCGGAGCTGCGACAAGCGCCATGCTGAGCGTCAGCGCGATGCGGACCATCGAAGCGATTCCCTTCTGAAGAGGCGCTCAGAGCCTACTTGCTTCGAACGCCGCATCAAAGCTTTTCGATCGTCGCGGATACCACGCTGGACAGGCAGGCGGGGATCAGGCAGGACAGCGCCATGCGCAAGGTTCTCGTGATCGGCATCGGCGCCGGCAACCCCGAACATGTGACGGTGCAAGCCATCAACGGCCTGAACCGCGCCGACGTGCTGTTCATTCCCGACAAGGGTGCAAGGAAGAGCGAACTTGCAGAGCTGCGGCGCGACATCTGCGACCGTTTCGTCACCAATTCCGCATCGCGCCGCGTCGAGTTCGACGTGCCTGTGCGGGCCGAGCCGGCGCCGTCCTATCACGCGACCGTTGACGACTGGCATGAGGAGATTGCCGGCATCTACGAGCGCCTGCTGCTTGAGGAAATCGCCGAAGATGGCTGCGGCGCTTTCCTGATCTGGGGTGATCCGTCTCTCTATGATTCTGCGCTCCGCATCCTGGATCGCGTCAGCCGGCGGGACAATGTCAGCTTCGAACTGGAAGTCATCCCCGGCATCACCGCCATTCAGGCTTTGGCTGCCGGCCACAAGATGGCCTTGAACCGGATCGGCGATCCATTCCTGGTCACCACGGGACGTCGGCTGACGGAACAGGGCTTGCCCGACGACGCCGGCACCACAGTGGTGATGCTGGATGGCAAGTGTTCGTTCCAGTCGGTCGCCGACAAGGACGCCATCATCCACTGGGGCGCCTATCTCGGTACGGCCGACGAAATCCTGATCCATGGCCGCCTGGGCGACGTCGAAGACGAGATCGTCAGGACCCGTGAGGCGGCCCGGCTTCGCAAGGGCTGGATCATGGACACCTACCTGCTGCGCAAACCGGACTAAGCTGCGCAGGCAGTCATGCCGCGTCGATTTCAGCCTGAAGGGCTTCCATGTGCGCCTGCGCCGCCGCGGTGGCAGCCCGTTCGATGGCCCGGTAGCGGCTGACCACTGCAAGTCCCACCGCCGTCAGTTGAGCGCCGCCACCCTTGCGCCCCCCGGTCTGTGCCGCCACCAGCGGCTTGCCGAAGACGCGGTTCATGTCTTCGACCAGATCCCACGCATGCTTGTAGGACATCTCCATGCCCCGCGCTGCCGCCGAGATCGAGCCGAATGCAGCGATCTGTTCCAGCAATTCTATTTTGCCAGGGCCGATGCGGCCATCCGGGTCGAGATTGATCCGCAGGCTGAGAGAAGGCACGTTTTCCTCCCGCGTTATGTGCTGCTTGTTGTTGCCATCGTTATTCCACGAGAGAATAGCGCATGACAAGAGGCTGAGATTTCAGGCGTCGAATTGCCCCTTCGGAGCCGTCGCCGTATTGGCCTGATCGAAACTCACGGTCTTGATGACCGCGAAGACATCGCGACCGGGAGCGAGCGAGAGCGTTTGCTGCGACTGCCGCGTGATGCGCGCCATCACAGCCACCCCGTTGCAATCGATCCTGACCTCCACCGCGGCCCCCTCGCCTGGCTCGATCGCGGCGATGCGACCGGCCAGCACATTGAGTGCACTCAGACCATGCGGCTGCTCGGTCGCTATCATGACGTCGCGCGCACGAACGCGAATCCGCATCGGCTGGCCGACAACGGCCTGCACATAAGGAACACGGATTTCGCCCGCGGGTGAGCCGAGTACTGTCATGCCGAAACGCTCGTCATGATGCAGCACGCGTGTGTCCAGCACAGCACCACCCTCCACCCGCTCGTCATGGGAAAGCAGGTCGAGCCGCTGCATGATCTCGGTGGTCGGACCTGCGGCAGCGACCTTGCCTTGAGCCATCACCACGACATCGCTTGCAAGCCGCGCCACTTCAGCAACCGAATGACTGACATAGACGATCGGGATTTTCGTCTCGTCGCGCAGCCTCTCGATGTAGGGCAGGATTTCAGCCTTGCGGGCTTCATCCAGCGAGGCGAGCGGCTCGTCCATCAGAAGCAGTTTCGGGCTGGCGAGCAGTGCGCGGCCGATCGCAACGCGCTGCTTTTCACCGCCAGAGAGTTTGCCCGGCCGGCGGTCGAGCAGATGGCCGATCCCAAGCAACTCGACAACGGCACCCAGATCACCGTAGCGCTCCCCCGCCGGCGTGAACCAACGGCCGTAGCCCAGATTGGTGGCCACGCTCATGTGTGGGAAGAGGCGCGCGTCCTGGAACACCATTCCGATGCGTCGCTTGTGCCTCGGAATGAAAACGCCTTTGCTGGTGTCGACCAACACCTGCCCATCGATGGCGATTCGACCGCGCTCGGGCCGGATCAATCCTGCGATGGCGTTGATCAACGAGGTCTTGCCAGAACCGGAAGGCCCAAACAACGCTGTCAGGCGACCCGAACTTTCAAAGGCCGCCTCGAGCGAAAAGCCGCCTTGTCGGTGGCCAATATCGACCGCGACGCTCATTCGATGTCCATCCGCCGACCGACGCGGCGCGCCAGAACTTCGGAGGCGATCAGGGCAGCCATCGAGATGACGATGCTGATGAGTGTCAGCCTCAACGCCCCTTCATCGCCACCGGGCACCTGCGTGAAGGTGTAGATCGCCGAAGGCAGCGTCTGCGTCTCGTTGGGGATATTGGAAACAAAGGTGATCGTCGCGCCGAATTCACCCATCGCCTTGGCGAAGGAGAGGATCGCGCCGGCGATCATGCCGGGCAGGATCAGTGGAAGCGTGATGGTGGCGAACACCCAGAGCGGACTGGCACCCAGCGTTCCGGCGGCAGCCTCCAGCTTGCGATCCACGGCCTCGATGGAAAGGCGGATCGCTCTCACCATCAGTGGAAACCCCATCACACCGCACGCCAGGGCCGCACCGGTCCAGCGGAACGAAAAGACGAGACCGAAATAGTCGGCAAAAAAGACTCCGGCGGGTCCACGCCGACCGAAGGCGAGCAGCAACAGATAGCCGGTAACAACCGGCGGCAGGATCAGCGGCAGGTGCACGACGCCGTTGAGCAGCGTCTTACCCCAGAACCTGCCTCGCGCCAGAAGCAGCGCCACGGCGATGCCTAGCGGCAGACTGACCAGCATCGCAACCGTGGCAACCTTGATGGACAGCCGGACCGCATTCCATTCGTCAGGGCTGAGGTCCAGCAGCCAGTTCATGCGCTCTTACAGTACCTTACTGGGTGGGCGCGAGCAGCGTGAAACCCTGCGCCTTGAAAAGCTCGCCTGCCTTAGCAGACCGCAGGCACTTGAGGAATGCCGGCGCATCCTTGTCCTTGGATTCCGCCGTCTGGGCGACCGGATAGACGATGGGAGGATGCGTCTCTTCCGGGAAAACACCGATGACCTTGACGCCCTTCTCGGCATTGGCGTCGGTCTGATAGACGATACCGGCGGCCGCTTCGCCGGTGGCCACCAGCTTGAGCGCGGCGCGGACATTCTCCGCCTGCGCCACCTTGCCTTCGACCGAAGACCACGCGCCGAGCGATTCCAGTGCCGCCTTGCCGTACTTGCCGGCCGGCACCGCCTTGAAGTCGCCCATGGCAAGCTTGCCGTCGCCAATCACCTTGGCGAGGTCAAACCCTTTCTCGATCTTGACCTCGGCCTTGGAGTCCTTGGGCGCCACCAGCACGATCTGGTTGCCGAGCAGCTTCACCTCGGTGTCGGACTTGGTCAGCTTCTTGTCGGAGAGATATTTCATCCAGTCGAGGTCGGCCGAGATGAACACATCCGCCGGCGCTCCCTCCTCGATCTGCTTGGCCAGCGCGGAGCTTGCGGCGTAGGAAATCTTGGCAGCCTCGCCGACATCCTTTTCGCAGGACTTGTTGACCTCATCCAGCGCATTCTTGAGGCTGGCGGCAGCAAACACGACAACCTGCTCGTCCGCGCGCGCAGCGGGCGCTGCCAGCGTCATCGCCCCGGCAGCCAGCGCCATCAGCACCAAACCATTATGTTTCGTCATCGAAGCTCTCCCTGATTTTGCAAACCCGTCCAGCCAATGGCTTGGGTCGATATATCCATATGAACATAACAAAGGGAAGGCTTCTGCGTATTTTTCAGGAAAAGAGTTTCACTGAAAACACGTTGTAACGGCCGACCATGGCGGGCTACGGTGACCGTCCGCGCAACGACGCGCATCGGACGAAAATCAACAGGAGTCTCCCATGAAAATCAGTGCGCGAAACACGTTGAAGGGCAAGATCGTCGAGATCACCAAGGGCGCGACCACCTCGCATGTGCGCATCGACATCGGCGGCGCAGTGGTCACCTCGTCCATCACCAACGAAGCCGTAGCAGACCTCGGGCTTGCCGTCGGCAAGGATGCCTATGCTGTCATCAAGGCATCCGACGTCATGGTCGGCATCGACTGACTTGGTGCGCGAGAACGAAATCCGCCAGGGCGAGATCGCCGTCGACGCCCCCGCGCCGACGGACGCCGGCCTTGTCTTCATTGGCACGATCCGCACACCATGGGCCTCGCGGCTGATGGCGCCGCGCCAGGGTCGTGCCGACGGCCCGATCTGCCGCATCGAGATTTTTCCGCTATGGCGGGAGGCGCTAGCCGGCATTGAACAGTTCGAGCGCCTCGAAGTGCTCTACTGGCTGCATCTGTCGCGGCGCGATCTGGTCCGTCAAAGCCCGGCCAATGATGGTTCCGCGCGCGGCACGTTTGCCCTGCGTTCGCCGGTCAGGCCGAACCCGATTGGCACCTCGATCGTCACATTGATCAGCGTCGAAGCTTCGACCGTCCTGGTACGGGGTTTGGATTGCCTCGATGGAACGCCCCTGCTCGACCTGAAGCCAGACCGCGCACTGTTCAGCCCGATCGCTCCGCCGCAGCCGGGCGATTTCGAAGTGGGTTGAAGCGGCATTAGGCCGCCGGCAGCGAAGAGGCCCGGCATCCTTCGCCTAATTTGCCGAAACCACGACATTGACCGCCGCCGCGACCAGGACAGCATTGAAGAAATACGCGAAAATCGAGTGCACCAGGGCAAATCGCCGGATGGGTCGACTGGAAATGGTAACGTCGGATGTCTGCGCAGCCATGCCGATAACAAAAGCAAAGTAGGCAAAATCCAGAGCATCTGGGTTTGTTTCGCCGGCGAATTCGAGCCCTTGACCGGATCTGCCGTCACGGTCGCGGCGCCAGTAGAGATGCGCGTAGCGAGACGCCGCCATCGCGTGCGTCGTCGCCCAACCCAGCGGCACGGAAAGCAGCGCCAATATCAACCAGGGGGATGACGGCCTGATCTCGGCATTGATGATCATGAAAAGCGAAACGAGCGACGTGGCGACGATCCCCATCGTTATGAGAAACAGCACCCACTCGGGAGCCTCGCTGCGTGCGACAACCTTCTTCAGATGGTCTCCGCTCAGCCGATCCAGATTTCTCAGAGCCTGGATCAGGTAGACAGCAAAGAAACAATTGGCAGCGACGATGACGGCAAGTTTCCAGTTGATCCACCAGGCCAGCAGGCCGCCGACCGCGAAGGCTCCCGCTACCAGCAGGAACAGTGATCGTTGAGTTGTACTCATGAATGGCGCTGCCTCCCAGGGACGCATCTTTTGCTTCGATAGATACATGATACCATCAGGAGCACGAACACTGTCGCCTCGGCTGTTCCACGCCTGCCCGGATAGCCCGGTTGGGTTTTAACCAGAACGCCGACAGCCTTTCCCTGGGACCGGTGAAACGCCTCCGAGGCAATAAAGAGCTGGTGGCAAAAGCAGGATTCGTGCACGGCCTGATCAGGATTTCTTAACCAAGATGATACACATCTCGGTAACGACTGAGCCAAACGACCCGCCGTCTGTCCCGAAAGAAATGTCGTGCTTTGCCACGATACCGGACCATTGACGGGAAATCCTGAAGAAGCCGCCGGCCGCCCGAAACGGACAGCAAGTGCAAGGCATGAATGTGATCGATTTCCAGAAAAACGTCCGGTGTTCCTTCCTTGCCTGGATAGGGTTGTCGTCCCTGGTGGCGGCATTGCTGTGCATAAGCGCCGCCAGCGCGTTGGCGGAAACACGCAGCCTGAAACTCCGCCACCTGCATACCGGTGAGACGGCAGAGATCGTCTACAAGCGTAACGGGCGTTACGACCAGGCGGGGTTGAAGAAAATCAACATCATGCTGCGCGACTGGCGCCGCAACGAGCCGACGAGGATGGATCCGCGCCTGCTCGACCTTGTCTGGCAGGTCTATCGCACCAGCGGCTCGACAGCCTATATCAATGTCGTCAGCGGCTACCGCTCGCCCGCGACGAACGCGATGCTGCGCAGTCGTTCGAAGGGCGTCGCCCGCGAAAGCCAGCACATGGTTGGCCGGGCAATGGACTTCTTCCTCCCAGACGTGCCGCTGAAGAAATTGCGCGACATAAGCCTCAGGATGCAGGGCGGCGGGGTCGGTTTCTATCCGACCTCCGGCTCGCCTTTCCTTCACATAGATGTCGGCAATATCCGTCACTGGCCAGGTATCAGCCGCCAGGAACTCGCCAGGATCTTCCCTGACGGCAAGACGCTGCATCTGCCGAGAGACGGCAAGCCGCTACCCGGCTATGATCAGGCGCTTGTCGCCCATAAATCCCGTCGTGAAGCCGACGCACCGAACGTGGAGCTGGCTAGCGTCAGCGACAGTCAACGCAAGCCGCGTGGCCTGCTGGCGTCGCTGCTGGGTGGAAGTGGCCAGGCCGAGGCTGTCGCCAGCGCCGTGCCAACGCCACGCAACCCCGCCAGACCCGCTGACGCCGCACAAGTCCGGCAGGGTATCGCCATCGTGGCCGCCAGGGACGCTCAGCGTGCGAATATCCAGACCGTACCGGTTGTTCCGATCCAGGAAGCACCGGCTGAACGAAAGCC
This sequence comes from Mesorhizobium sp. NPDC059025, assembly GCF_042739655.1. NCBI lineage: Bacteria > Pseudomonadati > Pseudomonadota > Alphaproteobacteria > Hyphomicrobiales > Phyllobacteriaceae > Mesorhizobium > Mesorhizobium sp. NPDC059025. The sequence continues at coordinate 550,550 of NZ_JBHYIM010000003.1, read as the reverse complement.
GGAAACGCCTGAAGCCACCGTCGCGGCGCTGGCGTTGCAATCTGTGCCGTTGCCGGTATTTGCCGAGCGTCGCGATCCGACGCTGAATAGCCCGCGCCCCGAAACCATACCCTTCACAATCTCTGACGCGGCCTCAGCCCGGACCGCGTTACCCTCCGCCGGGAGCTTAACAGCTGAGAGGGTCGCCCTGAACATTCCCGTGCCCAGTTGGCGACCGGAGAACTTGCAGAGTGCAGCACCACGGCCGGACACGGTCAGATCCGAAGACGCCATTGCTGCCTTGCTAACCGTCAGGCATCCCGACGAAGGCCCTGCCCTTCCAAAGAGCAAAGTCGACGCGATCCCTCCGACCGAGATGAAGGACCGTATCAAGACCAGTCAAAAAGCCGACCGTTTGCGGTCCGAGCCTCCGGCGGCCGCCATGCAGGCGAGCTACAAGCCCGCTGAGAATGACCTCACGATCACCGGCGCAATTGGTTCAGCCGCGCCGCCTCGTGCGGCCGCCGCGTTCATCCGCACAGCGGCGGTGCAGGTCTATGTCGACGGTTTTCGTCCCGACAGGGAGCCGTCCGACCATCGCCGTTTTACCGGTTCATCCGTGAAGTTTCTCCCCATCGCCAGCTTCAAATAGCGGATGCGGGACGGATGGCGGACGGTGCTACGACGTCGGAGGGCGTGACCTTTATTTCGTCAGGCGGAGTGGTGGCGCCAACATCGTCTGGCTCCGACATGCACCCGACGGAACATCCGTTGAAACGGCCTTGGCCTGTTTGGCGCTGCGGTGCTGTGCCTTGCCTGCCCGCAACCCCGCTCACAAGCTGCGACGGAAAGCTGCGCTCAGTCCACCGGCATCACACGGCGATCGGCGCCTTGATCGTCGCATCGGCGACGTAGTTTTCCAGGCGGAAATCCTCGAAGCGGAAGGCGAAGAGGTCCTTCACCTCCGGATTGATCCACATCGTCGGCAACGCCTTCGGCTGGCGGCGAAGCTGTTCGCGCGCCTGCTCGAAATGGTTCGAATAGATGTGCGCATCGCCAAGCGTATGCACGAAGTCACCAAGTTTCAGCCCTGTCACCTGGGCCACCATCATGGTCAGCAGCGCATAGGAAGCGATGTTGAACGGCACACCGAGGAAGATGTCGGCCGAGCGCTGGTAGAGCTGGCAGGACAGTCGCCCGTCAGAAACATAGAACTGGAACAGGCAATGGCAGGGTGGCAGCGCCATCTGTTCCACTTCAGCGGGGTTCCATGCCGAAACGATAAGCCGACGCGAATAGGGATTGCAGCGGATTTCGCGCAGCAGGTTCTCGATCTGGTCGATCGTACCGCCTTGTGCATCGGGCCAGGAACGCCACTGCTTTCCATAAACCGGACCGAGATCGCCGTTGGCGTCGGCCCACTCGTCCCAGATGGAGACGCCATTGTCATTGAGATATTTGATGTTGGTGTCGCCGGCCAGGAACCACAGCAACTCGTGGATGATCGACTTGAGGTGCAGCTTCTTGGTGGTCAGCACCGGGAAGCCCTGCCCCAGATCGTAGCGCATCTGGTAGCCGAACACCGAGCGCGTACCGGTGCCGGTGCGATCACCCCGGTCGGTGCCGGTTTCCAGGACATGGCTGAGCAGATCGAGATATTGGCGCATCGCTATCGCCCTGATTCGCTGTTTTGGCGTTGGCCGCGATCATACCCGGCCAATGCTTGCCAGGCTATTGCCCAGACAGACCAAACCACAGCATTCCGGCGCGGGAGCGCGCCGGAGGTATCGTCAAACAATGAGGAAGCTGTAAAGCTCAGAGCGAGCCGAGCTTGCCGAGGTCCTTGGCGACCAGATAGTAGAAGGTCACCCGGTTCTTGGTGTTGTCCGCGCTCATCGCCTTGCAGGTCTTCTCGATCGCGGCGTCGGCCTTGGCGGCGTCAGCAATGCCGAGCTTCTTGCCGACCCAGCTGTCACGCACGCGCTTCAATTCTTCCGGATCGGTGCAGGACACCAGCGAGGAGTCGCGGTTCCTGAGCGCGATGCCCAGGTGCTTCACGATCTTGTCGACGACATCGGCACTGGCACCGGCGTCATACTTCTTCACGTCTGCAAGATAATCGCTCATCAGGAATTCCCCTCATCGGAGCCACGTCTGTCCGGTGAGACAACGACCGGCCAAAACCGGATTCTCCACACCGAGGCAAACCTTCGGTTGCAGTTTGTCGCAAGTCAAGCCTTGCAGACAGGGTTTGACATAGCATCACGCTGGAATGCTTGCCTTTTTACGTTACGAAAGCTGATTTAAGGACACAAAGACGGCCCAGCTAAATTAGCTGGACCGCCTCCTGCCCCCGCCTCGCTATGAGCGACTGCTTTCGCTCAAAATGGCGAATCCGGGAAATAGAAGTTCTTGGCATTCTCCGGGGTGATCAGCGTCGCATCGAGGATGTAGTTGCCGCTGACCGGCACCTGATCGATCAACGCTGCCGCGGTCAGTTCCATCGCGGTGCCGACCATGGCCGGCGGATAGAGCACATCGACCGGGATCATCTTGTCGCCATCCATGACTTTCTTGATCATGTCCTTCGAGCCGGCGCCGGCCACGACATACTGGATGTCGGTGCGCTTGGCCTGCTCAATGGCCTGCAGCACGCCGACCGCCATGTCGTCGTCCTGGCACCAGACCACATCGATCTTCGGATATTTGGTCAGGTAGTCCTGCATGACCTTGAAGGCGTCGTCGCGGTTCCAGTTGCCGAACTGGCGGTCCAGAACCTTGACCTTCGAGCCGGCGATACCCTTGTCGAAACCGTCCTGGCGCTGCTGGTCGATCGGGATCGGCAGACCGCGGATGATGACGACTTCTGCCTCCGGCGTCTTTTCGGCAATGTATTTGCCGGCCACTTCACCGAGTGCCGGATTGTTGCCGGCGACATAGAGGTCGCGTACGGAGTTGTCGTTGCTCGATGGAGCGCGGTCGACAAGCGCCACGAACTTGCCCTTGTCTTTCACTTCCTTGATGGCGTTGACCAGCGGATCCGGGTCCGACGGCAGGATCACCAGCGCATCGATGCCCTGTGTCTCCAGATCCTGCACGGCGTTCGCCTGGCTGGCGGCGTCCGGCGAAGTCTTGACGATGACGTTCAGCCCCGGATGCTCTTCCATCAGCTTCTTGGCGACACGTTCGGCATGAAACACCACGCCGGCAGTCCAGCCATGGTCGGCCGCCGGGATCGAGACGCCGATCGTCTTCTTGTCCTGCGCCTGGGCAACGCTCATCAGCGCCACCATGGCGACCGCTGCCACTCCGATTAGTCGTTTTTGCATTGTTTCCTCCCTATGCTTGCAGGTCTGGTCGGTCAGTGGCCGGGCGACCCGAGGACCCGGCCCCGTTTCAGGTTTTCCTCACCAGTGAGCGTTGGACGAGCATGGCGATGATGATGATCGCGCCCTGGATGGCCCCGAGCAGGTATTCGCTGACAAAGTTCGAAAGCAGCATGATGTTGCCGACGATCTCCAGGATGAAGGCGCCGCAGATCGTGCCCCAGATGCGCGCTACCCCGCCGCGCAACGCCGTGCCGCCAACCACCACCGCGGTGATCGCCTGCAGTTCCCACATCAGGCCGGTGGTCGCGGACGTGGAACCAAGGCGGGGAATGTAGATCAGGCAGGCCACAGCCACGCACAGCCCCTGGATCACATAGGTGAGCGTGCGCACGCGGCTCACCGGGATGCCGGAGTAATGCGCCACGTCCTCATTGGAGCCGACCGCGACAACATGGCGGCCATAACGGGTGCGATAGAGTACGAAAGCGCCGACGGCTGCGGTAATGACGATCACATAGATCGGGAACGGCACGCCGAAAATCTCGCCGAAATAGACCGGCCGATAAAGCGACTGCACTTCAGGATTGCGGAGCGTGATGGCACCGCCTTGCGACAGCCATGTGGTCAGCCCGCGATAAATGCCCATCGTGCCGAGCGTTGCGATGAACGGCTCGATTCGCCCGACCGTGGTGATCAGGCCATTGGCCAGTCCGCAGGCCGCGCCAATCGCAAGCGCAAGCAACGCCGCTGCCACGATCGTCATCATCGGATCGCTGACCGCACCACTGTTCATGAACAGGATGGTAAGGCTCGCCACGAAGGCCACCATCGAACCGACCGACAGGTCCAGCCCGCCCGCCGAGATGACGAAGGTCGCTCCCACTGCGATGATCGCGATGAAGGCGCTGCGTGTCAGCACATTGAGCAGATTGTCGACGCTGATGAAATTCGGATTGGCGAAGGCGCCAAGCACGAGCAGAAGTGCCAATGCCACGAAGGGTGCCACTGCCCGCAGGTCCACGTCCTTCCAGGACCGTTTCGCTTTTGCCGTTGCTGCTGCCGTTTCGGTCATTCTTCTCCCGCCCAAAGCATGCCGCGCATCAGGCGGCCTCTCCCGTTTGCACGCCGGTTGCCAGCACGACGATCTCGTTTTCGTTCATGTGATCGCCGGCCACCTCGCCGACGATATGGCCGGTCCGCATCACCAGAATGCGGTCGCACAGGCCGATCAGCTCCGGCATCTCGGATGAAACCACGATGATGGACCGGCCTTCCGCCGCCAGCCCGGCAATGAATTTGTAGATCTGCTGCTTGGTGCCGATGTCGATGCCGCGCGTCGGCTCGTCGATGATGACGATTGACGGGTCCAGCAGCATCATCTTGGCAAGCAGCAGCTTCTGCTGGTTGCCGCCGGACAGTTGCCCAGCGAGCAGATCCTTGCTGCCGGTCCGGATGTCGAATTCGGAAATTGCCTTGTCGAGCGCCTCGCGCTCCCATGCACGGTCCACCTGCCCCCAACGCACGAAACGCCCGAGTGAAGCCAGAGTGAGATTGACCCTGAGATCCTTGGCGAGCAACAGGCCCTTGCCCTTGCGGTCTTCGGAAAGGTAGGCAATGCCGGCCTTCAGGCTGTCATGCACATTGGCAAAACTGACCGGCCTTCCGGCAAGGCGAACCATTCCGTGCGCCGGCCGCAAGCCAACCATGCCCTCCATCAGCTCCGTGCGCCCGGCACCGACGAGACCGGCAAATCCCAATATCTCGCCTTTACGCAATTGGAAGGAAGCGTGCCCGGCATAGCCTGGCACGGACATATCCTCGACCTCGAGTACGACCTCACGCGCCGCCACGGTCGCCCGATCCGGATAAAGCTTGGCCACGTCGCGCCCGACCATCAGCCTGGCCATGTCGACGGGTTCGACTTCAGCCGCATCGCGCGTCGTGACCAGCCGACCATCGCGCAGCACGGTCACCTTGTTGGCGATTTGCTTCACCTCCGGCAGACGGTGCGAGATGTAGAGGACGGCCGTGCCCTTGGCGCGGATATCGGCAATGACCTTGAGCAGCGCCTCCGTCTCCACCGGTGTCAGAGACGCAGTCGGCTCGTCGAAGATGACGAGACGGTGCGGCACCAGCAGCGAGCGTGCGATCTGCACCAGTTGACGCTGTGCAATCGACAGGCGCCCCACCGTCATGGTCGGGTCGATATCGCCACCGAGTTCACGGATTGCTTTTCGCGCGCGGTCGTTCATGGCCTTGTCGTCGAGCACGAGGCCTTTGGCGATCTCACGTCCGAGATAAACGTTCTGAGCGACAGTCAGGTCTGGCGCCAGCAGGATTTCCTGGTGGACGAGAACGATGCCGCGGTGCTCGGCATCGACCGGCCCGGAGAACACCACCGGCTGACCGTCGATCCTGATCTCGCCTTCCGTCGGCTGCAGATGGCCGGACAGGATCTTCATCAAGGTCGATTTGCCGGCACCGTTCTCGCCGATAATCGCATGCACCTGACCGACCTCGACGGTGAGATCGATTCCCTTCAGCACCTGCACCGGACCAAAAGACTTCGAGAGTCCTGCAATGGTGAGCAGCGGAGCTGTGCCATCGGCTGGTGCCAGTGAAGATGCCGGGCTCATCCCACCTTCGTCCACACATTGCCGCCTTTCGACGAAGCGACGGCAGCTTCGATGAACTGCATGCCTTTCAGGCCATCCTCGACGGTCGGATAGATCACATCGGCGTCTGGCTTGCCGCCTGCGCGAGCCGCGCGGATGGCGTGTGCAGCTTCGGCATAGATCGTTGCGAAGCCCTCAAGATAGCCTTCGGGATGCCCGCCCGGAACGCGCGTCACCCGCACCGCCTCTGCCCATGCGCCATTGCCGCCACGGGTGAAAAGCTGTTTTGGCTGGCCGAACCGGGTGAACCAGAGATAGTTCGGATCGGCCTGAACCCATTCGAAGCCGCCCTTGGTGCCGTAGACGCGCAGTTTCAGCCCGTTCTCGTGGCCGACGGCGACCTGGCTTGCCCACAGCATGCCACGCGCCCCGCCCTTGTAGCGGAGCAGGATCTGGACATCGTCGTCGAGCAGCCGGCCAGGCACGAAAGCCGTCAGCTGCGCCAGCAGCTCTTCCGTCTCCAGGCCGGTGACGAAGGCAGCGAGATTATAGGCATGAGTGCCGATGTCGCCGATCGCGCCACCGGCACCGGAGCGTTTGGGATCGGTGCGCCACTCCGCCTGCTTGGAACCTGCGAGTTCCGCACGCTCGGTCAGCCAGTCCTGCGGGTATTCCACCTGCACCAGCCGGATGTCACCCAGTTCGCCGGCAGCGACCATGGCACGCGCCTGCCGGATCATCGGATAGCCGGTGTAATTGTGGGTCAGCACGAAGACCTTGCCGGTCTTCTCGACCAGATCGACCAGTCCCTGCGCCTCGGCGACGGTGGTGGTGATCGGCTTGTCGCAGATCACGTGGATGCCCGCCTCCAGGAACGCCTTCGCGGCCGGTGCATGCATATGGTTCGGCGTAACGATCGAGACTGCTTCGATGCCGTCCGGCCGGGTAGCTTCCGCCTTGGCCATCTCCGCGAATGAACCGTAGGCACGGTCCGCCGCGATGCCCAGATCGAGCGCCGAGGTCTTCGCGCGTGCCGGATCAGAAGAGAGCGCGCCGGCGACGAGATCGAACTGATCATCGATGCGGGCGGCGATGCGATGGACAGCGCCGATGAAAGCGCCCTGCCCACCACCGACCATGCCGAGCCGGATGCGACCGCTCTGCGTCTCCTGTTTGCTGCCTTCGATTGCCATGATCAGCTCCTATCCAGTCCGAGCATCTTGCGGTTAGCGGCGTCGTCAGTGCCGGCCCCGGCAAAGTCGTCGAACGCATGCTCGGTGACGCGGATGATGTGATGCTTGATGAATTCAGCGCCTTCGCGCGCACCATCTTCGGGGTGCTTCAGCGCGCATTCCCATTCCAGCACCGCCCAGGAATCAAAATCATAGGCGGTAAGCTTGGAGAAGATGCCGCCGAAATCGACCTGGCCGTCACCCAGCGAGCGAAAGCGCCCGGCCCGGTCGACCCAGCTCTGGAAGCCGCCATAGACGCCTTGACGACCGGTTGGGTTGAACTCGGCATCCTTCACATGGAAGGCCTTGATGCGCTCGTGATAGATGTCGATGTAGTCGAGATAGTCGAGCTGCTGCAGCACGAAATGCGACGGATCGTAGAGCAGGTTGGCGCGGGCATGGTTGTTCACCCGCTCGAGGAACATCTCGTAGCTGACGCCATCATGCAGGTCTTCGCCCGGATGGATCTCGTAGCAGAGGTCGACGCCATGCTCGTCGGCATAGTCGAGCAGCGGTCTCCAGCGCTTCGCCAGCTCATCGAAGGCAGCTTCGACCAGGCCGGCTGGACGCTGCGGCCATGGATAGACATAGGGCCAGGCAAGCGCGCCCGAGAATGTTGCGTGTGCCTTCAGGCCAAGATGTTTCGAAGCCCGGATCGCCCGCTTGACCTGATCGACTGCCCATTCCGTTCGCGCACCAGGATTGCCGCGGACTTCCGGCGCGGCGAAACCGTCGAAGGCGGCATCGTAGGCCGGATGGACGGCCACGAGCTGCCCCTGCAGATGCGTGGAGAGTTCCGTGATCTCCAGCCCGTGGCTGGCAGCCACGCCCTTCACTTCATCGGCATATCCCCTTGAATCCGACGCTTTCTTCAGGTCGAACAGGCGCGCATCCCAGGTCGGGATCTGTACCCCCTTGTATCCGAGGGAAGCCGCCCATTTGCAGATGGCGTCGAACGAATTGAACGGCGCGGCATCCCCGGCGAACTGCGCCAGGAAAATGGCCGGTCCCTTGATGGTCTTCATCGATCTCCTCCCAATTCAGGCAACCGCGTGTGGGCTGCACCTACACATAGCGGTTGACGATATTTTCCAGATATTCCTGCCGCCCCGAGCGCGGCTCCGGTTCGATGCCGTCGGCGACGACCCTGGCAGCGATATCCTCGAGCGTTGTTCCGCCGGAGAGCACCTTTTTTGCATCGGCGCTTGCCCAGCCGGCGTAACGCTGCTCGAGCGGATCAGACAACGCCTTGTCCTCGATCATGCGCGCTGCGGCCTTCAGGCCACGCGCGCAGCAGTCAATGCCTCCGATGTGAGCGATCAGCAGATCCTGTGGATCGAGCGACTGGCGCCTCAGCTTGGCGTCGAAGTTGGTGCCGCCCGTGGTGAAACCGCCGGCCTTCAGCACCTGATAATAGGCAAGCGCCATCTCGGGCACATTGTTGGGGAACTGGTCCGTGTCCCAGCCCGACTGGTAGTCGTTGCGGTTCATGTCGATGGAGCCGAAGATGCCGAGCGCGTCGGCGAGCGCCAGCTCATGCTCAAAGGAATGACCGGCCAGAATGGCGTGGCCCTGCTCTATGTTGAGCTTGACCTCCTTCTCCAGGCCGAAGTCCTTGAGGAAGCCGTAGACGGTGGCGACGTCGTAGTCGTACTGGTGCTTGGTCGGCTCCTGCGGCTTCGGCTCGATCAGAATAGTGCCTTTGAAGCCAATGCGATGGCTGTAATCGACGACCATCGACAGGAAGCGGCCAGCCTGTTCGCGCTCGCGCTTCATGTCCGTGTTGAGCAGCGTTTCATAGCCCTCTCGGCCACCCCAAAGCACATAATTCTCGCCACCGAGCCGCTTGGTGACGTCGATGCATTTCTTCACCGTGGCGGCGGCGTAGTAGAACACATCCGGATCCGGATTGGTGGCGGCGCCAGCCATATAGCGGCGGTGCGAGAACAGATTGGCCGTGCCCCAGAGCAGCTTGACTCCGGTCTCCTGCTGCTTTGCCGCAAAGATATCCGCCACCGCGTCTAGTCGCGCTGCGCTCTCGGCGAAACTCCCGCCTTCCGGCCGCACGTCGGCATCATGGAAGCAATAGTAAGGCACGCCGAGAGTGGAGAACATCTCAAAGGCCACATCGGCTTTCAGCCTGGCCGCCTCCATGGTATCGCCGAACCAGGGGCGCTCGAAGGTCTGGCCGCCGAAAGGATCACCGCCCGGCCAGGCGAAAGAGTGCCAATAGGCGACGGCGAAGCGCAGGTGTTCCTCCATGCGCTTGCCCAGAACGATCTCATCCTTGTTGTAGAAACGATAGCCGAGCGGATTGGTCGAATCCGGACCTTCGTACTTCACCTTGCCGATATCGCCGAAAAATCCTGTGCTCACTCTTGAAACTCCTTGTAGGTCGTATGCCCATTCGTCTCGCGAAGCCGTGGGAGGACAGCTTCGTTCATCTCGGACTCATGGCAGATTGTCCCGGATGTAGATTTCGATCCGGATGGCTTCCTGGTTGGCGATGACGGGCGTATCGTCGATCCGGGCCTTCAACAGCCGGATCGCGCTGCGCACTTCATGACCGGCGTCCTGATTGATGACCGCGTCGAAGATGCCGTCGCGCAGCGCCTGCTTCGAGTGACCGGTGAGTTCATGCGCAACCACCGTGATCCCGCGATACTCTGTTCTCGACGTCAGCACGTCGATGACGCCGCGGTTGCCGGCGCCAATGCTGTAGAGGCCAACGACATCGTGCTCGCGGTCAAGAAGTTCGGCCAGCAATGTCCGCGTCACTGCGGCATCGTCCCGCCCCTCAAGCACCGGCAGGCATTCAAGCCCCGGAAATGCTTCACCAATCGCCTGTTGGAAGGCAGCGCGACGCTCGGCATGGTCTTTCACCAGCATCGAGCCGGCGACCAATGCCACCTTGCCGGACCGGCGACCACAGAAACGACCGACAAGGCTTGCCGCGGTTCGACCGGCGGCAATGTTGTCGATGCCGACATAGTGGTCCCGATAGACATCGGAGACATCGGAGACGAGGGTGACTACCGGAATGCCAGCCTCTCTTAACCGCGCCAGGGCTCTACGCACACGTTCGGATTCGGTCGCGACCAGGGCGACACCCGACACCTGTGCCGTGTCGATTCTGTCCAGCGCGGCCGCCAGCGCGTCGGCATCGAAAGTCTTCACCTTGCGAATATCGAGATGGGTGCGGTCGAGAACCGAATAGAGCTTGGCCTGGCTGAGCTCCTGTTCCAGCCCGAGCATGAAACTGTTCGATCCCTCGGGAACGATGAAAAGCAGGTTGTAGACGCGTTGCTTGGCAAGGTTGGCGGCTGAGATATCGCGTACATAGCCAAGCCTGAGAATGGCTGCATTGACGCGCGCCACCGTCTCGGCGCGCACGCCTGAACGCCTGTTCAGCACGCGGTCGACGGTTGCCAGACTGACACCCGCCTCCCCGGCCACATCATGAACCGTTGGACGCATTCCTCACTCCCGGCGTCGACCTAGCATGGAGTTTTGAGGTACGTAAAGCAGATTCTGATGTACGTATCTCACGATCGATCATCCGTCAGTTCAAAGCCATCGCTGATCTTCTGTGCAAGGCTCTGTTTTCGTTCCTCTTGCTATTGAAACCCAGCGAGCCGGTCCGTATATTGGAGGTGTCCTGGCAACAGGACTATGGTGCTAAACCGACTGTGCAATAGGCGATCCGGACGCGGTTTCGATACCGCCACCTCCACCATAATCCGTCCCCGCGCGACGGCTTATGATGGGGGTGAAATGGGTTCGACGGGCGTTGAAAGACAGATTGCTGTACCCGGCATTGTACCACCGTTATCGGGCTAAACTTATAGTTGCCAACGACAACTATGCGGAAGCTCGTCTCGCTGCTTAATGCGGCGCGAACGCTTCAAATCAAGCCCTAGCGGTTCGCACCTCTAGGCGGGGTCCGGAGGCACCTGGCAACAGAAGCCTCCACTTCTCCCCCGACATCCATTCGCCTCGCCCAGCCGGTATCCCGGATCCACGCGACGCGCCCTTCCCAAATTCCCGAAACCAGGACGACAGCCCGACCGGGCTCGTCGAAGGCATCCATGGAGACAGCCTTGCAGAACCATACCGACCAATTCTTCGTGCTGACAGGCGGCCCGGGCTCTGGCAAGACCACGCTCATCGAGGCGCTGGCGGCAAAAGGCTACGCCACGGCGCCTGAGGCAGGCCGCAACATCATCCAGGACCAGATGACGGTCGGAGGATCAGCGTTGCCCTGGAACGACAGGACCCTGTTCGCCGAACTGATGCTGGCCTGGGAGCTACGCTCCCACCACACCGCCGCCCGCCTGTCGGGGCCGGTGTTCTTCGACCGCGGCGTACCGGACACGCTCGCCTATCTCAGCCTGAGCGGCCTGCCGGTACCGGCACATATGGAAAAGGCGGCCGGACATTTCCGCTACAACCGCCGTGTTTTCATCGCACCGCCATGGCCCGAGATCTTTACGCAGGATGCCGAACGCAGCCAGGACCTCGATGAGGCTGAGCGCACCTTCGAAGCTCTGGTCGACACCTATCCGCGCTATGGTTACGAACTCATCACATTACCGCGGACATCGGTCGAAGAGCGCCTTGCGTTCATCTTCGAAGAGCTCGATTCGCAGAACGACCCGCTAGGAAAAGGGCGAGCCCGACCAGCGCCAGACACAGCAGGCTGAAACCTGTGCGCAAGGTGTTCCACCAGGTCCAATCGACAGAATAGGTACGCCAGAGCTTCGCGGCCTCGGCCGCATCGTCCGGCACGGCCGCGATCGCCAGCGCTTCATTCATCGGCACGTTGACGGCGAAGGTCGGCAGGAAGGCGCCAAACAGATAACTTGCGGCAGCAGCCAGCATGGCAAGCGCCGCCGCTCGCCACCCTGCCCCGAGCAGCGCGACCGCGGCCAGCGTGGCGGCAATCGGTGTGCCGAAAAAGGCCGGGGCAAACACCGCATTGCGAACCGTCGCATTGATGCCCTGCATGGCGACCACGGCATGCGCCGGCGCCACCGCATCCAGGCCGCGCATGACGGAACTCGTATAGGCATAGAAAAACCCGGCAATTGCGCCGGCAAGCAGCAGCGCGACGCCTGACAGTCCCAGCGCCACAGCCGTAAGCGTTCGATTTTCCCGCATCGTGCTCATGATTTCCCCGTTCAGCTTGAGTACCAATCAGTACTTGTAGCATTCAGTACCGCATGGTACTCAAACATGCAAGCTACGGAGACCTGCAATTGCCTGCTAAAATGCCCGCCAATAGACGCGACGACATCCTGGATGCCGCGCTGGAACTCCTCGCCACGGGAGGACTTGAGGCGGTCACCACCACGGCCCTCGCCCGCGTCGCCAGATGTTCGAAGGACACGCTTTACGTGCTGTTCGAAAACCGTGACGCCATCCTGGCCGCTCTCGTCGAACGACAGGCTTCGCAGCTGAACACTACCCTGCAGGAAAGTGATGTCGAAGCCTCGCCGCTCGATCGGCTAAAGCTGATCTCCACCCAATTGCTGAAACTGCTGACCTCGCAGGCATCGCTTGCCATCAACCGGGCAGCGCTCAGCGACGCCAGCGGCGATCTGTCCAGGATACTGATAACTGCCGGCAAGGAACGCTCCGCGCCGAAAATCATGGCGGCGATCGAAGCACTCGACCGAAAAGGCGTCATCCGCACCCCCGATCTCCTCGACGCCTACCGGACGCTCTACGGCCTGCTGATCGGCGATCGCCAGATTCTGGCGCTGCACAATGCCTACGAGCCCGCGGAAGACGCCGAAACCATTGCAGTCCGAGCAGTCGAGCGCCTGGTGAGGCTCTATGCATCCGATCCTAGGGAAAGCTGATTGCGTTATCCGACGCCACCGCCACTAGGCTGCGGCCGACAGTTCCTGTCTGTCGGTGACCGTCCGATCACGCCCCGCGTGCTTGGCGGCATAGAGCATCTTGTCGGCGCGAGCGATCGCATCCCAGAGCGGCTCGCCCTGCTGGCATTCAACAATGCCGAAGCTGCAGGTCACCTTGAAGCCAGCTGGCAAGTTTGCTAGTTCACTTCCCGCTATCTCATGCCTCAATTGTTCGGTCAGCACGTAAGCGTCGTCGAGCGCGCAGTTTCTGAGCAGGATGACGAACTCCTCGCCGCCGATGCGCGCAACCAGATCCTGCGCCCTCACGCAACGCCTGATCATTCCGGCAACGGCTGAAAGGACAATGTCGCCGGCGGCGTGACCGAAGCGATCATTGATCGATTTGAAGCGGTCGATGTCGCAGGCAACCACACTGACGACGCTGTTGGCTGCGCCGGACAGAACCTGTACAGCCCGCGCTTCAAGGCCGCGACGGTTGAGCAGGCTGGTCAAAAGATCACTGTCCCGCTCGGCCTTCAGGCCCAGCACCACATCGGCGCATACCACCACCAGTAGGCCAAGTCCCATTGCCACACCCAACACCGACATGGCGAACTGTGCCCACAACCAGAACGGCGAGTCGAAGAAGGCGGCGACATCATTGATGGGCACCGATCCACCGGTGAGCAGCGTGCGCAACACGAAAGTCAGCGAAAGCCCCGACAGCATCCACAACAGCGCCTTGTCGATGGTGCTGCCGCGCACCAGACGCCGCAGCTTCCAGGCCGCGCTCAGCACGATGCCCGCCATGCAGAGATTGAGCAGGCAGGCGCGTATCTGCAGGTTGTCCTCGACATAGTAGAAATAGCCGAGCAGGCCAACGGCCGACACCATCCAGGCGGCATGTTCGCCAACGGGCATGCGATCGCCCGAGCGCACGAGCACACCTTCCGCCAGGAGCAGCGGGCCAGCGGTGTATAGGACCGCGCAGGCCAGGTTGTTCAGGCCGATGTCCGACGGCCACAGCGCGAACTGCACCACCGTGCCGGCGCTGACCGCGAGAAACGCCAGCGAAAAAAGCAAGAGATGCCGACGGCGGCGGTCGAGCAGCCATACGCTGAAGAAGCTGGCTGCAAACAGGAGCAGCAGTGCCGAAGGAATGAATTTCAAGATATTCGCCCGCGCCTGTGACCCGCGTCAAATGCCGGTCGATATCTACAAGACACGGGTAAACAAGAGGATAGCATGACAGCAAAAAGGTTCCCGCAGGCAGCTGGGCTAGCCTGCGCGACGCGCCCAGGCACAGACCTGGGCATGCGCAATGATCTGACCCTGTACCGCCACCGTCGCTTCCCGCAGCCTCGCCTCCAGCGTATCGATATCGACAATCGCCTCGGTGGCGAGGCCTAATTGAACCAGCTTGGGCAAAAGGGATCGAATGGTTTCCGCTATCCAGGCGTGGTGTGGTGCATCCGGTCCGCCCGCCACCGGCGTCTCACTGAAGAGAGAGGGGGCAGGCAAGCCGGCCTCCGTGTAGATGCCGAAGAGCTTGTCGGCGGCATCATGGTGCGGCGCCGCCATATGGAACAGTGTGAACAGCCAATCGCCGACCTGTTCCCACAAAGGCACGGCAGGCAACGACGCGAACGGATGCCGGTGGCTGACTTCGTGGAATGCGACGATACCACCAGGGCGGACAAGTTCGGTCACGCGGCGGACAAGCGCCACCGGATCTGTCTGATGGACAAGGACATAGCGGCCGATGACCAGGTCGAAACCGGCCTCGTCGACAAAATCCTCGACCGCTTCGGCCTCGAAAACAGCTTGCGGGTACCCTGCTGCCCGCTGCTGCGCCACCGCAATGGCATCGGCGCTCCGGTCTATACCGACCACCAAGCCGGCAGGCCCGACCATCTCGCATGCGAGCATCGCGACGTCGCCGGCGCCGCAACCCACATCGAGAACCCGCATGCCTGGCACGATTCCGGCTTCACGCAGCAGACGTGCAGTGATCGGCTTGAGGATCTCGGCCTGCAGCACGAGGCGGCGGATTTCCGATGCCGAATGGCCGAGAATGTAGGCGGCGGGTGTCGTCTCGTTCATGGAGCAACTTCCTCGAGGCGCCCCGCCACCAGTCCATTAGCTCTATCGAATATATGGCGACGATAGAGAACCGCCTGAGAACTGTCCATCCGCGTTGCACGGGCGGCGTCCCGCTTCCTGCCAGCTCCTGAAACTCGCTTATTTTCTTATTGAATTCAGATTCTTACCTGATCAAGCTAAATCACCCTCTGATCCAGCCAACATAGATGCAAGAAAGGCCGGGCAAAAAGCCCGGCCTTTCGGTAGCCTTGGGAGAGACTCTTATTCCGCCGGCGCCTCGACGGGCTGGCGGTTGCGGCCGAGCGTGACCTGCGTCAGCGCAAAGGCAATGACGGCGGCCAGCGTGATGCCCGCCACCATTGGCAACGGCGTTCCGTCGAAGAACAACCCTGCAATTCCCATTGCCACTGCGCCGATGGCGAAATGCAGAGTGCCCATCAGCGCCGAGGCCGTACCCGCAATGGTACCATGCTCTTCCATGGCCAGCACCGAGGTGGTCGGTATGACGAGGCCAAGGAACCCGTACCCGACGAAGAGCAGGCTTGCCATCACGTCAAGGCGATCGACACCGGAGGCCATCACCGCAAGCAGCACCACCATGGCTGTGGCATAGCCGACGACAGCTACCTTCACGACACGCTTCAGTCCGAAACGATCGGCCAGCAGCCCTGTCATCTGCGACATGCCGATGAAGGCAACGGCATTGATCGAGAAGAACACGCTGTAGAGCGAAGGCGAAAGGCCATAGTGGTCGATCAGGATGAAGGACGAACTCGCCAGGTAGACGAAGAAAGAGGCGATCCCGAAGCCGCCGATTGCCGTCAGCCCGAGGAAATTGCGGTCATTGAGCAGGAACCAGTAGCCTTTCAGCGCCGAGCCAAAGGAGGAACCGACCCGGTCCTCGACCGGACGCGTTTCCTTCTGCGCCGTGGCCAGAAGCACGATGGCGATCACGGCAGCGCCGGTCAGAACCCAGAACACCGCGCGCCAGCCAAGGGTCTCGATGATCAGGCTGCCGGAAAGCGGCGCCAGGATGGGCGACACCGAAAACACCAGCATCAGCAGCGACATCAGCTTAGCCGCCTCGTTGCCGGTGTGCATGTCGCGCACGACAGCACGTGGAATTGCCATGCCAGCGCTGGCGCCCAGTCCTTGCAGGAAGCGGAACGCGATCAGCCATTCGATGTTTGGCGCCATCGCCGAGCCGACTCCGCCGATGATGAACAACGCAAGCCCGACATAAAGCGGCGGCTTGCGGCCGAACATGTCCGACAATGGGCCAACCACGATCTGGCCGAAACCCATCGACAGGAAGAAGATCAAAAGGCTCATCTGCACGGCCGATGTGCCGGCATTGAGATCGGCACCAATCGAAGGCAGCGCCGGCAGATACATGTCGACGGCAAAGGCACCGACGGCGGACATAAGGCCGAGCAGCACCGCGGTGCGGAGAAAATGCGCGTTCATGATTTAGCTCTTTCAAATCCGGTTGCGGCAGCGATGCGGCGCCGAACCCAAGGACGTTCCATCCCCTGAGATGCCGACATGGAAAATGCGGCATCTCCAAACCTTATAGTCCAGAAAATTAGACACCCTTGTCTAAATTGTCAATCATAGCTATATAGATTTTTATGAGCCAGACGATTGCTGCTGACAATTTCCCGCCGCGCGGCCACGAAGCCAAAAGGGTTGCGATCGTGGATGCTGCCATGTCGGTTTTCTGCCGCGAAGGTTTCGCTGGCGCCAACATCGACCTGATTGCTGCGGAAGCGGGAGTCTCGCGCCAGACCGTCTACAATCACCACGGGGACAAGGAGAAGTTGTTCATCGCGGTGGTGCACGAACTCACCGAGCGCTGCAATGCCGGCATTTTCGCCACCCTGGCCACCTTCCCCGATCAGCCCAAGGATCTCGAGGCGGATCTGATCGGCTATGCCGTGCGCATGAACCGCAATTGCATCTGCAGCCGCGACGGCAAATTCCTGCGTAAGCTGATCCAGACCGAAGGCGAGCGTTATCCTGAACTGTTTGCCGAGTGGCGCGAGAATGGTCCTGGTACAACCTTGCCTGCGCTTGCCGCGCGTTTTGCGCGTCTCGCTTTCGCTGGTCATCTCGCTATCGACGATCCGGACGTGACCGCCCGTCATTTCGTCGGTCTGATCAATGCCGAGTTGCAGATCGAATTCATGATGGGCATTCAACCAAGCCAGGAAGAAGTTCTGCAGTCGGCTACGCATGGCGTAAGAGCGTTCCTGCGCGCCTATGGCGCTCGCCAGGCGGCTTCACGCCAGCGCGAGGCCGCGCTGGCCTGACGACACGACGTCGCGAAAGCGTCAGCCAAAGACGGCTTTGGTGTTGGCCACCGTGCCGGTGCCGTCTATATGCGGTTTACGAGCCCGCCAAGCTTGATTACAGCTATGCGGACGATTCAACGGAACCGCCCAGGCATATGGCCGACGACCACATTCGCTACGACATCCTGGCCCAGGAGGCTTTGCGCGGCGTCATGCGCAAGGTGCTGGCCGAGGTCGCACGCACCGGCCTTCCGGGCAACCACCACTTCTTCATCACCTTCCTGACCGGCGCGCCGGGCGTGCGCATTTCATCGCGCCTGCGCGAACGGTATCCCGAGCAGATGACCATCGTCATCCAGTTCCAGTACTGGGATCTGAAGGTTACCGAAGCCGGCTTCGAAGTTGGCCTGTCCTTCTCCGACATTCCGGAAAAGCTGGAAATCCCATTCTCTGCCGTGCGCGGCTTCTACGATCCGTCGGTAAATTTCGAACTCGAATTCGATGTCCGGACCGAGACGGCCGAAGAGGTCGAAGAAAAGCCGGCGGTTGAGCCGGTCGCACTTGCTCCCGAAAAGAAATCCGAATCGAAGAAGAAAGCTGCTGCCGAGCCCGAGAAGCCAGCAGCCGACGAGCCTGCCTCCGGCAAGGGCGCCGAAGTCGTCTCGCTCGACGCTTTCCGCAAGAAGTAGTCCGATCGCCATGGCCGAGATCGTCAATCTCCGCCAGTTCAGGAAGGGCAAGGTGCGCGAACAGCGCGCCGCTGTTGCAGAACAGAACCGTGCCTTGCACGGCCGCAGCAAGAGTGAAAAGCAGCGCGACAAATTGCAGGCGGAAAACGCCGAGCGTCTCATTGACGGGCATCGCCGCGAGACGACCACCGACTTCCCGGCGCCAGACAAGAACTGAGCGCGCGTGAGTCTGGTCGAAAAACGCTCCGTCACCATACGTGGCCACCGCACGTCCTACTCACTGGAGAAGCCCTTCTCCGACGAGCTTGCCGCAATCGCCGAAAACCGCGGGCTCACCCTCGCGGCACTCGTGGCCGAGATCGATGAACAGCGCCCGCGCGAGGCCAACCTGTCCTCGGCGCTACGGCTTTACGTGCTGGATTGGCTGAAGCGTGGTTCGGGCGAAAGCGCTCCGTAGAGCGGTCAGCAGAGGCAACACATCATCATCAGCCGATGCGTTTGGCCATCATAAGTTCATCGATCTCACGGCCCTCATGGATCAATCCGGCAGGCAGGCGGCCGATTTCGATAAAGCCTTCGCGTGCATAGAAGCGTTGCGCTGCCGGGTTCTCGACACTGACCGTCAGTTCCAGTTGCAGGATACCGGCATCCTGCGCATGCCTCGCCAACGCGTCCAGCAAAGCCTTGGCCGTCCCGGTACCGCGCTCGCCCATCCGCGCGTAGACCATGACGATCGTGGCGCGATGGCGCGTTTTAGCCGATTGCTCGCGCAGCAGTCCCATCAGGCCGACCGGTTCACCATCGCGAAATGCGATGAAGACAGTGCCGCTCATTAGCCGCCGCAGCCACTCTTCGTCCGGCAGCACCTCCCAGTCCTCGACCCGGCTGGCGAAGGCTGCCGGCTCCAGCCGAAGCGCCTCCAGCCGTATGTGCCTGAAGGCAGCGACGTCATCCTTGCCGGCCAATCGCACCGTCGCGGCGCTCTCGTTCATGCCGGATCCCTTCAAGCATCTACGTCAAACCCTCAAGGTCAGACTGCCCAACAACCTATTGCAGCGTTTTGAGGAAATCCTGGATTGAAAACGGCTGGAGTTTGCCCGCCGGTGCGCTCGGGACAGCAGGCGTCGGCGGCGTTGCCTGGCGTTCAGCATCCAGCTTTGCTTTTTCCTCTTGTGCCGCACGAATCGCTGCTTCGGCCTTGCGCCGCTCTGCCTCGGCAGCTTCCGCAGCAGCCTTTTCGGTCCTTGCCTTCTCTTCGGCTTCGACTTTGGCCCTTGCTTCCGCGGCAGCCTTGGCCTCGTTTTCCGCCTTCAGCCGCGCCTCTTCCTCCGACTTCCGTTTCTCTTCCTCAATACGGCGTTTTTCTTCTTCCGCACGATCCCGCTGTTCCTGCAGATCGGCATAGTAGCGGGCCTCGCGCCGCAGCCGTTGCTTTTCCAGCAACACCGCCTGCATGGCTTCGACCCGTTGCTGCTCTTTCTCCAGCGCCCGCTGAGTGAGGAACTGCGCCAGCGGCGCGCTGTCGAAGCTGCGAACCGGAGCCTCGATCGGGCCGTCTACGCTGTAGTTCAACGCCGGATCCGAACCGATCAGAGCCTCGTCGCCGGCCTTGTAGGTGACCGTGCCCCGTGCCGCGACCGTGCCTGCCGCCAGGTCAGCGGAAACCTCCGCCGACAGGGAAGACGTCGGCGTCTCGAAATTCATCGGCGGCGCACGCAGCACGCCGGCAGCCAGTGTAAAGGCTATGTCGGCGTCCCGTGCGACAAAGGAGCCCTGCCCGGCGATGCCGGGGGCGAAAGCGGCCGTGCGCGGTGCATCGATGTCCCGACCGACGCCATCGGCTTTCGCCAGCAGTGCGGGCAGCGCATCGGCATTGAGATTGGCAACCGTTACACCTCTCAGCGAAGCCGTACCCGAGCCGGCAAGCGAAGACACCATTGCATCGATGGACTTGCCGCTGGTGGTCGCGCTCGCGATAAAAGTACCCGCACCTGACAGGCCGGATGCGGGCAGAAGCCTGGAGAGGTCCGTGCCGGCCAGCGTCGCCTGACCGCTGAGCAACCCGGTGCCATCATTGTTCTTCAGATCGAACAGACCGGTGATTTCGCCACCGAACACCTTCGCCTTCAGCTTCGAGATGCCCAGCCCCTCATCGACGAGTTTCAGCGACAGCATCGCGTCGTCCGCCGTTATCAGTGGACCGGCCAGCAGTTTGACCACAGCCAGGTCCAGATCGGCGGTCATCGTCAACATCGGCTTGGCAGCAAACGGCGTCTTCGGCCAATTCGTACCGTCGCCAGACAGCGCATCATTGCCAAACAACATTGCCGCCAGTGGATGGAGGTCGAGTGTGTCCAATGCCAGCTGTCCACTCAGATGCGGCTTGGCGGCATCGAATTCGGCAGCGACATCACCGGACAAAGCAGTGCCGGCTGCACTTCCCTTGAGACCGGAAATAGCGAGCCGGCTGTTGCGATAGTCGGCTTCGGCGGCAAGCGCCACGGAAGCGCCGAACCCCATGCCGGGCAGCGCGACGCCCGTCGTCATCAGCCAGGGTTCGATATCGGCCGTATCGAGTGCCACCTTGCCCTTGGCTGCCAGTCCTTGTGGCGTATCGGTCACCGTACCGTCGAAGCGTGCACGCAGATCGGGACCCCAGAGATTGAAGGCGGTCGCGACACCTTCGACGAGCGTGCCTCTGGCGGTGATGTCGGTTGTCGCCTCACCGACCATCCCGAGCGGCAGCGCGGGCAGACCATACAAGGCGAGAAGTGCGGCGGCATCCGGGTTCTTGGCATCGAAAGTCAGCGAGAATGGCGCTTTTGCCATCTCACCTGGCTGACCATGCGCCGACAGCGAAACCGACAGCGCCGAACCGCCGGTCGTTCCCTTGCCCGACAACGCCAGCCCCGTGGTGCCGTCACCATTGTCAGCAGTGCTCGTCACCACGTCGAGGCGTGTATCGCGGTACAGACCAGGATAGGCTTTTCCGCGTGCGGAAAGTGCTGTCAGCAGCCGGCTGTCGGGAAAGCGTTTGGCCGCGGCATCGATCAATGGCGCAAGGTCGGGTGCCAGCAGCGAAGCATCCAGACTGCCGGTCGGTCCTTTCGGAAAATCCTTCATACGGCCTGTCGCGCTGATCGACGCCCCCGCCAGCCCGCCGATCGACAGCTTGTCGATTTCCAGCATGCCGGTCCGCAGTCGCATGGCCGTATCAAGCGTCTCGGCCGAAAAACCCCAGGCATCGACTGGCCCAGCTTTGATCGCGGCATCGAGATCGGCGTCTGCGAAACGGTTTATTCCCTTGTCCGACATGAAAAGTGCAGCAAAGGCGGTCAACCCTTCGACGTCGAGCGCGCCCCCTTCCAATCTCGTCACCACGGTCGGTTTGCCTTCGGCAGGCTGGGAGGCATCGAGACTGCCGTGAAAACTTGCCTTCCCGAGTACGAGTTCGAGGTCGTCGAATTTCTGCCGGACATCGGTCAGATCGACTCTTGCACTGAAACCTGCGGTCGGCAGCCGCCGGATCGCTTCATCGACATCCTGCGACAGCCACGCCGCGAAACCGGAAGGCTGCGCGACGGCAAGCAACAACGAACCGGTGAAACGCACTTCGCCATCGACATCGAGCCGTCCGTTGGCTTCCAGCGTGGTGCGACCGGGCAGGGTCGCCGCCAGCGATTTCACCGCCCAACCGCCGGTAGCTGGCTCGGCGGATACAACGACATCACGGATGGTCGTGTCGCCCGCGACCATTGCCGGCAGCTTCACTTCGACGGAGCCCGGCATTGCCGGCTTCGGCAGCGCCAGGAGCACCCGCTCAAGTGCCGCAATGCGTTGCGGCAATGCCGCCGTCCCTTCCTTGCCAGGCGTTTCCTCGAACTGCACCTGGGCACCGCTGGCCTCGATGGCGAAGCGTGGATCCGCACCAAGGTCGACCGACGCCTTGCCGTCGGCAGTATAGGGATTGTCCAGGGGGCCGGTCTCGAGGCGGAATTCGTCGATCGCGAGCTTACGATGATCGAGCTGGAACTTGCCGTTCAGCCGATAGGTGGGTGGCGCCTTGGCGCCTGTGGGTCCACCATCAGTCTTCGCCGGGCGTGCCTGAGCACCATTGTCGCCCAAAAGCTTGAACTGGCCGGAATAAAGCGCCTGCCCGTTCTCGACGCCAGCGTTGCCGTCGGCTTCTACCGACAGCGGATAGCCATCCGGCTCGGCCTTGATCCGAAGTGCGATCTTGCCAGCGCCGTCGGCTTTTCCGGTTGTCAGCGAGAGACGCGTCGCAATACCGTCAGCCTTCAACGCACCTTCGGCGCGCCAGGGGCCGGCCAGAGATTTCGCCGACACCGTGGCGTTGATGTTCGACAACATGGTGAGGCGCCCGCTTGCCTCCTGGCGCAGTTCCACCGCTCCGTCGGTCACCGTCAGTTTCTCGATTGCCACTTGGGCCGGATCGAAGGGCGAAGACGGCCTGGCCGTCCAGTCTACCTTGCCGTCCGCTGCAACACTGATGATCGCCTTCGGCCTCACCAGACGCATGTCGAAAATCAGCACTTCGCCACGCAGGAACGGCGCGAGTTCGGCATCCATCGAGAAAGTCTCGACGGTCATCGCAGGTTCACCACCTGCACCGCCAGCCACCGAAACATCGGTAAACGTTACGGACGGAAACGGCAGAAGTCGCGCGGTGGCGCTACCTTTCACCGTCACCTTGCGGCCGAGAATGGTGCTCGCCTCGCGCTCGAAATCGGCCCGATAGCCCGTCCAGTCGACGAATGGCGGCACCACCAGCGCCGCAAGCAGCGCCAGCACGAAAAGGCCACCGAAAATCACAAACAGGCGGGCGAGCATTACCTCGAAACCATTGGATTGAAATGTGCCCGCAATGTAGCGGCAATACTGCGTTGATAAAGTGGCATCTCGCAATCCGTTACATTTGGCGGTGCATTCGTGAATTCCGCCGATCGAAAAATGCCAGAATCCGATTGGGATAATCGCCGCGTCATTACCCTGCGCCACCTTGTACGGCCCAGGACATTTTATAGAATGAACACATACGGAAAAAGAGATCGCGCTGTGATCAAGATAGCTGCCGCTTCCCTGATTGGTTTTGCTGCCCTCATGGGGATTTCCACCTTGCCGGCCAATGCCGGACGCACGGTGACGTGTTCGTCCGACGGTGATCAGTACAATGAATGCCAGGCCGATTTCCGTTCCGCCGTCATCGTGCGGCAGAAATCGGATAGCCCTTGCATCCGCAACCGCACCTGGGGGTATGATCGCGGTTCAGGCACCATCTGGGTTGATGGCGGCTGCCGCGCAGTGTTCGGCGAAGGTTCACCTGGTCGTCGGGTGGTGCGTCGTTATTCCGATGACCCGTTTGGACCACCGGTTGTCGAACCACGTCGCTACGATCCCTACTATGACCGCCGCTACCGCGAGCGCCGTGACGACTGCTTTTTCAACGGCGACTGCTGATTAAGAGGATATATGACGAAAACAGCTGGATATGCGCTCAGGCTCCGCTTGGGCGCATGACAGCGTGATTCGCCGACTGTATGGCCGGCCCGCCCCACACCCAACGGCTTTGAAGAATTCCTCACCCAAACGGCTCGGTCGGACCTTTCGCAGGCCTCGTAAACCATTGCGGCCCGTCCTCGGTCATGTGGATGTGGTCCTCCAGCCGAATTCCGAAGCGCTCGGGCACGACGATCATCGGCTCGTTGGAAAAACACATCCCTGAACGAAGCGGTGTTTCGTTGCCGCGAACGATGTAGGGCTCCTCATGGATTTCGAGCCCCAGACCGTGCCCGGCTCTGTGGGGAAGGCCGGGCAGCCGGTAATCCGGGCCGAGGCCGTGGCGCAACAGAACTGCCCGCGCCGCGTCATCAAGACGGTGGCAGGGCGCACCAGGCTGAGCGGCCTCGAACACCGCCTGTTGTGCTTCGCGTTCGGCTTGCCACATACGCGAATACAGGGTGTCCGGTTCGTCGATCATGTAGCTGCGTGTCAGGTCGGAATGATAACCATCGATGCGTGCCCCTGTATCGACGAGGATCGCCTGGCCCTTCTCCAGGATCTGGTCACCATCGGCACCGTGGGGAAGCGAAGTGGCGGGGCCGAACGAAACAATGCAGAAGGTGGAACCGCCGGAGGCGCCCAGTGCCTTATGTTGTTCGTCGATGTAGCGGGCGACCTCCGAGGCACGGATTCCGGGCTTCATGATTGCATGAGCCCGCTTGTGCACCTCAAGCGTCAACTCCATGGCATATTGGATCAACCCGATTTCCGACGCCGATTTGTAAAGCCGCAGCTTGCGTATCAGATGCGCTCCATCGACAAGGCGGTCGACGCCCAGGCTTCTTGCCAAGGCATAATAGATGAAGAGCGGCAAAGCATCGTCGAGCGCGATCTGACCCTTGAGCCCGGCGAGCGAGGCGACCAGTGCGGCCGGGCTTTCCTCTTCGTCCCACGTCGCGATATCTCCTGCCAGGTGCGGCAGTGTTTCGACCCGGCTGCGCTCGAAGGCTGGAACGATGTAGATGAGAGCAGTCGGCGTCACCAGCGCACCAAGCAATCTCTCGCTCTGGTGCCAGACAAGACCGGTGAAATAGCGAAGGCTTTCGCCGGCTCCCAGCAGGACAGCCGATACGCGGTTTATATCCATTTGCTCCCGCAATTTCCGCAGACGCTCATGCCGTTCGGCGTCGGAAATCGAGGTGGGGCGGACGGAGAAAGACATATCGGCTGGCTCCTATCGTAAGGCAATGACAGCTGCGCCCGTGTCAGAGCGCACGAGATGAGGCGATTGCGACCGCTCGACGATCGGGCATGTCTGTTCGATCAGGAATGGCAGTGTCTGCGCTCGCACCAGCGGCTCCAGAACCGACCTGACATGCGCGTGATAAGCGTCGATCTGGTGGATTTCCACAATGCTCAATTCGTCTAGATTCGCCATCACCAGATCGATCGGCACAAGGGTGAGCGAGGAAAAGCGACAGAAGCCTGCGCCATCGGCGATCACTTCGACCTGGTTCTCGATGCGCATGCCGAAAGCGCCCTCTTTGTAATAGCCTGGTTCGATCGTCATGATGTTGCCAGGCGTCAGGCCATGCAGGTTCGGTTTCTTGTCGAACCGGTGCGGGTACTCGTGCACGAGGAGATTGTGACCGACACCGTGACCCGTGCCGTGATCATAGTCGAGGCCGACGTCCCATAGGGCGCGGCGTGCGAAGGCATCGAGCTGGTGACCTTGCGTGCCAGTTGGAAAACGTGCCGACAGGAGCGACAGAAAGCCCTTCAGCACCGCCGTATAGGCGATGCGCATCTCCGCGCTTGCCGAACCCAGCATCACCGTGCGGGTCAGGTCCGTCGTGCCGGTCCGATACTGCCCGCCCGAATCGATCAGATAAGGCGCCCTGTCGTCGATGACGGCGTTGGTGGCCGGCTGAGCTTTGTAGTGGCACATGGCGGCGTTTGCGCCTGCGGCGGAGATGGTGCGGAAGCTCGGCTCGAGAAAACCGGGGCGTTCGCCGCGGAATGCCAGCAGCTTTGTCTCGGCTTCCAGCTCTGTCAGCGGGTCGGCCGCTCCCAGTCGCTCCGGTGCGTGTGCCGTCAACCAGGCCAGGAAATCGGTCGCGGCGACAGCGTCCTCGATGTGACAGGCGCGATAGCCTTCGAGTTCAGCCGCGGTCTTGTCCGCCTTCGCAGGTGTGATCGGGCTCATGCGGGTAAGGATTTTGCCATCGCCAGCGCGTGCGCGTACGGCATGGGGGGTGAAATCCGCATCGATGGCGACGACTTTGCCGGTCGACAGCCTGGCAACCCGCTCAAGAAAATCCTCGGGTCGCGTCAGTCCCACTCCGGTGATCTCGAACGCCTTATGGTCGTTGCCCAGCTTGCGTGCATCGACAAACCATTCGGTCGTCCCGTCCGCGCCAAGGGCAAGGAAGGAATGCGGCACCGGGTTCATTTCGACATCCGAACCGCGCACATTGAGCAACCAGGCGATGTTGTCCGGCTGCGTTTCGATCAGCCAGTCGGCGCCCATTTCACGCAGCTTCCCGGCAATGCGCCGGCGTTTCTCGGTCGAACTTTCGCCCGTGGATTCGGTTGGCACGGCGCGGATGCTTCCGAGCGGTGGCAATGGCCGATCGTCCCAAACGGCTTCGAATGGATCTCGTTCAAGCGGCACGAGCAACGCGGATCTTCCGGCGAGCGCCGTTTCCAGCCGATCATACAGCGCCAACGCGACTTTCATGGCGTCAATGCCGATACGCCAGCCTGGTCTGGCCTGCGCCTTCAACCACTGGTCGACCGGATTGTCGCGCAGATGGTGGATTTCGAAGTCGGCCGGATCCACCTCCTGGCGCGCCTGAATCTGATAGCGCCCGTCGACAAAGATCAGCGCCTGATCACTCAGGACAAGAGCCAGCCCCGCCGACCCGGTGAAACCGGAGATGTGGGCAAGACAATCGTCATGTGCCGCCGTGACCTCGCTTTGATGGGCGTCCGCGCGCGGCACGATCAGGCCGTCCAACCCGGCATTGGTCATCCAGGCGCGCAAGCGCGCAAGACCGGTCATCTTCTTCATGGTCATGCGGTCTTCAATTCCTATGCGGTGGCGAGCGGGCCGCCCTTGTCGCGCACCAATTCGATCAGACGGCGGAACACCGCCCCGCCCTGCCGGATGCCATCGTGTTCGAACTCGTTGGTGATCCAGAAATCCAGATTGCCGACACGAGCCGCAGTCTGCAGAGAAAGCTCGGCATCGACGAACATGTCGTCATGGTAGATGACCGCCGAAACCGGGACGTCATTGTCCGCAAGCCGCACCGTGTTGTAGAGCGCGCTGTGCTGCCGGCGTTGCGCAAGCACGTCTGCACCGGCCTTGAAAGGTCGCAGTCCGGCGATGTCGTCGAACATCCAGGGATAGATCATCTCGCCGGTGAAAAGCAGCGGACGCCTGTCTTCGGCAAATTCCGGGAAGTCCGCACGCAGCCGCTCGGCCGACCAGTTGGTCGATCCCTTGCCCTGGATGTAGGCCGCCTCATGCAGCGCGGCGAAAAGCGGATTGCCCCGAAACGCGGTCAGGTTCATGACGCTGGACAGGAAGACGTCCGTCAGCCTTTTCCTGTCCGAACCTGCAAAGGCCTCATCGAGCAGCCAGTGGATGTTCTCATATCCAGGCCCCATGCCGAGATCGAGGCCTATGCTCTGCAGCCGCCTGACACTGAGACGGTCGCCGTCCGGCAAGCGAACATCGTTGCCCGAAATGAAGTCGGCGATCGCAGCCAGTTGCGCAACATCGCCCGGATAGCGCCGGAAATACGCAGCGTTCTTGGCGGCGACGCGCGGGTAGGTCCGGCGGTAGACGGCATCGGCCGACGGGTCGAGGCCTGGGAGCCCACCGGCGACGTAGCAGGCCGACAGCCCTTCGGGAGCCTGGCTGAGATAGGTCATGGTGATGAAACCGCCGAAACTCTGCCCGAGCGTCTCCCAGCGTCTGTTACCGAAAAGCGTCTTCCGGATGTGCTCGCAGTCGGCGACGATCGAGTCGGCACGGAAACAGGCGAGGTAGTCGGCGGCCGCTTCGCCATCGTCGAAGCCAGTCATGGTGGCAGCTTCCACGGGTGTCGAACGCCCCGTGCCGCGCTGATCCGGCAGCACGATGCGATGTGTCTTCAGTGCTTCGGCCAGCCACGACGGCGAGCCGCGCGTCGGGCGCGGCGACTTACCTCCGGGACCACCCTGCAGGAAACACAGCACAGGCAGGTTTTCCGAACGGCGAACCGGGTCGACGATTTCCCGGGCAAACACTTCGATGGTCGCCCCCTCAGGCCTCGACCAATCGAGCGGAACCGACAGTCGGTGATCGCACACGAGCATTCCGGGAATGGTGTATTCGATGGCAGACATGGCTAAATCTCAGCGGACACGTGGATCAAGAAGAACGTAGAGCAGGTCGACGATGATGTTGGCCACGACAATGAAGACGCCACCCAGCAACACCACGCCGATGATGATGGGGCGGTCCTGATTGTTGACCGCCTGTACCGCAAGGGCGCCCACCCCCTGCAGGCCATAGACCTGTTCGATGACGATGGCGCCACCAAGCAGAAGCGCGATGTCGGCGCCGAGCTGGGTCGCCAGCGGGGTCAGTGCCGCGCGCATGCCGTGCCGCCAGACCACCGCGCGCTCGCTGACACCCTTGGCACGGGCTGTACGGATATAGTCCTCGCCCATGACTTCCAGCATCTGGCCGCGCGTCAGTCGCGCATAGATGGCCGCCATGGTCAGCGCGAGCGTCGTCCACGGCAGAACCAGATGCCACGCCCAGATTGCCGCATTTGATGTCAGAGCCTTGTAGCCGCCAGCAGGAAAGAGCGTGAAACCGGATTGCTTGGGCAAGAAATAGAGGAAGTATAGAGACATCATGCCCAGCACGAAGGTCGGGAAGCTCAGACCCACAAGGATGAAGGCCTGACCAAAGCGGTCACGCAGGCTGCCGACATTGCGGGCCGAGCTGATGCCGATTGGAATACCGATAGCCAGCCAGAGCAGGACAGCACCGGCCACCAGCGACAGCGTCGCCGGGATACGGCGCAGGATGATCTGCGCCACCGGTTGCTGGTTTCGATAGGAAAAGCCGAGGTCGCCGGTCGCAGCCTTGGCGACGAAGCGGCCATACTGCTCGATGATCGGCCGATCGAGACCAAGATTCTTGCGCACCAGCTGAATCTGCGCCTCCGTTGCCTTGTCGCCGGCGATCATGCGTGCTGGATCACCGGGCGCGACAAAAAACAGGAAGAAAACGAAAGCGCTGAGCGCTACCAGAACGCCTGCGCCGAACAGCAGGCGACGAGCCAGAAACCGGATCATCGTTTCTGTCCTCCCCGGCTCTTTCCCGAAAACCGGCGCACGCTGCGGACACTTTTCGGATCAAGCGCATCGCGCAAGCCGTCCCCCAGAATGTTGAACGCCAGCGTGGTCAGAAGCAGCGCCGTGCCCGGCACGAACACCATCCACCAGGCGATCAGGTAAAGCGAATTGGAGGATGCGTCCGCCAGCATGCCACCCCAACTCGCCGTCGGCGGCACGATACCCATGCCCAGGAAAGACAGAGTCGCCTCGAAGACGATCGAGTTTGGGATCTGCATGGTCGTGTAGACGATGATCGGCACCGACAGATTGGGCAGGATATCGACGGTCATGATGGAGAGCGGGCCGGCGCCGAGCGACCGGCTTGCCTGGACGAAATCCTGACGGCTCAGTGAAATTACCTGACTGCGGATGACACGTGCCATCGGTGCCCAGCTGAAAAAGACGATGACGACGACACTCAGCAACAGGCTTGGTCCGAAAGCCGACACCAGCGCCAGGGCACACAACAGAAAGGGCACGCTCATGACGAGGTCGGTCAGCCGGCTCAGGCACGTGTCGACCCAGCCGCCGAAGTAGCCCGCACTAACGCCGACGATAACGGCGACTGTCGATGCAGCCAGTGAGGCCAGAACACCGACAAGCAGCGAAACGCGCGCACCATAGGCAAGCCGCACCAGCACGTCGCGGCCGAGTTGGTCGCTGCCGAGCCAAAAGTCGGCACCAGGCCCAACTGGAATGCCCATTGGTGTCAGGCCGATGTCGCGGAATTGTTCGATTGGAGAATGGCCGGTCAAGGTGGCGATCGCGGGGGCCAGAACCGCCAGCAGAACCACAGCAATGATAACCGCCAGGGCGATCATGCTCGCGCCGTCGCGCCGCAATCGTCGAAGAGTCAACTCGAGCGAGCCGCGCTGAACGATCTCGTTTTCCGGCGCCGCAATCGTGGATGCCATCTCGCTCGTCATGCAATCGCCCGTGTTTCGAGAAGGCTGCGATCCAGCGTGCCTGTGAGCGCCGGCGGAACATGCGAAGCTGCAAGCAGCTTCTGCGTGTAGGGATGCCGGGGATCGGAAAACAGCGTCTCGGCGTCGGCCAACTCCACGATGCGTCCGCCCTGCATGACGGCGATGCGGTCGCAAACATGGCGTACCACCGACAGGTCGTGCGAAATGAACAGATAGGTCAGATCGAGCTCGCTCTGCAGCCGGCGCAGAAGGTTAAGGACCTGCGCCTGCACGGATACATCGAGGGCCGAGACCGGCTCGTCGCAGATGATCAGCGAGGGATTGAGTGCCAACGCCCTGGCGATGCCGATACGCTGCCTTTGGCCGCCGGAGAATTCCGACGGGAACCGGTTGTAGTGTTCGGGATTGAGGCCGACCACCTCCATCAGGTGCCGAACCTTCTGCTTGCGCTCTTCGCCCTGGGCAACGCCATGCAGGCGAAACGGATCGCCGATGATGGCACCGACGCGGCGGCGCGGATTGAGTGAACCGAAAGGGTCCTGAAAGACAAGCTGCACGTGCTTGCGCATCTCGCGCCAGCGGGCCGGGTCCAGGGCGCCGATATCCTGCCCCAGCAGCTTCACCGAACCACCGGTCGCCCTTGTCAGTCCGGCAACGACCCGCGCGAAGGTCGATTTGCCGCAACCGCTCTCCCCGACCAACCCGACCGTCTCACCTTTGGCAACGGTGAGATCTATGCCTTTGAGCACATCCAATGTCCGGCGCTTACCGAAAAAGCTGCCGACCTGATAGGTCAGATGCACGTCACTGGCCACGACAACTGGCTCCGCGGCTCTGTCGCGGCTGCGGGCGGCGACGGCCGACTGTTCGACCGCAGGTGCACGAGACATCCCCTGCTCTTGCCAGCACAAAGCCTCTATGCCGTCGCTGAAGATACGCAGCGGCGGCCGTTGCGAGGAACATTTCTCCAGAACATCGCTGCAGCGCGGCGCAAAAACGCAGCCGGCGGGCATGGCGAGCAGGCTGGGCGGCCGCCCCTTGATCGGGACCAACTCCGCGCCCGGTGAATAGTTCGCGGGCGACGATCTGAGCAGACCGGCAGTGTAGGGATGCGCGGGAGAGCGGAATACGGCGCTACCCTTGCCATATTCCATGCGATGCCCGGCATACATGACCATGACATCGTCCGCGACGCTCGACAGCAGGCCAAGGTCATGCGTGATCAGGATCACCGTCGTGCCCAGTTCCTTGCGCATGGCATCGAGCAGCGCAACGATCTGGGCCTGAACGGTCACGTCAAGCGCGGTCGTCGGCTCATCCGCGATCACCAGCGAAGGTTTCAGGATCAGCGCCATGGCGATCATGACGCGCTGGCGCATGCCGCCGGAGAACTGATGCGGATAGTCCTCAAGGCGGTCCCCCGGAGAGGGAATGCCAACCTTGCCCAGGATGTCGATGACCCGCCCCCGTGCCTCACGACGCGCGATCTTTTCATGCACATGCAGGGCTTCGGCGATCTGGGCGCCGATCGTGTAATAGGGATGCAGGCTGGAAAGCGGATCCTGGAAGATCATGCCAATGCGTCCGCCGCGCAGGCGGCGCACTTCCTCCTGTGGAAGTCCGATCAGATTGCGCCCCTCGAACAGGGCCTCTCCCGTAATGTCGGCATTGCGCAACAGACCGACGATTGCCTGGGTCAGCACGCTCTTGCCGGAGCCGGACTCACCGGCAATGCCGAAAAGAGAACCTTGTTTGACCGAAAACGAAACGTTGCGGACGGCATGAACGATGCCATCCTCGGTCGGGATGTCGACCGTCAATCCCCTGGCTTCCAGAAGTGCCACATTCCACCTTTCAGCGCGCTGGGTAATGCCGGCGCCACAGCAGGCGCCGGCTGTCCTTTCAACGGCTCAGCGTTCGAGCCAGATGTTGGTCCAGTCGCCTTCCACGCCGAGTGCGTAAGGCAGGTAGTTCTTCACCGCCTCGCTGCGGTAGCGAGGGTTCTTGTTGGCGATCAGCGGAATGACCGGCACGTCTGCCATCACCAGCTCATCAACCTCCGCCCACAGTTTGCCAGTCTCTTCCGGTGTCGTGGCGTTGATTGCCCGAGCGGCAATCTCGTTGGCTTTGGGGTTGTTGTAGTCGGTATAATTATAGGTCTGGTGCGTGCCGTTGAACGTGAACTGCGGCTGGAACACCGAACGCGCGGCACCTCCGACCCAATCCGGTGTCCAGCCCACGGGCGCAATATCCCATGTACCATCCTTGGTGGTGACGGGGTTGGTCATGAACTTGGAGTAGTAGTCGGCCGCAGTGACGGGGCTGAGCTCCAGCTTGATACCGGCGCGCGCCATGCTGGCCTGGATCGTGGCCGCGGTGGTCGCCTCCATGTCCTTGTTGCGATAGGGCATCTTCAGCGTGATGCCGTCCGGGAAACCGGCTTCGGCGAGCAGTGCCTTTGCCTTCTCGGGATCGCCTTTGGAGTCCGGGGACGGGTAGAGCTCGAACTTGTGATGGCCGAGCACGCCGAGGCCGAAAATACCACCGACCGGTTCAGCAACCGTCGATCCACCCCACTGCTGGGCGATCGCGGCCTTATCGACGGCATAAGCCAGCGCCTGCCGGACCTTCAGGTTCTTCAAGGCGCCATTGTTGTTGCTCGACACCGTATTGATGAACAGGAAGTTGGTGTTGCCGGCCGACATGGCAGTCAGCTTTTCGTCGTTGTTGGCAACAAATGTGGCCAGGATCGCAGTCGGAACATTGATATCATAGGCAAGGTCGGCGTCGCCCGACTGCAACTGCTGCATGATGGCATCGGGCTGCAGGCCCATGGTGATCTCGATCTCGTCGACATAGGCCTTTCGAAGCGGATCGCTTTCGGCATTCCAGGCGGGATTGCGGATCAATTTGAGGCTGGTATCAGGCGTATAGTCGCCGATCGTATAGGGACCGCTGCCGATAAAATGGGTGCGGTAGTCCGGGCTGTCAGGAATATGGTCGAGCGTCTCGAGCGGCACAGGAGCCGGCATCGGCAGCGACAGCATGTAGATGAAATCGCCTGCCCGTTCCTTGAGTTTGAAGACGACCGTTTGCTCGTCCGGCGTTTCGATACCGGTGACGTCGTTTTCCTCGATGTATTTCTTCATGGCCTCTGCCGTAGGCTCGACCTTGGCGAAACCATCACAGAATTCGGTGAGGCCCGAGATAAGCGCAGTGAAGTAAGTGAGTGTCGCCGCCTGCAGATGCGGGTTGCACAAGCGCTTGAAGCCGCGCTCGACATCCGCCGAGGTGATCTGGCGAGCACCTGACGGCGCGTTCCACTTGGCGCCCTGACGCAGCTTGAAGGTGTAGGTGAGACCATTGTCGGTCGGCTGCGGCACGTCCGTGGCCAGGTCGCCTGCCGGCTTGATCGCGAGGTTCTGATCCGTGGACGCCTCATAGCTGATCAACTGGCGCGAAATGGCACGCATGAGATTGTTGGTCGGAACCATGCCGGCGAGTGCCGGGTCCATGTGATCCGGCTCTCCGGTGGCCAGAATGTGCAGCGTGCCGCCTTTTTGCGGCTCCTGCGCCTGCCCTGCTGAAAGGGCGCCTGCCAACGCCATCACAGCCCAAAGCGGCATCGACCTTCTACGAATGCGCATACGCTCCTCCCATTGAGCACCAGCTATCAATTCCCGCCCGATGTCTGGCACAAAAATTAAACGCCAGCAAAAGAAATTTAAGCTATTGTGAAATTTTTGTAGTATGAAAGCATGTATGCGAGGCTGAAATGGTCGTGTATGCGCCGAGCCTCAGATCGACTCCACGGAAGGCGTGCCGCATAGTCGCCATCGGCGATCCAAGGGCACGGTGAATTTGAATATGTCTTCGCAACCAAAGGCCAGGCAGACCGAGTTGGACGACCAGGCCACGCAATCCTCCCTAGGCAAGAAAATCCGCAATCGCCGCCGCGCCATCGACATGACGCTGCAACAGGTGTCGGAGCGTGTCGGGTTGTCGATCGGCTTCCTGTCCCAGATCGAACGCGGCATGTCGACGCCGTCGCTGTCGTCGCTCTGCAACATCGCCGAAGCGCTTGGCACGAGCATCGACACCTTCGTGCCCGCTTCGCGCCAATCCGGCGCCGTCTCCCGTCAGGGTCAGCGCGAAGCCTTCAGCATCGGCGATGTCAGGCGCACCTACGAACTTCTGGGAAGCAGGTTCCCCGGCGCCAAACTGCACCCTTCCCTGGTACGCCGCCCGCCGGGGCACATGTCCGAGTTCATGCACAACGAAGGCGAGGATTTCGTGTATGTGCTGGAAGGAAGCATCCTGCTCGAGGTGGACGGCGAGCGCCATATCCTGAACAAGGGAGACTCGGTGCATTTTCAATCGCACCTCCCGCACCGGTCGGCGACCCTGGGCGACGAGACAACACTGGAGCTCTGGGTCCGCACGCAGCCGTTCTTTCCAGAAGATCGCGACGACAGAACCGACGGCAAGAACTCCAGGTAGATGGCTGCCACGGACGGTGGCCGGCCGACCTCGAAGGACCGCCCGGCTCTTGTCTCGACATGTTGCTGCCGATCGGTCATGCCGAACCCGCTACCTCTTCTTCGGCCAGGTGTCGGCGAGCCTGTAGCCTTCAGGCCACGGATCGTCCGGATCGAGCATGTGCTGGTGCGTGCCGGTGATCCAGGCACGGCCCGAGATTTCAGGCAGCACCGCCGGACGCCCACCCACGGTCGTGGTGCCGACGATACGGCCCGTGAAAGTCGAGCCAATCACGGAAACGGCGGTCAAACGATCTTCCAGCCCCATCTGTCCGCGCGCATGCAACACGGCCATGCGCGCCGACAAGGCAGTTCCTGTCGGTGAACGGTCAACCTTGCCGGGCTGGATCGCCACGGCGGCACCGGCGCGCAAACCTTCAGCAGTGCGCTCGACGGCGCCGGCGAACAGGCAGAATGAGAAGTGTTTCCAGTCCGGATTTTCCGGATGGTTGAAACCGAGAGCGGCGTTGGCCGCGTTGGTGATGCGCACGCCGAGCTGCGCGATATCAAGCGTTTCGTCCGGCTTTAGGGCAAAGCCCATCGCCGCCGCATCCACGATGACGAATGAGTCCCCGCCATAAGCGGTGTCGACCGTGAGCGTCCCGAGCCCTTCGACTTCCAGTTTTGCATCCAGGCGATCGGCAAAACTCGGCAGGTTGCGCACGAAGATGCGCTCGGCCTTGCCGTCGCGGCATTCCGCCCGCACACGCACCAGCCCACCAGGCGCCTCCAGTGTGATCTCCGTCACCGGCTCCCGCATCGGCAGAATGCCGCTGTCCAGCAGCACCGTCGAAACGCAGATCGAATTCGAACCCGACATGGGCGGCGTGTCTTCCGGCTCCATGATGATGAAGGCGGCATCCGCCTCCGGATGTTTTGGCGGCACCAGCAGATTGACGTGCCGGAAAACGCCGCCGCGCGGCTCGTTCAGGACGAAATTGCGCAAGGTGTTGTCGCGGGCGATCCAGCGGCTCTGCTCCCAGATCGTGTCGCCCGGCGGCGGTGTGACGCCACCGACGATCACGTCGCCCACCTCGCCTTCGGCATGCGCCGAAATCACGTGGATGGTTTTTGTACTGCGCATCGGGAACTCCTCAGGAAAGCCAGGCGGGCAAGCGCACCGGCACACGCCCGGTAAGTGCTGCGGTCACGCAGTCGGCAAGGCTGCCGAGACGTACTGCACGGCCGGACAGGCCGGGGCCATAGTGGGCGTACTTGCCGGAATTGGTCATCACGGCGCGTGTATGCGTGGGGAACACCGGCTCCGAGATCGAGCACCAGCACAGGTCTGGAACCACCTGCACGCCGCATTGTTCAAGCCGCGCCAGCGTGCCCTCAGTGCGGGCATCGGCTATGACCGCATTGCCCGCGGTAACGATGACCGCCGCATCCGGATGGCGTTTGCGTCCGTCGAGCACGGCTGCAAGCGCGCGGCATTCCTCCAGCGAGGCGTGCGGGCTGCCGATGGCGACGAGTTCGACCTCTTCCGGTCCCGCATTGAGGTTTTTCCATGCTGCGGCCAGGTCTGCACGCGTGATGACGGCCTGGTCGGCGTCGGCTGCACCAGCACCGTCGGCTTCAGGCGTCACCCCTTCGACATGCAGCATGGGGGCCGCTGAAGTGGTTCCGAACGCCGCGCACAGGGCCTTGAGATCGTCGCGCGACGGTCGAGCCGCGCCAAGCCCGCGCAGCAGCGGGATCCGATCCGGCGCGGCATGGCCGGCAAGATAGCCGACCAGCGGCCAGAACGCATCATCGGCGCCACCCGGGACCTCCACGTCGATGATACGCCGCGCCTTGCGGTGTTGATCGAGATAGACACCTGAAAGCGGGGCACGACCAGTCAGGGCAATGCACAGGTCGAGGAAATCGGGATGCTTGGCTGTGCGGGCACCGAGCACGGAATTGGCGAAGATCACCGCGTTGGACTCTGCCCAGGCGACGGTTTCGCCGCCCTTCGGCGCGCTGTCGAGCAGATAAGGCGAACAGGTGAATGTCGGCCTGCAGCCCATGCGCACATAGGCATCGGCGAGACGCGCGGCGGGATCGCCGAAATCGTGCGCGACCCCTTGTGCCTGCCAGTTGGCGCGATCCACCGAGATGGCATTCATCGTCGTCGGGACCCGAACCCGAGCGCCGAGCTCCGCCATTTTTTCGGCGAAGGTCAGATTGGCGGGGCTTGCATAAATGCAACCATCGATATGCGCCTGCGTCACGTCCACCAGGCTTCGCGCGCCCTGCTGCACGGCCATGGCGCCGATGATGCGCATGGCCTGTTGCACCGCGATGCCGTCCCGCCCCTCTATCATGGCGCGATCGGCTTCCGTGAGGTCAAGCGCGCTGCTGGCTGGCGGACTGACCGATAGGCTCAGGCCCTCGGCTTCGATCGCTGTATCGCTTATCCGCGCGGTCTTCGCACTGGCCAGCGCGGCAAAGGCCTGCGGCGCCAGTCTCAGCACGGGGAGCGGCTTGCCGAACAGCTCCGATGCGATCAGCGCCCCAAGGGTCAGCACATCCTCGGCTTCCGAAAAGATGAGTGCCGCCGGCGCGCGTCCATTCAGCACCAGGTCCAGCAGTACGCCGGAACCGGTGCAGGAACCGCGGCTCGATGGCATCATCAGGATGGCACCAGTCAGGCAAATCCCATGCATAGAATGGTGCACGTCGATCACACGCGCGGTAGCTGGATCGACCCCTCCCCAAAAGCTCAAGGCTTCCTGTGTCGCGATGACGGGACCTTGTGCCGTACCGCCAAGGATCGATCGGGCGAGAGAGATCTCGTTCACTTGACGACGAACCCGTGCGCGAAAGGATCCCGGTCGTCGATGAAAATGGTGTTGATGCCGGTCATGCGTGCCCAGCCCGCGATCGAAGGGATGATCGCGTCGCGATCCGCAACCTTCGTTGCCGCCTCCACTCGGCCGTTGAAGAGCGAACCGATGATCGATTCATGCACGAACTCGTCACCGACCCTCAGCTTGCCCTTGGCCGCAAGCTGCGCCATGCGGGCCGAGGTGCCGGTGCCGCAGGGCGAGCGGTCGATCGCCTTCTCGCCATAGAAGACGGCGTTGCGGGCATGCGCGCCTTCCTGCGTCGGCTTGCCGGTCCACTGGATGTGGCTGAGGCCTTTGATCTCGGGATGCAGCGGATGCACGAACTCGTACTTCGCATTGAGCGCGGCGCGCAGCTTCGGCGACCAGCCGACAAGTTCGCCTGCCGTATGGTCGGCCATGTCGCGGAAATTCTTCTGCGGCTCGACGATGGCATAGAAATTGCCGCCATAGGCAACGTCGACAACGATCTCGCCCAGCCCTTCGACTTCCGCTGTCAGACCCTCGGCATAGAGGAAGCCGGGGACATTGGTGAGCCGCACTTCCTCGACGAAACGCCCTTCCTGGCGATAGGTGATGTCGACCTTGCCGGCAGGCGCATCGATGGAAAGCTTGCCGGGCTCGCGCGGCATGATCAGGCCGTTTTCGATGCCCATCGTAATGGTGCCGATGGTGCCGTGGCCGCACATAGGCAGGCAGCCGGAGGTCTCGATGAACAGCACGGCAACGTCGCAATCGGGCCGCGTTGGAGGATAGAGGATCGAGCCGGACATCATGTCATGCCCGCGCGGCTCAAACATCAGCCCGGTGCGGATCCAGTCGAATTCGCGCAGGAAATGCGCACGCTTTTCCAACATGTTCGCGCCTTCGAGGCGCGGTCCGCCGCCGGAAACGAGGCGAACCGGGTTTCCGCAGGTGTGTCCGTCGATACAGGAGAATGTGTGGGTTGCCATGGGCGGGACCTTGGTCAAAAGCGTTGCGGCGAGAACGATGTAATGTCGATGGCGGGCCGTTGCCCGGTCAAGAGATCGGCAACGATACGCGCCGTGCCCGCCGACTGCGTCAAGCCAAGATGGCCGTGACCGAAGGCGTGAACGATATGCGGTGTCGCCCGCGCAGCGCCGATCGCTGGCAGGCTGTCCGGCAAGGAGGGGCGAAAGCCCATCCACTGTACCCCACCCTGCGAGTTCAGGCCGGGCAGGAACGCCTGTGCCTTCTTCAGCATGGCCTCGGAGCGGCGGAAATTCGGCGGCAGCTTCAGTCCGCCGAGTTCCACCGCACCGCCGACGCGAATGCCGGTGGACAAGCGGGTGACGACGAAGCCGTGACCGCCAAACGTTACCTGGGTGCGAAGGTCGAAGGCATCCTGTGGCAAGGTGGTGTTGTAGCCACGCTCGGTCTCCAGCGGAATGGTTTCGCCGATGGTGGCCGCGATGCGGTGGGAAAATGCGCCGGCTGAAAGCACGACCTTGCGGGCACGCCGTACGCCTCCATCCGCGGTCACAACCTCGACCCCGCGCTCGGTCGGACGCAATGCGCTGACTTCGGCGCGTTCTATGATGCCACCCGTGTTGCGGAAAGATTCGGCCAGCGCAAGCGTGTACAGTCGGGGATCGGCGATGGAATACCAGCCAGGCGTGAAGGTGCCGTGGGTGAAGCGCGACGCCAATCCAGGCTGGATCTCCTCGATCTCAGTCTTGCTGAGGTGCAGGAACTCGATGCCGTGTTCTTCCCGTGCCGCCCAGCCGGGCAGCGAAGCTTTGAACTCTGCCTCACCCTCGTAGACTTGGAGATTGCCTTCCTTGCGCAGCATGGGCAACGTATCTGTCTGCGTTAGGAAGGGTTCCAGCTCGGCCCTCGACAGATCCATCAGCGCCGTCTGGGCGGCGGTCGAGTGAGCCACGCGCCTGGGCGAACAGGCACGCCAGAAGCGGAACATCCAGGGCGCGATCTGCACGGCGTAGGCCGGCGGCACCGACAAAGGCCCGAGTGGATCAAGCAGCCATTTCGGCGCTTTCTTCAGGATACCAGGCGAGGCGAGCGGCAGGATGTCCGTGAAGGCAAAAGCGCCTGCGTTGCCGGCGGAGGCACCGGCGGCTGGGCCCTCGCGGTCCAGCACGGTGACACTCAGTCCACGCCCCTGTGCGGCGATTGCCGCCGAGAGCCCGACGATCCCTGCCCCTATGACGATGACGTCGACCTGCTTTTCCATTTTACTTTCAATGCGTTGCCGCGAGGAACTTCTTCGTCTCGGCATGCTGCGGCGCGTCGAACAGCTGCTCCGGCGGCGCAATTTCGGCCATGATCCCCTGATGGAAGAAAGCGACGCGATCGGAGACCTCGCGGGCAAACTTCATCTCATGGGTCACGCAGATCATCGTCATGCCTTCGGAAGCGAGCATCCTGAGCGTATCCAGTACTTCGCCCACCAGCATCGGGTCGAGTGCCGACGTCACTTCGTCGAACAACATGTATGTGGGAGACATGGCGAGCGCACGCGCAATCGCCATGCGCTGCTGCTGGCCGCCCGACATGCGGCTTGGATAGACCGAAAGCTTCTCGGCGAGACCGACATGGGTCAATTGCTTCACCGCGATTTCCTCGGCCCGCTCCTTCGACAGGCCAAGCACCTTGCGCGGCGCCAGCATGACGTTTTCCAGCACGGTCAGATGCGGGAACGCATTCCATTGCTGGAAGACGATGCCCACCTTTTGCCGGAGCTTGTTGAGGTCCGTGCTCTTGGCGTGGACATCGGTACCGTCGATGATCACCCTGCCTGATGCAATCGTTTCGAGCCCGTTGATGCAGGTGAGCAGGGTCGACTTGCCCGAACCGGAGCCGCCGATGACGGTGACGACCTCGCCTTTCCGGACTGTCAGGTCGATGCCTTTCAGGACCTCCAGCGTGCCGAAGGATTTGTGGACGTTTTCGATCTCAATCATTGGGTGACCAGCGTTCTTCGAGATACCTGCCAAACCGGGCAATGGGCAGGCTGATGACGAAATAGATAGCGCCGCACAGGAGCAGGATGAACAGCGGCTCCTGCAGGCGGGTTACAAGAATCTGCGAGGCCCGCAGCAGTTCGATGAGGCCGAGCCAGAGCACGAGCGCGGAATCCTTCATCACGCCAAGCGTCAGCCCGATCCACGACGGCAACGATACACGCGTGGCGAGCGGCGCCACGATGTAGCGCATGTCCTGCCACCAGGTCATGCCGAGCGAACGCGCCGCGCGGCGTGTGTTGACCGGCACTGCGTCGATACCGCCGCGAACGATCTCGGTGCAGTAGGCTGCGGTGTAAAGCGACAG
This sequence comes from Mesorhizobium sp. NPDC059025, assembly GCF_042739655.1. Classification (NCBI taxonomy): domain Bacteria; kingdom Pseudomonadati; phylum Pseudomonadota; class Alphaproteobacteria; order Hyphomicrobiales; family Phyllobacteriaceae; genus Mesorhizobium; species Mesorhizobium sp. NPDC059025. The sequence continues at coordinate 509,918 of NZ_JBHYIM010000003.1, read as the reverse complement.
CACCACGCAGGACGTGGTGAAGGGTGGCCAGCCCAGCTTCGCGATGGACTGCAAGGCATTGCCCAGCACAAGCTGGATGAGCAGCGGCACCGATCGGAAAATATCCAGGGCAAAGGTGAGTGGCGCCGACCAGTAGGGTCCGAACTGGAAGCGGATGACACCAAACAGGATGCCGAGCACCGTGCCGGCGGCGACAGAAACCGCCGTCACGGCAAGCGTCATGCCGGCGCCCTGGGCCAGGAAGGCGAGATCACTCCAGGTGAGAGCTGTGCTGAACATCCCTACCCCGCCTCAATAACGGAACAAGCGCGCGGCAAGCAGGCGAGCAGCCAGCGTGACCGCCTTGGCGATGAGGTAATAGATCACCGCCGCAAGCGCGAAGAATTCGAAGGTGCGGAACGAACGGGCGTTAAGCTCCTGCGTGACACCGGCGAGATCGGAACTCATGCCGACAGTCACGCCGAGCGACGTCATCAGGATTGCCCAGACCATCTGGTTGGTTGCCGGCAGAAAGGCAATGCGCAGCATCTGCGGCAGCACGATGTAGCGGAACGCCTGCAGCGGGCTCATCCCCAGCGAACGACCTGCGCGCGCCTGTGTGTCGGGTATGGCCTTGAGCGCACCGCGGAAATTCTCGGCCAGATAACCGGCATTGTTGAAGGCGATGCCGGCGAGCAGTGCCGTGAAAGGACTGAGGTGGATACCAAAATTGCCGAGCCCGAAATGCGCCATGTAGATCTGGAACAGTGCCGGCGTGTTGCGAGCCACTTCCACCCAGGCGGTGGCAACTGCGGAAAGGACACGGTTGCCCGAAAGCCGGAACACGGTGAGCGCGATGGCCAGCGCAAGCCCGATCGCCATCGACAGAAGCGCAATTTCCAAGGTGACCAGCGCACCATCGAGCATTTGCGGCAATGCCCTGAGCGCCTGGTTCCAGTGGAAGGTGTAGCTGAACATCGCCGCTTCGCCTTTCGAAGGGATCGGCGGCGCGAGACTTGCCTCGCGCCGCCCGTGAAACGGTCAGATCAGCGGTAGACGCCGTTCACCGACAGCGACGGCAGATCGCCGCCAACCCACTTCTTGTAAAGTTCCGCATAACGGCCGGTACGGACCTGCTGGTTGATGAACAGGTTCAGGTAGTTGATCAGGCCGTATTCCTCGCGATTGGTGAAAAGCGCGACGTAGTCGATGTCGTACGGCGCCTTGCCGACGACCGAAATGCCGGGGAACTTGCCCGTCTTCACATTGGCCTGCGCAACCGTGGAGGTGGAGACCGTCGCGTCGATCTGGCCCTGGCTCAGCGCCAGGAAAACATCGGCCTGGGTCTGGTACGGGCGGAATTCGCCGGCGCCCCACTCCTTGACCGACTTCTCGAGCGCGATCGCCTCGAACGTGCCGGCGGTGGCGCCGACCGTCTTGCCCTTCATGTCTTCGAACGATTTGACACCCGACTTGTCATTGGCGGTGACGGCCATTTCGAAGGCGAAGTAAGGGATGGTCATGCCCACGGTCTTGGCGCGTTCGAGCGTGTCGGAGGTCGAGGCGACACCGACATCGACGCGGCCGGACATCAGAGCCGGGATGCGCTCCGGGAAAGGCGTTTCCACGATCTCGGCCGTCACGCCGAGCGCCTTGGCGAGATCGTTGCAATAATCGACGTCGAAGCCGATTGGAGTGTTGCTCGCATCACGCGCGCCCATGGGCGGGAAGTCGAGCACCACGGCGCAGCGCAACGTGCCGGAAGCGATGATGTCATCGAGCTTGTCGGCATATGCCTGACCGCCCAGCGCGGTTGCGGCCATGAGCCCGAAGGCGAGGACCGAGATCTTCATGTTCTACTCTCTCCCTGAGTGTTGCCGGTCGGTTGACCGCGCGCACTATTTCGCGTCGTCGCGGACAAATCAATCACAAAATACAAATTGTATGCAGTGATTATACGATTTTAATAATTCTACCTGCCCGCGAACACCCCTCCAGGTCCTCAACCGGTGAACCCCTCGGGCAACAGCGCTTCCGGAACGTTCTGATAGGCAACCGGCCGCAGGAAGCGGCGAATGGACAAGGTGCCGACGCTGGTCGCACCGAAATTGGTAGAGGCGGGGTAAGGTCCGCCATGCACCTGGGCATCGACCACCTCGACGCCGGTCGGAAAGCCGTTGACCAGAACGCGCCCGGCCTTGCGTTCAAGAACAGGCATCAGGCGGCGTGCCGCCTCGGTATCCGCCTCGTCCATGTGAATGGTCGTGGTCAGTTGGCCCTCGAAACCGCGGGCGAGTTCTTCCATCTGGGCCACCGACGCGACCCTCACCACCAGGCCGAGCGGTCCGAAAACCTCTTCGCCCAGCGCATGGTCGGACATGAACTGCGCCCCGGTGGTCTCGAACAGATTGGGGGTCGCGGCACGGCCCGAAGGCTCGGTCACCAGCAGAGGTTTGACCGAATTGCGCTCGGCAAAGCGCGCCTGCCCGTCGCGATAGGCCTTTGCGATGCCGTCTGTCAGCATGGTCTGTGCGCCGACCTTGCTGAGTGCATCGGTCGTAGCCCCGATAAAGCGATCGGCATCGGCGCCGTCGACCACGACGGCAATGCCGGGATTCGTACAGAATTGACCGGCGCCTAGTGTCAAGGAACCTGCCCAGCCCTGCCCCAGCGCCTCGGCACGTGTCTTGAGCGCCTCGGGCAGCAACAGCATCGGATTGACCGAGCCGAGCTCGCCGAAGAACGGGATCGGCTCCGGACGAGCCGCGCAAAGGTTGAACAGCGCCCGGCCGCCAGCGAGCGAGCCGGTGAAGCCGACGGCCTTGATCAGTGGATGCTGCACCAACGCCTCGCCGATCTGACGGTTGCCGCCCTGGATCAGCGAAAAGACGCCTGGGTGCACGCCAGTCCTTGCGATCGCCGCCTCGATGGCCTGGGCGATGATCTCCCCGGTACCGGGGTGCGCCGAATGGCCCTTCACCACAACCGGGCAGCCCGCAGCCAGGGCCGCCGCCGTATCACCACCCGCCGTCGAAAAGGCCAGCGGGAAGTTGGAGGCACCGAAGACGGCGACCGGCCCGACCGGGCGCTGGATCAGCCTGATCTCTGGCCGGGGCGCCGGCTGGCGCTCCGGCATGGCCGGATCGACGCGGCGGTCAAGATAGTCGCCCTTTTCGATGTGGTCGGCAAACAGCCGAAGCTGCCCCGTCGTGCGGCCACGCTCCCCCTGGAGCCGCGCTTCAGGCAGACCGGTCTCCTGGCTGCCGATTTCGGTGATCGCCTCTGCGCGCGCCTCGATCTCGTCGGCAATGGCGCGCAGAAACTCGGCCCGTGCCGCACGCGGCGAGTTGGCGTAGCTCCAGAAGGCATCCTCCGTCGCTTCGCAGGCCCGGCTCACCAGATCCACGGTACCAACGGCAAAGGCGTAAGCGGGGCCATGCGCCGGAGCACTTTCGAAGGTGCCCGCGCCATCCAGCCACGCGCCGGCGACGAGGTGTTTTCCCTTTGGAGTGAAGGCCATTTGAGGTTCCTGTCCTGGATATGCGGGGAATGGGTCGCGCGAATTGCGATTGTCGCTTAATTGTATACTCTATGTATGCAAGATATCAACCCAATCACTGCCCGTATCGAGAGGAAGACCATGCCTGCAACCACCACCATGCCGACCGTCACGCTTCATGAGCGCGTCGAGGCGATCTTCAAAAAGGCGGGGTTGAACGACATCCAGGCGGGCGCGCTTGCCCGCGTCATCGTCGCGGCAGAACGAGACGCCTGCAAGTCGCATGGCATTTACCGGATCGAGGGCGCGCTGCGCACCGTCAGGGCGCAGAAAGTGGTGCCGGATGCGGTGCCGGAACTGGTCGAGCAGGACCGCTCCGCGATCGTGCGGGTCAACGCCCGGCGCGGCTTTGCCAATCCCGCCTTTGAACTTGGCCTGCCGGTTTTGGTGGAACGCACCCGGGTTCTGGGGCTGGCGGCGCTTGTCATCAACGACTGCACACATTTCTCCGCGCTCTGGCCGGAAGTCGAGGCCTTGACCGCACACGGTCTTGCCGGACTTGCCATGTGCCCGAGCTATTCGACCGTAGCACCAGCCGGCGGCAACAAGCCGCTGCTCGGCACCAACCCGATGGCCTTCGGCTGGCCGCGCCCTGGCAAAACCCCCTATGTGTTCGACTTCGCCACGTCCGTCGCCGCCCGTGGCGAAATCGAGCTGCACCGCCGTGCCGGCAAGCCTTTGCCCGAAGGCTGGGCGATCGATGCCGAAGGACAGCCCACCACCGATCCTGACGCCGCGCTTGCCGGTGCGATGCTGCCCTTCGGCGGCCACAAGGGCTCCGCCATCAGCACCATGATCGAGCTGCTTGCCGGCGTCATGATCGGCGATCTGATCAGCCCGCAGGTGCTCGATTATCTAGGCACCACCACCCTCGCCCCTCCGCATGGCGAACTCATCATCGCCTTTTCTCCCGAGGTTTTTGCGAAAGGCCGCGAGGGCAATCCCCTGGAACGCGCCGAAGCATTGTTCGATGCGATTGCTGGCCAGGGAGCCCGCCTGCCCTCGCAGCGCCGTTATGCAGCTCGCGCCAGGTCAGAAGTCGAAGGCATTCCCCTCACCGAAGCCGAAATGGAACAACTCGACAGGCTGTTCGCGCTGGGACTTGAGGCCATTGCCTGAAAACACTCGCGCGCCCTGAATGGCTTCATGCCAAAACAAAAAGCCCTCCCGCCGGGAGGGCTTTTTTCACATCCGATATTCGAAAGATCAGGCCTTGTTTGCCTGCACGGCGCCGGGCAGTTGGCTCCACGCCGCGTACCAGCTGTTGAACAGTTTGAATTGCGTCTCGCAATAGCCACGCTGGCTGTCGCTCAGCGCATCGGTTTCGTTGAAGTGCAACGTGTATTCCTTGTCACCCTTCAGCACCATCATGTGCTTGAAATAGAGAACGAGATCCGGGCCTTCGTCGAAAGAGGACAGGACACCAAGCGCCTGCTCCAGTTCCTGCGCGCGCTGACGCGCCTCGACGTCGCCCGTCGCCGCAGCCTGCGACAGATTGCAGAGGTGGATCACTTCCTTCGGCAGCACGTTGCCGATACCCGTGATGGCGCCCGTAGCACCGCAGTTGACGAAGCCATGGAAGACAGCAGTGTCGACACCGATCATCAGTGACACACCGTCATCGCGGCTGGTGATGTTTTCGGCCGCGTAACGCAGGTCGGCGTGACCGCCGAACTCCTTGAAGCCGACGAGATTGGAGTGCTCGGCCCGCAACGCGAAGAACAGGTCGACCCGGGTGGCGAAGCCATAATAGGGGCTGTTGTAGATCACCGCGGGCAGGTCGGGCGCTGCCGACAGGATCGCCTTGAAATGGGCCTTCTGGGCCGTCAACGACGACCCCCGCGACAGCACGCGCGGGATCACCATCAGGCCCTGGGCGCCGACCTTCTGGGCGTGTGCCGCATGGGCCACGGCCGAGGCGCTGTTGATGGCACCGGTTCCAACGATCACCGGCACGCCGGCCTTGACCAGGCGCTCGACGCCTTCCATGCGCTGCGCATCGGTCAGTAGTGGCCAATCGCCCATCGAACCGCAATAGACGACGGCCGACATGCCGTCGGCGATCAGCTGCTTGCCCTTGGCGACGAGGGCATCGAAATCGGGGCTGCGGTCCGCTTTGCACGGTGTCATCAAAGCCGGAATTACGCCGGAGAAAATCCTCGCCTTCATCTCAAAAGCTCCTGTTGGCCTGTCACTTCGGCAGAAGAAGCCATGGCGCAGCCGTGCGCAATCCCTGCCCTCGACAGCGATTATACTCTTTGGATTTTATTTGTCGACAAGAAATCGACAACGATTCTTACAACGCGACGTTCAGGTGCCCACCGCGCGTGAAAAGCTTCTGGATCTGGTCGACGATCTGCTCCGCATGGACCTTCGCCAACCGATCGGCCGCCTCAACATCGCGCGCGGCAATCACCGCGATCATGTCCTCATGCTCGTCGACAAAACGCTGCGGCAGCCGATCGTCATAGGACTGATAATAGAGGCGCAGCAACCGCCGTCCTTCATTGAGAAGCCGTCCGAACAGACTGGTGAAATACGGGTTGCGGCCGGCTTCCGCGATTGCCGAGTGCAAAGCCGCGTTGGTGGCGATCATCGCCAGCGCGTCCTGTTCCGCCACGGCCTTCGCGAACTCTGCTTGATGCGCCCGGATAATCCTCAAGTCCTCCGGGCGATGGTGTTCGGCAGCCAGGCGCGTGGTGATGCGATACATCAACACCAATGCATCGAAATACGTATGCATGTTCAGGAAATCGATGTTCGACACCATGGTCGACCGGTTGGGAAGCGTGTCGATCAATCCCTCGCCAGCCAGTCGAACCAGGGCTTCGCGAATGGGCGTACGCGACATCTTGAACCGTTCGGCCAGTTGCACCTCATCGATCGGACTGCCCGGTGGCAGCACGAGATCGAGGATTTCGTCGCGCAGGAGATCGTAAACGACCTTAACACCGGAGCCACGCTTGCGCTCCGGGCGGGACGTCATGTCGGCAGTGGTCATCGCAAAACCCTCATGTCGACAAAATGCATACGTTTCACAGCCGCCCGGATCAAGGTTCGATGGGGGTTATGGTCATGTTCTTGAGGTTGCGCGTAATCGTGCCAGTACATTCAGGCTGAATGGTCGAGCCGTTCCACCTGCTTTCATTCGGCTGCCTTATTTCGGCGCGGGCCGGTGCATCACGACGACTTCACGCGATGTGCCACCCTCGTCCTGCGGACCTCTCGAGACTTCGATGAAACCCAGACGCCTGTAGAAACCGATGGCCCTCACGTTCGCGGCGTAGATCTCCACGTCGAGCGCTCCCTTCAGCGCTGCCGCATGCAACACCAGCGCCCTCCCGAAACCGCCGCCATGCGCTGACGGATCGACAAACAGGCCGCCGATGAAGTTATCGATCAGGCCGATGAAGCCCATTTGCCTGCCGCGGTCCTCGACCACCCAATTCTCAGCCTGCCTCAGGTAGACATTTCTCACTTCGGCCTGCTGATCGAGCAGTTCCTTCTCGACGAAGAAGGGATGGCCGACGCGCGAGGCTGCCAGCCAGATATCGGCAAGCCGGTCACGGTCTTGATCGTCGCGATAGGCGCGAACCGTCATGCCCTGTTCAGCGTTCATGGGATTGTCCTGCAGGGAGTGATTTCTAGGCCGGCAATATCTTGCCAGGGTTCATGATGTTGTCGGGATCGAGCGCGCGCTTGATCTGTCGCATTACGTCCAGACCATGGCCGTGCTCCGCCTTGAGGAACCCGACCTTGCCCTGCCCGACGCCATGCTCCCCGGTGCAGGTGCCCTCCATGGCAATCGCCCGCATGTTGAGGCGGGCGACGAAACGCTCGACCAGCACCACCTCTCCGGCGTTCTCGGGATCCATCAGCGCCAGTACATGGAAATTGCCGTCGCCTGCATGGCCGACGATTGGTGCGATCAGGCCCATTTCGGCGATATCGACCTCGGTTGCGGCCACGCACTCGGCCAGCCGCGAGATCGGCACGCAGACATCTGTCGACAGCCCCTTGGCGCCGGGCCTGAGTGTCAGCGATGCCCAATAGGCATCGTGACGTGCCTTCCAGAGCTTGCTGCGCTCCTCGGCGACCGCAGTCCACAAGAATGGTCCGCCGCCATTTTCTTCCGCGATCATGCCGAAGGTTTCGGCCTGCTCGGCCACGCCGGCATCACTGCCGTGAAACTCCAGGAAAAGACATGGGCTCTCGGGATAATCCAGCTTGGAATAGGTCTTCATCGCCCGCATCTGCAAGGCATTGACGAGTTCGATGCGGGCGACGGGGATGCCCATCTGGATAGTCTGGATCACCGCTTGCGACGCCGCTTCCAGCGTCGGGAACGGACATACGCCCCCCGAAATCGCCTGCGGTATCCCCTGCAGCTTCAGCGTCAGTTCCGTGATGATCCCGAGCGTACCTTCCGAACCGACTAGGAGGCGCGTGAGATCATAACCAGCCGAACTCTTCCTGGCGCGCCCGCCTGTCTTCGCGATTTCGCCGTCCGCCATGACGGCAACCAGCGAAAGAACATTTTCGCGCATCGTGCCGTAACGCACCGCATTGGTACCCGATGCGCGTGTCGCCGCCATGCCGCCGAGCGTAGCGTTGGCGCCCGGATCGATCGGGAAAAACAGGCCGGTGTCGCGCAGATGCTGGTTGAGCTGCTCGCGCGTTACGCCGGGTTCCACCCGGCAATCGAGATCCTCGGCGTTGACGGCCAGAATCCGGTTCATGCGCGAGAGGTCGACGCAAATGCCGCCGCCCGGCGCATTGACGTGGCCTTCCAGCGAAGTGCCGACGCCAAAGGCGATGACCGGCACACGATATTCCGCGCAGGCCCGCATCACCGATTGCACCTCTTCGGTCGTCTCGCAGAAAGCAACGCCGTCCGGTGCCTGGGTCGGAATATAGGTGGTGGTGTGCGCGTGCTGCTCGCGAACCGCCTGCCCGGTCTGGAACCGTTCGCCAAGGTGCTGTTTCAGGATGCCGAGGACGGCAGCGATGCCATCCTCATTGCGTTCGACCGGTACGAGGTCGCTCAGAGCCATGCTTTCCTCCGCGATTGGACCATCGCGGCCCTTGTTCTCGAGTTACAGCTGCATAAGCATGTCGCGCAAAAATGTGCAGCGATTTTGCGATAACGACATGCGCGAAATAAAGATCTGCTAGCACGCCGTGTCCAGCGCCAGAGGAAACATCGCAATGTCCATAGCCGCCCCCTTCGTCTCCCGCGTCATGGACATCGAGAACGACTGGATCGACTACAATGGTCATCTCAACATGGCCTATTACAACGTGCTGTTCGACCGTTGCTCGGACGACGCCTTCGAGCTGATGGGCATGGGGCCGAATTACGCCCGCGACCGCAAGCTCACCATCTACACGGCCGAGGTGCACGTCTGTTACGTGCAGGAACTGCATCTCGACCACAAGGTGACAGCCACCTTCCAGCTTCTCGACCATGACGAGAAGCGGTTGCGTGTCTATCAGGAAATCCGCCATGTCGACGGCTGGCTTGCAGCAACGTCTGAATCGCTTTCGCTGCATGTCGACATGGCCGGACCGAAGGTCGCCCCCTTCCCGGCGGATGTGCTGGCCAAGGTCGAAGCGATGCGCGAAGCCCATGCCGGTCTGCCCATGCCGGAACGTGCTGGCCGTTCGATCAGCATCCGCCGCAAGACCGGCTGAGGGCAAGACCGTTAACCTTAATCAATTCTGAACGGGGACAACCCCTTTGCCGTCGTTGAGCGAATCGACGGCGCGCCGGAGAAGGCTATCCAGGGTGAACTTGAAAGCCTTGGAGACGGGACGGAGAAAATCTGGCCCAAGCGCGCGCATGAAAATCGATATCGAGGCTCTCTCGGAAAAACTGGCCGCCGACCCGCGCATCAGCGACTACGACTTCTGGCGTTCGCTGAAGAATCTCAACAACGAGATCTTCCAGATCGCAAACTCCAACGAGCCGATCCCCTTCGACATGCTGCGCTGGCGCGCCATCATCAAGCAGGCGCGGTCCAAGCGAGGATCTGCCTGAGGCCAACCGGACTCCGGTCAGGGGATCGGCGAAACAGTCAACTGCCCGAATGTCCCGCGCCTCGCGACGCGTGACCGCTCAGGCGAGCGCCAGCGTCGACAGAAGCGCGAGCAGGAATGAGGCCGCGACCATGGCCGCATAGGCGCGTGGCAGGTCGAAAAGGATCATGTGGCCGGCGATCCAGGCGGTTCCTGCCGCGCCCAGCGCATAAAGGAAGCCGTTGCGGTGGCCATAGACCAGATTAGCCGCCATCAAGCCGCCGATGATGAGCGCACCGAAAACCACGATCACGGCAATGGCTGCCTTGTCGAAATTGTCGTCCACCGTGGTCGGGGGTTTGGAGTCGAACGGTTCTTGCATGGCCTCGCCTTGAATGGTTGGCGCGGACAGACTTAACCGACCGCACCAAAGGAGCAAAGACTAAACTCGTCCGCCGCGACGATAACAAGGCGCTACTGTGGATTTCAGGAAACGCTTGCCGAAAATATTCGTGAAGCGGCAAACACTGAAGCCGGTGCCTGATCAATCGTCTCCGACGATCTCCATGAAGCGGATGCGGTTGCCGAACGGATCGGTCACCTCGACCTCCAGCCGATCGTCCACCTTCTCCAGCCCCGGCTTCATGTAGCGATAGTTCTTTGCCGCGAGCTCACGCTGGAATGCCTCGACGCCGGCCATGTAGACGACCATGTTGCCGCCCGGACTGGCATCGCCCGAATGCTCGGACAGGTGCAGCCTGAGGCCTGCGCGCGATACCTGGGTGTAGAGCGGGAAATTATCGCCGTAGCGATGCTCCCAATCGACGGCGAAGCCAAGGAAGCCGAGATAGAACTCATGCGCCTTGGCGACGTCGAAGATGCGCACGATGGGCACCGCCTGCTCGAAAACGATGTCACCGCCCGCCTTGCCCGCCGTTTCCCTGCCCTCGTTCCGCTGGATCCGGGCCGAAAGGATGTTCCAGGTCTCGACGCCGAACTGGCGAGCGACGATCTCCAGCGCCTCGGAATGGGGAATTTCGATGTTCTTGGCGGCAAGCGCCTCGCGCATGGCCTTTGCCTGCGATCCTTCTCGTCGGGACGAAGCGCTTCACCGGGGCCCGCATTGCCAGTGCCTTCGTCCCGGGGACAAGGACCAGACTGGATCGTGACGACGCATTCGCCATACCTGTTCGAGGCGCGGACTGCCGGCTGCGTCGAGCCGTTGCTGGACGCTATCCATGTCGCATCGTGCCGTCAACAGCGGTCAAAGCTGTCGAATCCGGGAACAGTGTGTGAACATTGCTGGCCTTTCTCGCCCGAATCACTACATTCGGAAACGAAATGGCCGGCGATCATGACATGCCCTTCTTCGACGAGGACGACGCTCCGCGTTTCGACGCCGCGCGTGCATCTTCCTCGCAGGCGGCCCCGTCCGGTATTGCGGCTCGCGCCATGGCGGCACGCCAGGGCCACAACAACCCGCCCGAATATCTGAAAGGCCTCAACCCCGAGCAGCGGCAGGCGGTGGAAACCACCGAGGGTCCGGTGCTCGTTCTGGCCGGCGCAGGCACGGGCAAGACGCGCGTACTCACCACCCGCATTGCCCATATCCTGGCCACCGGGCGCGCCTTCCCAAGCCAGATCCTCGCCGTCACCTTCACCAACAAGGCGGCGCGCGAGATGAAGCAGCGCATCGGCGTCCTTGTCGGCGAGGCGATCGAGGGCATGCCATGGCTGGGCACCTTTCACTCGATCGGCGTCAAGTTGTTGCGCCGCCATGCCGAACTCGCCGGCCTGCGCTCGGATTTCACCATTCTCGACACCGACGACGTCACCCGCCTCATCAAGCAGCTGATCCAGGCCGAGGGACTGGACGACAAGCGCTGGGCGCCGCGGACCTTCGCGCAGATGGTCGATACCTGGAAGAACAAGGGTCTAGCACCTGACGAAATTCCGGAAGGGGACGCACGCGCCTTCGCCAATGGCCGAGGCCGCGAACTCTACCGTGCCTATCAGGAACGGCTGACCACGCTGAACGCCTGCGATTTCGGCGACCTGCTGCTGCATCCGATCCGCATCTTCCGCAAACATCACGACGTACTGGCGGAATATCATCGCAAATTCAAATACATACTGGTCGACGAATACCAGGACACCAACACCGCGCAATATATGTGGCTGAGGCTCCTGGCGCAGCGCCCGAAACAGTCCAGCGCCATGCAACCGGCCGAAGACCGAGCGCGCGACCGCGCGCCGAGCGACTTTTCGCCTGCCCGCGAAAACATGGCCGAAGGCCGCGAGCCCGACTGGGCGACCGAGTCCTCGCGCGGCCCCCGCGAAGCGCCCGCGCCGTCAGGCGCGGAACAGCGCGCGAGCGAAAACAAGGTCAACATCTGTTGCGTCGGCGACGACGACCAGTCGATCTATGGCTGGCGCGGCGCAGAAGTGGACAATATCCTGCGCTTCGAGAAGGATTTTCCGGGCGCTACCGTCATCCGGCTTGAGCGCAATTACCGCTCCACCGCCCATATCCTCGGCGCGGCTGCCCATCTTATCGCCCACAATGAAGGCCGTCTCGGCAAGACGCTGTTCACCGACCGACCCGACCCGGAAGATCCCAAGGTCAACGTACATGCGGCCTGGGATTCGGATGAGGAGGCGCGTGCCGTCGGCGAAGCCATCGAGGCCTATCAGCGCGGTCGCCACAAGCTGAACGACATGGCGATCCTCGTGCGTGCCTCCTTCCAGATGCGCTCCTTCGAAGACCGTTTCATCGAGATCGGCCTCAATTACCGGGTCATCGGCGGTCCGCGCTTCTACGAACGCCAGGAAATCCGCGACGCCATGGCCTTCCTGCGCGTCGTTGCCAATGAGGGCGACGACCTCGCTTTCGAGCGCATCGTCAACGTGCCGAAACGCGGTCTGGGTGATGCCACCATCCGCCAGATCCATGATACGGCCCGTGCGCTCGGGGTACCGATGCTGGAAGCATCGGCCAGACTGGCCGAGAGCGACGAGTTGAAGCCCAAGCCGCGCGCAGCCCTGCGCGAAGTCGCCGCCAACTTCGCGCGCTGGCGAAGCCTGATCGATTCCACGCCGCACACCGAACTCGCCGAGATGATCCTCGAGGAGAGCGGCTATACCGACATGTGGAAGAACGACCGCTCGGCGGAAGCGCCGGGGCGGCTGGAGAACCTCAAGGAGCTGATCCGCTCCATGGAGGAATATGAATCGCTGCGCGCCTTCCTCGAACATGTCGCGCTGGTGATGGATGCCGAGCAGAACGAAGGTCTCGACGCTGTCTCAATCATGACGCTGCATTCAGCCAAGGGCCTGGAATTCGAAACCGTGTTCCTGCCCGGCTGGGAAGAAGGCCTGTTCCCCCACCAGCGGGCGCTGGACGAAGGCGGTCGCTCTGGCCTGGAGGAAGAGCGGCGGCTGGCCTATGTCGGCCTCACCCGCGCCAAGAAGAACCTGCACATCTGGTTCGTCTCCAACCGCCGCATCCATGGGCTGTGGCAATCGACCATTCCCTCGCGTTTCCTCGACGAATTGCCGGAAGCGCATGTCGAGGTGCAGGAAGGCAACGGCTCCAGCTACGGCGGTTATGGCAATCCTTATGGCGGCGGTTCCTTCGCTTCAGGCCGCGGCGGCTTCTCGGCCGGTCGCCAGAACCCGTACGGAGCCTCGCGCTTCGACAGTATCGGCTCGCCTTCGGGTGGCCGCGCAGCGCGCGGCGATCAGGGCGGCTCTTTCTCCAACAGCTACGCCACGCCAGGCTGGCAGCGAGCGCAGCAGAACCGCACCGAGGCGACCGACCGCAACTGGGGTACCCGCAGCGGCCACCAGGTCGAGCGCATCGGTTATGGCGAAGTCGATTCCGGCTATGGCGCCGGCCGCACTTCGGTGAAGGGCCGCACCATCGAAGGCGAACTGGTGGCGAAGTCGGTTGCTGACGCTCCTTCAGCCTTCAAGGTAGGCGACCGTGTGTTCCATCAGAAATTCGGCAACGGCAACATCGCGGCGATCGACGGCAACAAGCTGACCATCGATTTCGACCGCGCCGGGCAAAAGAAAGTGCTGGATGGGTTCGTGAAGGCGGTGTGACCGAACCGGCACCCGCCCAATCGGTCCGTCATTCTACCCGATGAGTTCCGTTCGTCGAAACAGCCGCACCGGCTTCATCACAGCGCGGCGTATGACACCTTTCGCCTCCAGATCGAGCTGGACGGCCTTCAACCACCAACCCGCCTTGGCCCCACCAGGCCATAGATCCTCGGGAAGATGCGGCAGCAGCGCATCCTTGGCTTCCGCCACCGTCAAACCGGGCGGGTCGTTGGGCAGGACGGCAAGCAATGCCTCGCGCATCGCCGTGTATTTGGTGCGGTCCACCTTCTGCCTGTGATGCGGCGAGACGACGTTTTCGATCTCTATCCTGTCGGCAGCGTCAGGCATGGATCTCTCCGTTCACCGCGATCTTTGGGCTGCGGAAGCCCATGGCCGCCCACGCCCGGAACAGGCGCCAGTAGAAGGCCAGCGATTGCTGCTTCAGATTCGGGACGTCGTTCGGCAGCACCGAAGCATCCGGTAGGTCGGCCGTCATCGTCCGCAGCTCGAGCGGCGGCAGCGCGCCCTTTGGCCACAAGCCGGCATAGAGGCTTAGCCAATGCCCGCCCTTGAATTCGAGGAAGACCGGCGTGTTGCAGCAGGAAGCCACGACCCGACGCGTTCCAGCCTGCGGCGTGAGACGGAATTCCTTCAGATAATCCGCTCCACTTACGATCCGGACATGATCCTTGCGGTGGAAGACGAAAGGGGTCGCGCCATTTGCATCCACGACCTGCCCGGCACCGGGAAGCTTTTCCAGCCGGACGCCCGCCTCGCGACAACTGTTGCAGCAGCATTCCACGCTCATCATCGGTGTTGAGCCGACCTCCAGTCGGACCTTGCCGCATGCGCAACCAATCATCGTACTCATGACGTCTGTCCCTCCTCCGGACGACCGAAAAGCAGCCTGATGTAGTGATCGAGATGGTCGAGGCTTTCCCGCGCCAGTGCCGGATCATTGCCGGCCTTTGCCAGAACGAAGGCGCCCTGCAGCACGGTCTGCGTGTGTCGCGCCAGACTCTCGGCTGTCCACTTCCCTGACACGCCGTATCTTGTTCGGGCCGCCTCGATATCCGCTTCGAGCGTGGCCGCATGGCCAAAAATGCTGCGCCCGCACGCTTCGCGAATGGCTGGCGATGTCGCATAGACCTCCTGCGCCATCGTACCGACGAGGCAGCTGAACTGCGCGATCTCGCCCTCGATGATCGACTTGCGAAACGCGACATAGGCGAGCACCCGGTCGAGCGGGTCGTCTGGCACATGATAGGGGGCGGCGGCAAAAAAGGCCGTGGTCCCCGCCGACCAGTCTTCGGCCGCGGCGATACCCAGCGCATCCTTGCTTTTGAAGTGATGGAAATATGCACCCTTGGTCACCTCCGCAGCCTGGCACAGGTCTTCGACGGAGGTTGCGGCAAAGCCCCTGGCGCGAATGGCGTCGCGCGCTGCGTCAAGCAGTCTGTTTCGGGCATCACCACGGTCGGGATTGGTCTTGGTCGGTCTAGGCATTCTGTATACATACCGTACGTACGGTATGTATACAAGTCCGAACTGCCTGCTGGATTTTCTCGTGCCCGGGGGCGGCCCACACGACCCGCAAGAGCAAAAGTAAACACACGTCCCATCCTTCCCCTGCGTCATTTTTTCTACGCCAGGGGTCGAAAATTCTTGCCAGCAAGCGATTTTGCCGCTTTCTTGCCTTTTTAGGAGGGTTTTTCGCGGCGGGCTCCAATCCAACGAGGGGCGACACAGGGATTGGTTAACCATCTTTGTCCATCCTTTGAGATAATCGGCAAAGGACCGCCACGCGCGACCGGTATTCCGGCGGGCGAATTGGTAAGGCGGGTTCTGCGTGTTGCGCCGATTGAAGGAAGTTCGGTCGGCATGGCGTTCGTGCGTGAAAAATTCCGGGGCAATGGCCCCGCCTCCGGTTTCAGGACAGTGCTGGCCCGCTCCGCAAGGATGGCAGGCTGGGTAGCCATCCCCACGGCAGGCGCAGTGCTGGCGATATGGTCGCTGGCAACCGTTGCCGGCGCCTATTCCGCCGCGACATCGATCCGCGCCAATGCACATTTCCTGCCAACGCGCGTCAGCGTCGCCAGCGCCGACTCGCAATCGATGGAAGCGGCCTCCAAACTCAAGCAGGCGCTGGTTGCACATGAATGGGCCAAGCGCCGCCAACAGGCAGCAGCGGCCGAGGCAGCCGACAAGGCTGAAAGGCTGGCAGCCGCCGATGCCGTCCAGCAGCAATCACCATTGGATGAGCGTTTCGCCCGCGCCCTCGGCACGCCGGATGCCGATCGCTTTGGTCCAGGCATCGGTGAGCCGGAACGTGCGGCGCGTGTCGCCCTCGCGCTGACCACTCCGTCAAATATGGAATTGGGCTTCGCCGAAGCCACTCCGACACCAGCTTCCGCCGTGCGCGAGGTTCTGGTGGCTAGCCTTGTCCTGCCCAACCAGGAAGACGACGCCGACGATGAGGAACAGGTCGCGCTCGCCGACACCGGCGAAGTAATCGAAGGTCCCGATTTCGCGGCCGTGCCTGAGAACGCACCACTACCGGCCTACCGTCCGCGCGCGGAAGAAGGCACCAAGCCGGAGACCCGCCGCCGCGCCGACGCCGAGCCCGGGAGTGATGACGAGCCGGTTCGCAAACCGGCAAAACGCATCAGCCAGCCGGCCCAGCCTGTGCTCGCCTACGCCCGGCCGGACAATCCTTCCGAAAGCGGCGGGCTTGGGCAGGCTTTCCGCAATCTGTTCTCCTCGCCCGGCGGATCGAGCGCCAGGGCCGGCAATGGAACCGCCGTCTACGATATCGCATCGGCCACCGTCACCATGCCCGACGGAACCCGGCTGGAAGCCCATTCCGGCATCGGCTCGATGGCCGACAACGTACGTTACGTGAACCAGAAGATGCGCGGCCCTACCCCGCCCGACACTTACAAGCTGTCGATGCGCGAATCCCTGTTCCATGGTGTCGAGGCAATCCGACTCACTCCCGTGGACGGCAAGGTCAAGCATGGCCGCAACGGGCTACTGGCTCATTCCTACCTGCTGCGCGGCGGTCGTGCGGAATCGCATGGTTGCGTCGCCTTCAAGGATTACAAGCGTTTCCTCGCCGCGTTCAAGCAAGGCAAGATCAAGCGACTGGTCGTGGTTGGCGGCGGCTCGCGGTCCAAATCGACGACTGTAGCCGACAACGGCCGCGGCGTCTGAGATCGGCCTTTCCCGATCGAGGACCGCCGCCGCATAGCGGTACCCGTAACGGATGCGGATCCTACTTCCGCATCTCTTTCAGCTTGTCAGCAACAGTCGCCGCAAGATCGGCGTAGCGCTCTTCCAGCCGTTCGGCAGCGGCGATCACCGGGAAATCGTGGCCGAATTTCTCCAGTGCCTGGGTGAGCTTCTCTGCAAAATCGGCCTGCTTGTCGAGCGCCGAAAACAGCGCCTGCACCTGCTCGGCACTGATGTCGGGATGCGCAAGCATGTCTGGCACCTCGCGGCCCATGCGTTCGCCGGTTGCCGTTTCCTGCTTCAATATCTCCAGCCAGTCGGTCACAAAAACAGCCTGCGGTATTTTCAGTCCGCTCTCTTTTAGCGATTCAGGCCGGATACGCCAACCGCCGGCCGGAAAACCTTCTCTTCTTGAGAAAGAAAACAAAACCACCAGCCTCCGCAAGTTGATGCGACAACCAAGGAGATAGCGAGCAAGAACAGCTCTATTTCTATTACAGTACATACGGAAAAGGTAATATATCCTTATCCATTTTCTGCGAGCCTGATCTTGCAGGCGACCACGCCTGTAACTCCGCCTTGAGCGGTACCTCAAGCCCCTTCCGTCTCGCATGCGCGGCGGAAGGGGTTTAGGGCCCGCCTCCCCTGAGGACCAGGCATGTGGCTCGACATTCCAGCGCCGAAGCAACCGACCGGATTCCGGGATAAATGATGGCCATGGCGCGCGGCGGATTTGTCTTTCTAACCGCCGGCGCAGTGTTCGCCCTCGCTGGTGCCGTGGCTCGGGCCGGCGAGACAGTCGAACCGACCATTACCACCAGCATCGAGCGCCATTACACGACCAATGCGATGGAGAGCGACCGGCCGATCGCCGACTGGTATTCGCTGCTGCGCAGCACCCTGTTCCGCAAATGGGGCGACAACGACGCCTATATCTCGCTGAACGCCGAAGGTCGGGCGACCCGCCACGACTCGGTCACCATCGAGGACGACACCGCCGGCGGCATTCAGGTTCAGGCTTTTCGCCGCTTTGCCGGTGGGCTCGAATTGCGCGGCACGCTTGCCTACAACGCCACCAGGGATGGTGACCACATCGACATCGGCCCCTTCACCATCGGAACACGCACGCTGAAGCAGGTTGCCAGCGGACAGGTCCAGGTCGGCCTGGACCTCGGCAACCAGATGGCGCTCATCGTCGATGCCATGACAAGCATGGAGAAGGTCGGCCTCAGCCGTTTCGAAGACGACATCTTCCTGCCCGCCCGCCTCGATCCCGACAAGCGCAACGTCCAGATCGCCCTCAAGCTCATCCGCACTGTCGGTCAGTTCACCTTTGGAGTTCAGGGCTCGGCGTTACGCATTGCCGTCGAACGCCTGGGCGAGCCACCCGTCGGCGTCTCACTCAACCAGTTCGGCCTGCGCGGCGAGATCACCTACACCGGCACCGGCGGCGCCACCGCTGCGCTGGCAATCGGTGCAGAACTCCTGCACGGCGCCGACGATACCTATTCGCGTATTCGTCCGGCCTGGCAGTTGTCCGTCATCAAACCGTTGCCGAAGGGTTTTGAGCTGCGTGGTACCTGGTACGGTCGCTACGAGACCGCCGACAGCGACGATCCGCTGGCTTCCTGGGTCAATCGTGGTGAATTCGAGGTCTCCTACAAGCTGCGCGAGAACCTGAAACTGGCCTCCGGCGTCGCCTGCGAGTTCAAGCGCAACCTGCTTTGGGAAAATGTCGAGCGCAAGCGCGTCTTTTATGCCGAAGCCACCTACGATGCCAGCGCCAGGGCATCAGTGGTGTTGCGCGTGGACGTCAATCGCATCCACAAGACGGTGATCGACATAGACGAGAACACCGTCGACACTTTTATCGGCCTGCGCGCCAAGATCTGACCGCCGCGAGAGCGTTTCCGTTTTTCTCGGAAACGAGGAAAGCTCTAGCGCTTTGTCTCTACGCAATTCCGGACGGAAAACCGCTACGCCCTTTTCCTGGAATTGCTCCATCAAACAAAACAAGGAAAAGCGGAAGGGTCTTCAACCCTCCCGCCCCTTCGGTCGCCTTGTTCAGGCAAACCGCCCCTTCTTGTTAGTGCCGGCCCAGCTTGTAGCTGTTGCCGCCACCCAGAATGCTGTTGGTGACCTTGCTGACACCAGTGCCGACACCGAGGATGCCAACACCCACGCCATTGAGAATGCCACCCACCTGGGTGTTGTTGCCGCTCAAGATCGGCGATCCATTCAGGATGCCAATATCACCGAGTGCGATGCCGGGAGAAATGTTGATGAGTCCACCGCCCGAGTTGTTGTTGTTACCCCGGGAACCAAAACCGCCCGCATAAGAGCTGACAGTCGAGAATGAAACAACTGCGACAGTGAGTACAAGTGCGAATTTCTTCATGACTTCTCTCCTATTTACAACAGTGTTTACTTCCACCTATTCATCAGTACCTCTGGGATTGGATAGTACACATCAATGAAAAGCACACAAGCATGAGCATGTCATAATCTACGAATACACGGCGTTTTCCATTTTTTAACTTTAATATTTTACGTTAAATAATTTGGTTACCATGATTGGTTAAGATAAGACCGCCGTTGACCTGAACGAAAACTCGTGACCGAGCCGTCATGGTTAAGATGCTGATCTACGTATCGCCGGACACGGCTGGAGCGCTGCGCTTTACCGGAAACGCAGATGCAAACCCGAACGCAAAAGCCCGCTGCGCACCTGGCTGGGTTGCTCTAGGCCTGAGCTTCCCACCGGTCGAGAAAGATCTCGATTTCCAGCGCCTGCATGTCGGGGATAGCCCTGGCAAGCTGCTCCGGCGACCAGTCCCACCAGGCCAGCGCTTCAATCCGGGCGGCTATCTGTTCAGAAAACCGCCGGCGCAGCCTTCTGGCCGGCACCCCCGTGACAATCGTGTAGGCGGGAACATCTCTGGTCACCACCGCATTGGCACCGATTACCGCGCCGTTGCCGACTGTCACCCCAGGCAGGATCACCGCACCATGGCCGATCCACACGTCATGGCCGATGCTGACCGGTTTTGAGCGCCGGCGCTCGCGAAAAACGCCGTCCACGCCAAGCCAGCGGAAATACTCATTCGGCCGATAGCTGACTTTATGCGTGGTCACGCGCTCCATCGGATGTTCGAGCGCATTGATGCGCGTGTTGGCAGCGATCGAGCAGAATTTGCCGATGAACGTGTAGATCGCTTCGGCATGGCGCTCGAAATAGGAGAAGTCGCCCACGGTCACCTCGCGCAGCACGACACGTTCGCCGATGGCCGTATAGCGGCCAAGCCGACACGACTTCAGTTCCGCGGTCGGATGAATACGCGGTTCCGGATCCTTGGGCACGAGGTCGTCGGTACGGTCCATGACGCGGCTTTACGCGCCGCCGGCACGCCCCGCAAGCCGGTCTATTGCGGCTTGCCGTTCTTCCAGGTGACGTTCTGGCCATACAGCGGTACGGTCGAGATCGCCATCTTGGCCGATCCGTCCTGCACCTGGCGCGAATGCGAAAGATAGACCAGCGTGTCGTTGGCCTTGTCGTAGATCCGGTTCACCACCTGTTTCTTCCAGATCAGGCTGATGCCCTGTTTGAACACCTCTTCGCCGCCTTTGCTGAAGTCGATGTCTCCGATGCTGATCGGCCCCGTCTGCTGGCACGAAATCGCCGAGTCCGACGGGTCCTCGAACCAATTGCCCTTTTGCAGCCGATCGATGACGCCACGGTCGAAATAGGAAACGTGGCAGGTCACACCCTCGACCTTCGGATCCTTGATCGCTTCCACGATGATGTCGTTGCCAAGCCAGTCGACGCCGACCTTGCCGACCTGCTGCGCCAGCGCCACCCCTGCGATACCAACAAAACAGGCAACGAGTGCCCCGCCGATCAGTTTTCGTCCGGTCCGAGAGAACAAGAAACCCTCCTTGTGTTGGCCGATTGTGATTTCAGTTGGGATCAGCCGCCCCATCTTGCAAGCTTTTTAGACGACAGGTTGCGGCAATGACGCACTTTGCGCTCATTCCGGCAAGGCGATAAGGTTTCGCCGAACATGCCGCCTGGTGTTCTGCGAAACCAAGCCGGCGGCCTTGAAATGGCTCCTGTCCCGGATCGTTCCCACAATGCGCTCTATTCTCGTTGGTATCCTCGTTCTCATGGCTGTCGGCATCGGCTGGCTGACCTTCAACTGGTATCGCAGCCACTTTGGCGGCGAGCCTTTTGGCGCCCCCTTCGCGCTGACCGATCAGACCGGCAAACCCGTGACCGAGGCTGCTTTCCGCGGGCAGCCGACCGTCGTGTTCTTCGGCTTCACCCACTGCCCCGAAGTCTGTCCGACCACACTCTTTGAACTGGCCGGCTGGCTCAAGACGCTGGGCGACGAAGGCAAGGACATCAAGGCCTACTTCGTGTCGATCGATCCCGAACGTGACACGCCAGACGTCATCAAAAACTATGTCACCAACTTCTCCGATCGCATTGTCGGCATCACCGGCGAACCCGACAAGGTGCGCGCCATGGCAAAGTCCTTCGGCATCTATTTCAAGCGGGTCGATACTGGCGGAGGTGACTACACCATGGATCACACCGCTTCCGTGTTGATGCTCAACCGCAAGGGCGACTTCTTCGGCACGATCGCCTATGAGGAAAATCCCGATACCGCACTTGCCAAATTGAAGCGGCTGGCCAAAGACGGCTAATCAGCTTTTCAACGCGGCGCATGCCGCAAGACAGGTGCCCATGGGCCAGACGCGCCTCTATCTGACCGCAACCAAGGCCGAGGCCGATCACATCTTCGCCGTCCTCGAAACAGTCTTCGAGGACGACGGCCTGCCACTCGCAGTGCTGGAACTCGACGAGGAGCGCGACCTGCATGAGGTCTCGCTTTACGCAGACGGCGACATAGAGCCGGTCGAGGCGCGGCTGAAGGCAGAACTGACGGCCCTTGGGCTGGCCCGACCGGTCGAGCGCGAAGTATTGCCCGACGTCGACTGGGTGGCGCGCTCACTGGAAGGCCTGAAGCCCGTACGCGCTGGCCGCTTCCTGGTGCATGGTGGCCACGATCGGCAGAAGCGCCATGCCGGCGACATCGCCATCGAAATCGAAGCAGGACTGGCTTTCGGCACCGGTCATCATGGCACCACCGCCGGCTGCCTGGCCATGCTGGAACGTGTCGCCATCCGCGAGAAACCACGCAACGCGCTGGATCTTGGCACTGGCAGCGCAGTGCTGGCCATCGCATTGGCCCGTCTCGCCCACATTCCAGTGCTCGCCACCGATATCGACCCTGTCGCCGTCGACGTTGCCGCCGCCAACGCGCGGCTGAACCATGTAGCCGGTTTGGTCGAGACCGTGACCGCGCCCGGCTTCCATCATCCCATCTTCGCCGCCCGGGCGCCCTTTGACCTTATCGTCGCCAACATCCTTGCCAAGCCGCTGATGAAACTTGCGCCGGAGATGGCGAAGTACCTGGCGCCCGGCGGCTCCATCGTGCTTTCCGGCATCCTGGATCGCCAGCGCGATGCCGTCGTGGCAGCCTATGCCGGCCAGCAGTTCCGGCATCTGCGTACCACCCACCGCGAGGGCTGGGTGACGATCCATCTGAAGCGCTGAGCTGGACTTGGAGCGTTTCCATTTTTCATGGAAACGCGGAAACGCTCCAACTCTTTGTTTTGATGCAATTCCGGACGGAAAACCGTCGCATGCTTCTCCCGCAATTGGTCCAGCGCGCCGATTGTCAGGCGTCGACCACGCGGCTACGGTCCGGCCACACAATCGAACAATGACAGGTTTGCATCGATGTTCCAGACTTTCGATCCCGCCGGCGATCCCACCGTGGGCAAACCGCATGTCGCCAGGCTGCGTGGCTGGCTGAGCGAGAATGGCCTTGACGGTTTCCTGGTGCCCCGCGCCGACGAGCATCAAGGCGAATACGTTCCGGACCGTGCTGCAAGACTACGCTGGCTGACCGGCTTCAGCGGCTCGGCCGGAGTGGCCATCGTGTTGCGCGACCGCGCCTTCATCTTCGTCGATGGCCGCTACACGCTGCAGGTGCGTGCCGAAGTCGACCTCGACATCTTCACTGTCGAAAGCCTGATCGACAATCCGCCGGCCTCCTGGATCCCGGAAAATCTCGGCAAGGGTGCGCGCCTTGGCTTCGATCCATGGTTGCACACCGTGGGCGAAGTGAAAGCACTGAAGGCCGCGGCGGCAAAATCGGGCGCGGAACTGGTACCGGTAGCCGAAAACCCGATCGACATCATCTGGGATGATCAGCCCGATGCGCCGATCGCTCCGGTGGAACTGCACCCGCAGGCTTTTGCCGGCGAGCTTGCCAAGGACAAGTTGGCACGGCTCGCTTCCGCGATCGGGAAGGAAGGCGCCACGCATGCCGTGCTGACCGATCCCTCTTCGATTGCCTGGGCCTTCAACATTCGCGGCGGCGACGTACCGCACACGCCACTGGCACTCGGCTTCGCCATCCTTGCGGCCGACGGCAAGCATCAGCTGTTCATGGACAGCCGCAAATTCTCGCGCACCGTTGCAGCCTATCTCACCCAACTCTGCGACCCGCACGAGCCGGCAGAGTTCGAAGGCGCGATCGTGGATCTGGCAAAGAACGGCGCCAAAATCGCGCTCGACCCGGTTCTGGCCGCTGACAGACTGCGCACGCTGGTGGAGGACAATGGCGGCACCGTCGTTTCCGCTGCCGATCCCGCTCGAATCCCTCGCGCCGTCAAGAACCAGGCCGAGATCGCCGGCAGCCGGGCTGCGCATCGTCGCGATGGCGCCGCCATAGCCAAGCTGTTGTGCTGGCTCGACCGCCAGAAGCCGGGAACGCTCGACGAAATCACCGTCGTCAAACAGCTGGAGCAGGTGCGCCGCAAGACCGGGGAGGAAACGCAGATGTCGCTGCGCGACGTTTCCTTCGCGACCATTTCCGGCGCCGGCCCCAACGGTGCCATCATGCACTACCGCGTCTCCACGGAGACCAACCGCAAACTCGCCAGGGATGAATTGTTCCTGCTCGATTCCGGCGCGCAATACCAGGACGGCACCACCGATATCACCCGCACGGTTCCGATCGGCAAACCGACGGATGAAATGCGTGAGCGCTTCACTTTGGTGCTGAAAGGCATGATCGGCATTTCGATGCTGCGCTTTCCGGCTGGCACGCGTGGCTCGGAGATCGATGCTGTCGCACGCATGGCCCTATGGCGCCACGGGTGCGACTTCGCGCATGGCACCGGCCACGGCGTCGGCTCCTACCTTGCCGTGCACGAGGGACCACAGCGTATTGCACGCACCGGTACGGAAAAGCTTCTGGCAGGCATGATGCTGTCCAACGAGCCTGGCTACTACAAGGAAGGCCACTACGGCATCCGCATCGAGAACCTGATCATCGTCACCCCGGCCGAAGAGATCGAGGGCGGCGATATTGCCATGCATGGTTTCGAGACGCTCACCCTTGCCCCCATCGATCGCCGGCTGATTCGCACCGATCTTTTGACCAAAGCCGAGCTTGAATGGCTGGATGCGTACCACGCCCGCGTGCTCGCCGAGATCGGCCCGATGGTCGATGGCGAAACGCTGGCCTGGCTGGAAAAGGTGACGGCGCCTCTTTGAGGCGCCTGTTCTGTAAGCAGGTTCTAGGCCATGAACTGTCGTGCCAGGATCAGCACGGCAGCTCCGGCAAGGAACATCGACAGCAGGCCGCCGCGCAGCGAGACCGCGCCTGCGACGATCAGCGCTGCCCATTCGGCAGGGCCGGCACTTAAAACCGCAGGCGCAACCAGCGTCGTCAGCACAGCCGCCGGGACGGCATTCAATCCCGCCTCGACACGCGGATGCACCCGTTCGAAGCGCGAGATGACGAGATGGCCACCAACGCGGGTGAGATAGGTGGCGATCGCAGCCGCAATGATGATCCAGAATGTCGCACTCATGGCTGCTCCTCCCCTTCTATGCCGGGTTTGGTGCCGACGCCGCTGTGATGCGGCGGCAGGATGACGGCGAGCAGGATGCCGGCAACCGCGCCGATCGAGACATGCCAGGGCGAGCCGACCGTCTTGTAGGCGATGATCGATGCGATGGCGCTCACCACCACCACCGGCAGCCACAGCGGGCGTTTGCGGAAACCCATGACCAGGCCGAAGAAGTAGATTGGCAGCAGGAAATCGATACCGAGCGAATGGGTATCGCTGATCAGCCTGCCGAAATAGGCGCCAAGCGCCGTTTCAGCCACCCAGAACACATAGACCGGCAGTCCAAGCCCGAGATACCAGATGAAACTCACCGCCTGGCCGGTTTCCGCCTTGCGTTCGGAAATGGCGTATTGCGGATCGGTGAGGATGAAATAGCCAAGCACCTGCTGCACGATCGGCCAGTGCGAGATGCGCCGCCCGATGCCTGCCGAATAGAGCACATGGCGGAAATTCACGGCGAAGATCGAAAGCACGATCAGCCACGGCGCGACATGCTGGCCGAACAGTTCGATGCCGACCATCTGACTGGCACCGCCATAGACGGCGGCGCTCATCAAGGTCGCCTCGAAAACCGAAAATCCGTTGTCGACGGCGAGCGCCCCGAACAGCATGGCGAATGGCGCGGAAGCCACCACGACCGGCGTGCTGAGCCGCACCCCGTCCCAGAATTCGCCCGCTCTGGACCTCTCGGCGATTGCTTCCGATGACATCGGTCACTCCCTTTAGAGCGCAGCGCATCCGCTCGGACGCGCAAGGAACGCTCCAACACCTTGAATCTGCGTATCGCGCTGGAAGGGTGACATGTAGGTAGCCAGCTGCCGGATGTCACACCAATTCGCTTGAGCCAAACGATCAGCGAAAATGATGCTTTCCAGTGCGCTTCAGCCCTGCGGGATCGGCATGACCGTGCCTTGTATTGCCCTGCCCCAGTCGAGCAATGGCCGGGCGCGAATGACGAAATCGAGCAGGATATCAGCCAATTCCGGCGTGTGGATGGAAGCCTGCTCAACCTCCTGGCGTACGACGAAATGCCGGTTGCGGATCGCGGCTGCAAGGTCGGCATCGGTGACGTGTTCAAAACCACGCGGCATGCGTTTCATGGCGCCCTGCATGCCGAGTTCCAGCTTGCCCTTTTTCAGCACGGCCACCAGCTTGCGGAACTGTTCCGGCTTCGTCTCGATGGCGCGCCGCATCGCCTGCAGCATTGCGGTCTCCGGCTGCCACCATGCAACCGCGGCGAAACAGGCATCGAGTCCCAGATGAAAGAAGAAAACGCCCTGCTCCATCTTGGTGCCATCCGGTGACAGGATCGCAGACACATGCGTGGTGTAGGGGCGCTTGTCCCTTGAGAAACGCACGTCGCGGTTGATACGGAACAGCGACTTCTTGCGGTCGCCGCGCAAGCCGAGCCCCGCGGCGCCGAAGCGCTCCGAAAGCGTCTCGACGAGGTTGCCGAGCGGCTCGCGCAGCTCGCTTTCGAACAGATCGCGGTTTTCCTGAAACCATTCCCTGCTCTGGTGAAAATCCAGCGCCTTCAGGAACGGAAGGGCCTTCTGGCCAAAGCCGGTGAACGTCTCCGCCATCACCCGCTCCGTCCGACCCTCTCGAACCAGGTGTCCTCGTCGATGACCTCGATGCCGAGATCCGTTGCCAGCTTGAGTTTCGAGCCCGCGCCGGGCCCGGCAACGACAAGGTCGGTTTTGGCCGAGACCGATCCCGCAACCTTTGCGCCCAGCCGTTCGGCCATCGCCTTGGCTTCCGAGCGCGACATCTTCTCCAGGGATCCCGTGAACACCACGGTCTTCCCGGCAACCTGGCTGTCGGCCGACACATTGACGACATAGGGCTTTGGGTGGACCTGCTGCAGCAATGCGTCCAGCACATCATCGTTGCGCTCATTGCCGAAAAAGTCGCACAGCGCACCGATCACCGTATCGCCAATGCCGTTGATGGACGGGAAGATGGTCTTTGGATCATCCGCCTTGGACGCTTCCTTGCCAACGCGGATGAACTCTTCCGCCGTCGAGAATGTCTTCGAAAGTGCGGCAGCCGTCGTTTCGCCGATGTGACGGATGCCAAGCGCGAAGATGAAACGATCGAGCTCCGGCTCACGGCGCGCATCTATCGCGTCGAACAGCTTTTCGAGCCCTTCATAGGTACGTTCTTCGGCGGTCAGCACCTTCTTGCGGGTCGCGCCCTTGGCGGCCTCGCGCGCCTGCGCCTGCGCCTCGCGCCTCTCGAAGAGTGCCTGCTGAACCTCCACGCGCCGGTCTTTCAGCCTGAAAATATCGGCTGCGGTCCCGAGAAGACCGGCATTGAAAAACAGGTCGATGTTTTCGGCCCCCAGGCCTTCGATATCCATTGCACCGCGCGACACAAAATGGCGCAACCTTTCGACCGCCTGCGCCGGACAGATCAGTTCGCCGGTACAACGCCGTCGCGAATCCTCCTTACCGGTCTTCTCATTCACCTCGCGCGTCGCTGCCGAACCGCAAACAGGGCACGTGTGCGGAAACTCATAGGGCACGGCATCGGTGGGACGTTTGTCGACCACCACGCTGACGATCTGCGGGATGACATCCCCTGCCCGCTGAATCACCACCGTATCGCCGATGCGGATATCGTTGCCCTCGCGGATGGGCTCGCCGTTGCTGTCGAAGCCCTTGATGTAGTCCTCGTTGTGCAGCGTCACATTGACGACGGTGACACCGCCTACCGTGACCGGATCCAGCCGGGCTACCGGCGCCAGCGTTCCGGTGCGGCCGACCTGGATGTCGATCTTGCGCACGATCGTCGTCGCCTGCTCGGCGGGGAATTTGTGTGCAACCGCCCAGCGCGGCTCGCCTGTGACGAAGCCCCAGCGGCGCTGCAGCTCAAGCTGGTCGACCTTGTAGACGACGCCATCGATATCATAGCCGAGCGAAGACCGCTGCGCCTCGATAAGCTTGTACTGCGCGATGAGTTCATCAACCGATCTGGCGCGCACCATCAGCGGACTGACCTTGAATCCCCAGTCGGCGAATTTCTGCACCGCCTCATATTGCGTCGGCGCTGGATCCTCGGACGTGTACCCCCAGGCATAGGCAAAGAATTTGAGGTTGCGGCGTGCGGTGACGGACGGATCCTTCTGCCGCAACGAGCCGGCCGCTGTGTTGCGCGGATTGACGTAATCCTGGCCACCCGCAGCAGCAGAGCGTTCCTTCAAGGCCTGGAATTCGGCATAGGTCATATAGACCTCGCCGCGGATTTCGATGATTTCGGGCCAGCCCGAACCCTTCAGCCTATGCGGGATGTCGGCGATGGTCTTCAGATTGGCGGTAATGTCCTCGCCAACCGCACCATCCCCACGCGTGGCGCCCTGGACGAAAACACCATTTTCGTAACGAAGCGATGCGGACAGCCCATCAATCTTGGGCTCTGCCGTGAAAGCAATGTCGAAATCCTTGTCGCGCTCGAAGAAACGTTTCGCCCGCTCCAGGAAATCCACCACATCCTGATCGGTGTAGGCCTTGGCGAGGCTGAGCATCGGTACGGCATGACGAACCTTGGCAAAGCCTTCGGCCGGCGCGGCACCGACAGATCCTGTCGGACTGTCGGA
Organism: Mesorhizobium sp. NPDC059025; assembly: GCF_042739655.1. NCBI lineage: Bacteria > Pseudomonadati > Pseudomonadota > Alphaproteobacteria > Hyphomicrobiales > Phyllobacteriaceae > Mesorhizobium > Mesorhizobium sp. NPDC059025. The sequence goes on along the minus strand of NZ_JBHYIM010000003.1, from coordinate 481,434 downwards.
TCGTACCAGATCTGGAAAGGCCTCTTCGATCGCAGCATTACGCCGCCGCAAGGCGTCATACTCCGCATCCGTGATGATTGGCGCATCCTCGCCATGATAGCGGCGATCATGCTCGCTGATCTCGGCGGCCAGACGCGCGAGTTCTGCCGACGCTTCTTCGGCACTCAAGGCTTCGATGGGCTTGTTCTGTTCAGACATGGCGCGACCACTCCCCAACTGCGGGACCTAGAGCGTTTCCGTTACCTACGGAAACGCGGAAACGCTTCAACTGCGTTTTTCTATGCAATTGCGGACGCAAACCGCCTGCGCTTTTGCTGGAATTGCTCTGAAGTCATCGGCAAATTTCTTTGGAAAGTAAACCGCTTCCGCTGCTCCCGGCCGTCACTACCGACAGTTCACGACGTGACTTTATTTTCCCGCAGCAGCCTCTCGGCCGCCGCCCTCGCTTCGTCGGTAATGCTGGCACCCGCCAACATGCGGGCGATCTCTTCCTGTCGCGCACCCCGATCCATCTCTGCGATGCCGGTAGCGACACGGTCCGTGCCTGACTTCGAAATCAGGAAATGCGTCGCCGCGCGCGCCGCCACCTGAGGTGCATGGGTGACGGACAGCACCTGCACGCGCGTCGACAGCCTCGCCAGTCTCTGGCCGATCGCGTCGGCCACTGCGCCACCCACGCCAGTGTCGATCTCGTCGAAAACGAGGGTCGGGGCCGAACCACGGTCGGCCAACGCCACCTTGAGTGCAAGCAGGAAGCGCGAAAGTTCGCCACCGGAAGCAACCTTCATCATCGGCCCCGGCCTGGTGCCAGGATTGGTGCGCACCCAGAACTCGATCAGGTCGATGCCCTCTTCCAGCCGATTGGCCGGCTCGCTGGATATCTCGACGATGAACTCGGCCCGCTCCAGCTTCAATGCAGGAAGTTCGGCCATCACGGCCTTGGCGAGCCCAGTGGCCACGGCATGGCGTAGCCCGGACAGCTCTGACGCCAGCAGATCATAATCCTCACGCGCCACGGCTGCCTGTTTTTCCAGCGCGGCAAGCCTCTCCTCACCAGCGTCCAGATCGGCAAGGTCAGCGGACATCGTGTCGCGCAGCTGCGCAAGATTGTCGACGACGACATTGTGTTTGCGTGCGGCCGCACGCAATGCAAACAGCCGCTCCTCGGCCTTTTCCAGCCGCTGCGGATCATATTCGGTCGCACGCAACGCAGCCTCGACGCCTGACTGTGCCGCATCGAGCGAGATCATCGCTTCGTCCAGCGATTTCACCACATCTTCGAGCAGGCCAGGCGCTTCGGTGGCCTTACGTTGCAAGCGCCTGAGCAGGCTCGCAAGTTGCGGCAATGGCGATGCGGGGCCGGACAGGACGTCCTGGGCATCATGGATTTCCGCAGCGATCTTTTCAGCCCGCATCATGACCGCGCGAAGCTCGGCCAATTCCGTTTCTTCGCCGGGTTGCGGATCGAGCTTGGCAAGTTCCGCAACGGAAGCGCGAAGATAATCTGCTTCCCGCGCCGCGGCTTCCACCTTGGCACGGTGACGCGCCAGATCCTGTTCGGCCTGCCGCCAATACCGCCAAGCCTCGCCCGTGCGATGCACGACACCGAGATGGCCGCCGAAGGCGTCAAGCAGATCCCGATGCGCGCCGGGGTCGACCAGTGCGCGGTCATCGTGCTGGCCGTGGATCTCCACCAGCGCGCGACCGATATCGCGCATCAGCGTCACCGACGACGGCTGGTCATTGACGAAGACGCGTGTACGCCCGTCCGCCGTCTGCAGGCGGCGCAGGATGATATCGCCATCATCCTCGATGGCATTCTCTGCGAGGATTTCTCGCGCCGGATGGTTGCGCGGAACGTCGAAGACGGCCGTTACCTGGCCCTGCGCCGCACCATGTCGCACCAGGGAGGCATCGCCACGCGCGCCGAGCGCCAGCGACAGAGCATCGAGCAGGATGGATTTGCCGGCGCCGGTCTCACCGGTCAAAACGGAAAGGCCCGGCGCGAAATCAATGTCGAGCCGTTCGATCAGGACGATATCGCGAATCGATAGCCTGGAGAGCATCGGCGCTCTATAGCATCAAGGATGGCTGCGCGCGCCCCATGAGGCGCGCGGTATGAAAGGATCAGGCGCCGCCGGTAATGAGCTTGCCGGCCTTGGATATCCACGATCCGGCATTCTCGCGCGGCTGCAAGCCGCCGCTTTGCAGGAGCTTGTAGGAGTCCTTGTACCACTGGCTGTCCGGATAGTTCTGCCCGAGGACGGCTGCTGCGGTCTGCGCTTCGTCGACGAGGCCCAACGCAAAATAGGCTTCGGTCAGACGTGCCAGCGCTTCCTCGATATGGCGGGTGTTGGAATAGTTCTCGACCACATTGCGGAAGCGCTTGATCGACGCCAGGTATTCCTTGCGCTCCAAATAGTAGCGACCGACCTGCATTTCCTTGCCGGCCAGCTGATCGTTGGCGTAACGGATCTTGGTCTTGGCATCCTCGACATATTCAGAATCCGGCCAGCGCGTCACCAGTTCCTGCATGGTCTGGATGGTGAGCTTGGCTTCCTTCTGATCGCGGGTCACGTCCTCGATCTGTTTGTAGTAGCTGAGGCCAATGATGTACTGCGCGTAGGCGGCCTCATCCGTGGAAGGATAGAGCGTCAGATAGCGCTTGGCCGCGCTGATCGCGTCGTCATACTTGCCCTGACGATAATTGGTGAAAGCCCCCATCACCATCGATTTGCGCGCCCACTCCGAATAGGGATGCTGACGATCGACAGCGGCAAATTTCTTGGCCGCTTCATCGAGGCGGCCGGCATTCATATTGGCGAGGCCCTGATTGTAGAGCACGTCGGCGGGCTCGGTCTGCTCGACATAGGTCGACAGGTCGATATCCTTTTCCGAGGACATGCAGCCCGAAAGCGCCAGAGGAGCAGCGAGCACCGAAAGTGCGAGAAAAGCCGCCGGGAACGGCGATTTCAACGCCGCAAGTGGCGCCTTCAACTGGTCGGCCTGTCTGAAAAACATGATCGAAATTCGCCCTCTCGGCGCCATTGCCCACGTCGGCGAGCAGCCATAAACCAAAAACAGCGCGCGCGGCAACGCTATCACCCCGCAATCGTGCAATTTTGTGGCGCAATCTGCCATGAATTGGGGATCAGGATTTCCCAGCCGAAGTGGTGCGCCCGTGCAACAGACGCACTTTCGGGCAAGAAGCCGACGAAATTCAGATCGTCCAGGGTGCGTATACCGGCGCGCTGATCGCACTCATCTCGCCGGAACGGCCACGGCGAGTCGTTTCCACCACCTCGAAGGCAGTGCGATCCGACAGCAGACGACGAAGCGCCGCCGCATTCAGCCGATGGCCACCGCGATAGGACCGGAAGCAGCCGATGAAGCGCGCGCCAGCCAGAGCCAGATCACCCATGGCATCCAGCGTCTTGTGCCGCGCGAACTCGTTTGGATAGCGCAAGCCGCCGACATTGATGACGCGATGGTCGTCACCGATCACCAGCGAATTGTCGAGCGACGAGCCAAGGGCGTAACCGGCCGCCCACAGGCGCTCAACGTCTTTCATGAAACCGAAGGTGCGCGCCCGCGCGATTTCGCTGCGGAAAGTGTCCGCGGTAAGGTCCGTGGCGAAGCTCTGCCGCCCGATTGCCGGGCTCTCGAAATCGATTTCGACTTCAAAGCGGGTCCCCGAATAGGGACGGAACTCCGCCCAGGAAGCACCGCTCTCGATACGGACTGTCTTGAGGATGCGGATGAAGCGGCGCTTCACCGAGAGAATCTCGATACCGGCCTGATCGATAGCCTCGACGAACTCGATCGAGCTGCCGTCCAGGATCGGCACCTCACGCCCGTCAATCTCGATCACCATGTTGTCGATGCCAAGCCCGAGCACGGCGGCCATCAGATGTTCGACCGTGGCAATGTGCTGGCCGGCTGGATCGCCGAGCATGGTGCAGAGGTCGGTCGCGCCCACCTCGGAAACCAGCGCACGGAACTCCCGCATCGGCTGCTCACCATCCATCAGGTGAAAAACAATGCCCGTGTCGGCATCGGCAGGCAGGAATTGGATGGTGACGGTATTACCGCTGTGAACGCCAATACCGGTCAATGTCGCGCGTGATTTCAGCGTTGTCTGATAGTCCTGCAAGCTGATCCCCATGTGCCCTTATGGCGCGGCCAATCGGCTTTTCGGTCGCTGCCTTTGATCTTCCAGCCAGCGGGGCACATCCCCAAAACACCCACTGCCGTTGTTGCCCGCGGAAGATAGTGGCCCCTCAGGCATACTCCAAATCACGCTTTCTTACCCCATGTAACGGCTGCGGGAGTACAAAAGCAACGTACAAGTATCTGTTTTTCCACGACTATTAAAGCGAACAGGCAGGCGGTTGCCCGCCTGCCTGTTAACAACTGTTACAATCCGTCAGAAGATCAGTTGGCCTGCCTGCGCAGGAAGGCCGGGATTTCCAGCTGATCGTCCTCATGAGTCGCTCGCTGCTGCGGAGCGAAGCGGCCATGATCGTCGGCCTGACCCCGGCGCGGAGCGTAGAGTTGCGCATCCTGCGGCGCAAGGCGACGCACCTCGGGGGCTGCCTGGCGCAGCTTCGGTTCGCGTGGCTGTGCCGGCTGCAGGCGGGCCGGCTCCTCCTCGCGGCGGGTCAAGCCGTTGGTGAGCCGCTTCAAAAGACCCATCGGGCCACGTTCCTCGTGGTCGACCGGATGCTGCTTTGCCTCGACTTCGGCGCGCACGACCGGCGGGAAATCTTCCACGCGCGGCATGCGAGGCTGCGCTGCGACCGGCTGCGGCGGAGCCATTTCACGCACAGGCTGCGGAGCCGGCTGCGGCGCAACCTGCTGCATCACGGGGTGAGGCTGTGGCTGGGCCGGTGGTGCCTGGAACAGCTTGCTCTGCGGACGGAAATCATCCTGCGGGGCGGCCTGGGCAACGCGCGGCTGCTGAGCAAACGCAGCTGCATTGGCCTCGGCCTGCTGGATGGCTTCGGCGACCGGATCAGCGGCACGCGTCTCGTGCAGTGCCGGTTGCGGCATCGGAGCGGTGCGCACCTCGGCGGCCTGAGCGGCCGCCGGGCGCGCCGGCACCTTCGGCTGTGCGGCACGGATCGAAATCGGAGCAGCGGCGATCTGCTCGGCCGACTTGTCGATACCGGTCGCAACGACCGAGACGCGAATGACGCCTTCGAGATCCTCGTCGAAAGTCGCACCCAGGATGATGTTGGCATCCTGATCGACTTCTTCGCGGATACGGGTCGCGGCTTCGTCCACTTCGAACAGGGTGAGGTCGCGGCCACCGGTGATCGAAATCAGCAGGCCCTTGGCGCCCTTCATCGAGGTCTCATCGAGCAGCGGGTTGGCGATTGCAGCTTCGGCTGCCGCCATAGCGCGGCCTTCGCCGCTGGCCTCGCCCGTGCCCATCATCGCCTTGCCCATCTCGCGCATCACCGAACGGACGTCGGCGAAGTCGAGGTTGATCAGGCCTTCCTTGACCATCAGATCCGTGATGCAGGCAACGCCCGAATAGAGCACCTGATCAGCCATGGCGAAGGCGTCGGCGAAGGTGGTCTTGTCATTGGCCAGCCGGAACAGGTTCTGGTTCGGGATGACGATCAGGGTATCGACGCACTTCTGCAGTTCCTCGATGCCCATATCGGCCGTCTTCATGCGGCGCTGGCCTTCGAAGTGGAACGGCTTGGTGACCACGCCCACCGTCAGGATGCCCTTCTCGCGAGCGGCACGTGCGACGACAGGAGCTGCGCCCGTGCCGGTGCCGCCACCCATGCCGGCTGTGACGAAGCACATGTGGGTGTTGGACAGATAGTCCGTGATCTCGTCGATGCATTCTTCGGCAGCGGCGCGACCGACTTCAGGCTGCGAACCCGCGCCGAGACCCTCGGTAACATGCGCGCCGAGCTGGATCAGGCGCTCCGACTTCGACATGGTGAGCGCTTGCGCATCGGTATTGGCCACGACGAACTCCACGCCACGCAGGCCCGCCGTGATCATGTTGTTGACCGCATTGCCGCCGCCGCCGCCGACACCGAAGACGGTGATGCGTGGCTTGAGCTCGGTGATGTCCGGCTTTTTCAGATTGATCGTCATAGTCCTCGTCCTTTTGCCTTTACCGCCGCTTCGCCGTCGCGGCCGCTTATGGGGCTGTCCCCGTCAACTCAACTAAAAACTGTCTCTCAACCACTGACCCATGCGGTGAAGTCTTCCCCCTGTTCCAGTCATCTTGAAACGGGAAGCTCCAAAGGCAGGATGGCTCTCGAAGGAAGCAACCTGCGGATAGATCATGAGCCCGACCGCGGTCGAGAAAGCCGGTCCCTTCGCCGCTTCCGGCAACCCCGCAACGCCAAGCGGGCGTCCGACACGCACATTGCGTCCCAGCACACGACGGGCTGCTTCCGGCATGCCGGCAAGCTGGCTGGCACCGCCGGTCAGAACGACCCGCTTGCCCACCACATTGCCGTAGCCTGATTTGCTCAGCCGCTCGCGCAACAGCTCCAGGGTTTCCTCGATACGGGCCCGGATGATTCGTGTCATCACCGAACGTGGAATTTGCAGCGGTGCCTCGCCCTCCTCGCCGATCGGCTGGATGGTGACGAGATCGCGATCGTCCGAGCTGCCGGGCAAGGCCGAGCCATGCATCACCTTCAGTCGCTCCGCTGCATCCAGCGAGGTCGACAGGCCCTTGGCCAGGTCGAGCGTGACGTGGTTGCCCCCGACGGGGATCGAGTCGCCGTAGACGAACTTGCCTTCCGAGAAGACGGAGATCGTGGTGGTGCCACCGCCCATGTCGATACAAGCGGCGCCCATTTCCAGTTCGTCGTCGACAAGCGCCGCGAGGCCCGCGGCATAGGGCGTGGCGATCAGACGCTCGACCGACAGGTGCGAGCGGTTGATCGCGAGCTCCAGATTGCGCAGCGGCGCCGAGTCACCGGTCATGACATGCATGTCGACGCCAAGCGTGTCGCCGACCATGCCGCGCGGATCGCGCACGCCACGCTCGCCATCCAGCGAAAAGCCCACAGGCAAGGCATGCAGGACTTCGCGCTCGGATTTCAGCGCCTGCTTGGCGCCAGCCCCAAGCACCCGCTTGATGTCGTTTTCGTCGACTTCATGACCGCCAAGATTGATGGTGGCATTGAAGGTTTCGCTCTTCAGGCGGCCCGCCGTCATGTTGACGATCAGCGAGTCCACCGTGAGACCCGCCATGCGTTCCGCTGCATCCACCGCCAGGCGGATGGCGTGTTCAGCGCGATCGAGATCGATGACGACGCCCGACTTCACACCGTGCGATTTCTGGTGGCCGATACCGATGACCTGGATGCGATGCGAGCGGCCACGCAGCAGGTGGCCCTCCTCGCAGGGCTTGAGTTTCGCCACCACGCAGCAGACTTTACTCGAGCCGACATCAAGAACCGTCAGCACGCCAGACCGACGCGAGGCTCCATCATTGTTGCCGCCGAGCCAACTCATATCTGCTGCCCCGCCTTGCGCTTTGCCATCTTGGCCTGTTCCTTCAGCGCCGCCTCACGCGCGGTCGCCGCTTCTTGCGTCAACTGCACCGTCAAACGATCGGAGAGGCGCATGTCGATCGAAGCGATGTCGCGTGACAGCAACCCCTTCTCGCGATCAAGGCGCACCAGCTCGGCCATCGCCTGATCGACATCGAACTCCGGCAGCTTGATAACGACGCCGTTGTCCAGCTTGATGTCCCAACGCCGGTCACCGACACGGATGTAGCCACGGACCCTGGAGGCAAGCTCAGGGAAACCGGCCACCTTGGCCATCAGTGCCGGCGCATGTTCTGGCGCGCCCTGCCCGACCAGCAGCGGCAGTTTCGACTGATCGCCGCCTGTGTAAGGCGCAATGATACGACCATCCCTCTCGATCACCGACAGTTCCGTGCCTCGCTGCCAGATGGCGAAAGCCTGACGCTCGTCTATGCGCACCTCGAGAAGATGCGGATAAACCTTGCGCACCGCCACCGACTGGATCCAGGGCAGCAGCGCGATGCGCTCGCGCGCGCCTTCAGCACTGAAACCAACCAGCGAGGTCCAGCCGTTCAGATCGAGCTTGTCGAGAATGTCGATTTCCGACGTCTCGCGATTGCCGACCACTTTGATCTGATCGACTGCAAAGCCCGTTCGGGCAGTCACATCCTGCACGAAGCCATCGAGATGCCCGCCGAGATAGGCACCATAGGTCAGGGAGGAGGCAAGAAACACGGTATTGATCACAGTCGCCGCGAAGGGCGGCGCATCGAACTCGCCACGCGTGAGCCGACCGAGCGTGCGCACGGGCTTGCGCAGCATCCTGGGCAGAACGAAACGATCGAGCCACGAGGACGCACCGAAGCGGGCGCGCGGCATCGCACCCTTTCTTCCGCTCTGTCCCCAGTTCAACGCCGACACGACGCGTCCTCCACCATCCAACTCAACAGCTCGCCGAACGAATGCCCTGCCTGGGCAGCGATCTCCGGCACCAAAGACGTCGGCGTCATACCCGGCTGCGTGTTGATTTCGAGCCAGACAACCTCGCCGTTTTCGGAATGACGGTCGTCGTAACGGAAGTCCGACCGGGAGACGCCCCGGCAACCGATCGCTTGGTGAGCCTTAAGGGCCAGTGTCTGTATTTTTTGGTAAATATTTAGTGAAATTTTAGCGGGGACTTCGTGTTTTGATCCACCTGGAACGTATTTTGAATCATAATCGTAGAAGGAATGGCCGGTCGGAATGATCTCGCAGACACCGAGCGCCACATCACCCATCACGGCGCAGGTCAATTCGCGCCCATGGACGTAACGCTCGACCATGACCTCCTCGCCATAATTCCACTCCGGCGACGAGATCAGCTGCGGCGGATGCGACTGATCCTCCTTGACGATAACCACACCAAAGCTGGAGCCCTCATTGACAGGCTTGACCACGTAGGGCGGCCTCATCGGATGCTCACTCTTGATGGTGAAACGGTCGATGACCCGGGATTCAGCAACCGGGATCCCGACAGCCTTCGCCACCTTCTTGGCCTGCTCCTTGTTCATGGCGAGCGCCGAAGCCAGCACGCCGGAATGTGTATAGGGAATCCCAAGGAATTCGAGCACGCCCTGGATGGTACCGTCTTCACCATAGGGACCATGCAAGGCATTGAAGACGACATCCGGCTTCAGCTCAGCCAGGACAGAGGAAACATCGCGCCCGACATCGACCCGAGTAACCTGATAACCCTCCGCCTCAAGCGTATCGGCACAAGCTTTCCCGGAAGACAAGGACACGGGCCGCTCGGACGAAAAACCTCCCAGCAGGACGGCCACATGTTTCTTCTTCATCACCCCGTCATCCCTCTAGCGGCGGGTTCACACTTCCATTTCCAGACATGAATCTCACATGTCCGGAGAATGACTTCCCCAGATGAAACGCGGCCCCACGCGTCGAACGACTCAAATCAGGAAACGCTGTTGCCCCAAAGAATCAGAGAGTTGATTCACTGACAAGCCCCTATGATTCCAGCGGATTCACTTTCTGAAAAAAAGCGCTTCGAAAGCCGGCTTTTGAGTCTTTTCTGCAACGCAGCCGCAGACTTCCGCGCAACAGGAGCAACAGCAGAAACCAGCCTCTTGCAACTGGCGGAAATCAGCTCGCTCGAGGCTTCAGGAAACCAGCGACCGTTTGCAACGACAAGTCGCAAAGCGCTGCCAGCCGCTCGGCGGAGACACCATCGCGCGCCTGCACGGAAAGGCCGTGCATGACTGCCGTCAGGTAGTCGCCGAGACGCTCCACGTCGGTGTCTTCGACGAACTCGCCGCCGCGGCGCGCCTGCTCCAAGCGCTCGGCAATCGCTGCCGTTTGCTGGCGACGCCGATCCGCCAGCCAGTCCTGCAAGCGGCGGTTTTCGACGGCACAGTTTGTCGCCGCCGTCACCACCATGCAGCCCCAGGGCTTGCCGGGCGGTGTGTAGGTTTCCACGGCTTCGCGCAGGATGCGTTCGATCGCCAGGTGTGCCGTTGGCTCTTCGGCAAGAACCCTGTCCACGAAGCCGCCCTCCCTGGCTTCATAGAGCCCGATCGCCTCGCGGAACAAATCCTCTTTTGAGCCAAAGGCGGCATAGATGCGGGCGGAAGCGATACCCAGTTCCGAAACGAGGTCGGCCATTGAAGTGCCTTCATAGCCACGCGCCCAGAATGCATCGCGCGCCTTCACAAGCGCTTCATCGCGATCAAATTCCCGAGGGCGCGCCATCATCTTCTCCATTCTTGATCGATCAACAAATAATTCGCTTGACATTCCGATGCAAGCTTTCGTTATTTGTCGATCGACAAAGAATCGACACAGGAGATCGTCCCCGATGAGTGCGTCAAACGAAGCCCTGACACACAACTCCACCGCTCGAAGCGGAGCACGGCGCGGTGCGACCCTTGCCCTGCTTGCATTCGCGCAGCTGATTATCGCGCTCGATCTCAACATCGTCTTCGTTGCACTGCCGGAGATCGGCGCCGGCCTCGGCTTTTCCAGCCAGACACTGCAGTGGGTGGTCAGCGTCTACACCGTCTTCACCGGCGGCTTCCTGCTGTTTGGCGGACGCGCAGCCGATTTGATCGGTCAGCGACGCATGTTCATCTTCGCCTTGTGGCTCTACGCACTGTCCTCGCTGATCGGTGCTCTCGCCTGGGCGCCAGAAATCATCATCGCCGCTCGCGCTGTACAGGGCATCGGCGGTGCATTTCTGTTTCCGGCGACGCTCTCACTGGTCAATCGGCTGTTCGAGGAAGGGCCTGAGCGCAACCGTGCACTTGCGATCTGGGGTGGCGCCGGTGCCAGTGGCCTGACCATTGGCTCGTTGGCAGGCGGTTTCCTCACCGCCGCCTTCGGCTGGCCGTCGGTCTTCTATGTCAACGTGCTGCTCGCCGGCGTTGCCATCATCGCGGCATTTTTCGTCATTCCGCGTGATCCCAGGCAACACGAACGCCGTAGTTTCGACTTTGCCGGCGCCTTCACTGTTACTGCTGGAGCGACCTTGCTGGTCTTTGCCCTCGTGCAGGGGCCGGAATATGGCTGGCTCTCGCTTTCAATCCTCTGGAGCGCGGGACTCGCGGTCCTCCTTCTCATCGCCTTCGCCACCATCGAAGCGAAAAGCGCAGACCCGCTGATGCCGTTGCGGCTGTTACGCAACCGCAGCCTGGTTGCCGGCATGACGATCACCTTCCTCTACATGGCGACCTTCGGCACGTTGCCCTATTTCCTCACCGTGCTGTTTCAGAATGTGCAGGGTTACTCCGCGTTGGAAACCGGCATCGCCCTCCTCGTCCCGTCGATCGCAATTGCTACCGGCACGCAACTCGGCGCGCGTCTGTCGACCCGCCTCTCGAACCGCTCCAGCCTGATCGGGGGCATGGTGATCGGTGCCATCGGCACCGCACTCATGGTGCCGGCAGTGACACCTGAAGGCACCTACCTTGCCCTTGCGCCTGGTCTGATCGTGTCGGGTATCGGCCAGGGCATCGTCTGGACCGCCATGTGGATTGCCGCGGCGTCCGGCGTGCGCCACGAAGAACAAGGCGTAGCCTCCGGCATGGCATCAACCACTCTCAATGTCGGCAACGCCATTGGCCTTGCCGTGCTGATCGCGGTCGCAAACCGCCATGTCGGCAGCCTGAGCGGCGCCACGCCCCAGCAGGCGACCGCCGCAGGAATGCAATCAGCACTCTGGATCGCGACCGCAGGTATCGCGCTAAGCATCCTCGTTGCGCTGGTCTCGCAAAGAAGGACGCCGAAGAGCATTTGAAACCGGAGAACTAGCGGGCGCGGTAGCCCTTGCCGAAATGGCTCTCCAGCCGCGCCTGCACCAGTTCGAACATGATCGACAGGAACCAGTAGATTGCGGCCGCCGTCGTCAGCATTTCGATATAACGATAGCTGGCCCGGCCATAGGACTGCGCCACGAACATGATTTCGGTGACACCCATCACCGAGATCAGCGAGGAATCCTTCAGCATCGCAATGAACTGCGAACCAGTCGGTGGGATGGCGACGCGGATCGCCTGCGGCATCACCACTTTCACCATCAGCTGCCAGGGGTGCAGGCCAAGCGCCAGCCCGGCTTCGCGCTGGCCGGCAGGCACGGATAACAACCCCGCGCGAAATATCTCGCTGAGATAGGCGCCGTAATTCAGTGAAAGCGCGATGATGCCGGATGGGATCGCCGCCGGCACCGGTCCGATCTGCGGGATGCCGAGATAGATCAGGAAAATCTGCACCAGCAGCGGCGTGCCGCGGAAGAACGAAGTGTAGAAAGTCGAAATTCCGTAGGCGACGGAGCTCTTCGACAGACGTCCCAGCGCCGCCAGCAGCCCCAGAATAACCGACGCGATAATGGAGAAAAAGCAGACATAGAGCGTGAGAACCGCGCCCTGGATGAATCCGGCGCGGCTGAGCGTGAAGCCAGCCAGCGCCGGGAACTTGTCGACGATAAAGGGCAGGTCGAGCCCGAAGGACAGGAAGAAGGCGACGAACAGGGCCAGCAGCACAATCCAGACGATACCGACACGGACACGAAACGCCCTGTCCACTGCGCCGGCACGTGTCTGGCCGGTTGTTTGCTCTGACGCCACGCCCGACCGCCCCTGCCGTTACTGCTTGGCCGAAATGTCGCGGCCGACCCACTTCTCGGAAATCGTCTTCAGCGTGCCGTCATCATACATCGCCTTGAAGATTCCCTTGATCTTGGCTTCCCATTCAGGATCACCCTTGTCTACGGCCACCCAGAGCGGCTCGGTGAAGAGTGTGTCGTCGACGATCTTGAGCTTGCCCCCCGACTTCTTGACGCGCTCTGCGACCGTCAGGTAACCGGCCACCGCGGCATCGAGACGCTTGCCGTCACCAAGCCCGAGATCCTGGAAGGCAAAGTCCTCGGTGTCATAAGGCTTGACCGTCACGTCACCAAAGGGGAATTCCGGCTTCACTGGCTCCTTCCCCGGTACCTCTATGACAAGTTCCTTCTGCAGGTATTTCTCGTAAGGCGTACCGCCCTGCGTACCGACATTCTTGCCGCCGAGGTCCTTGACGCTCTTGATGGTGGTGTTGTCGGAATTGACGGCAACCACCGCAGGCGCGCCATAATATTCGTTGACGAAAGTCAGGACCTTGGCGCGCTCTGCAGTCGGCGACATCGAGCAGATGCAGACGTCCCAGCGGCCCTTCCAGTTACCGGCCGTGATGATTTCCCAAGATGGCGTTTCGACCTTGAGCTCAACGCCGAGGCGCTTGGCGACCTCGCGCGCGATGTCGACGTCGAAACCGACAACCTCGCCCTTGTCGTCGATGTAGGAGAAAGGCGGGTAGGCCTGATCGGTGACTTCGACCAGAACCTTGTTCTTCATGATCCTGTCCAGCGTCTCGCCGGCATGCGCCGTCGAGATCATGCCGGCCAGAAGGCCACCTAAGACCAGTTTCGTTGCGTTTCTCGATTTCATTGGATGCCTCCCTGCGGCCTCAGCCAACACTAGAGCGTTTCCGTTTTTACGGAAACGTGCAAACGCTCTAACTTTTGTTTCACGCAATTCCGGACACAAAACCACTGCGCACTTTTGCTGGAATTGCCCCCATAAAACGCCAGGTCAAAACACGATTGCGCTTCGACCACACTGGTCCAGCCTCTTTGATTGCTCCCCGGGTCGGCTGGTCCAGCTCGGCTTATGTATAGACGTAAAATGCTTCTTGTCGGACTGCAAGCGCGATCCGCTGTTCAAGGCATCGACATCTGTAGATTGCTGGGGCCTACAGCAACTGTCCCTGAAATTCCTGCACTTCGCGACCGGGCCGGAAGTTGCCGATGCGCTTGATTTCCCAATGCAGACGGATGCCCGAATGCTCCAGCACGCGCTCGCGCACGGTCTCGCCGAGGTTTTCAAGATCATAACCGGTCGCAGTACCGGTGTTGATCATGAAGTTGCAATGCATGGGCGACATCTGCGCGCCGCCCACCATCAGTCCGCGACAGCCCGCCTTGTCGATTTCCTTCCATGCCGAGGTGCCCTCGGGATTCTTGAAGGTCGAACCTCCGGTCTTCTCGCGAATTGGCTGCACCGTCTCGCGGTGGTGTTGCACGGCGTCCATCGCTGCCTTGATCGCTGCCTGGTCTTCGGCATAGCCCTCGAACAGCGCCGAGGTAAAGATCAGGCCTGCCGGTGCCGAAGAATGCCGATAGGCGTAGCCCATGTCGGCATTGGACAGCACATGCGCATTGCCCTGGCGGTCAAGAGCGTTCACCTCAACGACGCGCTCGCGCGTTTCGATGCCGTTGGCGCCTGCATTCATACGCAGCGCACCGCCGATCGCGCCCGGAATGCCATGATAGAAATGAAAACCGCCTATGCCTGCCTCGAGCGCCACGGCCGCGACCCGCTTGTCGGGAATCGCGGCACCAGCGCGGATCCGTGTCGGTGAGACCACTTCAGCCGCACCGAACCCCTTGGCCGAAAGCCGCACCACGAAGCCCTGGATACCGCCGTCACGTACCAAGAGGTTCGAGCCGACGCCGACGATGGTGAGCGGAACCTCTTCCGGCACGGCTCTCAGGAAAGCAGCGAGGTCATCCTCGTCGGCTGGTTGGAAAAGAGCGTCCGCCAGACCACCGGCGCGGAACCAGGTGATCTTGTCCATCTCGGCGTCGGGCGTGATGCGACCACGCAGATCCGCCAGCCTGTCGCCGAGTTTCTCCAGCAGCGCCGCGCCGCGTGTCATGATCCAGCTCCGGCGAGTTCCTTCGGCAGCGCGTAGGCCCATTGCGTGATGTTGCCGGCACCGAGAAAGACGACAAAATCGCCTGGCTTTGCCAGCGTGCGTACGATCGGCGCAACGTCGCCTGGCCCTTCGATATAGCGGGCGTCACGATGGCCGCCGGAGCGGATGCGAGACACGAGCGCATCCGAAGACGCTCCGTCGATCGGGTCCTCACCGGCTGCGTAGACCGGCGCCACCATCACAGTATCGGCGTCGTTGAAGCAGGAGGCGAATTCATCGAACAGATCATGCAGGCGGGTGAAACGGTGCGGCTGGGCGATCGCGATCACGCGGCCCTTGGTGGCGTCGCGCGCCGCCCTGAGCACCGCCTTGATCTCGACCGGATGGTGGCCATAGTCATCGAACACTTCGACACCATTCCATGAACCGGTATGGGTGAAGCGGCGCTTGACGCCACCGAATGCCGACAGCCCCTTCTTGATCGCTTCCGCGGGGATGCCGAGCTCGTTGGCAACCGCGATCGCGGCCGTTGCATTCGAAACATTGTGACGGCCGGGCATCGGCAGCCGCAGGCCGGCAATCGCCGTCTCGCCGCCGCCCTTGCGATTGCGGATGGTCACATCGAAGACCGACGCTGCGCCGTCCATGCGGTGATTGGAGAAACGCACGTCGGCCTGGGTATTCTCGCCATAGGTGATGACGCGACGATCCTCGATGCGCCCGACCAGGGCCTGCACCTCTGGATGGTCGGTGCACATCACGCCGAAACCGTAGAACGGCACGTTCTCGACAAACTGGCGAAACGCCTCGCGCACCTTGTCGAAGGAACCGTAATGGTCGAGATGTTCGGGATCGATGTTGGTCACGACCGCGATATCGGCAGGCAATTTCAGGAAGGTGCCGTCACTTTCATCGGCCTCCACCACCATCCACTCGCCGTCGCCCATGCGGGCATTGGTGCCATAGGCATTGATGATGCCGCCATTGATGACGGTAGGATCGAGACCACCGGCCTCCAGCAGCGTCGCCACCATCGAAGTCGTCGTCGTCTTGCCGTGTGTGCCGCCGATCGCGACGGCCTGGCGGAAACGCATCAGCTCCGCCAGCATTTCGGCACGACGAACAACCGGCAGGTTCCTTTCGCGTGCGGCTCTCAGTTCAGGATTGACCTTCTTGATGGCGGTCGAGACCACCACCACCTCAGCCTCGCCAAGGTTCTCGGCCTTGTGACCGACGAAACACTCGATGCCTTTGTCACGCAGGCGCTGGACATTGGCGCTTTCGGCCTGGTCGGAACCCTGGACACGGTAGCCGAGATTATGCAGAACCTCGGCGATGCCGCTCATACCGATGCCGCCAATGCCAATGAAATGCACAAGGCCGATCGTCTGCGGCATCTTCATGCGCGGGTTTCCTTCCTGAACTCTTCTATCGTCTTGCGCGACGCAATAGCTTCTGCGAGGTCGGCGAGCAACCGCGCAGCGTTCGGACGGCCGACCGACTTCGCCGCCGCGGCCATCGTTTCGAGACGTTCAGGTTCTTCCATTGCCGCGCTTATGAGACTCGCGACCGTTTCGGGAGTGAGCGTCGACTGCGGATGCACCTCGCCGCCACCGGCGGCCGCAAGGGCCGCAGCATTCGCGGCCTGATCGTGGTCAAGGGCATGTGGATAAGGAACCAGCAGGGCCGGCCGCCCGATAACGGCGATCTCGGAAACAGTCGAGGCGCCGGAACGTGAAATCACCAGATGAGCGGCAGCCATGCGCTGCGCCATATCGGTGAAGAATGGCGAGACCTGCGCGTCGATACCCAGCCTGGCGTAGACATCCTTGACCCGGCCGACATCGTCGGCGCGCGCCTGCTGCGTGACGAGGAGCCGTGCACGCTGGGCGTCGGACAGCAGGGCGACCGCGGAGGGAACGGCGTCGGAGAAGAACTGCGCGCCCTGACTGCCACCGAACACCAGCAGCCGGAACGGGTCGCTTCCTGCCGAAGCGACGTATGGTGACCTGGCTGCCTCCAGCACAGCCGGCCGCACCGGATTGCCTGTGGTAACGGTTTTGGCGCCCGCGGCGCTTGTGTCCTCGGGCAGGAAGCCGCCGGCTATGGCGTCGACCCGAGGGGCAAGAGCACGGTTGGCGCGGCCCATGACGGCATTCTGCTCGTGGATGATGGTCATAACCTTGCGCCGCGTGGCTGCGTAGAGCGGCGGCAGCGTCGGATAGCCACCGAACCCCATGACGACCGCTGGCTTGATGCGGTGGATGACGCCGGAAGCCTGCCGCACGCCTTGCCAGATGCGCCACATGGCTCCGATCAGCGCGATCGGATTCTTCGATCCGAATGTCGCGGAGCGAATGGTATGCACCTCTTTCGCCGGAAAATGATTGGCGTAGCGCGAGGCGCGGTCATCTGTCGCCAGGTGTACGTCCCAGCCCCGCGCGATCAGCTCGTGCGCCAGGGCCTCAGCGGGAAACAGATGCCCGCCGGTGCCACCGGCCGCCAATAGAATAGTGCCTTTAGCCATTGCGGTGCGTCGATCATTCCGCCGGCATGAAACGCTGGTAGCCCTGCAGGCCGCCAAGTGTCTTGCGCTTCTCTGGCTTCTTGCGGGTTAGCGCCAGCACCATGCCCATCGAGATGGCAATCGCGATCTGTGAGGAACCGCCATAGGAGATGAAAGGCAGCGTCATGCCTTTTGCCGGCATCAGCTGCAGGTTCACCGCCATGTTGATGGTCGACTGCAGGCCGAAAATGGTGACAAGGCCGCCAATGGCATAGCGGGTGAAATCATCATGCTCCTTCAGCGCGGTGTTGAGGCCGCGCAGGACGATGAAGGCGAATATGGTCATGATGAAGAAACACATGATCAACCCGTATTCCTCGCCAGCCACCGAAAAGACGAAGTCGGCGTGACTGTCCGGGATGGCGCGCTTGACCGTGCCCTCGCCCGGCCCAACGCCGAGCCAGCCGCCGTTGATCAGCGCTTCCTTGCCCATGTCGACCTGATAAGTGTCGCCTTCGCCGGTCAGGAAGCGATCGATACGGCCAGCGACGTGCGGCAGTATCGTATAGGCGGCAAACACGCCGGTGATGCCGAGCGCACCGAGCACGACGATCCACAGCCACGACAGACCGGCCATGAAGAACATGATGCCCCAGGTGCCTGTGACGAGCATGGTCTGGCCGAAATCGGGCTGCGCCAGCAGCAAGGCGACGACGAGGCCCAGCATGATCATGGCCAGAACGTTGCCTGGAATATCCGGATGACGTTTGTGTTCGGCAAAGAGCCAGGCACAGAGGATGACGAAAGCCGGCTTGAGGAATTCGGAGGGCTGGATGGAAACACCGGCAAGCGAGATCCAGCGCCGCGCGCCTTTCACCTCGACGCCGACATAGAGCACCGCCACCATCAGCACCAGCATGATACAGAGCATGACGATGGACATGCGCCGGATCTGTCGCGGCTCGAGGAAGGAAACACCCAGCATCACGCACAGCGCCGGCACGGTGAAGATGATCTGGCGCGTCGCGAAATAGAACGGACCGAGGCCGATGCGCTGCGCAACGGCGGGGCTGGCCGCGAAGGAAAGGACGATGCCCAGTCCCATCAACAGCAGGAACGCCGCCAGGAACCATCGATCGATGGTCCACCACCAGGTTGCAACAGGGCTTTTGTCGAGACGACTGGCAGCCATTATCGTGTCCCTCCGATGGGTTTCACGCCTTCAATAGCAGCGACAGCTTGCCTGAAGGCTTCGCCGCGCACTTCGAAATTCTTGAATTGATCGAAGCTGGCGCAGGCCGGCGACAGAAGCACAACAGCCTCGCCGCTCTCATCCCGCGCTGCCTCGGCGGCAGCGCGCTCGACGGCGGCAGCCAATGTACCCGCGATCTCGTAAGGCACCGCCTCGCCGAGCGTTGCCGAAAAGGCCGGCGCCGCTTCGCCGATCAGATAGGCCTTGGCGATGCGCGGAAAGAAGCCACGCAACGGTTCGATGCCACCTTCCTTGGGCAGACCACCGGCGATCCAGTAGATGCGAGAAAAGGCGGAAAGCGCCGGTGCGGCCGCATCGGCGTTGGTCGCCTTGGAATCGTTGATGAACAGCACATGGTCCTTGCGGCCAACCTGCTCCATGCGATGCGCCAGGCCGGGAAAGCTCTCCAACCCCGATTGGATTTCTCCAAGATCCAGCCCGACCTTCAGGCAAGCCGTTACCGCCGCCAGCGCGTTCTGCGCATTGTGCTGCCCGCGCAGCGAGCCGATGCCTTCCAGAAACCCGATGCGGCTGTAACGACCGTGCACGGCCTCCATCAGGTTGGTGCCGTCGGCGAAATAGCCGTCGGTCAGCGGCAATCGCTTGGAGATACGGATGACATCCTTGCCGGCGCGTTCCAGCCGATCGGCGATCTGCACGCAGAAGCTGTCGTCGACACCAATGATGGCGGTGTCGCTACCGGCCACCAGCCGCTCCTTGATCGAGGCATAATGCTGCATGGTGCCGTGCCGGTCGAGATGATCCGGTGTCAGGTTGAGGAGCACGCCGGCGGTCGGATTGATCGAGGGCGCCAGGTCGATCTGATAGGACGAACACTCGACGACATAGTGGCGACCGGATACTGGCGGGTCGAGCGTCATGACAGCGCGGCCGATATTGCCGCCCATCTGCGTGTCGCGACCGGCCGACTGCAGGATGTGCGCGGTCAGCGCCGTCGTTGTCGACTTACCGTTGGTACCAGTGATGGCGATGAAGGGCGCATCAGCCTGCAGCCTGTTGCGCTCGCGTGCAAACAGCTCGACATCACCGATCACTTCGACACCGGCGGCACGCGCCAGCTCCACCGACCAATGCGGCTTGGGATGGGTCAAAGGCACACCGGGTGAAAGCACGAAAGAGGAAAAGCCAGCCCAGTCGGCGCCGCGCAGATCAGCCGTCGCAATCCCCTGCTCGACGGCCTTGGCCACGCTCTCGGGATTGTCGTCCCAGGCCAGAACGTCTGCCCCGCCCTCGATCAGCGCGCGCGCGGTAGCGATCCCCGAGCCACCGAGCCCGAACAGTGAAACCCGTTTGCCCGCAAAGGAAGTTGCCGGGATCATGCAGTTCCTATCGCAGTTTGAGGGTGGAAAGCCCGATCAGCGCCAAGATGACGGCGATGATCCAGAACCGGATGACGACCTGGCTTTCGGTCCAGCCGAGCTTTTCGAAATGGTGATGGATCGGCGCCATCAGGAACACCCGCTTGCCGGTCATCTTGAAGTAGCCGACCTGGATGATGACGGACAGGATCTCGAGCACGAACAGCCCGCCGATGATGGCCATGACGATCTCATGCTTGACCGCAACCGCCACCGTGCCGATGAGACCGCCGAGCGCCAGAGAACCGGTATCACCCATGAAAATGGCTGCCGGCGGCGCATTGAACCACAGGAAGCCAAGGCCGGCACCGATGACCGCGCCGAGGATCACCGCCAGTTCACCCGTGCCAGGCACGAAGTGGATCTGCAGGTATTCGGCAAAGACCGCATTGCCGGACAGGTAGGCGATGACACCGAAGGAAGCCGCCGCGATCATGATCGGCACGATCGCAAGCCCGTCCAGGCCGTCGGTCAGGTTCACCGCATTTCCCGCACCCACCACCACGAATGCAGCGAAGGGGATGAAGAAGAAACCGAGGTTGATGATCAGTTCCTTGAAGAATGGAAAGGTCAGCGAGGAGGAGAATGGCGGCTGGCCGCTGCGCATGATGATCCAGGCAGCGATGCCGGCGATGATGAACTCGAGCGCCAGGCGTGCCTTGCCGGAAAAACCGAGATGCGACTGCTTGGTTACTTTCAGGTAGTCGTCATAGAAGCCGATGGCGCCAAAACCCAGCGTCACGAACAGCACCACCCAGACATAGATGCTGGTAAGGTTTGCCCACAGCAGCGACGAACCGATGATGCCGGTGAGGATCATCAGGCCGCCCATGGTCGGCGTGCCTGCCTTCTTGAAATGTGTCTGCGGTCCGTCCGCGCGGATCGGCTGCCCCTTGCCCTGGCGCACCCGCAGCGAATTGATGATCGTCGGTCCGAAGATGAACACGATCAGTGCCGCTGTGATCAACGCGCCGCCGGTGCGGAAGGTGATGTAGCGGAAGACATTGAAGACCGTCACGTGGTCGGCAAAGTCGACGAGAAGCCAGAACATGCGTTTTCGTCCCCCGGACCCTTCAAATTCTCGTTTCGGCGGTGTGCGCCGGGAATGTCTTGATCAGCGTATCGACCAGCTTGGCAAAGCCAATGCCCTTGGATGATTTGACCATCACCACATCGCCCGGCCGCAAGGCGCCGAGCAGCAAGGGCTTCAAAGCCTCGGTCGTCGGCTGGTAGGTAACATTGGTGCCATCTGGAAGCGCATCGGCCAGCGCCTGCATCTCGGGTCCGGCCAGCAGCACCATGTCCGCTCCCGAATCCACGACCAGCTCGGCGAGCCCCGCATGCAGCTTCTGCGACTGTGTTCCAAGTTCGAGCATGTCACCCAGCACGGCGACACGGCGCCCCCCTTCGGCGACCGGTGTATCCCTGAGCAACGTCAGCGCCACCTGCATCGAGGTCGGATTGGCGTTATAACTTTCATCGATCAATGTGAACGGGCCATCCGACAGTGACAGAACGTGGCGTGCGCCACGCCCGGGCTCGGCCGAAAGATCGGCGAGCGCTTCGGCCACCCGCGTTACCTCGGCGCCGACCAGATGAGCAGCGCCGAGCACCGCAAGCGCATTCTGCGCAATGTGGCGGCCCGGGGCTCCGACACGCGCAACCAGCTCCTTGCCGGCAATCTTGACGGTGATGATCGAATGGTCGGCCTCAACCACACAGTCGATCATGCGATAGGTCGAGCGCTGTGCTTCACCAAAGCCGAAGACGTGGGCAACGCCCACTTGCCGCGCCAGCTTGGCGAGCAATGTCGAACGCGGATCGTCGCGGTTGAGCAGTGCAGCGCCCTCGGGCTCCAGTCCCTCGAAAATCTCCGCCTTGGCGCGGGCGATCTCATCAAGATTGCGGAAGAAGCCGAGATGGGCAGCAGCAATCACGGTGATGATCGCAACATGAGGGCGCACCATCTTCACCAGCGGACGGATTTCGTCCGGATGGTTCATGCCGATTTCGAACACGCCGTAGTCCGTGTCCTGCGGCATGCGCGCCAAGGTCAGCGGCACTCCCCAGTGGTTGTTGAACGAGGCAGCCGAGGCATGCACCTTGCCAACGGTGGAAAGCACATGGCGCAACGCCTCCTTGGTCGAGGTCTTGCCGACCGAACCGGTCACGGCAATGATCCGCGCCCGGGAACGGGCTCGCGAGGCGATCCCCAGCTTTTCCAAAGCGGCAAGCACGTCGGGTACGACGATCATGGGCGCGGTCAGCCGGCCGAGCGCCGGCAACTTGCCTTCCGCGACCACCAGCACGCCTGCCCCCGCCTTGATGGCGGCCGTGGCAAAGTCGTGCCCGTCCATGGTGTCGCCCTTGATGGCGAAGAAGGCTTCGCCCGGCTGCAGGCTGCGGCTGTCGATGGAGATGCCGCTGATGCCCTCGGGCATGCTGCCGATCGGACGACCGTCAACGGCTGCGACGAGAGCTTCGGCGGTCCAGAGATGATTCATGCGGCGCGCTCCCGGAGCGCGACACGCACTTCTTCATGGTCGGAGAATGGAAGCGTCTGCGAGCCAACCGTCTGCCCTTCTTCGTGGCCCTTGCCAGCCACGATGAGAGTGTCGCCGGCATGGAGCATGCCAACCGCTTCATGAATGGCCTGACGGCGGTCACCAATCTCGATGGCACCGGGCGCCGCGGCAAGAATGGCGGCGCGGATCTCCTCCGGCACTTCCGAGCGCGGGTTGTCATCCGTGACAATGACCACGTCGGCCAGCCGCGTGGCGATCTCGCCCATGATCGGACGCTTGCCGCGGTCACGGTCGCCACCGCAGCCGAACACCACCAGAACGCGCCCCGTCGTGAACGGGCGCACGGAAGCCAGCACATTTTCCAGTGCGTCCGGCTTGTGGGCATAGTCGACATAGACCGGAGCACCGGCACCCGTCGTACCGACGAGATCGAGCCGGCCTGGCGCGCCTTTCAATTTCTCCAGTGCAGGCAAAGCCTTGGCGGCAGGTGTTCCAGTGGCAATAGCCAGACCCGCTGAAACCAGGGCATTGTAAATCTGGAAGTCGCCTGCCAACGGCAGGTCGATCTCGTAGATGGCGCCATCGGCCATGATTTCCGCACGCTGGCGATGGCGCTCATGCTCGACGCGCTTGAGTTCAAGGAATTTGCCATGGCGGCCAACGGTCAGCACCGAAAGTCCCGCGGCCCTGGCGGCAACGATGGTCGGCTCCGACCACGGATCGTCGGCGAAGATCACCGCCGGTGAGCCTTTGGGCAGAAGTGAATCGAACAGGCGCAGCTTGGCCTTGTGGTACTCCTCGACCGTAGGATGATAGTCCATGTGGTCGCGACCCAGATTGGTGAAAGCGCCTGCCGATAGCCGGACGCCGTCCAGGCGGCGCTGGTCGAGGCCATGGCTGGAGGCTTCCATCGAGGCATGCGTGACGCCAGCGTCGGCAAGCTCCTTGAGCAGCTTGTGCAGCTCAACCGGATCCGGCGTCGTCAACGAGCCATACTCATTGCGGCCGGGCGCAACCACGCCGGTGGTTCCGATCGATGCCGCGGCGAAGCCGGCATGCTCCCAGATCTGACGCGTGAACGCCGCCACCGAAGTCTTGCCGCTGGTGCCGGTGACGGCGACCATCGTCTCCGGCTGGCGACCGAAGAAGCGCGCCGCTGCGAGCGCTAATGCGTGCCGGGGATCGTCAGCGAAAAATACAGGAACGCCGAGGCCGGCTATGGCCGCGCCTTTTGCGGCGACGATTGCGCTTGCGCCGCGTTTTGCCGCGTCAACGGCATAGGCTGAACCGTCCGCTTTTGTACCGACAAGGGCAAAGAACAGATCGCCCGGCTGCACCTGCCGGGAATCCGAGGTGATGCCGGTCACCGCGATGTCGGAGGAAGCCTCGACAGGCAGGATACCGGCTAAATCTCTAAGCTTCATCGATCCCCAGTCTAACAAAAACGGCGTGCCTTCGCTGGCGCGCTAAAAGAATCACTCAGTAGGACACCAGCGTTGCAGCATTTTCTTGGCCGAAATCTGGCTTCACGCCAAGCATCGGCGCCGCGCGGCGGATGATGTTGGCCACCATCGGCGCGGCGTTGGAGCCGGCGGTGGCACCACGGCCGGGCATTTCCGGTTTTGGTTCATCGATGATGGTCAGCACGATATATTGCGGATCGTCCATTGGGAACGCTGCCACGAAGGCGTTGAAGCGAACGTCCTTGGAATAACGGCCGTTGACTACTTTTTCTGCCGTACCGGTCTTGCCGCCAACGCGATAGCCGGGCACGCGGGCGTTCTTGCCGGAACCCTTTTCAGCGTTCAGCGTGTAGAGGTAGCGCATGCCCTCCACGGTCTTCTCGCTGACGACACGCTTGGCGACCTCCATCGCCTGATCCGCGCTACGGGTCAGGAAGGTCGGCTCGATCAGGAAACCGCCGTTCATCAGCGCCGCGCAGCCGACTGCCGTCTGCAGCGGTGTCGTCGAGACACCGTGGCCAAAGGCAGCGGTGATCGAATGCACCTTCTTCCAGACTTTCGGCTCGGTCGGCTTTGCCACTTCCGGCAGCTCCGTCTTCATCTTCTCCAGCACGCCCAGGCGATGCAGGAACTCGCGATGACCCTCGATGCCGACTACATCGGCCTCCTTGGCGGAGCCGATGTTGGAAGAGTAGATGAACACTTCCGGCACGCTCAGCACACGACCCTTGCCGTGGAAGTCACGAATGGTCTGGCGACCAATGGTGATGGGCCGCGAAGCATCGAACTTGGATTCCATCGTCACCTTGCCGGAATCCAGCGCCATGGCGGTGGTGAAGCTCTTGAAGGTCGAACCCATTTCATAGAGACCGGCCGACATGCGGTTCAATCGGTCCTTGTCCTGGGCGTTGTAGGGATTGTTCGGGTCGAAATCCGGCACCGAGGCCATGGCGACCACCTCGCCCGTCTTGATGTTCAGCACGACGCCGCCGGCGGCAATCGCGTGATATTTCTCCATGGCCTCCGCAACCACGTTGCGCACGATATGCTGCACGCGAAGGTCGATGGACAGCTTGACCGGCTTCAGATCCTTGGCGACAGCCAGGCCGGACAGCTGCAGGTCAGCCAGTCCCTGGTCGTCTATGTATTTCTCCATGCCGGAGATGCCCTGATTGTCGATATTGGTCAGGCCGACAATGTATGATGCGGTTTCACCCGCCGGATAGAAACGGCGCTTCTCGGTGCGGAAACCGATGCCCGGAACGCCGAGTTGCATGATCTCCGATTGCTGCTTCGGCGTCAGCTGGCGCTGCAGCCAGACGAAACCGGCACCGCTCTTCAGCTTCTTGTAGGTCTGCTCGTAGTCGAGCTCGGGCAGCACGGTCGCCAGCTTCTCGATCGCCTCGTCGGCGTCGACGATGTGACGCGGCTCGGCAAACAGCGAGGAGGTCTTGATGTCGGTCGCCAGCACCTCGCCGTTGCGATCGACGATGTCTGGCCGCGAGGCGGTAACCCGGCTGGGCGGCGGACCGGAATCGGTCGGCCCCTGGAAGCCGAACCACACCAGCCTGCCGGTGATCGCGACATAAATTCCGAGAAACACGGCCATCGTCATGACCACGCGGGTACGGGTCTTGCCGCCGGTTGCCTTGCGGGTACTGTCCAGGATTATCGAACCATCCTCGCCGCGCCGCGCGCGTTTCAGCAGCTTGTTGAGAACGCCGATCATTCGTCAGCCCCATCCTCGATCTGTTCCGCGATCTTGTCCGTGGCGGCAACCCTGGCGTTGCTGGCCAGCTTGTCCTTGGATGCCGGCTTCGGCTTCGCAATCGCCACAACCGCTTTCTTGTCGCCTGGCTTCGGCTTGTTTGCAGCCTTCGCCTTGTCGGTCGCTGTGCCCTTGTCCTTGGAGATCGAAGCCGTCTTTTCCTTGTCGACCCCAGGCGCCCCGTTGTCGGCCATGATGTCCTCGATGGTCAGCGGCGGCTTCTCGGGCAATTCATCCAGCCGTACGATCTGACGCGCATCGGCCGTCTGCAAGCCAAGCTGGTCCTTGTAGAGATCGGAGAGCCGCTGCAATCGCGATGGCTGCGTCAGCAGGCTCCAGTCGGCCTTGAGCAGGTCTATCTGGTCTTCTTCGGTACGGATCTGCGCCTGGATCTTGTAGACTGCGGTCTGCTGCACCTCAGCGTCGCGCTTGATCTTGTAGGTCATGGCGGCGGCCGAGACCATCACGGCGATCAGGATGATGTCACTGGTACGGAACACGTGCTCACCTCTCGCCCGGCACGGAAACGCCGGGAAGCTTTGGAAGACCGAACTGGGCAAGATCACCGGCGCGGGCTGGGGCGTCCGTCCGGATCGCGGCTCGCAGCCTGGCGGAACGCGCGCGCGGATTCACGGCAAGTTCCGCATCTCCTGCCGTGACGCCCCCGCCCTGCTTGCGGAAGGTGGCGGTCCGGATCTGCGTCTCGGGCATATGGCGCGAGCCTGCCGCCTGTTCCGAACGGTCGGCGATGAAACGCTTGACGATGCGGTCCTCGAGCGAATGGAAAGTTACCACCACCAGCCGGCCGCCTGGCTTCAGCACGCGTTCGGCCGCCAGCAGCGCTTTCGCCAGTTCCCCCAGCTCATCGTTGACGAAAATCCGCAGCGCCTGGAAGACGCGCGTCGCCGGATGGATCTTGTCGCCCGGCTTGCGACCGATGTGGGTCTCGATGGCATCTGCAAGATCGAGCGTGCGTTCGAACGGCTTCTTGGCTCGCCGCGCTTCGATCATACGCGCGATACGGCCGGAATGCCGCTCTTCGCCGAGGAAGCCGAAAATGCGGGCAAGGTCGTTGGATTTGAAATTGTTGACGACGTCGGCGGCACTGACGCCGGCCTGCGCCATGCGCATGTCGAGCGGACCGTCGAAACGAAAGGAAAAGCCGCGCTCGGCCTGGTCGAGCTGCATGGAAGAGACACCGATGTCGAGCACGACGCCATCGACCGCTTCGGCATGTTCATCCAGCGTCGAGAATGGTGCATGCACCAGCCTCAGCCGTCCGCCCGTTTCCTGCTCCAGCGCCCTGCCCGCGGCGATTGCATCCGGGTCGCGGTCGACACCGATGACGGATGCGCCGTTGTCGAGGATCGCCCTGCTGTAACCGCCAGCGCCGAAAGTGCCGTCGATAATGGTGTCGCCCGGCTGCGGCGCAAGCGTCTCCAGAACCTCGGCGAGGAGGACCGGAATGTGGCGGGCCGGTCCGCCATCGGCGTGGAGATCATCGCCGTGGCCCACCGTCATTCCGGTCGCTCCCCTGGCTTCGTCCCCTGCCGAAGATGCAAGAGCCTGGCTCGTGCCGCCGCACCATAGGCGGCCAGCCGTTCCGGCTCCCAGATCTGGAAAAAACTGCCCCTCCCCACGAAGGCCACTTCGGTTGTTATTCCGGTATGTTCGCGAATGAAATCGGTCAACGTGACGCGCCCATCCTGATCCAGCTTGAGAAACGTGCCATCGCCATGACAGAAGAAGGACATATCGTCCGTCGTCTGCAGGAATGGATCTTCCTGCGCGATGCGCTGCTCGTAGCGGTCGAGCAGATCGAGCCCACCGACATCCATTGCGGCTTGATCCAGGCAGCGCAGTGCATAGAGCTCCGAATAGCCGCGCCTCTGCAGAACCGTTCGGAAATGCGCAGGCACGGAGACGCGCCCCTTGGCGTCGATCCGGTTCACCGCATTTGACAGAAAACGGTCCATGACGCATCGCGGCCGCCTGCGCAGCCGCACCCTCCGACTTCCTCGTAGCCATGCCGCCGCGGCACGATCGTTTCACCAGGCCTTGGGTTTCGAACAGAGCAAAAAACGACGAACGCACAGCCGCCGCGACTGGCCCTTCGGCGCACGCTTCACCCTGACACGAAACGAAGGCTTGATTAGCGAGATGGGATATCATGGGGCATCATGGGCGTCAACGGGAACAGGCTTTCCAAACCCCTTCGAAGGCGAGATTGCGGGCACTGCCGTGTTTATCCTCTATTAAGCCTAACGAAGTGTTTAAGAGCGGCTTGGCTCTTGCCCCGATCAGCCGCTGGACCTAGCCTCGCTGTTGCTCGCAAGAGCATGCTCATTTCAGCCTGCAAGCCTTCCCCCAGCCCATTCCGGGATCCGTTATGTCCGAAACAGCTTCCTCCCGCGCCGCAGGGCTCCTTCACTTGAGACGCGAGGGGCTCTCCAGAGGCGACGCCATCCCGTTGCCGCTGACCATGGCATCGATTTTCCATGCACCGGGAGATTCGACGGGCTTCCACCAGTATGGGCGTTTTTCCAACCCGACCTGGGACGGAACCGAGGAGATGCTGTCGCGCCTGGAAAATGCGCCCGTGCTTGCCTTTCCCTCGGGAATGGCAGCGATCTCCGCGGTATTCTTCGCGCTTCTGAAGGCGGGGGATCGCATCCTGCTGCCTTCCGACGGCTATCACACAACGCGCATCCTGGCCGACCGTTTCCTTGGTGCGTTCGGCGTGCAGTTCCACACCAGGCCAACCGCGTCATTCCTCGATGGCGGCTTCGACGGCTATCGGCTGGTCTTCGTGGAAAGCCCGTCCAATCCGACCTTGGACATCTGCGATATCACGGCCGCCTCCGAAGCGATCCACAGGGTTGGCGGGCTGCTTGTCGTCGACAACACCACGATGACGCCTTTCGGCCAGCGCCCGCTCGACCTCGGTGCAGACATCGTCGTTGCCGCCGACACCAAGGCGCCGAACGGTCATTCCGACGTACTCGCCGGTCATGTCGCCAGCCGCAGCACGGATATCATGGCGGCGATAAGGGAATGGCGTACGACCTCAGGCAGCATTCCAAGCCCGTTCGATGTATGGCTCCTGCATCGCGGCCTGGAAACGCTGGAGGTCCGCTTTGATCGCATGTGCAACACCGCGGAACTTCTTGCGCCACGGATCAAGGCACATCCTGCGGTCAGATCACTTCGTTTCCCTGGCCTTCAGGGCGACCCTTCACACAATCTCGCCAGCACACAGATGGAGCGCTTCGGTTTTCTGATCAGCTTCGTGCTGGATTCCGAAGATGACGCCGAGGCCTTCATCAACGGCTGCGAATTGATGGCGGCCGCCACCTCCTTCGGCGGCGTGCACACCTCGGCTGAACGCCGCACCAAGCGTGGCGACGCAGTGCCGCCAGGCTTCGTACGACTGGCTGTCGGCTGCGAGCCAGCCGAAGAATTGTGGGCCGCGATCAAGGCTTCGCTGGATCGGCTCCATTCCTGACGGGCGACACGAGGCCGGAAACACACGCAACGCGCAAGCGGGTACGCCCCGATCTCTGAAGCAACGCAGCAGCAACCTGAATCAGACTCCACGCTGATGGCGCGAAGCCGCTGAATTCTGGAAGAAAAATGCCAGCCGGCCTGTAAGCCGGGTTCTGTATGGCCCCCGCCCCTTGCGAAGCGGGAACGTGGCGGCCATTCATCTTGGACGCATGTTGCCATACGCCTCACGCAACCTACCCGGGCAGTGGGCCGGAAACAGCCCTGAGGGTTTCCCCTCGTACCGCCCCTATTCGGTTTTGCTCCCGGTGGGGTTTGCCTTGCCGCTTCCGTTACCGGTCGCGCGGTGGGCTCTTACCCCACCCTTTCACCCTTACCGCGGAAACCGCGGCGGTTTGCTTTCTGTGGCACTTTCCCTGGGGTCGCCCCCGCCGGCCGTTAGCCGGCACCGTGTCTCCATGGAGCCCGGACTTTCCTCACCCGCAGCCTTTCGACTCTCGCTGGTGCGGCCGCCCGGCCGGCTGGCAGGGGTATAAAGGCGTTCGCGATCCAAAAGGCAAGAGCACTCGTTCTCGGTTTGCCTTCGAAACGGGTTCGAGTGGTGAGCCGCTGGCTCCCCAATGGCGGCGAAAGCCGGTGGAGCCGTATGCTCAGATCAACCAGCGCTGCCGATCTGCGCCACAACCTTGCGGCAATAGGCTGAAGACGTCGGGTTCATACGCTTGGCGCCATGGCCGGCATTGTATTTGAGAATGGTACCGCAAGTGGTGCCGCCACCGAGCTCACGGGCCATGCCGAGATACTTCATGCCATATTTGATGTTGGTCTCGGGATTGTGCAGTCCCTTGGCCGAGCCGCTGTAACCCATCATGCGCGCGGTGGCAGGCTTGATCTGCATAAGGCCGATCTCGCCGGCGCGGCCAACCATACCCGGCTGATAGTTGCTCTCGACCTTGATCACCGCATGCGCCAGCGACACCGGCACGCCATAGGCGGCGGCATAACGCGACACGATGGTGGAATAACGAGAACCCGCAACGCTGGGCTTGACGGCACCTGGCGTGATCGACGCGGTCGTGAACGTGTCGTAGATCACCTTGGTCTTCGCCCTGGCCGTCTTCACGCTCTTGCCAACCTTTGCATTCGCGGCGGTCTTGGCATCTTTCGAGCAACCAAACAGATACGGGCAAGGCTCGACCGCTGACTTGGCGCTCACGGTCTTTGTGGCTTTGACGGTGGAGGCAACCTTGGGTGCCTTGATAACCTTCGCCCGCTTGCTGGCTTTTACGGTCTTCGTGACTTTGGTCACCTTCTTGGCCGGCGTTGTGGCCGCAACCTGCTTTACGACCGGAGTGCCCTGGTCTGCTCTGAGACTAGCGGCCATGCTGTCCTGCGAAGCAAAGGCAAAAGAAATCACGCCGGCAGCAACAGCTGCCGCTACAATGAACGGTTTGTGCATGTGGTCCTGTTTTTCTTGGCCACGCGAAGAAGTACGCGCAGCATCCTGTAATGAATGCCGGACTAGACTGGCATTTGTCCTGCATCGGTGTGGATTTGCGTTTGAAACCGGATTTGGCGGCAATGAAGGCCGCAAAATTCAATTCATGTTACAGAATGTAATATTAAATGGCCGATCGAAATATTCAGCCGAGACTTGCCGTGACGGAAACGACGAGGCGCCGTAGCGTCCCGATTGTCGAGCCGTCCGCAATTCCGTCAACCAGGCGCGGCCGAAAATGGCGCTGGAACGCCTCGACGACGATCCGCGTCAATGGGTCAAAAACACCCGTGATTTCAATACCATAACCATAAATCGCAAGCAGGGACTGCAATTCTTCGACGTTGTGCCCCGTATCACCTTCCTGCAAAATCGGTCCCTGTCGGATCGGAGATGCCGGCACGAGATGGCCGACGCCTGCGGCGTGCAGCACCTTCCACGGAAATTTTTCGCCAGGATCGACCTTGCGACCGGGTGCCACATCCGAATGAGCCAGAATCCGCTCGGACACGATATCGTGACGGGCCACAATATCGGCGGTGAGTGCGATCACCGCCTCGATCTGGCGCTTCGGAAATGCCCTGTACCCTAGCGTATGGCCCGGATTGACGATCTCGATGCCGACCGAAGCCGAGTTGAGGTCGGTGTGGCCGCGCCACGAACTTTTGCCGGCGTGCCATGCCCTGTCGCTTTCGCGTACCATCTGCACGACACGGCCGTCCTCGTGCACCAGATAATGCGCAGATACTTCGCTGACCGGATTACACAGCCATGCTTCGGCACCTGCTCCGGTTTTCATGCCGGTGTAGTGCAACACGACCATATCGGGATGGAACGGGCCGCGACGCGGCCCGAAATTCGGCGACACCCTGACCTCGGCTCCTGCGTGATCGGGCGAGAAGCCACTCATGCCGGCGCGAGATCCCGTTCGATCATCTCATACGCCGCGTTGATTGCGGCAACACGCGTCGTGGCGATCTTGATGAACTCCTGCGGCAGGCCGCGTGCAATCACCTTGTCCGGATGGTTCTCCGCAACAAGCTTGCGATAACGCTTCTTCACCTCGTCGAACGGTCGCCCGCGCTCGATACCGAGCACGACATAGGGATCGTCCGCCCCGAGATGCACGTGACGGGCGAGGATCGTCTTGTAGTGCGATTCCTCGATCCGGAAGATTTCAGACACCCGGTGCAGGAACTGGCCTTCCCGCTCGTGCAAGACGCCATCGGCGGTGGCAATGTGGAAGAGACCATCGAGAATGTCTTCCAGCATCATGCAGTTGGCATGACCTGACCCACACAGGTTTGCGAGCTTTTCAGCGTAAGACTCGAAACCGGCGACATCCTGCTTTGCCAGATCATAGAGCCGCGCGACATTGTGCGTCTCTTCCGGCGGCACTTCGAAGATTTCACGAAACGCACGGATCTCGTCCTGCGTAACCACGCCATCGGCCTTGGCCATCTTGGCCGAAAGCGCGATCATCGCGACCGAGAAGGAGACGCGGCGACGCAATTCGGCATCACCGGAGAAGACCGTGCGCACCGCCTCGACCACTTCGGCGATACCGGCCGAGGCGGAGGCTGAAACACGGGCGATGAAATCGCCGATACGATCCCAAATCGACATGTGCCCCTCTTAGAACCAAGCACGTGGCGCTATCAAGGCATGATCGCGCCTATGCGTTGGTGCTGCACCAATCGACAACGCCGATTGGTTCCGTAAGAAACGGGCCGAAGGTCGAAAAGGTTGCGCCCTCAGGCCGGCTGTGCCGCAATGTCGCGCCTGGGTCGGCGCACGGCCCTGAGCTTGCCACTGTTGCCGCCGCCACAGAAGAACGTGTCGGCGCCATCGGATTCGAGGCCGGAGACACCGGTCCCGTCCGGCATGGTCAGTTCCTCCAGCACCTCGCCGGTAAGCGGGTCGATCCGCCGCAATTCGCTTGCGTCACCCTGCCAGGTCCCATGCCACAGTTCACCATCCACCCAGGTGACCCCGGTGACGAAGCGGTTGGAATCGATGGAACGAATTATCCTGCCGGTCTCGGGGTCGATCTGATGGATTTTCTGGGCGCGATACTCACCGACCCAGAGCGACCCTTCGGCCCAGGCCATTCCGGAATCGCCACCGTTACCCGGCGCCGGGATCGTGGAAAGCACCTTGCCGGTCTTCGGATCGATCTTATGGATCTGACTTTCGGCGATCTGATAGATGTTTTGACCATCAAATGCGGTGCCGGCATGGGCGATCATATCAATGGCGCGAACAGATTCGCCGCTTTTGGGATCAAGCACATTGAGCTTGTCACCACTGGCGAACCACACATTCTCGCCATCGAAGGTCACTCCATGCACGTCTCCCGAAAAGGGACCATATTCGCGCAGAATCTCGGCGGGGGTGGGTTTCATGGTTTTCCTTCCCAAGTTGACGTTGACGGCCAGCCGTCGGCTACAGTCATCGGCAACATCCTAGCTGCCTGGCAGCGGCCCGGGGAGTAACAAGGTTGTCGGGAAGCCGGGCACCGACGGCGTCACCCAGCGCAGTGCGCGCCCCTTCCCGAAGGATTGCACCTTACCGCTGGCGGAAAGCTGCTCCAGTGCCCGTTGGACCGTGCGCGGGCTGGCATCCAGCGCAATCGCCAGTGCCGAACTGGACCACGCCTCGCCATCGGCCAGAAAGGCGAGCACCGCAGCATGCTCCTCCTCGACCAGCGGCGCCAGCACCATCACCTCGCCACGCCGACGTGGCACCAGCTTGAAACCTTCGCTCGTGGCGCTGATGTCAGCCAGGCCCCGCAGCTCGGCGCGCAGTCGTCCGATCTCCACCCTCAGCCGTGCCCGATGCGATTCGTCGGCATCTTTGGCTCCAAAGGCACGGGACAGAAGCCGCTCTCGCGAAACGTCTCCCGGCCACGCCTCGGCCAGCGCCCGGGCCAGCGCAAACAACACAGGGCGCGTTGCCAGCGAAACCACTGCATTGCTGGCTCGCACCACATTGCGGCAAGCATCCACAACGAACATTCCCGTCGCGAACAATTCCTCGACCTCTTCGAGCAGCAAGGGTCGTGCCTTGCCTTTCGAAATCAACCGGGCGGCCGGCGTGTCGATTACCAGTGCGGCACTTTCCACTTCCGTCCCCAGCGCAGGAATCCCGGCCTGTTGAGCCGCCTGCCAGGCCCGCATCAGCGCCTTGCGCGCCTCCTTGAGACGCAGACGCCGGATCGCGATACCAGCCGCCGCGAGCTGGAGCGCGCTCCGTAATGGCGGTGGCAGCGGCGCGAGATCGAGGTCGGCAATCAGGCTTTCTGCCTCATCAAGACGACCAATCAGCAACAGGCGCCGTATCTCAAGCGTACGTGCATGCGCGGCATTCGCGTGGTCGCCATGTGTTTCCAGTGTAACACGGGCTGTATCGAGCGCCTTGCCCGGCCAGGCGAGATCCCGCGAGACAAGCGCGATTTCAGCTTCGGCGACGATACAGCGCGCCCGTGCGACCGCTTCCTTCGGGCCGAAGGCCCGCGCCGCGCTCTTCAGAAGCGCCTTGGCGCGGACAAGATCGCCAAGCTGCGCCATGGCGATACCGCGCAGCGCCAGCGCGGCTGCATCATCGCGCAAGGCCACCCGCTTCAATGCACCGAGGGGATCACCCCGTGCAAGCGCCTGCCCTGCAGCCGTGATCAGTGAGTCCATCGGAATCCCGTCACACTTGTCACTCTCGCTCGCAATCCTCCGCGGCTACCTTCTTCATCGATGCCAACCACCCGCCGCACCGGTCATGAGATCGACGGCCTCAAGAAAGGAGCATGCAATGACGACGCGCGATTTCACCACCACGATCCTGGTAGAGCAATCTGCAAAAACTGCCTTCGACGCCATCAATCGCCCACGCGACTGGTGGGGTGAGGAGATAGAGGGCTCTCCCGATGTCCTCGATGGCGAATGGACCTATCGCTACAAGGACATGCATTTCTCCAAGCATATGACGGCAGAACTGGTCCCCGAACGCAAGGTCGTCTGGCACGTCCTCGATTCACGGATGAGTTTCCTCAAGGACAAGGAAGAATGGAAGGGCACCAAGATCGTGTTCGACCTCTCCAGTAAAGGCGACAAGACGGAAATCCGCTTCACGCATGCCGGCCTGGTCCCCGAAGTCGAGTGCTTCGACATCTGCAGGGAGGCCTGGAGCGGCTTGATCCACGATAGTCTTCGGGAACTGATCGAAACCGGCCACGGACGGCCCGACACGGTCGAATGACCGATTTGGCGGTGGGTTGGCGTGACATTCCTGCCGCTTCCACCCAATCCGGCAGCCGTCGAAGGTTCTCGGTCCCATCAACCTGGAAACCGCGCCTCAGTGGCTCACTCGCCCCTCGAATGGATTTCGCCGGGCAAGCAATCACGCCCGCGCCAGAATCAGGGGATTCCCATGTCCACCACCGAAATGCAAAATTCCTATCGCTGGGTGCTCGTCGCCCTTGGCGCGCTGATGACCTGCGTGACCATTGGGGCGATGTTTTCATTGGCTGTCTTCATGCCGCACATCTCGGCCGCCACCGGCTGGACGCGAGCGGGCATTTCCAGTGCGATGACGTTCAACTTCCTGATGATGGGTATCTCGAGCTTCGGCTGGGGTATGCTCACGGATCGCATCGGCACCCGCCCCGTGGTGTTGATCGGCTCCATCCTGCTCGGAGTGGTGCTGGTTCTGGCCAGTCGTGCGACGGACCTGCTGCTGTTCCAGCTCACTTACGGTATCGGCGTCGGTCTTGCCGGTGGCGCGTTCTTCGCCCCGATGATGGCCGCTGTCACCGGCTGGTTCGACAGGCATCGCGGCCTCGCCGTCTCGCTGGTTTCCGCCGGCGTCGGTGTCGCGCCCGCGACCGTATCGCCATTTGCAGCCTGGCTGCTCGCCAGCTACGACTGGCGCACCGCGATGATGGCGATCGGGTTGCTTGCCACGGCCATACTTCTTCCGGCTGCCTTCTTTGTCAGGAACGCGCGGCAGGCACCCGCAAACCAGCCGGCTCCGCATGGCGCGACCGTCGCCGTCGGCCCCGCGGACAACCCGCTGTCGAAAGCTTTCCAGTCGCCACAGTTCGCACTGCTTGCCGGCACCTACTTCCTGTGCTGCGCAGCGCATTCCGGCCCGATCTTCCATATCATGAGCTACGCCATCAGCTGCGGTATCTCCCCCATGGCTGCCGTCAGCATCTACAGTGTCGAAGGCATCGCCGGGCTGGGCGGCAGGTTGCTGTTCGGTGTGGCGGCGGATCGCTTCGGCCCAAAGCGGGTTCTCGTCATCGGCCTGCTCATCCAGGCCCTGGTGATTGCCGCCTATCTCTCAGCCGCTCAGCTCAGCACCTTCTATGTCCTGGCCATCATCTTCGGCGCAGCCTATGGCGGGGTGATGCCGCTCTACGCATTGCTGGCTCGCGAATATTTCGGCCAACAGGTGATGGGCTCGGTGCTCGGCGCGCTTGCCATGGCGTCCAGCTTCGGCATGGCTCTGGGGCCTGTCGCCGGCGGCTGGATATTCGATCGCTTCGACGTCTATGACTGGCTGTTCATCGGCTCGTCCATCATCGGCATCGCCGCCTTCCTGATCGCGCTCGCCTTCCCGCCCTTCGCTTCGGCCCGGCGCGAGCAACTGGCAGCGTCTTAGTGCAACGCCAGCAAAATGCGCGGCGGTTTTGCGTCCGGATTTGCGCAAAAAAAGTCAGGTGATGCGGTAGTAAAAAAGGCCGGGATACGTCCCGGCCTTTCCGATTCATGGGGCCGACTTTTGCCAGCCTCCGATGCCAGCCGTTTGGCCGACCGTCGCGCTTACTGTGCAGGCGCGGTGGAATTCGGCTGCGCCGGTTTCATTGTATTGTCGGCCGGCGGCTGTGCCTCGGGTGTGGCCGGCTTCATCGGCTCGGCTGCAGGCGGCGTGGCTTGCGTCGTGGTGTTGTCGGTACCTCCGGTACCACCACCCTTGTTTTCACTGCAGGCGGCAACGCCGAGCAAAAGCAGCGCGGAAACCGAGGCCAGGACGAGCTTATTCATCGTATTTCTCCTTCGCAACTTCACCCCCTGTGAAGGGCGGCACAGTAGAAATGCGAGGCTCGCGCTTCGGTTTCGTCACATTGCGTTTCGTCCTGTAACAGCGTTCGGACTTCGTTGAGCCGTTGCCGGCCTCGACCTTCGGCACTAACAGGGGAAGGAACGCACCCGAAAGGATGGTCGATGAGCGCGAAATGGGATTTCTGGATCGACCGCGGCGGTACCTTCACCGACGTCATCGGCAAGGCGCCGGACGGCTCGTTGACACCGCTGAAGTTGCTCTCCGAAAACCCGGAGGCCTATCCGGATGCAGCCATCCACGGCATCCGTACCCTGCTCGGCGCCAAGGCAGGCGAGCCGATCCCGTCTGGATTGATCGGCGAGGTCCGCATGGGCACGACGGTTGCAACCAATGCGCTTCTCGAGCGCAAGGGTGATCGGGTCCTGCTTCTGATCACCAAGGGCTTCCGTGACGCGCTTCGCATCGCCTATCAGGCCAGGCCAGACATCTTCGCAAAGGAAATTCTGCTCCCGGAGCAGCTCTATGAGCGTGTGGTGGAGGTCCCCGAGCGCGTGCGCGCCGATGGTTGCGCGGAACGGCTGCTCGACATCGCCGACGTCAAGCCTGCGATCGAACAGGCCAGAGCCGACGGCATCGATGCCGTCGCCATCGTCTTCATGCATGCCTGGAAATATCCCGAGCATGAGAGAGCCGTGGCCAGGGTTTGCCGAAACGCAGGGTTTTCCCAGGTTTCGGTCAGCCACGAGGTTTCGCCGCTGATCAAGCTGGTTGGCCGAGGCGACACCACGGTCGTCGATGCCTATCTCTCGCCGATCCTGTCGCGCTACGTGCAGCGGGTAGCCGCAGAACTCGGCACCGTTGCCAGCGACGACCAGTCCGGGAACTCGCCCGAAGGTCCGAGACTGATGTTCATGATGTCATCCGGTGGCCTCACGGCAGCGGACAAATTCCAGGGCAAGGATGCGCTTCTCTCCGGCCCGGCCGGCGGCGTCGTCGGCATGGTCGAAACGGCGAAGCTTGCCGGCTTCGACAAGGTCATTGGCTTCGACATGGGTGGTACTTCCACCGATGTCGCCCACAGTGACGGTGACTATGAGCGCGCCTTTGACACGGAGGTAGCCGGCGTGCGGGTGCGCGCGCCGATGATGCGCATCCATACCGTTGCCGCTGGCGGCGGCTCCATACTGCAATTCGAGGCTGGCCGTTTTCGCGTCGGCCCGGATTCGGCCGGCGCCAACCCCGGCCCTGCCTGCTACCGGCGCGGCGGGCCGCTTGCGGTGACCGACGCCAACGTCATGCTCGGCAAGTTGCAGCCGGATTTTTTCCCGTCGATCTTCGGCCCCAACCAGGACAAACCGCTGGATGTCGCGACAGTGCGCTCGAAATTCGAAGCTTTGGCGGCCGAAACCGGCGATGGGCGTTCCCCGGAAGCCGTGGCAGAGGGTTTCGTCACCATCGCGGTCGAGAACATGGCCAACGCCATCAAGAAGATATCGGTGCAGCGCGGCTACGACGTGACCGGCTATCTGCTGAACTGTTTCGGCGGCGCCGGTGGCCAGCATGCCTGCCTTGTCGCCGATGCCCTCGGCATGGAGGCCGTGCTCATACACCCGTTCTCCGGCCTGCTTTCGGCTTACGGCATCGGACTGGCATCGATCTTCGCGACGCGCCAGCAGGCGCTGCTGGAGCCGTTGGCCGATCAATCCCTGCCCGCGATCGAAGCATTGATCGCAGGTCTTGCCGGGGATGTGGCCGACGAGTTGACCATGCAAGGTGTCGCCGACGAAGACATGGCGATGCGTCCTGTTCTCCATATCCGCTACGACGGCACCGATACCACGCTGCCGATCAGCTTCCCCGACCACTCGATCGCCAACGCCAGGGCGGCATTCGAGGTCGCCCACAAGGCGCAATTCGGCTTCATCTACGAAGACAAGCAACTGGTCGTGGAGACCGTGGCTGTGGAAGGCAGCAATGCTGGTGATAGCCACCACCAGGAAGCACTGGCCCCCTCTGGACCGCCTCGCGACATGACCGACACGCGGCAAAAGCGCCGCATCTTCTCGGAAGGAGAATGGCACGACGCCGCCATCTGGCGCCGTGAAGCACTCCGCCCATCGGACAGGGTTTCCGGCCCGGCGTTGATCATCGAGCCAAACCAGACCATCGTCGTCGAAAACGGCTGGCAGGCCGAGATCACGATGCGCAACCACGTGCTGTTGCGCCGGACCGCCAGGAAACAGCGCAAGGCAGCTCTGGGCACCGAAGCCGACCCCGTCATGCTCGAGGTCTTCAACAACCTGTTCATGTCGATCGCCGAGCAGATGGGCGTGACGCTGCAGAACACCGCCTATTCGGTCAACATCAAGGAGCGGCTCGACTTTTCCTGTGCGGTCTTCGACAGCAATGGCGCGCTGGTCGCAAATGCCCCGCACATGCCGGTGCACCTCGGTTCGATGGACCGTTCCGTCGAAACCATCATCCGGCTCAACGCGGGTGATGTCCGCCCCGGCGATGTCTTCGCGTTGAATGCCCCTTACAATGGCGGCACCCACCTGCCCGATATCACCGTGGTCACACCGGTGTTCGACGATGCGCAGGAAAGCATCCTGTTCTGGGTTGCCTCGCGCGGCCATCACGCCGATGTCGGCGGCACGGCCCCTGGCTCGATGACGCCGCTCGCCACCACCGTCGATGAGGAAGGCGTTCTGTTCGACAATTTCCGTCTCGTCGAGCGCGGCCGTTTCCGCGAAGCCGAACTGGTGAGCCTGCTTTCCGACCATCCCTACCCTGCCCGCAACCCGGCACAAAACGTCGCCGACCTCAAGGCGCAGATTGCCGCCAACGAGAAGGGAGTGGCGGAGTTGCGCAGGATGGTGGCGCATTTCAGCTTGCCCGTGGTCAAGGCCTATATGGGCCACGTCCAGGACAATGCCGCCGAAAGCGTACGCCGTGTGCTCGAACGCCTCCCGGACGCCTCGGCCTATGAATATCCGACCGACACCGGTCAGGTGATCAAGGTGAGGATCAGTGTCGACCGGACCAGGCGCGAGGCAACCGTCGATTTCACCGGCACGTCGCCGGTGATGAAGAACAATTTCAATGCACCCGAGCCTGTGGCGCGGGCAGCCGTGCTCTATGCGTTCCGGGTGATGGTCGAAGACAACATCCCGATGAACGCCGGATGTCTAAGACCGATCAACATCGTCATCCCCGAAGGCTCGATGCTGAAGCCGGCCTATCCGGCCGCCGTCGTCGCCGGCAATGTCGAGACCTCGCAGCACGTGACCAATGCGCTGTTCGGCGCCATGGGGGCGATGGCCAATGCCCAGGGCACCATGAACAACCTGACTTTCGGCAACGACCGTTATCAGTATTACGAGACGATCTGCTCGGGCTCGCCGGCGGGGCGCATGAACGACGGGCGCGGTTTCGCCGGCACTTCGGGCGTGCACACCCACATGACCAATTCGCGCCTGACCGATCCGGAAATCCTGGAACTGCGCTTTCCTGTGCTGCTCGAAGACTTCCGCATCCGCGAAAACTCCGGCGGCAAGGGACACTGGAGTGCCGGCGATGGCACACGCCGTTCCATCCGCTTTCTGGAGAAGATGCAATGCGCGATCCTGTCGTCGCATCGCTCGCGCCCGCCGCAAGGCCTCGATGGCGGCAATGATGGCGAAATGGGCAGCACCAAGGTGCGTCGTCTCGACGGCCGGGTCGACGTGCTGAAGGCCTGTGACCAGACCGCTCTGGAAGCCGGCGAAGCGGTCGTTGTCACCACCCCGACGCCGGGAGGTTTCGGCGAGGCCTAGCCCGTTCATCAACCGCTGCTGTCACCGCACTGTCATGACGCTGCGCTACGCGCTTCGCCCAACGTAAACGGGGAATCGCCTTGCCATGTCGGACGTTTCTGCGGAACTGGTTTTCAGGCGCGGCAAGGAAGTCGGAAAAGCGGTGTACCAGAACCGCGCCCTTTCGAAGGCCGGCATCTCGGAACGCCTGTTTGCCCTGCTCTTTTCCGGCCTCGTCTACCCACAGATCTGGGAAGACCCCGACATCGACATGGAAGCGATGCAGCTGGGCGAAGGCCATCGTGTCGTCACCATCGCATCCGGCGGCTGCAACATCCTGGCCTATCTGACGCGCTCGCCGGCCAGGATCGACGCCGTCGACCTCAACGCCGCTCACATCGCGCTGAATCGCATGAAACTTGCAGCGGTGCGCCATCTGCCCAACCAGACCGATCTGTTTCGTTTCTTCGGTGCGGCCGGCATGGAGCACAATTCCGCCGCCTATGACCGCTTCATCGCCCCCAATCTCGATCCGGTCAGCCGGCACTATTGGGAAAAGCGCAGCTGGCGCGGCCGCCGTCGCATCGAGGTGTTCGATCGCAACTTCTACCGCACCGGCCTGCTTGGCCTGTTCATTGCCGCCGGCCACCGCACGGGCCGCCTTTTCGGCGTTAACCCGACCGGCATCATGGCTGCCAGGGACCTAGCCGAGCAGCGCCGCTTCTTTGACGAGAAACTGGCGCCGGTGTTCGACCGCAAGCTCCTGCGTTGGGCCACGTCGCGCAAGGCCTCGCTGTTCGGGCTGGGCATCCCGCCGGCACAATACGACTCCCTGATCACCTCCGGCGACGGCTCTATGGCCAGCGTGCTGAAGGCTCGTCTCGAGAAACTCGCCTGCGACTTTCCGCTGAGGGACAACTATTTCGCCTGGCAGGCTTTCGCGCGGCGCTATCCCAATCCGGGTGAAGCCGCCCTCCCCGCCTATCTGGAAAAGGACAACCATCCGGTCCTCAAGGCGAATGTCGATCGCGTCACCATCAATCACGCCAACATGATCGAATTCCTCGCCGGCAAGGACGCCGGCACCGTCGACCGTTTCATCCTGCTCGACGCACAGGACTGGATGACCGACGATCAGTTGAACGCGCTGTGGACGGAAATCACCCGTAGCGCCGCGCCGGGTGCCCGGGTCATCTTCCGCACCGCGGCCGAGCCAAGCCTGCTGCCGGGTCGCGTCTCGTCTTCGCTGCTCGACCAGTGGGTCTATGAGGAAGATGCCTCGCGTGACTACTCCGCTCGCGACCGCTCGGCGATCTACGGTGGCTTCCACCTTTATGTGAAGCGCGGCTGATGAGCACCCAGGACCTGCCGGCAAACCATGCCGATCTCATGGATGGTGTCTATCGCTGGCAGCGTCACATCTATGACCTGACCCGCAAATATTACCTGCTCGGCCGCGACAGGCTGATCGCCGGCCTCGATGTTCCAGCCAAGGGCAGCGTGCTGGAACTCGGCTGCGGCACCGGTCGCAACCTGGCGCTGACCGCGCGGCATTATCGCGATGCGCGCCTTTATGGCCTCGACATCTCCGCCGAGATGCTTGTCAGCGCCCAGGCAGCGATCGCTCGCGAAGGCATTGCCGACAGGACCCTGCTCGCGCGCGCCGACGCAACCGATTTCGATGCACAGGCGCTGTTCGGCGTCGCGCGCTTCGACCGTGTCTTCGTTTCCTATTCTCTGTCGATGATCCCCGGCTGGGAAAAGACGGTGGCCGCCGGCCTTGCCGTGCTGGCACCGGGTGGTTCGCTCCACGTCGTCGACTTCGGCCAGCAGGAGCGCCTGCCCGGCTGGTTCCGCTCCCTGCTCAGGTCGTGGCTGAAAAAATTCCACGTCAGCCCGCGTGAATCCCTGCGCGAACTACTTGAATCGGAATCCGCCAAAACCGGAGCAAGCCTTTCATTCGAAAGGCTTTATCGCGGTTATACCTGGCTGGCCGTGATACGGCGCTAGAGCGTTTCCACTTTAACGCAAACGCTACGCGCTTTTGTCGGAATCGCGCTGATCCTGCTATTTCAGCGCCTTTGCCAAGGCAGCGGCCAGATTTTGCGGACGATATCCGAGCTTGAACGGCGTCAGCCCCAGCCGCACGATGACCAGCTTCTGCGAGGGGATGACGGCGACCGTTTGGCCGTCATGGCCTTCCAGCCAATAGGCATCGGCCGGCACCCCAGCCTTTGCCGTGGCTCCGGGTTCGTGTTCATTACCCGGAGCCTCGATCCACAACTGCCCACGCGTATAGACCCTGTCGGACGCCGGTGCAGGTTCGCGCATCCAGGCCACGAAGCCGGCGGGAAGGATTTCCTGTCCGTCCCATGTGCCGTCCTGCAGCAGGAACTGCCCAAAACGCGCCCAGTCGCGCGCGGTGGCGTACAGGTAGGACGAGCCGACGAAAGTGCCGTGTTCGTCGGTCTCCATGATCGCGCTGGTCATGCCGATCGGTCCAAACAGCTTGAGCCGCGGCCAGGCCAGCGCCTGCTTGGGATCGGTGAAGGTGTTCTGCCACAGACGCGACAGCATCACCGCCGTGCCGCTGGAGTAGGAATAGGCCTTGCCGGGTTCGCCCGTCAGCGGCTTGGCCGAGGCGAAAGCCGACATGTCCGGTTCCTGATAGAGCATGCGGGTGACATCGGTGACGTCGCCATAATCCTCGTTGAACTCAAGACCGCTCGACATCGCCATCATGTCGGCCAGCGTGATGGCAGCGCGCTTGTCAGCCTTCCAGTCGGGAAACAGACCCTGATCTGTAATGGCAAGCTTGCCCTCCTTGACCAGGGTACCCACGATGGCGGCATTGACCGACTTGGTCATCGACCAGCCGAGCAGTGGTGTCTTGTCCGAGAAACCGGCTCCGTATCGCTCGCCCACGATGCGGCCATTCTGCGCCACCACGACGGCCCGCATACCGGGGCCGGTCAGTGAAGCGTCATCGAGTATCCTGGTAACTTCCGGGTTCTGGGAGGGTTCGACACGACTGCCCTCCGGCCACAGCGCATCCGGCACCGCCGGCGGGACCGAAACGTCGGTCGAGATCGCCTTGGCCGCGGTCATGTTGCCGTCTGGCACATTGGCGCAGCCGAGCCCAGGCCGCAGCACCGCCGTGCCCTTGCCGAAGACACCCAGCAGACCCGCACTCACCGTGCCCGCATCCTTGTCGACATCGAGCATCATCAGCTTCAGGATCGGATGGCCCGGAGCCTGCACATCCACCGCCAGCACCTGCTGGGCGTCCCGGTCGGCCAGGTAAACGTTCGAGCACACGATCTTGGCGGTGTAGTTGGCGGCAATGCGTATCAGCGCCGGCGGAGCCGTCCACAACCAGATCGCCACGCCGACCACGGCAACAACGATCAGCCCCAGCAGCCATTTCAGGATTTTGCCGACGACGCGCATGCACAGCCTCCCAACCGCATTTCACGAACCCAATCTGCCGCGATTGCCCGCCACGCTGCAACTGGAGATGTTTGGATGCCAACATCTTGGCTTGCATT
This sequence comes from Mesorhizobium sp. NPDC059025, assembly GCF_042739655.1. NCBI lineage: Bacteria > Pseudomonadati > Pseudomonadota > Alphaproteobacteria > Hyphomicrobiales > Phyllobacteriaceae > Mesorhizobium > Mesorhizobium sp. NPDC059025. Next base: position 437,375 of record NZ_JBHYIM010000003.1, on the reverse strand, counting down.
CACAGAACCGTGAGCCCGCTCTTCCGCAGTTGCCCAACCGGCCAGCCTGGGCCATCACGATCCTTGCGTATTCGCCCGCATCAACCGATTATCAACCATGTTGGGTGATTGAGTGGAGAGGCGTGGCGGCAAGTGGGGGCACCGCAACCGGCTAACAACCGGACAGAACGACCCATCCGCGACCGGCGGCCACCGGTCTGGACCTGAATTTCGGATGCGTCGTCTCGCGATCCTGCTTTGTTTCACTGCCCTTTCCGCCTGCTCGACCGTCGACGCGCTTGCTCCGGTGTCGCCCGGTCCCAGTGGCTCGTCCGTTGCCTTGCGCGCACCGCGTTTCGCCGATTCCAAACCCCATGAATGGGACAGCGGCGCGCCTTGGAATTACGCCGTGCACGGGACCGACGTATCCAAGTACCAGACCTCGGTGGATTGGCCCAAGGCCAGGGCAAGCGGCGTTTCCTTCGCCTTCATCAAGGCGACCGAGGGCGGCGACCGCGTCGACGACATGTTCGCCGACCACTGGCGTGGCACCAAGGCGGCAGGCGTGCCGCGGGCCGCCTACCATTTCTACTATTTCTGTCGGCCGGCCGCGGAACAGGCCCGCTGGTTCATCGAAAACGTACCGAATGAACGCTCCTCCATGCCGCCGGTGCTCGACATGGAATGGAACCCGCAGTCGCCCACCTGCAAGCTCAGGCCTCCGGCAGAGACAGTGCGTTCGGAAATGCGCATTTTCCTGGAGATGGTCGAGAAGCACTACGGCAAGAAGCCGATCATCTATACATCCGTCGATTTCTTCGACGACAACGACCTATCGACCTTCCGCGGCTATCCTTACTGGCTGCGCTCGGTGGCCGGCCACCCGACTCAGAAATATGGCAGCCACCCCTTCACCTTCTGGCAATACACCGGAACCGGTGTCATTCCCGGCATGAAAGGCGACGCCGACATCAACGTCTTCAACGGCTCCGAGGCCGCCTGGAACAAGTGGCTGCGGCAGAACACCCGTTGACAGGGCGGCCACAGCCTGCTTTTCGGGGCTGACTTTCGCCGGTCTCATGTACCGCGCCACGAAATCAGTCCGAAAGGAAGACCATGCGACTGCGCTCCAGCCTCATCGCGGCGCTGCTGCCGGTAATGGCAGCGACCACCGCCATGGCGCAGCAATCCGCGCCCTCAGACCAATTGCCTGCTCCGACGGCAGGCCAGAAGCTGGATCCGACCGCTGCTCCGTGCGGCGGTGACTTCGAAACCTGGAAGCAGGGCGTCGCCGAGGAGGCCAGGGCGGCAGGTGTTGGTGAAACCGGCCTGGACGCGCTCGAAGACGCGACTTTCGACACCCGGGTACTCGCCCGCGACCGCGCTCAAGGCGTATTCTCACAGACGTTCACCCAGTTTTCCGGTCGCATGATCTCGGCCTACCGGCTGAAGCAGGGCAATGCCATGCTGCAGAAATACGGTTCGGTGTTCGCCCGCGCCCAGCAGGAATTCGGCGTTCAGCCAGCCATCGTCACCGCTTTCTGGGCGCTGGAAACCGACTTCGGCGCGGTCCAGGGCGATTTCAACACCCTCAATGCTCTCGTCACACTTTCGAACGATTGTCGCCGCCCCGCGGTGTTCCGTCGTCAGATCATACCGCTGCTCAAGCTGATCGATCGCGGCGACCTGCCTGCGGACGTCAAGGGTGCGTGGGCCGGCGAGATCGGCCAGACGCAGATGCTGCCGATCGACTACCTGGAAGACAGCGTCGACGGCGACAATGATGGCAAGGTCGACCTGCGCAACAGCGCGCCCGATGTCATCATGACCACCGCCAAGAAACTCGAAATCAAGGGCTGGAAACGCGACCAGCCCTGGGTTCAGGAAGTCCGTGTGCCCGACAGCTTGCCCTGGGAGCAGACCGCGCGCACCAACAAGATGCCGATCAGCCAGTGGAACCAGTGGGGCGTGACCAATCCGGACGGCTCGCCGCTCGCCGATAACGGCCTGAGGGCGGGCCTGGCGCTGCCCATGGGCCGCAAGGGTCCGGCTTTCCTGACCTATGACAATTTCGATGTCTATATCGAGTGGAACCAGTCCTTCACCTATGCGCTCACCGCCGCCGTGATGGCGACCCGCTTTGCCGGCGCGCCGGCCTACGATCCGCGCAATGCCGAACCCGGCCTCAGCCTGGAACAGATGAAGGAATTGCAGACCAAGCTGGAAGCCAGGGGTTACGATGTCGGCAAGGTCGACGGCATCCTCGGCACCAACACCCGCGACGCCGTGCGCAAAGAACAGATCCGGCTCGGTATCCCCGCCGACGGCTGGCCGACGCCGGAACTGCTTGGGAAGCTTTCGTCGTAACCAGAGCGTTTCCGTTTTTCACGGAAACGCGGAAACGCTCTAAGTTTTTGTTTTCGTTGCGTTTTATAACACCAGGTGATTCCACTTGATGTTGTAAAATGCTCTACTTGATCTGCTTGCAGGTAACCGGCTTTTGCGGACTTTGCATAAGGTCCGTAAAAGTGGCCTCGTTGCCTTTGGTCCACCATTCATATTGCTGCCCGACATAGCGTGCGCCGGAGCCGCTGATGACGGACACGGCGACGATGGTGGATTTGCCGAGATTCAGCACGGCGAACTGATTGGCGCTGGTGTTGATGTAGGTAACGGCCACTTTCTGGCCCGGGCAGGCATACGCCACGCTGGTCGTCTGCGGTTTCTCCTTCCCGGGCAGCTTGAGCGTCACGGTGGTCGCCGAGGCTGTCACGGTCATCGCCAGCAATGCGCTGCCAAGCAATACGGCATCCTTCACGATCGTTCTCCTCAATCGGCCATGGTCTCGAGGCTGGCAAACCCCTGTGGTGCGTCGCCTTCGTCGAAAGGCGTCGTCACCTCCACGAAGGTGTCAGGGTAGAAACCGTTGAAGCGGGTCCTGAGCGACAGCGAATAGGCTCCGATGTGGCCGATTTCGATCCAGTCGCCCGTGTCCACCGTTTCCGGCAGCCAGAACGGACGCGACAGGATATCGACGGAATCGCAGGTCGCCCCGCAGACCTTGAACGGCACGATGTTCTTCTCCGAGCCATTGCGCGAACGGATCGCCGGGTCGGGAATGAAGCGCGCCGGCAAGGTGATCTTGCCGGTCCATGAATCCGACAACGAAGCCCAGATGCCGTCGTTGATGTAGAGCCGCCTGCCCTTGCGCAGGAGCACACGCACGATCAGCGAGAGGCAGCGCGCCACGACCACACGCCCAGGCTCCGCCACGAGCGGCATCTGGTCGAAGCCGTATTCCTTGAGATCGCCGGAAAGCCTGGACATGATCTGGCCGAGCGACGGCATTTCGACATGCTTGCGATTGGGATCGTGGCCGTACTCGGCCGGGAAACCCCCGCCGACATCGAGGCCTGCAAGATCAAAGGAAAGCCGGTTTCGTACCCAGTCCGCAGAGGCAAGCGCCCGCTCATAGGTGTCGGGATCCTCGATCTGGCTGCCGACATGGAAACACAGTCCGACCTTGTAGCCGGTGCGTGCCAGCCGCTCCGCCAGTTCCACCGCATTGGCCGGGCCGGCGCCGAACTTCTTGGACAGCTCATAGGCAGCATGGCCCTTGGTCTGCACGCGCACGAAAACGGTAATGGCACCGGGATCGATGTCGAGCGCGCGCACCACGCGCGTCAGCTTGGTGATTTCGTCCTCATGATCGACTGCGACGACGCGGATGCCGTATTTTTCCAGCGCCAGTTTGATGTCCGACTGTGCCTTGATCGGATGCATGTAGAGCATTTCCGCATCCGACGAGACGGCACGCACGGCGGCGAATTCGCCGGGCGAAGCCACATCGAAGGCGGTGACGCCGGCCTCGGCAAGCGTCTTCAGGACGATCTGCTCCCCGTTGGTCTTCACCGCGTAGGCGGTCTTGCCCGGAAACATGTCCATGAACTGGCGGGCGTCGGCTTTCAGCACCTGCGGGCGGAAGCAGTAGACCGGATCGTCGGGGCGAAGGGCGAGAGCTGCCTCGCGGGCATTTTCGAATCGCTGCATGAGGCGAATCCCTTTCTCGGTATGCGCACTTAAACCTCACTAGCCGGGAAAGAAAACAGGAACGTGTCCATTCGTTTCGCCGGGGAACCGACCGGCGCCGTTGTCAGGAGCTTCTGCGGCACCGGCGGGATTCGGGTGGCGCTCTGTCGGCAAGCGGCTAGTCTCGTGACGCTGCAAAGCAGCACACGAGGGGCACGAACGCTATGAGCACCACTACCCAAACCGTCCAGACCGGCCCGATGAGCCTCAAGGATTGGGGCCAGCTACTGCTGCTCGGCGCGATCTGGGGCGGCTCCTTCTTCTTCGCGCGCGTTGCGGTGGCAGAAATGCACCCTCTGGTGCTCGTGCTGTTTCGTGTCGCGATCGCTGCGGCCGCGCTGCATGTTTATCTCCTGCTGCGAGGCCCCTCGTTCAAACTGGCCTTGCCGCATGTCGGCCTGTTCTTTCTGCTGGCGCTCACCAACAACGTCATCCCCTTCTCGCTGATTTTCGCCGGCCAGACCGAACTCGGCGCGGGCATCGCCTCGGTGCTGAACGCAACGACGCCGTTCTGGACACTGATCGTTGCCAATGCCATGACCACCGACGAGAAGCTGTCCTTGAACAAGCTCGCGGGCATCGGCCTCGGTATTGCCGGTACCGCGGTGATGGTTGGTCCGGGCGTGTTTGCCGGCCTCGGCGGGCCGGTATGGCCTAAATTCGCGCTGATCGGAGCTTCGCTGTCCTATGCCTTTGCGCTGATGGTCGCCCGAAAGCTGAAGAGTGTACCGCCTCCCGTGCTGGCAACCGGCCAACTGACAGCCTCGACCATCATCATGATCCCGGTCATTCTTCTGACCACCGGCGGTACCGGTCTCTTCGCGGCCGGCATCCCCGTCTGGGCTGCGGTGTTCGGATTGGCGCTGCTCTCGACCGCCTTCGCCTACATACTCTATTTCAACCTGGTCGCCTCGGCCGGCGCTACCAATGCCTCTCTGGTGACGCTGATCGTACCGGTCAGCGCCATCCTGCTTGGGATTGCGTTCCTCGGCGAGCATATCGAGACATTCGAGCTCTTCGGCATGCTCCTGATCGGGTTGGGGCTGGTCACCATCGACGGACGTCTCTTCGCCCGCCGGCGACAGACCGTTTTGAAGAGTTGATGGGACGGGAGGCAGAGTTTCGGCCGACCGGTTTCGCAGTGCAGCGACCTGTCCTCTCCGGCTCGGAATCGTCTCCCTCCAAGTGGTCTTCTGACACCTTTCAGCCACAATTTATACACAGCGGCCACGCCTGCATTTCATCAAGGAATTCAAGGCACAGCGGCAAAATCGAGGTCGAAATTTCTACAGCCCTGTCGCATTGCAGCACATTTTCTCCTTGTGTGTGACCGAAATGCTTCTAGACTCGGTACATAGTTTTCCAAAGAGGAGGCTATGTCATGGGACTAACAAGGCCACTCAATGCACTGATGATTTGTGCTGCATTTGCATTCATAGGCGCCCTCATTGTTGGCGTTCTTCCATAAGGCCGCAGCAGCGGGGGAAGGCAGCACCATATAGTTCAAACCATTGAAAAGGCCGGGGAAACCCGGCCTTTTTCCATTCTGGGCTTTTGCATTGGCATCGCCGCCCCTCTATAGTCGTCTCGGGACCGGGATCAGGATGGCGAGCGATGCGGATCGACGAATCCAGTGCCCGAAACGGCGTACAGACACTCTCCCTTGCCAGCCGTGGCGAGTGGCGGAACTGGCTTGAGAAAAATGGCGGCACGGTAAACGGCGCACGGCTGGTCATTCACCACAAGACCAGCGAAGCAGCCGGTGTTCATTTCCATGAGGCGATCGAAGACGCGCTCTGCTACGGCTGGGCAGACGGGCGCGCAACCAAGCGTGACGGCGACAGCTTCTACCTCACCTTCCGGCCCCGTTCGGCCAACAGCGTATGGGACCGCATCAACCGGGAGCGCGCCGAGAAACTGATCGACCATGGCCGTATGCGCGACGCAGGCCTGGCTGCTATCCGGCGCGCCAGAAGCGCAGGCACCTGGGAAGCGCCCCTGAGCGCGAGACAGATAGACCTGCCGGCCGATCTGCAGCGGGAATTCGACGAGAACCGCATCGCCTATCGCAATTTCGAGCGACTGCCCTCACCTTCCAGAGCGCTTATCCTGAATTGGATCGACAAGGCAGGACAGCCGGAGGCGCGCCGCCGCCGCATCGAGCAGACGATCGCGCTGGCCGAGAGCAATGCGAGCGTCAGCAGGATGCCTGCGGACGACTAGCCAACCGCTTGCTCATGCTGCCGCCGAACCCGCCTTTGGCTGATTTTCCGGTAGTTCCGGTGCCGTCTGCTGCGCGCGGATACCAATCATGTGGCAGATGGCGAAGACGAGGTCGGCACGGTTCATCGTGTAGAAATGAAAATCGCCGACACCGCGCTCGACGAGATCGAGCACCTGTTCCGCCGCTACTGCCGACGCGACAAGCATGTGCGTCTGCGGATCGTTGTCCAAGCCCTCGAAACGTTCGGCCAGCCAGGCCGGCACATGCGCACCGGCGCGCGAGGCAAAGTTCGCCACCTGACGGAAATTGTGCACCGGCTGGATGCCCGGCACGATCGGAATGTAGATGCCGGCGCGACGCACCCGCTCGACGTAACGTTCATAGAGGTCGTTGTCGAAGAAGAACTGCGTGATCGCACGCTTCGCGCCGTTGTCCACCTTGCGCTTCAGCATCTCGATATCGGTGGCGAAATCCGGGCTCTCAGGGTGCTTTTCCGGATAGGCGGCAACGGAGATATCGAAGTCGGCGATGGTCTTCAGACCGGCCACCAATTCGGCGCCGTTCTGGTAGCCGCCGGGATGCGGCGTGTAGGCCTGCCCGACACCGGAGGCCGGATCACCGCGCAACGCCACGAAGCGCTTTATGCCGGTGGCGAAATAGTCACGGATTACGGCATCCACTTCCTCGCGCGTCGCCCCCACGCAGGTCAGATGCGCCGCCGCGGGAATGCTTGTCTCATTGAGAATGCGCCGTACGGTGCGCGCCGTGCGCTCGCGCGTGGAGCCACCGGCGCCGTAGGTGACGGAAACAAAGTTTGGCCTCAACGGCTCCAGCCGCTTCACCGTCTCCCACAGGCGAGCCTCCATCTCGTCGGTCTTCGGTGGAAAGAACTCGAACGATACCCTGACCTTGTCGCCGATGTCGGGACGGCGGGAAAAACGGAACTGGTTCATCAGGCAACTTCCCGCGCGGGTTGAGTTTCAGGAGTGGGATCGGCGATCAGCAGACGGCGGTCGCGGCCAAGCCACAACTTGACGGTAAGCTTGGCGTCAGAGCCGCCGCGCGGTTCGAAATCCTGGCTTTCCTCAAGATCGAGCCCCGCCTCGGCAAACCAGTCGGCGATCTGCCTGTCGGAAAAGCCGAGGCGCTGATGCGCATGTTCGTCACGCAGGAATTCCAGCGTGTGCGCGGCGAAATCGACGATGATCAGCCGGCCGGAGGGGCGCAACAGCCGCGCCGCAGCACGGATTGCCGGTGCCGGGTCATCGAGATAGTGCAGCACCTGGTGGATGGTGATCAGGTCAAAGGAATCGCGCTCGACCGGTGGCGAGAAGATGTCGCCTTGCCGGACCTGTGCGTGGGCGACACCCGCCTGATCGAGATTGGCGCGAGCCACCGCCAGCATTTCGCGCGACATGTCGATGCCGACGCCACGCCGATAGAGCGGCGCAAAGATCTCGAGCAGGCGGCCCGTGCCGGTGCCAAGGTCGAGCATGGACTGGAACGGCCGCTTGCCGACCAGCTTGATGAGCGCGGCTTCAACCGCGCGTTCCGGCACATGCAACGAACGAATCTCGTCCCAGCTTGCCGCATTGGTCGAGAAATACTCGGCGGCGCGGTCCTGACGCTTGCGCTTCACCGTCGCCAGCCGCTCGAGATCGCGCTCGATCTGCGGATCGTCGGCGCGGATACCGGAAATCAGCCGCAGCACGAAATCGCGCGCATTGTCGAGATCCGCGAGACGGAAGAACGCCCAGGAGCCTTCCTGGTAGCGGCCGATAAGCCCGGCCTCCAGAAGCAGCTTGAGATGGCGCGAAACACGCGGTTGCGACTGGCCGAGGATCTCGGTCAGATCCGAGACAGTCAGGTCGCCCCTCGCCAGCAGCGCAAGAATCCGAAGCCGGCTGGATTCGGCGGCAGCCTTCAATGTATCTACCATCGTGTCGAGTGCGACATGCATGAGCGGCATTCCTCGAAAAGATATAAACATATGTTTATGTCAAATTCGAACGCGGCGCAATTGAGAATGTCGTTCGGCGAACAGAAAATGGCGCAGCCCTTTTGCGCGGAGAAACGATCGATGTTCGAGAGGCGTGGCGGCGAGGAGTTGCTGGAGCAGGATCCGGCCGAACAGCCACCGGATGGCCACGTGGTGTTCATCGGCCGTGTCCTGTCGCCCTGGGTCGAGCGTGAGAACTGCCCCAGGAACATGCGCGCCGCGCGTGAGACCGGTCAGGCCGCCTCGCTTCTCATCGATGAACCTTACCGCCCGGGCCTGGCAGGACTGGAACGTGTCACCCACATCCACGTGCTGACCTGGATGCATCACGCACCGCGGAATCTGATTGTGCAGAAACCGCGCCATGCAACTGAAGCCAAAGGTGTTTTTGCGTTGCGATCACCTGCCCGGCCGAACCCCGTCGGCCTGCATTCGGCGCAGTTGCTTTCATTCGACATCGAAACCGGGCGGATCGAGCTCGACGCAATCGACGCGCTCGATGGCACGCCGATCATCGACATCAAGCCCTATTTCCCGTCGGTCGATGTCCTGGCTGACGCGCTCATGCCGGACCGGAGCGAGCGATGAGCGCCCCGACAGGCCGCCGCCGCGCGATCGCCAAGGCGCTCACGGCGCTGCTGCCGCTGGCGCCCTATGCCGACATGGAGCGCATCCGCACCGACGCCGGCGCCGTGCATATGAAGACGCTGCCGCCGGGCATCGCGGTGTGGCTGGCGACGATCGCCCATGTCCGCCACCAGCATACCGACTACGAAAAGCTGCTGGCGGAAGGATACGACCGCGATTCCGCGCGTTTTTTCGTCGTCGACCAGACCAATGAAGTGCTGACGCGCTGGCGCGCCACCCGCCTGCTCGACCCTGACGACGACGAAGAATAGTCGCTTCAGATCGCCGTGAAGGCGTTGTCGACGAACAGATGCGCGCCGTTGACGAAGCTCGATTCGTCGCTGGCCAGGAACAGCGCGGCCTTGGCCACCTCCTCCGGTTCGCCGATGCGTCCCTGCTGCGCGGCGATCGCCGCCTCCGAAACGTCGACGCCGTGGCTCTGCAGCTCCGCCACTTCGCGCAGGCCGTGCGGCGTGCGGATGAAGCCCGGGCAGACCGCATTGCAGCGGATGTTGCGGTCGCGGAACTCGACGGCAATCGCCCGCGCGAACATGTGGCAGGCGCCCTTGGTGGTGTCGTAGAGCACCTCCATCGGCGTTGCTGCCACCGCCGAGATCGACGAGGTGCAGACGATCGAACCGCCGCCGGCGGCGATCATGCCCGGCAGCACGGCGCGCGTCATCAGGAACATCGACCGCACGTTGACCGCGTGCAGCCAGTCCCACTCCGTCACCGTGGTTTCCAGGAACGGCTTGATGACGATGGTACCGGCGTGATTGAACAGCACCGTGGCCGGTCCGAAGGTCTCGGCGGCAGCCTTCACGGCCGCCGCGACCTCGGCTTCGTCCGAAACGTCGGCAACGAAGCAGGCAGCCTTGCCGCCAGCGGCCTCGATTTCGGCAACGGTCGCCGCCGACGCTTCCGCGTTGCGGTCGACGATCGCCACCCTCGCCCCCTCCGCCGCGAACAGCTTCGACGCAGCCCCGCCCATGCCGGTCGCCCCGCCCGAGACGATCGCGACCTTGCCTTGCAATCTTCCAGTCATGCTCTTGTCCTTGCTGTTGTCTTGTTCACCGGCCTGCCGCGGCTCTCACTCGGCCGGATGACCGCGCATGCCGCCCGATACGGCAAACTCCTCCTCGGGCGACAGCACCAGGCGATGCCGGCGATAGAAGCCGAAATAGGCGAGCCCGATCGCATACCAGACGGCAGCCGCGATGGCCGCCCAGCGATAGAGCGGATCGAAAAACTGATAGCCCAGCGTGATCAGGCAGATCAGGATCGTCGCGTAGGCGCCGAACCGACCGAACGGACTGACGAAAGGCCGCTCGATCGCGGCATGGAGCTTGCGCAGCCGCAAGAACGCGATGCTCTGCATCACATAGGACACCATGCCGGCAAACACGATCATCGAGACCAGGAACCCGCCCATGAAAGCGACATTGTGCCGGCCGCCCAGGAACCAGACAAGCAGCAGCATGAACAGCGCGAGAGCCGAGCCGGCGGCAAGCGCAATGTTGGGGGTCTTGGTGCGGGCATTGGTCACCGACAGCGCCGTCGGCAGGTAGCCGGCACGCGACAGCGAATAAATGTTGCGACCGGAGGCAAAGGAGCCGGCGAAGAAGGAAGCGGCAAGGCCCAGAACCGCGACCGAAGCCAGCAGCTTCGCCCAGCCGTCACCGAAGATGGTGCGGAAGCCGTCGAGCAGCGGTTCGCCGGATGAGCCCATGGCATGAGCACCCTGCGGGATGGAAGCGCTGAAGAACAGCACGCCGAGCGCCAGCGCCGCCAGGGTCAGGATCGACAGGATCAGCGCCCGAGGCATGTCGCGTGTCGGGTTCTTTGCCTCTTCGGCGGTGAGCGGCAGCTGTTCGACGGCGAGGAACATGTAGACCGCGAAAGGCAGCGACAGCATCACTCCGGTGAGGCCGAAGGGCAGCCATTCGCCATTGCCCTCCGGCAGCAGCGTCGCCCCCTGCGGGCCGGCCGCGATGTTCAGCGCATAACGGGTGAAGTCCAGATGCGGGATTGCCACCACGAAGAAGAACAGAAGCACCACGATCGCCGCGACTGTGATGTAGATGACGACCCGCATCGAAAGCTCGAGACCGCGCAGCGACAGGCCCAGCATCACCACATAGCCGCCGACCCACCACAGCGGCAGGACGCTTTCCGGCGTGCCGAATATGGCGGCGAGATAGGAACTCATGAAAAACATGTTGGCGGCCGGCGCCAACACGAACTCGATGTTTTCGGCAAGGCCGGTGGTGAATCCGCCCCACGGCCCCAGCGCCGTGCGCGAAAAGGAATAAGCCCCGCCGGTGTGCGGCAGCGCCGCGCTCATCTCGCCGATGGAGCAGCACAGGCAGATATACATGAAGCCGATGATCAGCGCCGCCAGCAGCAGGCCGCCGAAGCCGCCTTGCGAGAAGCCGATGTTCCAGCCCGAATATTCACCGGCAATGACGGCGCCGACGCCCATCATCCATAGCGAGAACAGACCGGCATGCCGTTGCAGCTGCCGTTGCTCGAAATAGCTCTGGTCTACTCTCTGATATGTGACGCCGGCTGTCCGGCCGGCCGAATTCCTGCTCATCCCTGTCCCCTCCTTCAAAGAGGGTCGCCACCGATCGCTGTCGATCGATGCTGGCCCTCCCATGGTTATCCGGCATAGTTTCAGCGCCGTGCATGCGGCGGAATATCCCCAAAGGGATATGGCTTGAGGGATAGAAGGTGTCGTGATTTCGAAGTTCGTCCGATCGTCGGTAAAGTCACCCCTCGCGACTCGGCTAGCGGTTTGGACAGCGCAACGAACGCATTTCAGACGGGACTGGACGATGCAGGCTCACCATCCGTCACACAGGAAGTGGCAATGAACGATCAGACAGCGCTCGCGGCCTGGCATGCCGCGACGCCGGAACTGGTGGCGCATCTCGGCAAGCCGGGCTTCCCCGAGCGGCTGGATGCGGCGCTGCGCGCGGTCACGCCCTTCGATCTGTCCTGCATCTTCGCCTATCCGGGACGCGACCGCCCTCATCTGCTCCATGACGGGCTGGGCGAAGTCTCCTCCCGGCAGATCATGCGCAACTATCTCGACGGCACCTACCTGCTCGATGCCGTCTATTCCGCATGCCTGCGTCGCGCATCAAAAGGCCTGCACCGGCTGGTTGACCTGGCGCCGGACGCCTTCTTCGAGGCCGAGTACTACAATTCTCCCGACGTCCATCCCTGCATCTCGATGGAGACCGGCTCGCTCAGCGAGGAGATCGTTTTCCTGGCGCCGTTGCAGCCCGGTTTCTATCTCGCCTATTCGCTGTTGCGGGCGAATTCCAGCGTCACATTCTCGACCGCCGATTTCGAACGCTTGCAGCAGACCGCCGCGCTGGTGACGATGCTCATCAGCAGGCATTGGGAACATCTGGCACCGGAGGTAGCGGCCGAACCCAGCCAGCCGCATGATGCCGACGATGTCGAGCGCGCCTTCGCCACCTTCGTGCCGTCGCGATTGACGCGACGCGAACAGACCATCGTCAGCCTTGTGCTGCGGGGCCATTCATCCATATCGATCGGACGCATCCTCGGCATCGCCGAAGGCACGGTGAAAATCCACCGCAAGAACATCTACGCCAAGCTCGATATCTCCAGCCAGACCGAACTGTTCAACCTGTTCATCAAACATCTGCTGAGCGAGCGCTGAACCGCATTCGGCAACCAGGAAGCAATGGCCAAGGACACGCCCCGCATGCCACTGGATGACCTAGATCGACGTATCCTGACCGCACTTCAGGAGGACAACCGCCTGTCCTTCGCGGAACTCGCCCAGCGCGTCGCCTCCTCCGCCGCCTCCTGCATGCGCAGGGTGCGACGGCTTAGGGAGGACGGCGTCATCATGGCCGATATCGCCCTGGTCAACCCTGGAGCCGTCGGTCGATCGCTGACCGCGGTGATCAACATCGAACTGGAGAGCGAGCGGCTTGACTTGATCGACGCTTTCAAGCGCGAGATGCGCAGCGCCCCCGAGGTGACACAGTGCTACATGGTCACCGGCGATGCCGATTTCGTGGTTGTCGTCATCGTAGACGATGTCGCCGCGTTCGAGACCTTCACCAGGGAGCGGCTCTACGCCAATCCCAACATCCGCAAGTTCCGCTCCATGATCATGCTCGATCGCGTGAAGTTCGAGCCGCGTGTCGCGCTCTAGCCGCGAGATCGCACCAGCAGTCTGGGCAAATCAACCGTTCCGTTGTCTGCGCCACCCCTCCAGACGGCGCGTCATGCGCCGGAAGTGATCGAGCGAGGCCAGCGCCAGATCAGGATCACTGGGCTCGATATCCCTGGCTGCCTGATGGTTCTTGTCCTGATACATGTAGCAGAGAACAGGTTTTTCTTCAGTTCCAGCAATCTGATAGCGGTAATAGTAGAAGTCACAGGCCTTGCCTGGTCGAGCGGGATCGCCATCCCGCAAACGGTCGAAGCAAAGGCTGATCTCCTGACGGCCGTTGATCAACGAACGCTGGATCATGCACATGCCAAGATCCAGCGATTGGCCATAGCCATGACCGGCAGCCTCGAGTTCGGCGAGCAGCGCTCTGACGTGCTCGATGGTGATCGTGGCGGACAATTGCTGCCAGATCTTGCCCGCCCTGTCGTAACGCTGCAGGAATTGCGGCCAGAAGGCCGCGATCTCTGCTTCGTCGGCGTTCTGGAGTGCATCGGCATCGAGCGAGCCTGTTGTGGAACGGGTGAGCTGGACACGCCGATCGACCTTGCGGCCACCGAGGCGCCCCAGCCATCCGGCCCGCTCCTCGACCTGCCCGACCTGCCAGGCCAGGCCACCCGGTTCTGGTCCGCGTTGCGCTTCGATGTTGACGGGACAAAAGGCATCGCCATTGGCCGGCGCCAGGTAGCGCGTCACGACGAAATGCCAGTCTCGCTCATCTTCCGCTGCCAGGGTGAGAGCGCCATAGCCCGAATTCAACAGCAAGCCATCGTGAATTCCCTGCAGCGTCTCCAGATCAGGAAGCCTCGCTGCATCCGACATCGCTGGCGGCTCCTGCGGGATGAGTGCCTGCCTGCAGCGCTCCGCTTCGGCCTGATCGCCGTGATCCGTCCAGACCGTGGCGAGAAACTCCGCCATGTTTGGGGTCAGGCGATCGGAGGCCAACAGCCTCTCCGTGATGTCACGCAACAGATTGTCGCGCCCCTGGTGCGCGGCTGCCTTTGCCGCCCGCAGCACCAGTCCGATCTGGTTTTCTTCCTCGTCGAACTCGAGCCGGCCTGTCTCGAATGTCCAACACCAGTCGGCGAATTCGTCATAGAGAGCGACTACGTCGCCATGGCGTCCGAGCTGATCATAGGCATAGCCCACGCCATTCAGCCGTTTTTCATATCCCCAATTCGTGCCGAAGGACCGGCGCAGGACATCATAGGATTCGATCACCCCCGCCCATTGGCGCGCATGGAGCTGGTTTCGCAGCCGATTGCTGTATTGCTCCCAGAACGGCGAAACCGCCCAGCCCTTGTCATGCCAGGCTATTCCCTCCAGGTAACGTTCCTGGTTGATGCCCCAGGACGAGCCGAGATTGTTGCACAGCATCGCGTAGACGTGCGGATCGGCATCCTCGCTGTTGCCGTCCCCCATCTTGAAATAATGTTCGAAGCGCTCCGCGCCAAGCTTGTAGACCTCAGCCTCCACCCGGCGAGCACGGGCGAAATCGTCGGCGCCGACATATTCCCCCTCTTGCTGTAACTCCTCGATGAATTCCGCGACGTCGCAGCCTGCCGCATAATAATCGCGCGCGCCCGCCTCGGATGTCCGCTTCCACACGATCTGCTCCAGACCATGGGCTCGCCCCATAAGATGGTTGAGCTGCGCCCGCCAGAGCTGTGCCCTGGGGTCGCCACCGAATTCGAGGTAGCGGTCGAGATCGACGGAAGCTCCGTTGAGATCATCCGCCATGGCACGCGCCCTCGCCCTGATGCGCCAGGCCAGGGGCTGGTGCTCGACACGGCGAAACATTGCCTCGATGCGTTCGCGTCTTTGCGCCGGAACGGTCAGCGTTGCCCGCATGCGCGCGAGCCATACCCAGTCATGACTGTGCTCGTCGCCCAGGGCGGTGGTGGTTTTGAGAATTTCGGTGGCCAGGCCGACGTCGGCGTTGCTTCTGAACATGACGTCGTACCAGAGCCGCCCGGCGCCATCGAATTCGCCATCCTCCCAGAACCATCGCGCGGCCGTCATCCAGGCCGTGTGATCGGCGAAGCTGCCGATCCTGGTCACCGCTTCCAGAACCAGCCGACGCGCCTCTTCCCTGCGGCCGAGATCGCGGCAGATCCCTGCCTGCCAATAAAGCGCGAAACCAAGTTCCTGCCAGCGATGCGGGCTTTCAGGCTGCCGGGCAAGGATTGCGGCCTTGTATGGCTCGAATGCAGTCATGGCCTCTTCGCCGCGCCCCATCTGCTCAAGCAGGCGGATGCGCCATTCCAATATCTCCGTATCGCCAGGCTCGCCGGCCAGATGAGCTTCCGCGAGCCGCAATGCTTCCGCCAGCCCGCTCTCCTCACCAGCGAGATCGCGCAGGATCTCGCTCAACGCACGTGAGGATCTGTCGCTCTTCATGATCGGCTTTTCCCATGCTCTTCAATGATCGCGGCTCCGGAGCCGGTCAGGTTCGCTACACAGCTAGAGCGATTCACCGTCCCATGGAAACGGCATCCGCTCCATTTCCGGGTCGTGACGCAATTTTGGACGAAACACACCAGACACTTTTCCTGGAATCGCCCGCGATCACTCGAACTTCTCATGGGCATCCGCACGGCCCATGACCCAATAGCCGGATGCTTTCATCCAGCTGAGCGGATGGCCCCGCTCCTGCACGAGATAGCTGCGGATAGCGCGCGTCACCAGCGCTTCGGCCGCGATCCACACGAACGTTCCCGGCAACAGGCCGATCGTCTTCAGCAGGGCCAGCAGCGTGGTGGGATCGCTGCTGTCCGAAATCGAACGGTGAGCCCACAGCGTGAGCAGATCGGCACGTGTATCAAACACCAGATGTTCCTGCGGTCCAGTCACGGCGACGACACTTGTGATGCGGCTGCCCTCGCGCGCTTCCTCGATGCGGCGGGCGATGGCCGGAAGCGCCGTCTCGTCACCGATCAGAAGCCAGTGCCGGATATCCGGAGAAACGATCGTCGAGCCCTTCGGACCGCCAACCTCAAGCCGGTCGCCCGGCCGCGCGTCGATCGCCCAGTTCGTTGCCGGTCCGGCATCATGGAGCGCGAAATCGATCGCCAGCACGCGCGCCTCGGCATCGTAGTAACGTGGCATATAGGACCGCGGCACGATTTCGCCTGAAGGTGTCGGCACGAAAATCTTGATGTGATCGTCGGGTGCGAGGCTTGCAAAGTCGTTCAGGTCGTCACCCGAAAAGACGATGCGCAGCATACCGGGCGTCAGGCGGATGCTCCGCTCGACCCGAAGCGAGCGGCGCCTGAGTTCGAAGCGAACACGTTCGATGCGCGGCGCATCCGCTGGAATGTTCGCGGTTGTCTGGATATTCATCTGTGTCCTCTCAAGGCTCCTGCCTCGATCTGCTGGACACAGCCGCGCAGATCGCGGCGGAGAGCCATTCGATCTTGCGCGTTGAGTGACGTTAACGCTTACGGCCAGTGCAACTGGCTGATAGCTTTCAACTAGGTCGCACCCGGTCGCCTGTCAACTCTTGGCGTGGTGTTCCAAGGCTTCGGCCTGAACCCGGTCTACCATCAGGATCCCGTCGAGATGATCCACTTCATGCTGCACCAGTTCGGCGAGGTCGGGTTCGAGACACTCAAAGCCTTGGATCTGGCTATCGAGATCAAGGCATTCGAATGTGACAGCCCGGCTGCGCATCACCGGCACCTTTCGTCCGGGAATGCTGAAACAGTCATCCAGCACGGAAAAAGTCTCATCCGAACGCCAGGTGATGCGCGGATTGACGGCAACAAAGGTCCCCAAACGACAGTCGAAGGCGATCAACCGCCAGGGCGAACCGATCTGCGGCCCGGCCAGCCCGCGGCCAAAGCCTAGGCGTGCCTTGAGATCGGTCAGCGTATCGGCAAGGTCCATGGCGTCCTGCCGCCAATCGTGTCTGGTCGGATCGACTGCCTGCGCGACCTGCCGCAGCCGTGCGTCACCGATCAGAACGACTTCTCTCACCGCCATGGTCTGCCTCCTCTTCAAAGACGCCAAACATAGGTCACTGGTGAAAACCGAATGCGTCAAAGAAGGCGAAGCAGTGAAACGTGTGCTGCCTGGCAAGGACAGACTTGAAACAGCCGTTGCGCTGATCGTTCCGTTTCAGCAGTCCCGCCGTTTTGATCGCATCGCGCGCACGCAGACGGCCATTCTGAGGAATATGGCTCATCGTGCGCGGGCATTCTGTGTCAAAAGATGAGGAGAGACCATGGACCAGATCGTCAGCGCCCTGCCCGCTCTCGAAAGCCGGCATATCGACCCGCACAGCTATCCAGCCGGCGTCGCCTTCCTGGACGAACAGTATCTGCCGATGTCGCAAGCCAGGATTTCGGTACTCGACTGGGGCTTCCTGCATTCGGACGCCACCTACGACACCGTTCACGTCTGGAACGGCCGCTTCTTCCGGCTGGACCTGCATATCGAACGTTTTTTCGGCGGCCTGGAACGGCTGCGCATGTCGATCCCTTTCAAGCGGGAACAGGTAGCGGAAATCCTGCATAATTGTGTGGCGCTCTCCGGCCACCGCGCCGCCTATGTCGAGATGCTGTGCACGCGCGGCGCCTCTCCGACCTTCAGCCGCGATCCGCGCGATGCCATCAACCGTTTCATGGCTTTTGCCGTGCCCTTCGGCTCGGTGGCCAATGCCGAGCAGCGCGAGCGCGGGCTGCATGTCGCGATCAGCGACCGTATCCGCATCCCACCCGCGTCAGTCGACCCGGCGATCAAGAACTACCACTGGCTCGATCTCGTGCGCGGCCTCTACGATGCCTATGATCGCAAGGCCGAAACGGCGCTGCTGCTCGACTTCAACGGCAATATCGCCGAAGGCCCGGGTTTCAACGTCTTCGCGGTCGAGGAAGGCAGGCTGGTGACGCCGGCAGTCGGCGTTCTGGCCGGCATAACCCGGCGCACGGTTTTCGAACTCTCAAGCGAACTCGGGCTCGACTGCAAGGCAGTCGACGTGAGCATGATGACACTCAAGGGCGCCGACGAGGTTTTCATCACGTCCACCGCCGGCGGCATCATGCCGGTGACAATGGTCGACGACAAGCCGATCGCCGACGGCAAGGTCGGGCCTGTCACCAGACGGCTGGAACAGCTCTATTGGCACAGACACGAAGACCCCGCCTGGTCGAGCCCCGTCACCTATCCCAGCTAGAGCATTTTGTAGCCAAGTGGAATCACTTGGCGTTACAAAAATGCGACGAAAACAAAAACTTAGAGCGTTTCCGCATTTCCGTGAAAAACGGAAACGCTCTAGGCTTGGCATTCACGCCCAACCAGCCAGCCTATCATCGTGCGCAGTTCCGTCGTCTGAAGGGCGGCGTCGAATCCGGCATTGCCGGAGGCCAGGAAGCTGGCATCGAAAAGGTTCTGGACCCAGGCAGCGGCGCGTTCCGGGGGAAACGCAAGTTGCGTGCCGCGATCGGCCATCCGTTCCAGAAGAATTGTAAGCGAACGCCTGGCTCGTTCTTCGTCCTCGCTGAACATCCGCGCAAATGCCTCGTCGCGACTGATTTGCAGCAGCGCCACCGCCATCAACCCCGGCGCCAACGGATTGGCGAGGTCATCGAACAGATATTGCAGGATACGGTGAAACCCTTCCCGCGGATCGTCCTCGACCTCGGCTTCCAGATAGACCGCGGTCATGCGCTCGAAAGCATCGCCGAACAGGCCATGCACGATGTCGAGCTTGGTCGGAAAATAGTGGAACAGCGTGCCGGAACCGATACCCGCGCGACGGCAGATCGCCGCGGTCGAAGTGCCGTCGACGCCATTGGCAGCGAATTCCTCGGCGGCTGCAACAAGGATGTCGGCGCGCTTGCGGGCATGTTTCTCAGGATCGACGGTGCGCATCGGGCGATCTCGGGCGCTTGACTGTTTTCTGCATCTCGCTCATTAATAGAGCATATACTCCATTATTGGCCAAGAGTTTTCGGATGTCTTCCGCGGTGACGGTCTTGTCGAAGCCAGAGCTTGGCCGGCGCCTGCTGCCGGTGATCGGCCTGTTCCTGCTCTCGCCCATCTCGGCTGAGTATCTGGTCGGTTATGCCGAAAGCACATATCACCCGCTGGAAATGTTGTGGGGCCTGCTGATTCTGGCCCCTCTCTACGGTTCGGTCGCGCTGCTCATCCGCGAGATCGCGCGACGCACCGGACGCGGATGGCCGACCATGCTTCTGCTCGCCGCCGCCTTTGGCCTCATCCAGGCTGGATTGATCGACCAGAGCCTTTTCAACCCTCACTACGGCACCGATCTCAACATCGCCTATTGGGATACAGAAAGGCTGCCCACCTGGATAAGCCCGCTCGGGATCAGCGCCAACCTGACCCTCGACTTCGTCAGTACCCATGTCGTCTGGAGTTTCGCCGCTCCGATCGCATTGGTGGAATGCTGCGCGCCACGCATTGCCGATCGGCCATGGCTCGGGCGCATCGGCATCCTTTTGATGATATCGCTCTATCTGGCTGCCGCCGCCCTCGTCTTCGACGACCATCTCAGGGTCACCGGTTTCATGGCAACAAAGGCGCAGGTCGTGGCAACGGTTGCCTGCGCCCTGCTTCTCGGCATCGCCGCCCTTCTCGCACCGGTCTACATCGGCAAACGCGCCGGCTACGTGCCGGCACCATGGCTGGTTGCCGTCTTTGTTCTGGCCATACTTGCCCTGCACATCTTCTCTTCGCCGGACTGGACCGGCGTTTCGCTCTCGCTGCTCGCCTTCGCCGGCTGTGCGATGCTGATTGCGATATGGTCGGGTCGCACGGCGTGGAAAAGCATCCACGTGCTCAGCACGGCGGCGGCTGCCCTCCTTGCCTACGCGCTGACGTCCTTTGCCGTTCAGCCGGCCGGCGATGCGGCGCTCACCGTGAAATACACGGTCAACGCCGTCATGCTGCTTGGTGTGCTCGTGCTCGCTGCCCTGGCCTACCGACAGCTGCGTGCCGCTCGATAGGGCGTTTCCGTTTCGCGAAACGCTCCAGGAAAACCGTTGCACACTTTCCCTGGAATTGTCTTGGAGGCGCTCTCAGACTGGATAAATCCACTGCTCGGGAACGCGGACCGAAATTGCTTCTCCGGCTTCGATCACACCAGGCTTCTCCACCCAGGCAACCAGGCCGCGCAGGCGCTTCGCCACCTTTGGGAACAGCAGTGAACCGGCATCCTGGTCTTCCATGCGGGCATTTTCAGCGATCGAACGACCGGAAAGACGGCATGGACCGTTCTGCGCGTCGATCTTCAACGTCACCCCACCGGCAAAGAACAGCAGCGTGGCCGAGGGCAGCATCGACAGGTTCGGCAGGCCGTCGATAACGAGATTGGCGCCGATCCATTCGGGCCTTATCTCGGCAAGCCCCATGCGCTCGGCGACCACGGCCAGTTCATCGAAGGCGACGATCGACACCTGCCGTTCATTGCGGATTTCCGTGCCGCGCGGATACCACGGCTCACGCCCACCCGACCTGCGTGTCTGACCACCATGGAAGTCTCCCGGTATGCCGTCAAAGCCGAGCTGCAGCCGCTCTACCGCGCTGGTCTGGAAATCATCGGATGGCGCGGCATAGAGGCCGGCGACTTTGGCGCTGAGCTTCTTGCCCGGCACGATCTCGGGCTGTGTATCGAGCATGGTCTACCTGTCACAGTCTGCACATTTGGAGGCGCAACCTGTCGCAATGCCCTCATGCGGTCCAGTCGAAAGCGCTGATGAACCGATGAAGGTTTCTGATGCAGGGCGCCTACTGCATTTTCAAAAGTGCGCCACCAATTGAATAGCCGGCACCGAAGGCACACAGCAGTCCGAAATCACCCGGCTTCATATCGGCATGATTTTCGCTGAGCGCGATGATGGCGCCAGCACCCGCCGTGTTGCCCAGCCGCTCAAGCACCATCGGTGCGCGATCGTGCCCCACTTCGTGGCCAAAGGCCAGCTTCAGGATCATGGCATTCATGCGCGCATTGGCCTGGTGCAGCCAGAACCGGCGGATGCCATCGGGCGTCAAGCCATGCTCGGCCAGGAACTCGACGATGAATTTGTGGCCGGCGACGGTGACTTCCTTGAACACCTTGTTGCCGACCTGCTTGATCATGTTTCCCTCGAGATCGATCATATAGGGATCGTCCTGCGTGGTGCGGGTCAGATAGCCGAGATTGGTGCGTATGTTGGACGACATCTGCGTCCACAGCCTGGTGTCGAGCACTTCGAAACGACCCGGCCTTTGCTCTTCCTCCCCGACTGCTTCCACCACCATCGAGACGGAAGCGTCACCGAAGATGAAATGCGTCTGGCGGTCACGGAAATTGAGATGACCGGTGATGATTTCCGGTGTCGTCACCAACACCTTCTTCTGCGCACCCGAGCGCACAAGATTGACCGCCACATGCAGCGCCGCTGCGGCGGACGAGCATCCCAGCCCCATGTCGAAGCCGGCGCCTCTGGTGCCCAGCGCTTCCTGCATTTCGATGGCAATCGCCGGATAGGGCCGCTGCAGATGCGACGACGAGACCATGACCAGGTCGATCTCGCCGGGCTCTGTCCCGGCATGCGCCAACGCCTTGCGCGCGGAAGCGATACCGAATTCGGCTTGCAGCGACAGCGCTTCGTCCGCCCGGGCCGGCAGTCGCGGCGCCATCCGCGTCGGGTCGAGAATGCCGGTACGCTCGACGACGTGACGCTTCTTGATGCCCGAGGCATGCACGATGAAATCGGCGTCGGATTTCTGCAACGGCTCCGCGCCTGTGATCGCTCGCCTGGCGTTTTCCACATCGACCCAGGCATTGAAGCTTTCGACCAGTTCATCGTTGCTGATCGATGCTTCCGGGATTTCGACACCGATGCCGCTGATGATGACGCGATGCATGTTCAACTCGTTTTCCTGGCGGTTGGGAGCCGCGCCGGCGCCAGCATCCTGGGAGGTGATGCGGCCGGCTTTTCTATGCGGTTTACGCTACCTTCCGACCCGAAGCGAGCCTTTCCTGATCCCGCTTCGCGCATGGCTGTTGACGCTGCGTCTGCAACGCCGACGGAGATGTCGACCAATCGGCCGCGAGTTTCAGCGCGTGGCGACGATGAACAGCCTCGGGAAGCGCAGCAGCACCCTGCCGTCGACCGTCTGTGGATAAGCCTGCGCGATCTTCGCCGTGTAGTGCTCCAGGAACCGGCTCTTCTCCGCCTCGTCGAGCGGATCCAGAAACGGCTTGAGCCCTGTCGACTTCACCCATTCGACGATCGCGGCAGCATCGGCCAGCGGATGGTTGTAGACCGTGTGCCAGATGTCCAACCTGGCGGCATGCGGCTTCAGCCTGTCGTAGTAGAATGATACCGGAGGCAGCGGCGCACGCGCCGCCTTGGCGAGCTTCTCCGCAAAAGGCATCGCCGCCGCGGTTTCACGCATCAGCCGGTGCGACGGCTCATCCATGTTGTCGGGCATCTGGACAGCGAGCGCGCCGCCGGGGGACAGCAAACCGAGCAAGCGCTGCAACACTGCCGGGTGCTCCGGCAGCCACTGGAACACGGCATTGGCGAAAATGACGTCAACCGGCTCGGCCGGCGCCCAGTTCTCCGCATCGGCGAGCTCGAAGGAAAGTTCCCGCAGCCGCGCCCGCGCCTTCTCGATCATGTCTGGCGATGTGTCGAACCCGGTGACTTGCGCTTCCGGCCAGCGATCGGCCAGGAGTTCCGTGGAATTGCCCGGTCCGCAACCGATGTCGACGACGCGGCCTGGGTTCGCGACCGGCACCTGCGCAAGCAGATCGCGCGCAGGGCGCGTGCGCTCGTCCTCGAATTTAAGATAGAGCGAAGCGGACCAGTCTTTCATCGTACGAACTCCAGTCGAAAATGCTCGAAATGAAAAACGCCCCGCTTTGGGCGGGGCGTCGGTATTCTTATCGCGTCAGTCTCTTGTAGGTCATCCGGTGCGGGTTCACCGCTTCCGGGCCGAGACGACGGATCTTGTCCTTCTCGTAGTCCTCGAAGTTGCCCTCGAACCATTCGACATGGCTGTCGCCTTCGAAGGCCAGGATATGCGTCGCCAGGCGGTCGAGGAACATACGATCGTGGCTGATGATCACCGCGCAGCCGGCATAGCTTTCCAGCGCGTCTTCGAGTGCGGCCAGCGTTTCGGTATCGAGGTCGTTGGTCGGTTCGTCGAGCAGCAAAACGTTGCCGCCGGTACGCAGCATCTTGGCCAGGTGCACGCGGTTGCGCTGACCACCGGACAGGTTGCCCACCTTCTGCTGCTGGTCGCCGCCCCGGAAATTGAACGACGAGCAGTAGGCACGGGTATTGGCTTCGAACTTGCCGAGCTTGACCACTTCGGCACCGCCGGAAATCTCTTCCCAGACGGTCTTGTTGGGGTCGAGCGCGTCGCGGCTCTGGTCGACATAACCAAGCTTGACCGTCTCGCCGATACGGATGGTGCCGGCATCCGGCTTTTCCTGGCCGGTGATCATCTTGAACAGCGTGGTCTTGCCGGCGCCGTTCGGGCCGATGATGCCGACGATGCCGCCGGGCGGCAGCTTGAAGGTCAGGTTTTCGATCAGAAGCTGTTCGCCGAAGCCCTTGTCGAGGTCGGCGACTTCGATCACGACATTGCCGAGACGTTCGCCATGCGGGATGACGATCTGCGTATCGGTCGGACGGCGATTGTTGGCCTGTTCGAGCAGATTTTCAAACGCCTGGATACGCGCCTTGGACTTTGTCTGGCGAGCCTTCGGTGAGGACTGGATCCATTCGCGTTCGCGGCCGATGGCGCGCTGACGGGCATCGTCCTCGCGGCCTTCCTGCTTGAGGCGCTTGGCCTTGGCTTCCAGATAGGCGGTGTAGTTGCCCTCGTAAGGAATGCTGCGGCCGCGATCGAGCTCAAGGATCCAGCCGGTGACGTTGTCGAGGAAGTAACGGTCGTGGGTGATGAGCAGTACCGCGCCCTTGTAGGCGCGCAGATGCTTTTCAAGCCAGGCGGTGGTCTCGGCGTCGAGATGGTTGGTCGGTTCGTCGAGCAGCAGAAGGTCAGGCTCGGAAAGCAGCAGCTTGCACAGCGCCACGCGGCGGCGCTCGCCGCCCGAGAGCTTGGTCACGTCGGCGTCCTTGGGTGCGCAGGCCAGCGCTTCCATCGCCATCTCGACCTGCTGCTCCAGGTCCCAGAGGTTGAGGCGGTCCATGTCGTCCTGGAGCTTGGCCGATTCATCGGCCGTCTCGTCGGAATAGTTCATCATCAGCTCGTTGTAGCGCTCGATGATGGCCGTCTTCTTGGCAACGCCTTCCATGATGTTCTCGAACACCGTCTTGTTCGGGTCGAGCTGCGGCTCCTGCGCCAGGTAACCGACGGTCGCGCCTTCTGCCAGCCAGGCTTCGCCGGTGAACTCCTTGTCGAGCCCGGCCATGATCTTGAGGATGGTCGACTTGCCGGCGCCGTTGGGGCCGAGAATGCCGATCTTGGCATCCGGATAGAAGGACAGATGGACATTCTCCAGCACCTTCTTGGTGCCGTAGGCCTTTGAAAGGCCGGACATGTGATAAATGAACTGGCGTGCCACGCGCGCTTTCCTTGGATCGAACGGATTGGAAGCCGAATTGAACGGAGGTTGCGCGCTATTTAGGCGATGGCGACCGAAACGGCAATCGTTTAGGGCACGAAATCGCGCTCGGTCAAATGCATCGCGGACTTCTATTGATCCCCGCTCGATGCAATGGCATACAAAGTACAGGCAGGGGTGCTTCGCCAGAGTTTCCGTTCGCAGCGGAAACCTCAACAGGGAGCATCTTTATGAAGTTGCTGAACTGCACAATTGCTGCTGTTTGCGCGGCGGCGGCGCTAATACCCACCAGTACTTTTGCCGCCACGGCAACCGGCAACCTTAATGTTCGAATCAACATTCAGGGTGAGTGCAAAGTCGTCAGCGCTGCGGATCTGGACTTCGGCACCAAGGGTGTCATCGACGCCAATCTGGATCAGACGACAACGCTCTCAGTCCAATGCACCAACACCACGCCTTATACGGTGGGTCTGAATGCCGGCAACGGCGCGGGTGCGACCGTTGCCGTGCGCAAGATGACCGGACCAGCATCAGCCACCATCAACTACACGATCTACCGGGATGCCGCCCGCACCCAGCTTTGGGGCAATACGGCCGGAACCGATACCGTCGCCGGCACCGGCAACGGTGCTGCCCAGAGCATCACCGCCTATGGTCGCGTGCCGGCCCAGAACACGCCCGCTCCGGGCGTCTACTCCGACGTCGTTGCAATCACCGTGACCTACTGAACGGCGAAGGAGGGAAACGACATGCATCCTTTGCTGAAAGGACTTGGCGGGGTAGTCGCTTTTGTCTTGTCAGGCCTGCCTCTGGCGGAGGCCGCTTCGCTCCGCGTAGCACCGACAACGGTGGAGCTTATCGGGCCCGACAGTGCGGCCACTCTCAACTTACGCAATGAGGCTCGTGGCCCGCTCAACGTGCAGGTCCGTGTTTTCCGATGGACGCAGCAAGGTGGCTCGGAGCAACTCGAGCCCACATCCGAAGTCGTGGCCAGCCCGCCATCGATGAAGCTCAAACCCAACGAGGACTACACGATCCGTGTCGTGCGTGTCGACAAAACGCCGGTCGCAAGCGAGGAAAGCTACCGTGTGGTGGTCGACGAACTTCCTGACCCTTCCCGCAAGAAAGCCGGCACCGTCAATCTGGTGGTTCGACACATGATCCCGGTGTTCTTTCGAAACGCCGACGCCGGCGGCTCGCAAGTGACATGGAAGCTTGCCCGTTCAGGCAGCGGCTTGATGTTGATCGGCGAGAACAAAGGCGGCAGCAGGCTGCGCCTGTCCGATCTGACCTTGACGCAAGGTGGAAAGGCGATCGCCAGCCGCAAGGGTCTTGTCGGCTACGTGCTTGGGGGTTCTGTCATGCAATGGCCGGTGGGGGCAGCCGGACGGCTTGGCACAGGGACGGTGAAGCTCTCCGCACAAAGCGGCGCCGGCCCCATAACGGCAAGTGTCGCGACCAGCCGCTAGGCTGTCATTCTGTGTGCTGGCTTCGGTTTTCGTCTTGTCTTCCGCATCGTCGGAACCACAGGCAACCGACATAACGGATCCGCAGCCGGCAACGACAGCGACACGGGATCTCTACCTAGAGGTCTTCATCAATGATGCGTCGACCAACCTGATCGGCAATTTCAAACAATTGCCTGACGGCCAGCTTGCCGTGGCCCCGCAGGAACTTTCCGAGGTGGGTCTGAAGCCTGTCGACAGTGCAAAGGCGGACGACGGCCTCGTCATCATCGATCGGTTGCCGTCGGTCTCATTTCGCGTCGATGAGGCCAGCCAGCGCATTTTCATCGCGACGTCCGACGATGCGCGGCAAGCGAAGGTGGTTGACGTCGACGCAAGGGAAAAGCGCGACCGCCTTGAGCCGCGTTCCAGCTATGGCGGCGTGCTCAACTATTCACTCTTTGCCAGTTCGAACACGCTGTTCGACAAGCAAGCTGATCTCTTTCAAGGTATTTCAGGCAGCTTCGACGCGCGACTGTTCAGCCCATACGGCACGCTGAGTCAGTCCTTCATCGCAGGCTATTCGGACAACGAGTTCGACACGTTTCGCAGGCTCAAGACGACATGGTCCTACTCGGACCCGAAGAGGATGGTGACCTATCGGGCCGGGGATTTCACTTCCGGCGGCCTCGCCTGGACACGGCCGGTCTATCTCGGCGGCATGCAGATCGAGCGCAATTTTGCTTTGCGCCCGGATCTCGTGACCTTGCCGTTGCCTTCCTTTTCCGGCACGGCCGCCGTCCCCTCCACGCTGGAAATCTATACCCAGAACACAAGGAGCTATGCCGGGGAGGTGGCCGCAGGTCCTTTCGAGGTCGTCAACATCCCCGCCTTCACTGGACAAGGCCAGGCGCGGGTTGTGATCCGCGACAGCCTCGGCCGGGAGACCGCGACGACGCTGCCCTATTACTCCTCCAGCATGCTGCTGCGCCGCGGCCTGCTCGATTTCTCCGCCGAGCTTGGTTTCCCCCGACGCAATTTCGGCATTGAATCCAACACCTATGACCAAAGGCTCATGGGCTCGGTCAGTGCCCGCTACGGGCTCACCGACTGGCTGACGCTGGAAGGTCACGCCGAAGGCGGCGCGGATCTCATCAATGGTGGCGCCGGCATCGCCTTTCCCCTCGCGGGTTACGGCGCGGCGTCAATGGCGGTTGCCGGCAGCTATCACGACGGACGTTCGGGCTCGCTGGTAAATGCAACGGTGGAGCTCGGCTATGAAGGATGGACCTTCTATGGACGCATCCAGCGCGTCTTCGGGAATTACCAGGACATAGCCGCCGTTACCGCCGAACCTGCCTTGGGGCGGGACGGCCTGCCGCTCTTCAGCGCCGGAGTGCCCCGCGCAATCGACCAGGCGACGCTGAGCATCCCGATGCCGCTCGATCTGTCCAGCCTGACGCTTTCCTTCACCAATTTCGAAGATGCCGAGGGTGAGCGCAACCGGATCGTCGGTGTCTCCTACAGCCAACAGATTTTCGAGCGCAGCACCATCTATGCCACCGCCTTCAAGGACATCGAAAACGAGGACAGCTTTGGCATATTCGCCGGTCTCTCCATCCCGTTCGACGACAACATCACCGCCTCCACCGGTGTCGAAAACGGCCCGGACGGAACGCGTGGCTTTGCCGATCTCACCAAATCGGAACAGTTTGAAAACGGCAGCGTCGGCTGGCGCGGAAGGAAAAACACCGCACCGGTCGGCAGCCGTGAGCTACCGCTCTTCCATCGGGCGAGCCGAAGCCGCCGTCGAGCAATTCGACAAGGATATCCGCGCCACGGCGCAGCTGGAGGGTGCGGTTGCCGTCGCGGGTGGAAGTGTCTTCGCGACCAACCGGATCGACGATGCTTTCGCCGTGGTCGACGTCGGCGCACCCGACGTCGAAGTCCAGTACCAGAACCGCCCGGTGGGCAAGACGGGCAGGCGCGGCAAGATCATAGTTCCCGACCTGCACTCCTACGAGGACAACACGGTCTCAATCAATCCCGGCAATCTGCCCGTCGATGCCGACATTCCTGCGACGAAAGAGATCGTGGTGCCGGCCGACCGCAGCGGCGTGGTCGTCGACTTCGGCGTTTCCGACAAACCCGCCGCCGCGCTGGTTTCTTTCGTCGACGCCGGCGGCGCTCCCCTGCCTGTCAGTTCCACAGGCACACTGCCGGGCAATCCAGAACCTTTCGTCATCGGCTATGACGGCGAAGCCTATATCCGTGCGCTCAAGAGCGACAACAGCGTCACCATCGATCTCGGCGACGGCAACTCTTGCCAGGCAACGTTCCCGTATCGAGCCAATCCGGGCAAACAGGTGGTGATCAGGAAGGTGGTATGCCAGTGAGGCTTTCTCTTGGAACCATGGCAGGTCTCTTCCTTGGCATTTCACTTCCTTCAGCGGCGTCCGCACAAAGCTGCACTTTCGGCATCTCTGCAATGAATTTTGGCCAGGTGGACACGCTGTCCGGCGTGCAGACGAACACCACTGCCAATATGAGCGTGAGCTGCACGGGGACGTCGTTGTCGAGGATCCTGATATGCCCCAATCTGGGCGAAGGCTCCGGTGGAGCGACGGCATCCAGCAGGCAGATGCTGAACGGTACGAATATCATGAATTTCCAGATCTATTCGGATGCGAGCCGCAGCACCGTCTGGGGTTCCTACCTCTGGCCCTATCCGTCCCGCCCTCCAGTTCTTGCCATGACACTCAGCCTGCTGGGTTCGGGAACCGGCAGTGCCGTGCTCTACGGCGCCGTGCCCGGCGGTCAGGGCACCGTCCCGCCGGGCAGTTATCTGTCCGCCTTTTCCGGCAGCCATGTGGAATTCCGCTACCGGTATTCCGCAACCAGCAACGACTGCACCGTCACCACCGGCGTCGTCGTTGCCCGGCCGTCCTTCAACACCACCGCAACGGTGGCGGCGAACTGCCTGATCTCGACGCAGCCCGTCGACTTCGGCACAACCGGTGTGTTGACCGGCAATGTCGATGCAACCGGACAGGTTGCCGTCAGTTGCACGCCCGGAACGACCTATTCCGTAGGCCTCGGCAATGGCCAGACCGGCACGGGTCCGACCAGCCGCCGCATGGCTCTCGGCACCCAGGGCATAACCTACGGGCTCTACAGGGATACCGCCCGCAGCCTTCCCTGGGGAAACACGATCGGCACCAATACGGTCTCAGGCACAGGCACAGGTGCCGCTCAGGGCATTCCCGTCTATGGGCGTGTGCCGCCGCAGACCACGCCGGCGCCGGGCACCTATACCGACACCGTCGTGGTCACGGTGACGTATTGATCCGCCATAGCCCCCACAAGGTATAAGCGCGATCTATCGGTCCCATCCAGCATTCCGATTTCAAGCCTGTCATGGCAGCACATAGCTGAGGTCTATCCGCAACAGAGGACCTCCTTCATGAAACGTCGCTCCCTTCTTGCCGCCACGGCACTTGGCCTGCTTATCGGCACCGCAATGCCGACCTTCGCCGAAGGCAACGGCGCGCAAGCGACAGCTTCCTATCTGCAAGCCGCCGACACCTACTCTTTCCCGCTCGGTGACATCGAGATTACGGCCCTGTCGGATGGGACTGTCCCGCAGGATCTGCACAAGCTGCTGACCGGAACGTCGCAATCCGAGGTCGATGGGCTTCTCGACCGCTCCTTCCTGACCAATCCGGTCGAAGCGTCCATCAACGTCTATCTGCTGCGCACCGGCGATCGGCGCATTCTCGTCGACACCGGCTCCGGCTCGCTATTCGGTCCGGGCTTCGGCGGCAAGCTGCACGACAGTCTCGCCAGCATCGGCGTGAAGCCGGAGGACATCACCGATATCCTGATCACCCACGTCCATACGGATCACACCGGTGGTTTGGTCGAGGACGGGAAACCGGCTTTTGCCAATGCGACGGTATACGTCGGCACGCCCGACATCGATTTCTTCCTCGACCCGGCCAACGCGCAAAGAACGGGTTACGACCGGCGTTACTTCGACGAGGCTGAAAAGACAGTCGGCGTTCTGGCGAAAGCCGGCAAGGTCAAAACCTTCGCTGACAACGAAACCATCCTGCCCGGCATCGTGGCGAACCTCCACCCCGGACACACTCCCGGTACAGCCTTCTTCACCGTATCGGACAAAGGACAGTCGATCGTCTTCGTTGGCGACATCGTCCATGTGGAATCGGTGCAGTTTCCCAAGCCGGCGATCACCATCGTCTACGACGTGAAGCCAGACCAGGCGGCGGCAGTGCGAAAAGAGGTGTTTCCCGATTTCGCCAAGACGCGCCAGCTCATAGCCGCGCCGCATCTGCAGTTCCCGGGGGTTGGTCATATCCGCGCCGAGGGAAATGGCTCCTACAGCTGGCACCCGGTCGAATACCGAAACCGGACCGGAGCAGCCGGACAATAGGCTGGGCCGGTCAATTCGACATCGACCGGCCTTGCGCCTTGGCGGTCAGGAAAACCTGCTCGCGCAACCAGCTATGGGCGGGATCCCCACTCATACGCTGATGCCAGAACGCTGACAGCTGGAACCGCGCAAGCTCCAGCGGTGGTTCGAACAGATCGAGCGACGACGTGAAACGCTCCAGGAAGCGGCGTGGCAAGGTGCAGATGCAATTGCTGTTCATCAGGACGAGCGTGGCCAGCGCATAGCTCTGCACCGATACCGTCACCCTGCGCTCGCGCCGCAAACCCGCAAGCGCCTCGTCGACCATTCCGGTGAAGTTGCCACCGTCCGCGGAAATCAAGAGATGGTCGAGCGAGCAGAATTCGTCGAGATCGAACGGCCGGTTGCCCCTCGGATGGCCGCGGCGTTGTGCCGTTACGAACTCCTCGTCGAACAGGGCACGGCCGATCAGGCCGTTGGCGACACATTCGGCGAGGCCAAGATAAAGATCGACCTCCCCCTCTTCCAGCGATGCCGCGATGCGCGGCTTGTCCGGCAGGACGAGCGCGACACGGAGGTTCGGCGCCACCGCATTGAGGTGCGGTATCAGGTCCGGGGCCAGGATCGCCGCGGGATTGTCGGTCGCCGCGATGCGAAAAACGCGCTGGCTTGTCGCCGGGTCAAACACCTGCGCGGCATTCGTGAAGTCGCGCAGCCGTTCAATCAGCTTGGTCAGCTCCGGCTGCAGCGCTGCCGCATGAGGCGTCGGCGTCATGCCGCGACCGGACGCTGCCGGCGTCAGCAGCGGATCGCCCAACACGTGCCGGAGCCGCGTCAGCCGCGCGGAAAGCGCCGGCTGTGTGATGCCAAGCCGCGCGGCCGCATGGGTGACGTTGCGATCACGCAGCAAGGCGTCGAGCGCCAGGAGCAGGCTGCCGTCGATTTCGAGCAGACGTTCGTGCAAGCAGATGCGCCTTCCTGAATGAAACGACCGGGTGAAGTCCGCGATCAGCGGTTGCGATCACATAGGCACGGACGGGCGGTGATTTAAGCCTGGAAACCGGCAAGTCCACGAAAGATTGTCTTGAGGCCTTGTTCTTTCGATGGCCTTCCCTAGATTGGCGCAACAACACCATTGGAGTTTCGCTGACATGTGACAGCCCCTCGCTGCCTTCACCGCTTCGGTTACGCAACGAGTGTCCCATGTCTGCATCCATTACGCTTGCCAGCCTTGGCTGGTCCACGCCTGACGGCACCTCCCTTTTTTCCGATATCAACCTGAGTTTCGGGCCTGAGCGCACAGGACTTGTCGGGCGCAACGGCACCGGCAAGACGACGTTGCTGCGCCTGATCACCGCAACACTTCCACCACGAGCGGGTACAGTCCGGATTCACGGCACGTTGGGTTGGATGCAGCAGGAAATTCAGGCGTGCCCCGGCAAAAACGTCGATGATCTGTTCGGCGTTTCATCCGCGCTGGCGGTCCTGGATCGTGCGGCTGCCGGAAAAGCCAGCACGGAAGAACTGGCAGACGCGGACTGGACGCTGCCGATGCGGATCGAGACAGCACTTCTGCGCTGCGGTCTGGAAATCGACCTGAAGACACCCCTCTCCACCTTGTCCGGAGGCCAGCGTACTCGTGCGAGCCTTGCCGCGCTGATCTTTCAGGAGCCGGATTTCCTGTTGCTGGACGAGCCCACCAACAATCTCGACCGCGCCGGACGACGGGCCGTGATCGATCTCCTCAAAGGCTGGCGGGCCGGTGCGATCGTGATCAGCCACGACCGCGAACTGCTTGAGGAGATGGACGCCATCGTTGAGCTCAGCACCCTCGGGGCAACCCGCTACGGTGGAAACTACAGCGCCTATCAGGCGCGCAAGGCCGAGGACCTTCAAGCCGCCGATCGCAAATTGGCGGATGCCGAAAAGCAGCTCACCGCAGCAAAACGCAATGCCCAGCAGGCGCTGGAGCGTAAAGCACGCAAGGATCGCGTGGGACTGAAGTCCCGCGCACGCGGGGACCAGCCGAAGATCATGCTCGACGCAGCAAAGGGACGATCGGAAGCTTCAGGCGGAGCAAACGCACGCTTGCGCGACCTGCGACGTGACACAGCCCAGGACGCAGTGTCGTCGGCCAGGGCTCAGGCCGAAATCCTTCAGCCGATCCGGATGGATATCCCCTCGACGGGCCTGCCGCAGAACAGGCAGGTTCTCAGGCTGAATACGGTGACGGGAGGACACCATCCGGCACATCCGACAATCCGCGACCTGTCGCTGTCCATCACAGGCCCGGAGCGCGTTGCAATCACCGGGCCCAATGGCTGCGGGAAAAGCACTCTTCTTTCGTTGATCGTCGGCAAACTGGAGCCGCAACACGGCAGCATCGACCTCAACGTTTCTCATGCCTTTTTCGATCAGGGTGTCGAGTTGCTCGACCCAGGCGAGTCGCTGCGGGACAACTTCCTGCGCCTGAATCCCGACGCCAGCGAAAACGAATGCCGGGCAGCCCTGGCACGTTTCAGGTTCCGGGCCGATGACGCTCTCCAGGAAGTTCGTGCACTCAGCGGTGGCCAGAGACTGTGTGCCGGTCTCGCTTGCGTGCTGGGCCGCACCATGCCGCCACAACTCCTGCTTCTGGACGAACCGACCAATCATCTCGACCTGGACGCGACCGACGCCTTGGAGGCTGCTTTGCGGGCCTACGACGGAGCCATTCTGGTGGTCAGCCACGACGAAGTTTTTCTCGATAGCATCATCCTGGATCGGCGACTGGATCTCGGATCCAGTCAACAAGGCTGAACCGTGGTGGTCAGGCCCGCTGGCGGGCGACCTTGATCTGCGGCAGGTCGCGGGTCAACGCGCGAAAGCCGACGCCGTAGTACATGTTGCGGGCAGCAACGTGCGCCGACGCGCCAAGACAGGCAACCAGCATGTGCCCGGCGCCGACGGCTTTTGCCCGATGCATGCCATGCAATTGCAGGGCAGTACCCAGTCCCCGCCGACGGAAATCCCCATGCGTTCCCACGGGTTCGAATTCAGCAGTCTGTGTCGCCGCGTCCAGCCAGATGATCGCGGTCGCCGCCAGTGTGCCGTCGGGCGCCTCGACCAACACGTGCAGATCAGCTCGATACGGCCAGGTCCCCTGCACGCGCCCGAAAGCTGCCTCGCTCAAGCTCGACGATTGCCAGGCATCGCGATGCGCCTTGACGGCATCAACCCGGGACACATCCTCGGCCGTCAGGAACCGGAAGCCTGCGGGCAGGACTGGCTCCGGCAGATCAGTCAGTTCACGCCTGTTGAATTGTACCCATGATCCATCATCGGCTCCTGCCTCTGTATCGAACACGTAGCCATGCCCGGGGACGATAGCCTGCGCGTTCGTGTCCGCTGACTGTATCGTCAGCAGCCGGTCGACGCCGTCGGCGACCATGTCATACCAGTCCAGGATTTCGTGCAGCAGCTCCGGCTGATCCGGATGCGTCTGCCAGATCAGATTGGCGGCCGTGGCCTGGCGAAAGGTCCCATCTCCGCGCGGAATCCGGTACGGAAGATGAACCCATCCCCACGCAGCCAGCTTGCCACCGACGAGCCACTGCCGCTGCCGCCAGAACGGGCCGAGGACGTCGAAATCCTTCCCCCAGACCCAGGCCAGTTCACCAACGGTTGCATCGGCGTTGAGCAATTCCGGCCGCAGGGCGGTCACCTGCTGGGCAAGACCCTGCATCAGCCGCAGGTCATTCATGCAAAGATTCTCCATGCCGGCAACGTGGCAAAGCCGAGCCAGCGTGTCGAGACATCGGCGGTCCGCATTGCCGGACAGATCGCTGCATCGTCCGGTCGCCGGATATACGTTGGTATAAACGACCGATGCCAAAGCATAACGATCCATCCGACCAAGATACTGGTGCCGGCCTCGCACAAGGCGTAAGCCGTCACCGTCGAGCGAAGGGGCTGCTGCCCTGCCGCGACCCTAGAGGAAGCTGGAACCATGCCTAGCGACAGTAGTCGAGAAAGCACGCCGCTGCGGCCGTCTGGTCGAGACTAGTTCCTGGTCTCGCCTTTGACGCCGTGGTGGCGCGTCAATGAGGTGAGACATGAAAATCATTACTTTTGCCCATCGCTGTCTGCGGGCACTCATCGGCCCGTGGGGCCGGCTTGCCCATCAGTCACACCCGGCGATCGAAACAGCCGTCCCGGTCATCCGCATGCCTCGGCAGGCGGTATCGAAGCCGATCGTGCGCTGGCGGATGAACCCTGTTTCGGGGCGGCTCGAATGCCGCTGGACCGTCACCGGAAATCAGTCCGCCGATGGCATCGAACCTTCGGGCTTCGAACGCCTCGGGGCCATTCTTTCGTTCCGGGAAAACGCGAGGTCATGGAATTAGCCAATGACGCCATCGCTATACATATCCGTCACGCGACGAAATCAGTCCGCCGCCGAGTAATCCGCGGCGGACTTCCCGCAACAGTTTCAACAGCCACCGTGATCGCTGGCTCCAACCAGCTTGCCTGCGCTCTCCCTGCGTGCGGTCGCTGTGCCACGCCCCGATCTCCCGGAACCACCAAGGACCAAGACCATGAACATGATGCTGAAGGGTGCGCCTCCGGCCGCCCGAAGAGAGGACAGGAAACTGTCCATGCGGGCGGTGCGCGAAGCGCAGAACGCCGTCGATACCACGCTCGCCAACTTCAAGGGGCGGCTCGACGGACTGACCGTCGCCGAGGCCTTTGAACGCCTGGCCAAGGACGGCCCCAACGAGGTCGCGCACGACAAGCGTCCTCATGCGATCGTCCAGTTCCTGCTGGCGTTCAAGAACCCCTTCATCCTGGTGTTGATGGTGCTGGCCGCCATCAGCGCCTTCACCGATATCTGGCTGCCGCTGCAGGCCGGCGAGGACGCCGATCCCACCAAGGTCTCCATCATCCTGCTCATGGTGGTGACGAGCGCGGTCATGCGCTTCGTCCAGGAGTATCGCTCCGGCAAGGCGGCCGAGGCTTTGAAGGCGATGGTTCGCACCACCGCCACCGTCCTGCGTCAGGTCAGCCCGAACACCAAACCTGATCTTATCGAAGTGCCGATGGCGCAGGTGGTGGCGGGCGATATCATCCGGCTTTCTGCCGGCGACATGGTCCCCGCCGATATCCGCCTCATTGAATCGCGCGATCTTTTCATCAGTCAGGCAGCGCTGACCGGCGAGGCCTTGCCTGTCGAAAAGTACGATACCCTGGGCGCTGTCGCGCAGAAATCCGCTGGCGCCGTCGCGCATGACCAGATGGATCTCCTCGACCTGCCCAACATCTGCTTCATGGGCACCAATGTGGTCAGCGGTACGGCAACCGCCATTGTGGTCGCCACCGGGCCGAGGACCTATTTCGGCTCGCTTGCCAAGGCCATCTCCGGCTCGCGTGCGCAAACTGCCTTTGATCGCGGCATCAACAGCGTGAGCTGGCTTCTCATCCGCTTCATGATGGTAATGGTGCCGATCGTCTTCCTCATCAATGGCATCATGAAGGGCGACTGGGTCGAGGCCCTGCTCTACGCGCTTGCGGTCGCTGTGGGCCTGACACCCGAAATGCTGCCGATGATCGTCTCCTCCAACCTCGCCAAGGGCGCCGTCGCGATGGCGCGACGCAAGGTCGTGGTGAAACGCCTGAACGCCATCCAGAACTTCGGGGCGATGGACGTGCTGTGCACCGACAAGACCGGCACGCTCACGCAGGACAAGATCATCCTGGAGCACCATGTCGACGTGCACGGCAGGAGCAACGAGGGCGTCCTGCTGCTCGCCTGGCTCAACAGCCATCACCAGAGCGGGGTGAAGAACCTGATGGATCAGGCGGTCATCCGGTTTGCCGAACATGTCCCGGGTATCGTCCAGACAAACTCAACCAACCGGAAGATCGATGAATTGCCGTTTGATTTCGTGCGCCGGAGATTGTCCGTCGTCGTCGAAAACGTCAGCGGCCAGCACCTGCTGATCTGCAAGGGTGCCGTGGAAGAGATGCTGGCGATCTCGACCGCGATCAAGGATGGCAAGGCTGTTCGTCCGCTTGGAGAAGCCGAGCGCAACGCCCTTGTCGACATGGCCCGCGCCTACAACCGTGACGGCTTCCGCGTGCTTGTCGTGGCAACACGCGAGATCACAAACGCCGCCCGCAAGACGCGCTACGAGGTTTCCGACGAGAACGACATGGTCGTCCAGGGCTTCCTCACGTTCCTCGATCCGCCCAAGGAGACCGCGGGCCCTGCGATCAAGGCGCTCGCCGAGCATGGCGTGACGGTGAAGGTCCTGACCGGCGACAACGAGGTGGTCACCGCCAAGATCTGCCGGGAGGTCGGTCTCGAGCCCGGCCAGCCGGTTCTCGGCCGCGAGATCGAGACGCTGGATGACGCGGCCCTCGGCCGCATCGTCGAGGAGCGGACGATTTTCGCCAAGCTGACGCCGCTGCAGAAGTCGCGTGTGCTGATGGCATTGCAGGCCAATGGGCACACCGTCGGCTTCCTCGGCGATGGCATCAACGATGCACCCGCACTGCGCGACGCCGATGTCGGCATCTCTGTCGACAGCGGCACCGACATCGCCAAGGAATCCGCTGATATCATCCTGCTTGAGAAGAGCCTGATGGTGCTGGAGGAAGGTGTCGTCAAAGGTCGTGAGACGTTCGGCAACATCATGAAGTACCTGAACATGACGGCGAGTTCGAACTTCGGCAACGTGTTCTCGGTACTGGTGGCAAGCGCCTTCATTCCGTTCCTGCCGATGCTCGCCATCCATCTGCTCATCCAGAACCTGATGTACGACATCTCGCAGTTGTCGCTGCCCTGGGACCGGATGGACAAGGAATTCCTCAAGAAGCCACGAAAGTGGGACGCAAGGAACATCGGCCGTTTCATGCTCTGGATCGGACCGACCTCTTCGATCTTCGACATCACCACTTTCGCCGTGATGTGGCATGTCTTCGGCGCCAACAAGCCGGAACTGCAGTCGCTGTTCCAGTCCGGCTGGTTCATCGAGGGCCTGCTGTCGCAAACGCTGGTGGTGCACATGCTGCGCACCCAGAAGATCCCGTTCATCCAGAGCACGGCCGCCCTGCCCGTGATGCTGATGACCGGACTGGTCTGCGTGCTCGGCATCTACATTCCGTTCTCGCCGCTGGGCGCGATGGTCGGGTTGCAGCCGCTGCCATGGGAGTACTTCCCCTGGCTCGCCGGAACGCTGCTCAGCTACTGCATTGTCGCGCAGACAATGAAGACGATCTACATCCGCCGCTTCGGCCAGTGGTTCTGATCCTGACAAAAGGTTCGGGCGGCCGGTCCGCCCGAACCTGATCTCAACACCGAAAAGTCGATTGCTGCAGGCGCCCGCCCGTTTGCGGGCGCATCGCGGAGGTTCCCATGCGGACTGGAAAAGTGCACTCCGGCTCGAGCTGGCTCCTCGAACTTGCCAACCGCCATCTGTGCTGGGCATTCGCGGCAACCGGTGCCGCGCTCTTTGTGATCACTGTGCGCCTTGCACGCGGCGGCCTGCTCACACGCGCGCAATCTGTGTATCTGATGCGCAACGCGATGCATCTTCATGGTCTTGCCATTCGCATGTTGCGACGGCAACGCTGATCATCGATGGATCGCCGTCATCTGCGTGCAAACAGGGCCTTGTATGCGCGCGAGGACAATTGAGACAACGCCATGAAATTCCTGCAGACGTTTGACTTCTATCCTTTCCTGGACACGGTCGTGGCACTTGCCGCGGCCTTCGTACTTGGAACGCTGATCGGCGCGGAACGCCAGTATCGCCAGCGGACGGCGGGTTTGCGCACCAATGTTCTCGTCGCGGTTGGCGCCGCGGCCTTCGTCGACCTTGCCCAGCGGATCGCCGGCACGACGGAAGCCGTGCGCGTCATTTCCTATGTCGTTTCGGGCATCGGCTTTCTCGGCGCCGGCGTGATCATGAAGGAAGGCATGAATGTGCGCGGCCTCAACACGGCTGCAACGTTGTGGTGCTCGGCCGCGGTAGGCGCCTGCGCCGGGACCGACATGATCGCAGAAGCGGCCCTGCTCACCGTTTTCGTGCTTGCTGGCAACACGCTGCTGAGGCCGCTCGTCAACATGATCAACCGCATCCCCATCGATGACCGAGCCACAGAGGCGACCTACGAAGTCAGCATCCTCTCCAGCCGCGACGCCATGCCGGACATGCGTGACCTCCTGGTCGAACGCCTGGAACAGGCGAACTATCCGGTCAGCGACGTCGAAATTGTCGATCGTGGTGACGATACGGTCGAGATCGTGGCCACTCTTGTCTCGACGGCCGTCAACCCGCATGAGATCGAGGAGGTGACCTCCTATCTCGCCAAACAGGCCGGCGTCTCCAACGCAAGCTGGGACGGCAGCACCAAGGACTGAGGGCCTCGCCTTCTGTGCTCCGCTATTTGCTCCGGCACGGCTTGCATAATGCGGGTTTTGACGGACTATCGCAGCGATGGAAAATAGACGGGGGACCCAGATGCGGCGCAACCAGTTGCTCGTCGCGGCAGCGCTTCTGGTGGCGATCGCGGCCATCTTCGTCGCGGACACCGTGACCGACTATGCGATCGCAGCCGCGGTTTTCTACACGGCCGTCATCCTTTTTGCGACCCGCGTTCTGCCTGCGCGCAGTGTCGTTGTGCTGGCCTGCGTCTGTATCGCGCTGACGCTGTTGAGTGTCGCCCTCACCCATTCCGGTGCCTATGAGGTGGGCGTCGTCAACACCGCCATCAGCATCGTGGCCATCGGCGTGACCACATATCTGTCGCTGAAGCTCGTGAACGCCGAAGCAGCCGCCCATGAGAGCCGCGAACGATTGCTGCGCATGGCACGCGTCACCAGCCTTGGCGAATTGACCGCCTCCATTGCCCATGAGGTCAACCAGCCGCTGGCGGCGGTCGTCACAAGCGCCGGCGCTTGCAAGCGCTGGCTGGCTCAGGATCCACCCAACATCGAAAGCGCCCGCCGAACCGTGGACAGGATTGTCGAGGAGGCAAACCGAGCGAGCGCGGTAATCACGCGCGTGCGTGGGCTGGCAAGCAACAAAGCGTCGGAGAAAACCCCCTTCGACCTCAATGGGCTTGTCCGCGAGATTGTCGGCCTCGCGCATGACCAGATCGACCGCCACGACATCGCGCTCAGGCTCTACCTTCCGGAGAACCTGCCGATGGTGCTGGCCGACCGCGTCCAGATCGGGCAAGTGGTCGGGAATCTGGTGCTCAATGCCGTCGAGGCAATTGCGGCCTCTTCAAGCCAGACCGGGGAGCTGGAGATCACCACCGAAAGCGACAGCCACGACAGGATCCGTTTCTCGGTGGCCGATACCGGCATCGGGCTGCGCGCCGGCGAAGCGGAACATCTCTTCGACGCCTTCTGGACAACGAAGAAAGATGGCATCGGACTGGGGCTGACCATCAGCCGCTCGATCATCGAAGCCAATGGCGGTCGCATCTGGGCAGAGCCGAATGAAGTAGGTGGCGCCGTGCTTTCGTTCAGCCTGCCGGTTGCCGGAGGTCCGAAGCAATGAATGGCCATACGTCCGGACATCTTGATGAGGAACCGATCGTCTACATCGTCGATGACGACCGCTCGGTCCGTGAATCGCTTGAGGATTTGCTTGCCTCCGTCGCGCTTCGCGCCCGGTCCTTCGGCTCCGTGCAGGACTTCTTGAACACCGATCTGGCTGAGGCACCGAGTTGCCTGGTGCTCGACGTCCGCATGCCGGGTCAGAGCGGCATGGATTTTCTCTCCCATATGACCGGCCTGGGCCTGCATTTGCCGACAATCATGATCACAGGCCATGGCGACATTGCCATGGGCGTCAAGGCGATGAAGGATGGCGCGATCGAGTTCCTGACCAAGCCGTTTCGTGACCAGGATCTGCTGGATGCCATTCAGCGCGGCATCGAGATCGACAAGATCAGGCGTCTCAAGGATGTGACCGAAGCCGAACTGCAGCAGCGCTGGAAAACCCTGTCTCCGGGAGAACAGGATGTGGCCCGGCTGGTCGTCCAGGGACTGCTCAACAAACAGATCGCAGCGGAACTGAAAGTCAGCGAAATCACCGTCAAGGTGCGTCGCAGCCACCTGATGCGGAAAATGGGGACACGGACGCTCGCCGATCTGGTGCGGATGTTCGACCGTATCCACGCAACCTGACGACACCGCCGGCTGGAGGGCCTGCGTCACACCGGCTCGGCGATGAAACGCGCGCGATACTCGGTCGGGCTTATGCCCATCTGCCTGCGAAAATGATGCCGCAGCGTATGGGCGCTGCCAAAGCCGACGGTTTCCGCGATGGCATCCATGTTCAGGCGCTGCTGACAGAGAAGCTGCTTGGCCCAGGCGACGCGTTCTTCCGTCAGCCACTCGCCGGGTGACGTTCCGGTCGCCTCTGTAAAACGGCGCAGGAAGGTCCTCAGGCTCATCGAACATTCCAAGGCCATCTCCTCGACCGTCCAGCGCAACTGCAGACTGGCCCGCAACCTGTCGAGCAGCGGTGCGATCTCCGCGCTTTTGCGTTGCGGCACGGGGCGCTCCAGGAATTGCGCCTGCCCACCGGCGCGGTGTGCCGGCATCACCAGCCGCCGCGCGACCGAGTTCGCAGCGGCCGCACCGAAATCCCGCCGCACGATCTCGATCATGAGGTCGATGCCTGCGGCACTGCCCGCGGAGGTGAAGATGCGGCCATGATCGCGATAAAGCGAGGTGTCATCGACTTCGATTTCCGGATAGCGGCGGCGAAGCTCACCCGCATAACGCCAATGCGTGGTTGCCGTACCGCCATCGAGGAGACCGGTCGCTGCCAGCACAAAGGCTCCTGAACAGATCGAAGCCAGACGCGCACCGCGGGCATGTGCGTCGCGAAGTCTTCGGCAAAGTTGCTCGGGAACCGGAGCCTCGGCGCCCTTCCAGCCAGGCACGACGATGATGTCGGCCTGCTCGATCAAGTCTGGTGCGGCATCGGCCACCAGGGTGAAACCGCCATGAGCACGCAATGGCCCGTCGTCGACCGGGCAACTGGCGAAGCGATACCATCCAGGCCCCATCTCCGGCCGTGCGAGGCCGAAAATCTCCGCGATGATCCCGAACTCGAATGTGCACAGGCCATCGTAGAGCAGCGCAACGACGAGTGGGCCCGAAGTAGGGGAGGTATTTGGCATGATCTTTACGTATATTGTCATTCACGCCAATTGCAAGGTGATCTCCTGGCACGGGATAAACAGCCATCACAACAGGAGATCGCCATGCCCACCGCCGTGACAGCAACCAGGCCTGCCGCCAGCGACCGTGCCAGGGAACACTTTGCCAGCGAGTTCGAGTTCGAAACCGATTGCTGGGATGTTCACGAGGCAATGAGCCAGGGCACGGATTTCGTGCTGCTCGATGTCCGCAGCCCTGCCCTCTACGCCAAGGGCCATGTGCCGGGCGCGATCAACCTGCCACATCGCAAGATCATCGCCTCCAAGATGCAGCAATGGAGCGAAGACACCATCTTCGTCACCTATTGCGCTGGTCCGCATTGCAATGGCGCCGCTCGCGGTGCGCTTCGCCTCGCGGACCTAGACAGGCCGGTCAAGATCATGACTGGCGGACTTGTCGGATGGCTGGACGAAGGTTTCGAAGTAGCGACGGGAGAATGATCGCCCGTGACGCCTTCATCAGGCGTTCGACGCAGCGACAAAAACCGCCAGTTGAGCCTCGAAAGCACGCTTGTAGGCCGGACGGGCTTTGCTGCGGGCGACATAGCCGGCAAGGTTCGGATATTCCTCCACCAGACCTGTTCCATCAAGCCTGCGCAGCACCGTCACCATGATCAGATCGCCTGCGCTGAATTCTCCATCCAGCCAGTCGGCGTCACCAAGCCGTCTCGATAGCTCGCCGAGCCGTATTCTGACACGGTCTTCAAGCATGGGCACAAGTTCGCCGAGCCAGGGCTTGTCACCCGCCACATAGGGTGCTTGTTCGAGCTCGACGATCGGCGGTTCCATCGTGTTGAGTGCCGCAAACATCCATGTGATCGCGCGGCCCCGGGCATTGGGGTCGTTCGGCAACAGACCAGAACGACGCTGCGCAAGGTGAAGGATGATAGACCCGCTCTCGAACAGGGTAAGATTACCCTCTTCATAGGTCGGGATTTGCCCGAAAGGCTGGAGTGCCAGATGTGCCGGCTGCTTCATCTGCTTGAAAGAAACGAGCCGAACGTCATAAGGCTGCCCCACTTCTTCGAAGGCCCAGCGCAAGCGCATGTCGCGTGCGTGCCCCTGCCCCTCGTCAGGTGACATGGCGAACGCCGTAATGGTTGGAATCATTGGAGCTCTTCTCGCGGCGGTTGTTCGTGATTCATCCCAAGGACGAACCAACAGCCCTGCTTCCGACAGCTCGCTCCGGTTTTGTTATGATGCGTTTCGATGAAGGCCGACTTTGCGTCTGGCCTTCATCACCGGGTCAAGACGCACAGACCTGGCGCTCCTCCAAGGTCCGCCGCAGGTTGAAGACAACCTGCTAGTTCCGCGTTCCCAGCGCCAGACGAGCCGCCAGTCCGGTAAAGACCGTCGCCAGGAGATATTGGGGAAGCTTGGGAAATCTGCGAAAGCCGAAAAGGGAGCGCTGAATCCTACTGCCGAGCATCACCACGGCGCCATTCACGAAAAAACCTATGCCGTTCAGCACCGTGGCCAGCACCACCATTTGCAAAAGCAGCGAACCGTGAGCCGGATTCACGAATTGCGGAAACAGCGCCAGCACAAACAATGCCACTTTCGGATTGA
This sequence comes from Mesorhizobium sp. NPDC059025, assembly GCF_042739655.1. Taxonomy (NCBI): domain Bacteria; kingdom Pseudomonadati; phylum Pseudomonadota; class Alphaproteobacteria; order Hyphomicrobiales; family Phyllobacteriaceae; genus Mesorhizobium; species Mesorhizobium sp. NPDC059025. The sequence continues at coordinate 394,018 of NZ_JBHYIM010000003.1, read as the reverse complement.
GCAGATTGGTAAGCAGCCCTTCCGTGAATATCCGCCTGTCGGAAATTTTCCGGAGCGCAGTGGAAGGCGCAAAGGCAGACCCCTCGCTGCGCAATGTCTTGTAGGCCAGATACAGAAGATAGGCGCAGCCAGCCCAGCGCACGATTTCATAGGCGACAGGCACGGCCACGAACAGCTGCGACAGCCCAAGGCCCGCCGCCAACGCATGACAATAAGTACCAGCTGCAATTCCGGCATAGGTGAGAAAGCCGGCCGAGCGCCCCTGGCTGATACTTCGGGAGGCAATCAGCAGCATGTCAGGGCCAGGCGTCGCAGTCAGCACAAGCGCCGCGCCCGCAAACAGAATGAGAGTCGAGAAATCCGGCATGATCAGTTCCTTTTTGGACGTGAGCCGGAATTCTTCTTTAGCAAGTCACCTCGGCCTGGCAAATGGTTTTGATGGTCGCCAGGCAAAGTCGCGGAAGCTTTTGTGCGTTCCCAGCGTGTTACGGTCTACGATATCGGGAAAGACTATTGACGCAGAGGCAAACTTATTTCAGCGATGCCCGCTGGTATTTTTCAGCGGTCGGAGCTAGGAAAGCAGCCATGGCTGACCAGGTGATGGAAAAGGTGCGGACACCACGCGGTGCCGAACGCCTGCGCATCGACAAGTTCACGGCCAGACGCGTGGAACTGGCCGAGGCAGCGCTCGAGACTCTGGCTGAACTTGGCTATGCACGCACCAGCCTGCGCGAGATCGCTCAGAAGTCTGACTTCACGCACGGCGTACTGCACTATTACTTCACCGACAAGGTCGATCTGATCAGTTGCTGCGTTCGCCACTACAAGGCCAAATGCGTCACCCGCTACGATCAGGTCACGGCCACCGCCAAGACACGCGAAGCCCTGCTCGAAGGTTTCCTGCTCAAGCTGGCGGAGACGCTGCGGGAAGAATCCGGCATGCACCGGCTATGGTACGACCTGCGCGCGCAGGCGCTGTTCGAGGACGTCTTCCGTGAGGACGTCACCGAGATCGACCAGAGCCTCGAGGACATGGTGTGGCGGGTCGCCTCGCGTTATGCCGAACTCGGCGGCAAGGAGCCGGTGGTTTCGCCTGCCGCGCTTTATGCCGTTTTCGACGGACTGTTCCAGAAATATCTCCTGAAACATCTGTCAAATGACGAACAGGCTATCCCGGACCTGCTCGTCGAAGTCCGCCGCCTGCTGCCGATGGTGGCTTGAACTGGCGGCATGCCTCCGGCCTGCAACGGAAGCAGGCTTGGATAACCTACTGCAATCCCACCCGATCCACTTCGCCGCGCGGGCAACCGGCATTGTCGGTCGGTGCCGAAGCCAGCATCAGATCCTTCAACGAGCTGTTCGGCCCGATCGGCCCTGCAAGGCCCAGCGTCAGTTCGCCGATCATGCGCCGGCCCCGATCATCAGAGCAGGCCACGCGCACACGATCACCGGTGCCTTTGCCGAAAGCGCTGTCGAAGGCATCGCGGATCTGGTTGGCCGTCAGCTCTTCGCCGATATTCTTCTCGAACAACGCGCGCACCGGTGACGCATTGACCTGCCGCATCAGCGCCAGTGCGTCGGCAAAATAGGCCTGTTGGTCCTTGCCATAGCAGCTGCCGTGCTTGATCCATTCATGCCGGTCCAGCTGCGAAGCGGTCCCCGGCATCACCTTGTCGAGTTCGGCGCGTGTCGCTTTGTCGAGATTGACTGCCGGCAGGTCCCGCCAGTTGCCTTTGTCACTGGCACGATCAGCCGAACTTACCCCGCAGTAGAAATTGCCGTTCGGCTGCGGCCACAGGCCATGAAGGGTGAAGTTCGTCGCCGCGAAGCTCGCATCCGTCATGGTACGGCATTCCGTCTTCCTCGATTTGATCTCGCAGAAGGCCGGCTGCCAGGAGATCGCGAAGACGTATTCAGGCTTGCCGGCAGCCGCCTTCTTCTGCGGTGCGACCGGCTCCACGGGAGCTGCGGGAGCAGTTGGCGCGCCAGTGGCACCCGCAAGGTGACCACAACTCACCTTGACCCAGCGCCGCTCCGGATCAGCCCCAGGCACGCGGATCATATAGTGCGTCGGCTCGTCCTTGTTTCCAGCGATGAGGTCATAGCTCTGCCCGGCTTCGGTGCCGACGTTGCCGGGGTTATTGCCATTCTTGATCGACTGGGTCGCCGGACAGGCTGCGTCCGCCACGAAGGTGCCGTCGAGTTTCGTTTCCGCCTGAGCCACCCCCATCATGACGACAACGCCGAGCATCGCTCCAAGACCAAGCCAAGTCCGCATGCACAAATCCCTCTCGTTAAGTATTGCGCATCTGCCCGACCGACATGTCAGAATTGCGATGCATGTGCTGCCGCTCTTTCCCCAGCGGTATCATGATGGCTGATTGACGCTAAACGGCTGCGGGCGCAAACAAAAGGCTGACGATGTCATGAGCGCGGATTCAACCGTGCCAGGGGAGGAGAAGACGATGCCGTTCAGCGACCAGCGCGCCCTTGCTTCACCCACCGGTGCATCGCTCAATCTTTATGCGCGCAGTGCGGAAGGCAAGGCACGGGGTGTTGTGCAGATCAGCCACGGCCTCGCCGAACACGCCGCACGTTATGCTGGCTTCGCCGATTTCCTCGCCGCTCGCGGCTATCACACCTATGCGCACGACCATCGTGGCCACGGTTACACCACCGCCCCCGATGCTCCACTCGGCAAGTTCGGCGATCCGAACGGCGGCGACAAGGTCGTTGCCGATGTGCTTGCCGTTCACGATCACATCGCAGCGGAACATGTGGGGCTCCCGGTCATCGCTTTTGGTCATTCGATGGGCGGGCTGGTCGCACTCAACTTCGTCCAGAAGCATTCGACGCGCATACAAGGCGCCGCGATCTGGAACGCCAATTTCACCGCCGGTATCAGCGGCCGCGCAGCGCTCGCCATCCTGGCCTGGGAAAGGTTCCGGCTGGGTTCCGACGTGCCATCGCGCTTGTTGCCTCGGCTCACCTTCCAGGCCTGGGGTAAGGCCGTGCCAGGACATCGCACATTGTTCGACTGGCTTTCGCGCGACCCGGCCGAAGTCGACAAATATGTTGCCGATCCTTTGTGTGGCTGGGACGCCTCGGTATCGCTGTGGCGCGACCTGTTCGGCTTCATCTTCAACGGCGCCGACGACAGCCGCTTTGCAGGCATAGCCAGGAGCCTGCCCGTCAATCTCGCCGGAGGTGAAAAGGACCCGGCAACCGGCGGAGGCAAGGCAGTCGAACAGCTCGCCGGCCGAATGCGCGGGATGGGCTTTTCGAATCTCGTTTCAAAGGTTTACGCCGAAACGCGGCATGAAAGCCTGAACGAGGTGAATCGAAACATCATCATGGAAGACTTCGTCACCTGGGCGGACAAGGTCACGGTTTCGCACTGAGTTCCTGTCAATTGCTGCGCTGGTCCATCGCAAGAACCGTGACACGAAGCGCACGTATTGCTAGAGCCAGCGCGACCAAACAAACCTGCGGTGTTTCATGGCCAATTCTCCCCTGAACGGCGTGCGTGTCATCGAACTCGCCCGCATCCTCGCCGGCCCCTGGGCGGGACAGATGCTGGCCGATCTCGGTGCAGATGTCATCAAGGTGGAGAGTCCCGAGGGCGACGACACTCGAAAATGGGGTCCGCCCTTCGTCAAAGGCAAGAATGGCGAGAACCTTTCCGCTGCCTACTATCATGCCTGCAACCGCGGCAAACGCTCCATCGCCGTCGACTTCTCGACGCCGGAGGGAGCCGAGACGGTGCGCAAGCTGGTCGCCAAGGCCGATGTGCTGATCGAGAACTTCAAGCTGGGCGGCCTGAAGAAGTACGGTCTCGACTATGAGAGCCTGAAGGCGATCAACCCCAGGCTGGTCTATTGCTCGATCACCGGCTTCGGCCAATCGGGGCCATATGCTCCACGCGCCGGATACGACTTCATCGTCCAAGGCATGTCCGGTCTGATGTCCATCACCGGCGCCCCCGACGGCGAGCCGCAGAAAGTCGGCGTCGCCGTCACCGACATATTCACCGGGCTCTATTCGGTCATCGCTATCCAGGCCGCATTGCGTCACGCTGAAGCGACCGGCCAAGGCCAGCATGTCGACATGGCGCTGTTCGATTCGCAGATCTCGGTGCTCGCCAACCAGAACCTCAATTTCCTGGTGTCCGGCACGCCACCCCAGCGCATGGGCAATGCCCATCCCAACATCGCGCCCTATGAGGTGCTGCCGGTTTCAGATGGCCACTTCATCCTTGCGGTCGGCAACGACAGCCAGTTTGCGAAGTTCTGCGCCGTGGCCGGACTGGATGGCCTGCCCGGCGATGCCGATTTCGCCACAAACGCCGCGCGCGTGGCCAACCGCGTCAGGCTGCGCGAATACATGCTGGCCGCACTCGCCAGGTTCACGCGCGACGACCTGCTGGCCAAGCTGGAAGCCACCGGCGTGCCGGCAAGTCCGATCAACGACATCGGCCAGATGTTCGAGGATCCGCAGGCGATCGCCCGCGGCATGCGGCTGGACCTTGACGATGGCCACGGCAACAGCCTGCCATCCGTACGCGCACCGATGGTGATGCCGGTCACGCCGCTCGTCTATGATCGCCCCTCGCCACGCCTGGGCGAACACACCGCTGAAATCCTTGCCGAACTGGAGTGACTGGACCGATGAAGACCGGTGGTAAGCTGATCGTCGAGGCGCTGGAAGCCAACGGCGTCGACCGCATTTTCTGCGTTCCTGGCGAGAGCTACCTCGCCGTGCTCGACGCGCTTTATGACTCCCCGATCCGCACCATCGTCTGCCGCCAGGAAGGTGGCGCAGCGATGATGGCAGACTGCCAGGGCAGACTGACCGGCAAGCCCGGCATCTGCTTCGTCACACGCGGGCCCGGCGCCACCAACGCGTCGGCCGGCGTGCACATCGCCATGCAAGATTCCATTCCGATGATCCTGTTCATCGGCCAGATCGCCGGGCATGCGCGGGAGCGCGAAGCCTTCCAGGAGGTGAATTACAAACGCTTCTTCGGCGATATCGCCAAATGGGTCGTCGAGATCGACCGCGCCGAACGCATCCCCGAACTGGTCACGCGAGCCTTTGCCGTCGCGACTTCAGGACGGCCCGGCCCGGTCGTCATCTCCCTGCCGGAAGACATGCTGGTCAGCGACGTGGACGCGCCGAAGGCCTTGCCTTTCACGCCTGTCCAAACCTATCCGGGCGCGGCGGAGCTGGACGCGCTTGAAATGTTGCTCGGCACCGCCAAGCGCCCCTTCGTTATCCTCGGCGGCACCCGCTGGAGCCCGGACGCCGTTACCGACATGAAGACCATCGCCGAAAACTGGGCGCTACCGGTCGGTTGCTCGTTTCGCCGCCAGATGCTGTTCGACCACCTTCACCCAAACTATGCGGGTGATGTCGGCATAGGCATCAATCCCAAGCTCGGCAACGCGATCAAGGAAGCCGACGTCGTGCTGCTGATCGGCGGTCGCATGGGCGAAATGCCCTCCTCGGATTACACCATCCTGAAAAGCCCCTATCCCGATCAGGCACTGGCGCATGTGCATGCCGACGCCAACGAGCTCGGCCGTGTCTATCGCCCGACACTGGCCATCAATGCGTCGCCGGCGGCTTTCGTCGAAGCATTCGCCAGGCGCCGGCCCAAGGCTGCACCTGCATGGGCGGCGGAGACTGCCAAGCTGCACGACGCCTACCTCGCATGGTCGACGACACCGAAGACAGGCCCGGGTGCCGTGCACATGGGCCCGATCATGGACTATCTCGAAAGCGTGCTGCCCGAGGACGCCATCCTGACCAATGGCGCGGGCAATTACGCCACCTGGGTGCATCGTTTCCATCGTTTCCGCCGTTACGGCACACAGGCCGCCCCGACCTCCGGTTCGATGGGTTATGGCCTGCCTGCCGCCGTCTCGGCCAAGAGCGTGTTCCCGGAACGTGAAGTCGTCTGTTTCGCAGGTGACGGCTGCTTCATGATGCATGGGCAGGAATTCGCCACCGCCGTGCAATACGACCTGCCGATCATCACCGTGGTGGTGAACAATGGCATCTACGGCACCATCCGCATGCATCAGGAACGCGAATATCCCGGCCGCGTCGAAGGCACCGATCTCAGGAATCCGGATTTCGCAGCACTCGCCCGCGCTTATGGCGGCCATGGCGAGACGGTGGTGAAAACGGAGGAATTTGCCCCTGCATTCGAACGCGCACGCGCCAGCGGAAAGCCGTCCATCATCGAGGTGAAGCTCGACCCCGAAGCTATCACGCCAGCCAGGACGCTGACCGACATCCGCGAACAGCGCTAAGCCTTCTCGAAAAATGAAAGGGGCGGTTTCCCGCCCCTTTCGAACTTCTCACAATACAGCGTGCTATTTTATCGCCTTGTCGGTGATCGAGGTCGTGTAGGCGCCCTCGGGCTGCTTGGCGATGATCTTCTGGTCGAGCAGCGCCTTTGCGGTGCGCTCGTAAGCTTCCGGGATCAGCTTGCCATCGGCATTGTCGATGAGCTTGGCCACTTCCTTCATCATGAACTTCTGGTGGTTTTCGTCCTGACCGCCATTTTCCACGACGATGTCGGCGGCTTCGTCGGTGTTTTCCGTCGCGTATTTCCAGCCCTTCATCGAAGCGCGCACGAAACGCACCATCTTGTCCTCGAAGGCAGCATCCTTCAGCTTGTCCTCGAGCGCATAGAGCCCGTCTTCAAGCAGGTCGTTGCCCATCGCGGTATAGTTGAAGACGATGAGGTCCTCCGGCTTGTAACCGGCGTCGAGAACCTGTCCGTATTCGTTGTAGGTCATGACCGAGATGCAGTCGGCCTGCTTCTGGATCAACGGCTGCACGTCGAAGCTCTGCTTCAGCACCGTCACACCGTCCGGGCCGCCTTCCGTCTTCAGGCCGATCTTGTTCATCCAGGCATAGAACGGATATTCGTTGCCGAAGAACCAGACACCCAGCGTGCGTCCCTTGAAATCGGCTTCGGTCTTGATCGGCCCGTTCTTCGGGCAGACCAGTTCCATGCCGGCCTTCTTGAAGGGCTGCGCGATGTTGACCAGCCCGACGCCTTTCTCGCGGGCAGCCAGCGCGCCGCCCATCCAGTCGACGATGACGTCGGCGCCACCGCCGGCGATCACCTGCTCCGGCGCGATATCCGGGCCGCCCGGCTTGATTTCGACATCGAGCCCTTCTTCCTTATAGAAGCCCTTGTCCTTGGCGACATAGTAGCCGGCGAACTGCGCCTGCGTGACCCATTTGAGCTGCAGCGTCACCTTGTCTTCGGCCATCGCCTGGAAGGCGATCAGCGACATGCCGGCCGCCAGCATCGAAACAATCGTTCTTTTCATGTTCTTACCCTCTGAAGTTGAACCCAAACCCTTCTTATTCTTCTCCGCCTAACCTCCCCGGACAGACGGATGCCAGAACGTGGCTGCTCGTTCGATGAGCGCGACCACGCCATAGAAAACCGAACCCGCGAGCGCTGCAACTGCGATTTCGGCCCAGACCATGTCGACATTCATTCTGCCGACCTCGGTCGATATCCTGAAACCCATGCCGACCACCGGCGTACCGAAGAACTCGGCGACGATGGCACCAATCAGCGCCAGCGTGGAGTTGATCTTCAGCGCATTGAAGATGAAAGGCGCTGCCGCCGGCAGCCTGAGCTTGCCAAGTGTCTGCCAGTAATTCGAGGCATAGGTGCGCATCAGGTCGCGCTCCATGTGCCCAGAGGCCGCAAGCCCGGCTACCGTGTTCACCAGCATCGGAAAGAAGGTCATGATGACGACCACGGCCGCCTTCGAGTGCCAGTCGAAACCGAACCACATCACCATGATCGGCGCCACGCCGATGATCGGCAGCGCGGAGACCATGTTGCCGATCGGGATCAGCCCGCGCCGCAGGAAAACGAAGCGGTCGGCGAGAATGGCCGCGATGAAGCCGCTGGCGCAGCCCAGTGCATAGCCGATCAGCACGGAGCGGAAGATCGTCTGGTTCACGTCAGCCCATAAGACCGGCAACGAATTGACGATGCGCGCACCGACTGCACTTGGCGGCGGCAGCAGGATGAACGGAATGCCGGCGCCGCGCGTGATTGCTTCCCACAGGATCAGGATCCAGATGCCGAACAGGGCTGGAACGGCGAGCTTCAATGCCGTCGACAACCAGCGTTGCGACGACTTGATTGATGACAGCACTGCCACGCAACGCCAGCCAAGCAACCAGGTGGCGGCGAGCAAAAGGTAGTATGGCGCGCGCGCCGTACCTTCGAAACCGGTTATGCCGTGCAGCAGCATGAGGGCGGCGACCGTCGAGCCTGCGAACAGGATCAATGCCTGCAGCGCCGGGGCAAACGCAAGCATGGACAGCACCCCAGCGAGAACAACGATGCCATACATCGGGCCTTTGGTGCCCATGTAGGGATAACCGATCGTCGCTGTCGGCTGCGCATTGGCAGCCCCTTCCGGCGCACTCATGGCGCCGAGTGCCAACGCCACGAGGCACAGCGCAACCGCGAGCATGGCTTGCCAGGATGGTTTCAACGCGCTCATGCCGGCCTCCCGCCCATGGCGCGATCGACCAGACGCCCGGCCAGCCCCACCAGAGCGACCAGAAGCGCGGCCACCACGGAGCCTGCCACCAGCGCCGACCAGATGTCGATGGTCTGGCTGTAATAGGCGCCGGCGAGCAGCTTGGCGCCTATGCCCGCAACCGCCCCTGTCGGCAATTCGCCGACGATGGCGCCGACGAGGCTCGCCGCCACAGCCACCTTCATCGAGGCGAACAGGAATGGCACAGAGGCCGGCACGCGCAGCTTCCAGAAGGTCTGCGAACGGCTGGCATTGTAGGTGTGCATGAGGTCGAGATGCATGAGTTCGGGCGAACGCAGGCCCTTCACCATGCCGACGGCGACCGGGAAGAACGAAAGATAGGTCGAGATCAGCGCCTTCGGGATCAGGCCGGTGATGCCGACGGCCGCCAGAACCACGATCACCATCGGCGCGATCGCCAAGATCGGGATGGTCTGCGAGGCAATGATCCACGGCATCAGGCTGCGATCGAGCGTTGTCACATGCACGATGCCGACGGCGATCGCGATCCCAAGTGCCGTGCCGAAGGCGAAACCGAGCAGCGTCGAGGAGAGCGTCACCCAGGCATGGTAGACGAGGCTGCGGTTGCTGGTGATCTTCCGCGCAAACGTGTTCTCGAAGAAATTCTGCGCCACCTGATGCGGCGCCGGCAGCGTCGGCTTGGGTTGCGACAGCGTCTTGCCGATGAATTCCATCGTGCCCGGCGCGACATTGTTGCGGCTGTCCATGTCACGTTGGAACGGCGCGTTCATCCACACCGCACCGGCATACCAGATGGCGACAATGATCAGCAGGATCGTGCTGACCGGGATGATCTTGGAGCGAAATGTATCCATGCCCGGTCAGTCCTCGTAGGAATGACCGGCGCGCAGCCCGTCGCGGACCCGCGCTGCAATGGCCAGGAACTCCGGCGTCTCGCGAATGTCCAACGGGCGCTCGCGGGGCAGCGTCGACTCGATCACATCGGTGACGCGGCCAGGGCGCGGTGACATCACCACGATGCGGGTCGAGAGATAGACCGCCTCCGGGATGGAATGGGTGACGAAGCAGATGGTCTTGTTGGTGGCAGCCCACAACTGCAGCAATTGCTCGTTGAGATGATCGCGCACGATCTCGTCCAGCGCGCCGAACGGCTCGTCCATCAGGAGCAGATCGGCGTCGAAAGCGAGCGCGCGCGCGATCGAGGCGCGTTGCTGCATGCCGCCCGATAACTGCCAAGGATACTTCTTCTCGAACCCGGCCAGATTGACCAGTTCCATCGTGCGCTTGATGCGTTCGGCTTGCTCAGCCTTGGGCAGGCCGATGACTTCCAGCGGCAAGGCGACGTTGCGTTCGATGGTTCGCCACGGAAACAGCGCGGCCGCCTGGAACACATAACCATAGGCCCGCTTTTCGCGGGCCTGTTCAGGGGTCATGCCGTTGACGGTGATCGAACCGGAGGTCGGTTTTTCGAGGTCCGCGATAACGCGCAGGAAGGTCGTCTTGCCGCAACCCGAGGGCCCGATAAAGGAGACGAATTCGCCCTTTCCGATGGTGAGATCGACATTGGAAAGCGCCTGGACCGGTCCATCGTTGGTCTGGAAGGTAAGGCCGAGTTTGCTTGCCGCGACGACGGCTGGCTTTACGGCAGTCATTTGCACTGTGACACTTCCCCCATGACGAAGCCGCTATCATCGGTCACGATAAGCTTCTTTTTGTTTTTCGGGCTTGGTTTGAGAACGAAATCCGCCGGCGCCTTGCCCTCTTCGCCTTCGGCCTCGCATTCGGTCTTCAAAAGCAGGGAGCCATCGCTGTTCGCTTTGGTTTCCTTGATGGTGCAGGCGCTGGCGGCCGTCACCAGATCGGTCCTGGTGACCAGCAGCATATCCTCGGCATAGACCTGCTGCCCATTCCTGTTGATGCAGCCCGATTTGTTGCCATAGGGTTTCGCAAGATCGATGCCGGCTCCGAGAGCCGGCGCCGCCACGAGCACGGCTGCAGCCACGAAGAAAAGCCGCCGCAAACTCACACCCCCGTCGCTGGAATGCCGGTGCGCTCCACCTTGCGCGGCGAAGTGATCTCCTTCCAGGTCGACAGCGCCCGATTGGCCGCGCCGTTGGGTTCCCGTGCAACGAATTCGCCGTGGCCGGCTCTGGTCTTCACCTCGGCTTCCTGGATGGTGAGTTCGCCGCGCGAGAAGACGAAGCGCGGCAGGCCCGTCACCTCGTAGCCCTCGAACACATTGTAGTCGATCACCGACTGCTGGCTCTTCGATGAGATCGTCTTCTTGCGTTTCGGATCCCACACAACGATGTCTGCATCCGCGCCTTCAACGATGGCGCCCTTCCTGGGATACATGTTGAGGATCTTGGCGATGTTGGTGGACGTCACCGCCACGAACTCGTTCATGGTCAGCCGGCCCGTGTTCACGCCCGCCGTCCACAGCACCGGCATGCGGTCTTCGAGACCACCGGTTCCGTTCGGGATCTTGGTGAAGTCGCCGACACCGAAACGCTTCTGCTTGCTGGTGAAGGCACAATGGTCGGTCGCCACCACCTGCAGCGAGCCTGCCTGCAGGCCGGCCCACAGCGAATCCTGGTGCAGCTTGTTGCGGAAGGGCGGGCTCATCACGCGACGTGCGGCATGGTCCCAATCCTTGTTGAAATATTCGGTTTCGTCGAGCACAAGGTGCTGGATCAACGGCTCGCCGTAGACGCGCATGCCTTTCTGGCGCGCGCGCCGGATCGCTTCATGCGCCTGTTCGCAAGAGGTGTGCACGACATAGAGCGGCACGCCGGCCATGTCGGCGATCATGATGGCGCGATTGGTGGCCTCGCCTTCGACCTCCGGCGGACGTGAATAGGCGTGCGCCTCCGGCCCGTTGTTACCCGCCGCCAGCAGTTTTTGCGAAAGTGCCGCAACCACATCGCCGTTTTCGGCATGCACCAGCGGCAGTGCTCCAAGTTCGGCGCAACGCTGGAACGACGCATACATCTCGTCGTCGTCGACCATCAGCGCGCCCTTGTAGGCCATGAAGTGCTTGAACGAGGTGATGCCCTTGTCGACGACGGTCTTCATTTCGTTGAAGACCTGCTCGCCCCACCACGTGACGGCCATGTGGAACGAGAAATCGCAAGCGGCCTTCGAAGTCTTGTTGTCCCACATCTGCAGCGCCTCGAGCAGAGACTGCTGCGGCGCAGGCAGACAGAAATCGACCACCATGGTGGTGCCGCCAGACAAGGCGGCACGCGTGCCGCTTTCGAAGTCGTCGGCCGAATAGGTGCCCATGAACGGCATTTCGAGATGGGTGTGCGGGTCGATGCCGCCCGGCATGACATAGCATCCGGTGGCATCGAACTCGTGGTCACCATGCAGGTTCTGGCCGATCGCCACGATCTTGCCGTGCTGGATCAGCACATCGGCCTTCCACGTCCGATCGGCCGTGACGACGGTGCCGTTCCTGATCACTCTGGTCATGTTCAGTTCCCTCGTTTCGTTCGCGCTTCTTGTGAGCTGCGTTCGGTAAGTGATTCAGATCAGGCGTCTTTGGACAATAAGTGCATCGATCTTGGCCGGAGATCGATGGCTTGTCCTCCAAGTCGCCTTATTCGATGATCTCCGCAGTCTCCGCCACCGCATGGAACAGCACATCGCAACCCGCGGCGGCCCATTCCTTGGAGATGTCCTCGGCTTCGTTGTGGGAAAGCCCGTCGACGCAAGGACACATCACCATTGTGGAAGGCGCAACCCTTGCCGTCCAGCAGGCATCATGGCCCGCGCCGGAAATAACGTTCATGTGCGAATAGCCGAGCTTTTCAGCCGCGGCACGCACCCGGGCAACCAGCGTCGGATCGAAAGTGACGGGGTCGAAATGGCCGACCGCCTCGACGGAGCAGCCAACACCCAGTTCCTTGGCTATCCTGGGCGCTTCGGTCTCGATCGCAGCGCGCATCCGGTCGAGCTTTGCCTGTTCGGGCGAACGGATGTCGACGGTGAAAACCACAGTGCCTGGAAGCACATTGCGCGAATTGGGCGAAAACTTGACCTGGCCGACGCCGCCAACGGCACCTGGCTGGTTTTCCATCGCCACCTTCTGCACCATCTCGAAGATGCGTGCCATGGCAAGCCCGGCATTGACACGCATGTTCATCGGCGTCGAACCGGTATGCGCTTCCTTGCCTGTCAGCGTGAATTCGAGCCACCACAGACCCTGCCCGTGCGTGACGACACCGATCTGCTTGTTCTCGGCTTCGAGGATCGGCCCCTGCTCGATGTGGTATTCGAAATAGGCGTGCATCTTGCGTGCGCCGACCTCTTCGTCACCCAGCCAGCCGATGCGCTTCAACTCGTCGCCGAAGCTCTTGCCGTCGGGATCCTTGCGCGAATAGGCATAGTCAAGCGTATGCACGCCGGCGAAGACGCCTGACGCCAGCATGGCCGGCGCGAAACGCGCCCCCTCTTCGTTTGTCCAGTTGGTGACGACGATCGGATGTTTGGTCTTGATGCCGAGGTCGTTCAGCGTGCGAACGACTTCCAGCCCGCCGAGCACGCCGAGCACACCGTCATATTTACCACCGGTCGGCTGCGTATCGAGATGGGAACCAACATAGACAGGCAGTGCGTCGGGATCGGTGCCTTCACGACGGGCGAACATGGTGCCCATCTGGTCGATGCCGGTCTCGAGACCCGCCGCATCGCACCAGCGTTTGAACAGATCCCGCCCCTCCGCGTCCGCGTCGGTCAGTGTCTGGCGATTGTTGCCGCCGGCAACGCCCGGGCCGATCTTGGCCATCTCCATGAGACTCTCCCATAGACGATCGGGATTTATGCGCAGGTTCTCGCCGGGTGCGGCCATTATGGTCCTCTCATTGTCTTTCGACACTGCGGCCGGCGGTTCCCGACGCCAGCCGCAATGTTTGGCTTGCGCCCCTAGGGCGCGCTAGTCGACAGCTCTCAAAACCTCGCGCACATGGTCGATCAGTTCGTTGATCTGGCCCTTGGTGATGATGAGCGGTGGCGACAGCGCGATGATGTCGCCGGTGGTACGGATGAGCGCGCCGCGCTCGAAGGCCTTCACGAAGGCCGAGAACGCACGCTTGGTCGGCTGGCCGGCGATTGGCGCGAGCTCGATGGCGCCGATCAGGCCAATGTTGCGGATATCGATGACGTTCGGCTCCCCCTTGAGCGAATGCAGCGCATCCTCCCAGTAAGGCGCCAGTTCTTCACCGCGGGTCAGCAGCCCCTCTTCCTTGTAGGTGTCCAGCGTGCCAAGCGCCGCGGCGCAGGCGATCGGATTGCCCGAATAGGTGTAGCCATGGAAGAACTCGATCATGTGATCGGGGCCGTTCATGAACGTGTCGTGGATTTCCTTGGTCACAAACACCGCGCCCATCGGGATGACGCCGTTGGAGACGCCCTTGGCTGTGGTGATGATATCCGGCGTCACGCCGAAATAGTCAGCCGCGAACGGCGCGCCGAGACGGCCGAAGCCGGTGATGACTTCGTCGAAAATCAGCAGGATGCCGTGCTTGGTGCAGATCTCGCGCAGGCGCTGCAGATAGCCCTTTGGCGGCAGGATGACGCCGGTGGAGCCTGCAACCGGCTCGACGATGACGGCGGCGACGGTCGAGGCATCATGCAAGGCAACGATGCGTTCCAGTTCGTCGGCGAGCTCGGCGCCATGTTCCGGCACGCCCTTGGTGAAGGCGTTCTTTTCGGGCAGGTGAGTATGCGGCAGATGGTCGACACCGGTCAGCAGCGTACCGAACATCTTGCGGTTGTTGACGATGCCGCCAACCGAGATACCGCCGAAGTTGACGCCGTGGTAGCCACGCTCGCGACCGATCAGACGGAAGCGCGAGCCGTTGCCCTTGGCGCGATGATAGGCGATCGCCATCTTGAGCGCGGTGTCGACCGACTCCGAGCCGGAATTGGTGAAGAAGACATGATCCATGCCCTTGGGCGCGATGTCGACCAGCCGGTTCGCCAGTTCGAACACGATCGGATGGCCCATCTGAAAGGCAGGTGCGTAGTCGAGTTCCGCTGCCTGATTCTGGATCGCCTCGGTGATCTTCGGACGGCAGTGGCCGGCGTTGACGCACCACAGGCCGGCGGTGCCATCGAGGATCTTGCGGCCGTCGGAGGCCGTGTAGTGCATATCCTTGGCTGCGACCAGCATGCGCGGCGCCTGCTTGAACTGCCGGTTCGCCGTAAATGGCATCCAGAATGCACTGAGATCGTTCGGCGTTACCTTGAGCCGATTGGACATGACCAAGCCTTTCCTTTCACTGCTTCGTTTCGGTGCGGCCAACGCTTGGTCTTCGGCGCGTTTTCATGCTACGCAAATTTTTGACCGGATGGACAAACGTTAGCACCGCCATGGTGACGGTCAAGGGATTACTAGCGGAAATGCCGCATTCGAAGCGCGCTCCACAGCCCAGCAAAAACTGGTCCAGACAATTGGTCCAGTTCGGCTTGAACGCCTTGTCTTGCAAAGGGCTTTTGACGACATGAATGCCCCCGCCCCGCGCCGTACCCGTATCCAGCAGGAAAAGCGCGAGCTGATCCTGGAAGCCGCGCTCGAAGTGTTCTCCACCCACGGCTTCCGCGGTGCGACGATCGATCAGATCGCCGAAGCGGCAGGCATGTCGAAGCCGAACCTGCTCTACTATTTCCGCCGCAAGGAAGAAATCCACGAGACGCTGATCCAGCGCCTGCTCGACACCTGGCTGGGACCACTGCGCGAACTCGACGATGTCGGCGACCCGCTGACGGAGCTACGCAGCTACATCCGCCGCAAGCTGGAGATGGCACGAGATTATCCGCGCGAGAGCCGGCTGTTCGCCAACGAAATCCTGCAGGGCGCGCCGCGCATCATGCCTCTGCTGGAAGGCGAGTTGAAAAGCCTCGTCGAGGAGAAGGTCGCCATCATCAAAGGCTGGATGCGTGCCGGCAAGATCGTGCGCACCGACCCCTGGCACCTGATCTTCTCCATCTGGGCCACGACACAGCACTATGCCGATTTCGACGTGCAGGTACGCGCCGTGCTTGGACCAGACCTCGGCGGCGATGGCCGTTTCGAAGATGCCGCGCGCTTCCTCGAACAGCTTTTCCTCGACGGGCTGAAGCCGAAGAACGTCGCCGGCTGATCCCTGCCGTCGTTTCAGTCTCTTGATGCTCCATTCCCCAGCAAGTGGAAACTTGCCTATCCGCCGTTGACCTTGCCGGAAATCGTGCGAACTAATGCGCGTGGGGGCATGGAGGACACTGTATGGAACACGCTGCCACCGCCGGCGATGCCCAACTGATCATTGCCGCATTGGCCGGAATCGCCGCCATCGTCCTCCTGATAAGTTGGCTGAAGCTCCATCCATTCCTGTCCCTGTCCATCGGCGCGCTCGGCGTCGGCCTCGCCGCCAATCTTGGCGCTGCCGCCTCCGTCGCTTCCTTCACCAAGGGTTTCGGCACCACCATGGCCGGTGTCGGCCTGCTGATGGGGCTGGGTGCGATGTTCGGCAAGCTGCTGGCTGATTCCGGCGGCGCTGACCGCATCGTCGACACGCTGGTGGGACGCTCCAGGCCAGAAATGTTGCCGTGGACGATGGGACTGGTTGGCGCCATCATCGGCCTGCCGATGTTCTTCGAGATCGGCCTTGTGCTGTTGATGCCGGTGATCCTGCTGGTCAGCCAGCGGTCCGGTCAGTCCATCGTCAAGATCGCCATCCCGACACTCGCGGGCCTTTCCGCCATGCATGGCCTCGTGCCGCCGCACCCCGGCCCGCTCGTCGCCGTCAGCACGCTTGGCGCGAATCTCGGCCTGACGCTCGGCCTGGGTGTGCTCATCGCGATCCCGACCGTCATCATCAGCGGGCCGATCTTCGCCAGCATCGCCGACCGCTGGGTCAATGTCCCAACGCCGGAACTGTTCGGACAGGCCGGTGAAAGCCGGTATGAGGCGGCCACGCAACCGAGCTTCGCCACGGCCGTCACCGCGATCCTGCTTCCGGTCGTGCTCATGCTCGCCCGCGCGATATCGGAAATCATTGCGCCCGGCTCGAAGGCTCTGCTTCCGTCCGCCCTGCACGTTCTGGGCGAGCCGCTGATCGCGCTGGGAATTGCCGTGATTGCCGGCGCCCTGATGTTCAGGATGCCCAGGGCGGCCGTGGCTCGCAGTCTTGAAAGTTCCCTCGGGCCTATCGCCGGCATTCTCCTCGTGGTCGGCGCCGGTGGCGGCTTCAAACAGGTGCTGGTCGACACTGGCATCGGCGCGGTCATCGCCAATGCCATCACCGGCAGCGGCCTGCCGGTGATGTTCCTCGCCTGGTTTGTCGCAGTGCTGGTGCGCGTCGCCACCGGCTCGGCAACCGTCGCGACCGTGACAGCGGCCGGTATCCTTGCACCCGTTGCTGCGGGCCTGCCTCCAGCCCAGGGCGCGCTGATGGTTCTTGCCATAGGCTCCGGCTCGCTCTTCCTCTCGCATCTCAACGACGCCGGCTTCTGGCTCGTCAAAGGCTATCTCAACATGGACATCGGCCAGACGCTGAAGACCTGGACGATGATGGAATGCATCATTTCCGTCTGCGGCCTCATCGGTGTCCTCATCCTCGGAGCGTTCCTGTGAGGCCTCTCGTCGTCATCGTCATGGGCGTATCGGGCTGCGGCAAGTCAACCATCGCCGGCCTGGTGGCGGAGCGGCTGCACTGGGATCTGCTTGAGGGAGACGAGTTGCACCCGAAGGCCAATGTCGAGAAGATGAGCCATGGCATCCCGCTCGACGATAACGACCGCCGCCCCTGGCTGGAAGCCATATCGCGCTGGATCGATGGACGCATCCGGTCCGGGCGTCCCGCCCTCGTCACCTGTTCCTCGCTCAAGCGATCCTATCGCGACATCCTGCGCGGCGGGAGCGAAAAGGGCGTCGTGGCCTTTGCCCACCTTTCCGGCTCGCGTGAACTGCTCATGGAACGCATGAAGGCCCGCAAGGGCCATTTCATGCCGGCCAGCCTGCTCGATTCTCAGCTCGCGACATTGGAGCCCCTGCAACCGGACGAGGCCGGCATCGTCATCGACATCGGCGAGATCCCGGCCGAAGAAGCGGATCAGGTCATCGAAGGCCTGCACCTCGCCTGAGAAAATGCACCTATTGCCTTGAACGCAATCTGTACGCATGCAGAACTAGAGAACGTGCATTGGGGGGAAATGATGCGCCTGAAACTGCTTGCCGCCAGCCTGGCCATTGTCTCTTGCTGGCAGGCTCATGCCGCCGACACGACGGTTCCTATTGCTGCACAGGGCGTCTGGGCCGAAGCCGGCAAATGCAGCGGCAGCACCGTCACCTTCACCGCGGGCACGCTGCAGTACAAAGGACAGAAAGCGCAGGCCGTCATCTTCGCACCAAAGGAGAGCCCGCGCGGTTACGGCGCCATCCACTACAGGCAGGAAGGCAACGTCGATAATTTCGAATATGCCGACGACAAGGACCAGATGCTCTACAATCCCGAAGGTTTCGGCATGGGCAAGTCGGTTCTCTACAAGCGCTGTGCCGGCGCATTTGCGTCATCTGCCTCCGGCGCGAAGACAACGGCCGCGCCGGCCGAAAACCGTTGCGGCTGGCTGGTCAACCCGACACCGGGCAACTGGTGGCTGGTCGACAAGGACGGGATGTGGGTATTCGCAACGCAAGGCAATGCCGAAGGAGCCGGGGCCGCCGGAATGGACAAGCTGCCGGATTTCGATCCGACCCAGTATGTCAATTCCAATGGCAACTATGGCTATGGCTGCGCCTGTGTGAAGCTCATCACCGACCCGGCGACCAAGACGGTAAAGAGCATAACCGGTGGCAAGACCCTGCCGCTCGCCACCTGCAGGAAGGACAAGAGCCTGCCACCCGAAAGCAAATTGTAGGCGTCAGCCAGCGCCGGCAATGACCATCAGTAGACCGCCGGCCAGCGTGATGTTCACGAGAGTGAAATAGAGATGAGGGTCGCGCTCTCGCCCCTCATAGAGAAACAGGTTGTGGTAAAGCGCGGTTGCCAGCACCAGGAAAACGATCAGCGCCAGCGCGGCCGGCACGACCCAGAAACCGATGATGAGCAGCAGGCCTCCGAACAGCTGAACTGCGAAGCCGGCAGCCATGACGGGTGCCGGCAGCAGCCACCCGTAATTGGTGGCGCCGGACCTGCGTTCGCTGAAACGGGCGATGTTGCGGATGCCCGCGATCAGGAAGAACGCGCCAAAGATGCAGCGTCCGATCAGCATCAAGATTTCCACGCCGTCCATCCCCCAGGAATTCGAAGCAGCACTGTGCACAGTGCCTGGACGTTGAAGCGTTCTCCCGGCGTGCGGTCAAGCCTGCAGCGAATTTGCGATCAGCGCCAGGATGGCGCCAGCCAGCGCGACATTGCCGACGACGCCGTTGATCTTCGCGACACGGTCCGGCCCCGGCTGGTAGTCCCAGAAATTGTGGAACATCGGCGTGGCTGCGATCAGGAACAGCAACAGCAGCCCCGCTGAGGCTGCGGTGCAGACACCCGCGATCAGCAGGACACCAGCAATAACCTGCACCACGATACCGACCCAAAGTACGATAGGCGCCTGCGGCACGCCGCGCGCGCTCATCAGTTGCGCCACGAATGTCCGGTTCTGGATGTTGCGCAAGCCCGCGAAAATGAACGCGCCTCCCAGCAGAAGACGACCAACAAACAGAATCTCTTTGTGAAAATCGACAAGCATCATCTTGTTCCCCAAAAGAAAACAGGGCGCCCCGGCGCGCCCTGCGCAACTTACGATCTTGATATCACGCGGCCTTGGCGGCCGGCATCGGATGAATGGCGTGGAACGTCACGCACAGCCGGTTCCAGGTGTTGATCATGGCAACAGCGACAGTCAGTTTGACCAGCTCTTCCCTGGAGAAATGCCTGAGCCCTTCCTGGAAGAGTTCCTCTGGCACACCGGCGTCGGCGATCCTGGTCACCGTCTCCACCCATTTGAGAGCCATGCGCTCGCGCTCGCTGAACAGCGGCGATTCCTTCCATGCGGCGACGAGATAGAGACGCTGTTCGCTCTCGCCATCCTCACGCGCTTCGCGGCTGTGCATTTCCACACAATAGGAGCAGCCATTGATCTGGGAGGCGCGCAGCTTGACGAGATGCAGGAGACCCTTGTCGAGCCCGCTCTCTTCCACCGCCCTGTTCAGGCTGACGACATACTTCATCAATTGGGGAGCCTCGGCGAAGAAGTCTAACCTGGGTTGCATGGTCGGTCCTTTCCTGGGTTGTACGGTCATGATCGGGAAGCGGGTTTCTGTGGCCGGGCGTTGTGCGCGGCAAAGGCGCAGGCAGCGTGGACGACACGTGGGTCGGCGTCGGCCATGAATTCAGCGATGATGTCGGAGAGCTTCTCCGCTGCGAGTGCTGCCCGGTAGGCACGCTCGGCGCGCAGCATTGCAGCATTGATTCCGCAAGGCTGCACATAGGCCGAGGCATCGATCCTGGCAGGACCGTTGCGGCGGATTTCGCCACATCGGAATGCCGGTCGGGGACCCTCGACAGCCAGCACGATGTCGAGCAGCGAGATCTTCTCGGGCACACGCGCCAGGCGATACCCGCCGGTCGGACCCGGTACGGATTCGAGGATGCGGGCAGCGGTCAAAGCTTGCAGATGTTTCAGCAGATAGCTGGGGGAAAGGCCAAATGCTTCGGCCAGCGCGGAGCCCGGCATGGTTGCTCCGCCCTCGACCGCCGCGAGCATCGCAGCGGAATGGATCGCCGCTTCAACGCCTTCGCTCAGCTTCACTTTAGCCCCTCCTTAATCATGGATATTTTCTATCGTGGATATTTCTTATCGTCAATAAGAGGAAGAAAAAAGCGGTGCATTGCTGCACCGCCTTTTCGTTGCTCCTCAACGCCTATTCGGCGGCAACCTTGGCCATCGGGTTGTTGGGGTGCGTCGTCCAGTTGGCATAGACAGGCTCAACCGTCTTGCCGGTGCGCTGGTCTAGCGTACCAGCGGCCAGCGGCACCATGGTGATGCAGCCATCGACCGGGCAGACGTTGACGCAGAGGTTGCAGCCGACGCACTCGTCTTCCATCACCTCGAAATGGCGAACGCCATCAACCATCGAAGTGATCGCCTGGTGCGAGGTGTCTTCGCAGGCGATGTGGCAGCGGCCGCATTTGATGCAGGCGTCCTGGTCGATATGCGCCTTGGCTATATAGTTGAGGTTGAGATACTGCCAGTCGCTTACATTGGGTGTCGCGCGCCCGATGATGTCGTCGAGTGAGCGGTGCCCCTTCTCGTCCATCCAGTTTTCCAGGCCGGCGATCATTTCCTGCACGATCTTGAAACCATAGGTCATGGCCGCCGTGCAGACCTGCACGTTGCCGGCGCCCAAGGCCAGGAACTCGGCCGCGTCGCGCCAGGTGGTGATGCCACCGATGCCGGAGATCGGCAGGCCATGTGTTTCCGGATCACGCGCGATCTCGGCCACCATGTTGAGCGCGATCGGTTTCACCGCCGGGCCGCAATAGCCGCCATGGCTGCCCTTGCCGTCGATCGAGGGCTCG
The DNA here is from genome assembly GCF_042739655.1 of Mesorhizobium sp. NPDC059025. Lineage (NCBI taxonomy): Bacteria > Pseudomonadati > Pseudomonadota > Alphaproteobacteria > Hyphomicrobiales > Phyllobacteriaceae > Mesorhizobium > Mesorhizobium sp. NPDC059025. The sequence goes on along the minus strand of NZ_JBHYIM010000003.1, from coordinate 372,882 downwards.
GGCGAGAAATTGTCGAGATTGACCGAGGTGATCGAGTTGATAGTGTTGATGAGCGACACCGCGTCGGTGCCACCTGATCTGGCTGCGCGCGCCGGCTTGCGGATGTCGGTGATGTTGGGCGTAAGCTTGGTGATCACCGGCATGCGCGTGTACTGCTTGCACCAGCGCACCACCATCTCGATATATTCCGGCACCTGGCCGACCGCGGCCCCCATGCCGCGTTCGCTCATGCCATGCGGACAGCCGAAATTGAGCTCAATGCCGTCCGCTTCGGTTTCTTCCACAAGCGGCAGGATCGCCTTCCAGCTGTCCTCGACGCAAGGCACCATGATCGAGGCGATCAGCGCACGGTCCGGCCAGTTCTTCTTCACCTGCTTCATCTCGCGCAGGTTGGTCTGCAGGTCGCGGTCGGTGATCAGTTCGATGTTGTTGAGGCCGAGCAGCCGGCGGTCAGCGCCCCAGATCGCGCCATAACGCGGTCCGTTGACGTTGACCACCGGCGGGCCTTCCTCGCCCAATGTCTTCCAGACCACGCCGCCCCAGCCCGCCTTGAAGGCGCGCTCGACATTGTAGGCCTTGTCGGTTGGTGGCGCGGACGCCAGCCAGAACGGATTGGGTGACTTGATGCCGACGAAATTGTTGCGGATGTCCGCCATGGCTTCTTACTCCGCGTTTCGGGAAAAGAATGTTGTGTTGCGATCGACGGCACGGCGCGGATCCGCGCCGGCCTCACGGGCATGCTTGACGAGTTCGGTCCAAAGCGCGTCATCGCTGATCACCTCGGCGCCTTGTTTGCCGAGCTTCGATTTCATCAGATCAAACAGCTGTCCCATTGTAACGAGCTGCTCCGCTTCCGCATTTTCGAACCTGATGGCGAAGGCCCGTTCTATGGCCTCGATCATCTCGATCTCGTCGCCGTCGCCCCACAGATCCAAGGAATTCGCCTTACGGGGAAACGGCTGGCTCATCGTCAGCCCATCAGGGTCCGGTGGATGCTTTCGGCGGCTTCGCGTCCCGCGGCGACTGCCGAGACGGTAAGGTCCTCTCGGCTGTCGATAACACAGTCGCCGCCCGCCCAGACGTTGGACAGTGAAGTGCGCCCCTCACCATCGACCTTGATGCGGCCATTCTCCAGCGCGATTGCCTGACCGCTGCCGTTCAGCGCCGCCGGCACGAAGGACTGACCAATTGCCTTGAACACCTGATCGGCGGCGAGCCTCAGCGTTTCGCCCGTGCCGACAAGCTTGTCGCCCTTCATCGCGGTGTATTCGAGCTCGATCGCAATTGCCTTGCCGCCGTCGGCGATGACCTTCTTCGGCTGCAGCCAGTGACGGATGGTGACCCCGTTTGCGGCGGCCAGATCCTGCTCGAACTCCGAGGCGTTCATGTCGTCCTTGCCGCGGCGGTAGCAGATCGTCACCTCCTCCGCGCCGAGCAGTTTCGACTGCACGGCGGCGTCCACGGCGGTCATGCCGCCGCCGATGACAACAACACGGCGACCAACCGGCAGGCTGCCGAGATCGCTTGCCTGTCGCAGCTCGGCAATGAAGTCGACCGCATTGGCGACACCATGGCTGTCCTCGCCTTCAGCCCGCAACGCGTTGACCCCACCCAGCCCCATGCCGAGGAACACGGCATCATACTGCTTGGTCAGCTCGGAAAGCTGATAGTCGCGGCCCAATGCCTTGCCGTTCTCGATCGTGATGCCACCTATCGCGGTGACGTAGTCGACTTCGGCCTGGGCGAAATTGTCGACGCTCTTGTAGGCGGCAATGCCATATTCATTCAGGCCACCCGATTTCGGCTTCGCCTCGAGCACGGTCACTTCATGGCCGTGGCGCGCAAGCCGGTGTGCGGCTGCAAGCCCGGCTGGCCCGGCACCGACGACAGCGACTTTCTTGCCTGTCGACTTGGCGCGGCTATAGAACTGCTTGCCCTCCTCCATCGCCACATCAGTGGCGTAGCGTTGCAGCCGGCCGATCTGCACCGGCTTGCCCTCGGCGGTCTCGCGCACGCAGACTTCTTCGCACAGCGTCTCCGTTGGGCAGACGCGGGCACACATGCCGCCAAGGATATTCTGGTCGAAGATGGTCTTGGCCGAACCGAGCGCATTGCCGGTCGATATCTGGCGGATGAACATCGGGATATCGATGGATGTCGGGCAGGCCTGCATGCACGGCGCATCATAGCAGAAGTAGCAGCGATCGGATTCGACCAGTGCTTCGTGATGATCGAGCGGCGGATGCAGGTCGGAAAAATTGTCGGCATAGACATCGGGCGAGAGCCGGCCACCGGCTATGCCTTCCTTGAAATGACCTGTCGTCATTCCGGTTCCCCATTGTTGTGGTTTTGGAGGAAGGCTAGCACGTTTTATTTTTTTATCAATTGGTCAATTTTCGAGTTAAAGCCCTGAAAAGGCTCGAAAATAACATGACTTTTATTGTCATGATTTATCTCGAATATTTGCTGCGCTGCGAAAAATTTCTTGGCTGCTGTCGAAATTGCGCCCGCGTCTTCGTCTTATGATTGCCAGCAGCAAAATCATGATCCGAAAGCCGGCACATACAGCCGGGAACGCAAGGGAGAATGACATGCCAGCTTCAGCGAAATCCTTCTTCTGGTACGAACTTATGACGACCGACCTCGACGCGGCGGCGGCCTTCTACACCGCCGTGGTCGGCTGGCGCGCCGAACCGTTCGACAAAGCACCGGGATCGCCGCGTTATATCGTCGTCAATGCAGGTGACCGCGGTGTCGGCGGCCTGATGACATTGCCGGAAGAGGCCGCCAGGATGGGCGTTCCGACAGCCTGGATGGGTTATTTTCCCACCAAGGATATCGATGCCTCGGTCGAGGCCTTGAAAGGCGTCGGGGGTGCCATCCATCGCCCTGTCGACGACATCCCAGGCGTCGGTCGTTTTGCCGTGGTCGCCGATCCGCAAGGGGCGGCTTTCATGTTTCTCGAGCCTAACGGCCCCGACCAGGAGGCCGTTCCACTCAACACTCCAGGCCATGTCGGCTGGCATGAACTCTATACGAGCGATTGGCAGAAGGCCTTCGACTTCTATTCGAGCCAGTTCGGCTGGGTGAAGGATGAGCCCTTCGACATGGGTCCCATGGGCATCTACCAGCTCTTTTCAGTCGATGGCGAACGCACGGGCGGCATGATGAACAAGCCCGAACAGATTCCCGTGCCGGTCTGGTTGTTCTACTTCAACGTCGATGCCATTGACGCCGCCGCCAAACGCGTGACCGACAACGGCGGCAAAGTGGTCATGAACCCGATGGAAGTGCCCAATGGGCAATGGATCGTGCAATGCACGGATCCGCAGGGCGCTTATTTCGCGCTCCTGGCGCCGAAACGCTGAGCGGCAACGCCGGCAGGAGGCGCATCACGCCTGCTGCCGACATGGCTATCCGCGCAGTCGTTCCTGATTGCCGTCGAACAGCGGCACAGGCTGCATGCGGGCGGCATGACGACGGCCCAGATATTCAATCTCGAAGCCGTCGCTTTCGTCCGCGATCTCCTTCGGTACATAGCCCATCGCCACCGACACGCCGGAATGGTGGGCGTAGCCTCCGGAAGTCACCCATCCGCGAACTGCACCGCCATGCCAGATCGGCTCGTCGCCGATCACATCCGCATCGACGGCATCCACGACAAAGCTCCGCAGCCTCAACTTTCCACCGGACGCACGCTCGGCCGCAGCGGCTTTCTTGCCGATGAACTCCGCAGGTTTCGAATAGGCGACGAAGCGGTCAAGCCCAGCCTCCAGAGGTCCATAAATCGGCCGGTACTCGCGTGCCCACGATCCATAGTTCTTCTCCAGTCGCAGCGCATTGAGCGCCCGCGAACCAAAGAGGCCGATGCCGAATTCCTCACCGGCCGACAGCAGCGTTTCAAAAACATGGCGCTGGTATTCGGGCGCTATCCAGATTTCGTAGCCGAGATCGCCGGTGTAACTCACACGACCAACCAGACATGGTGCCATGCCGATGTCGATCGGCCTGATGTCCATGAATTTGAAGGCGGCAGACGACACATCGGCGCGGGTAACCTTGGCCAGCACGTCCCGCGCGAATGGTCCGGCGATCGACACGCCGACACGGCTCAATCCGAGAGCCTCGATCCGCACCGAGCCATCACCGGGCAGATGCCGTTCGAACCAGCGCATATGATATTGTTCCGCCACGCCCGATCCAGCGATGAACCATTCTCGATCACCCCCGTGGCCCGCGCCCAGATTGGCGAGTGAAAAATCGCCGATCAGCTTGCCGTCTTCCTTTAGCATCGGCGCAAGCGTGATGCGTCCCGCCGCGGGCAACTTGCAGGCAAGCAGTGTATCGAGCCAGGTTCCAGCTCCCACGCCTGTCACCCGATATTTGGCGAAAGACGAGATCTCGCACAGACCGACGCGCTGGCGCACAGTCCTCACCTCTGCAGCAACATGTTCGAAGTCGGTCGAACGCCGCCAGGAGAATTCATCGCGCACGCCCTCCGGCGCGTACCAGAGTGGCACTTCCAGTCCATAGGCGGCGCCGAACTGAGCACCCTGCAAGGCGAGCTGATCGTAGATCGGCGTCGTCTTCAGCCGACGCGCCCCCGGCAATTCCTCATTTGGGAAACGAATGGAGAAGCGGCGCGAATAGTTCTCGCGCACCTTGGCGTTCGTATAGGCCATCGAAGCCCAATCGCCATAGCGCGCGACATCCATGGCAAAGATGTCGGCTCCAGGGTCGCCATGCATCATCCAGTTCGCGAGGGCCAGGCCGACACCGCCACCCTGGCTGAACCCTGCCATGACGCCACAGGCGGCCCAGAAGCCTGGCAATCCGCGCACCGGACCGACAAGTGGATTGCCATCGGGTGCGAAAGTGAATGGGCCGTTGATGATCTGCTTGATTCCGGTGTTCTGGAACGCCGGAAAATGCCGGAACCCCACTTCCAGTGACGGCGCAATACGGTCGATATCGGGCTCCAGCAATTCGTGGCCGAAGTCCCACGGCGTCACCCGTTCCGACCAGGGCTTGCCAGCCTTCTCATAGGTCCCCATCAGCATGCCGCCCCGTTCCTGGCGCAGGTAGAGTTCGCCGTCGAAATCGACGGCATGCATGATCTCGGTGCCGGTCTTCTTGTTCCAGGCCGCGACCTCGGGCATGTCCTCGGTGATGAGATACATATGCTCCATGGCGAGCACGGGAAGTTCGAGCCCGACCATCCGGCCGACCTCGCGCGCCCACAAGCCACCGGCATTGACGACATGTTCGGTCAACACCTCACCCTTGTTGGTGATGACGCGCCACATGCCGTCAGGTCGGCGCACGATATCCTCGACCTTGGTGAAGCGCTCGATCGACGCTCCCAGCTTGCGCGCCGCCTTGGCATAGGCGTGAGTGACACCGGAGGGATCGAGATGGCCATCTTCCTTGTTGTGGATGGCGCCCACGAACTGGCCGGGATCGATCAGCGGCATCAGCTCGGCCGCTTCCCGGGGCGAGATCTCCTCAAGCTCGATGCCGAGGTAGCGGCCCTTTGCCACCATGTTGCGCAGCCAGTCCATGCGCGCCTCGGTGGCGGCAAGGAACACGCCGCCGGTCAGATGCACGCCGGTCGCCTGCCCGGACAGTTCTTCGATCTCCTTGTAGAGGCTGATCGTGTATTTCTGCAGCTTGGCGACGTTGGGGTCCCCGTTGATCGTGTGCATGCCACCGGCGGCGTGCCATGTGGAGCCGGACGTCAGCTCGTCGCGTTCGAGAAGCACGATATCGGTCCAGCCGGCCCGTGCCAGATGGAACAGCACCGAGCAGCCGACGACACCGCCGCCGATGACCACGACCCTTGCATGCGACTTCATTGCTCTTCCTGACAATTCAACAGGTTGTAGGGAGTTGGAGAATCTTTGCGGGAGGAAGTTGAATCAGTTCCGGAAGTCGATGCGGCGATCACGGCTCGCCTGCTCCGATCTCTTCCTTGCGCTTGGCCATATAGGCCTCCAGAGCCTCGCGCCGGGCGGAATCCATCGGCGGCTGCACATATTCGGCCAGCGCCTTCTTCCACAGCCCGGTCGCACGCTGCGTCGCGTCGAGAGCGCCGGCCTCAGTCCACGCTTCATAGTTCTGCCAGTTGGACAGCAGCGGCTGATAGAAGGCGGTGGCATAGCGCTCCAGCGTATGCGGCTCGCCAAAGAAATGCCCGCCGGTCGGCACGCCTGCCAGCGCATCCAGCGCCAGTTCCCCGTCGTTGACTTCGATGGGACGCAGGAATTCCATCATGTGCTGGATCATCTCGACGTCGATAATGAACTTTTCGTACGACGCGGTCAGCCCACCCTCCTGCCAGCCGGCTGCGTGGTAGACGAGATTGCCGTGGCCAAGCAGGGCACCCCACAATGCCATCAGCGTTTCATAGGCGCCCTGAGCATCGGCAGCGTTGGAAGCCGAGCCCGGCGTGGTTCGGTAAGGCAGGTTGTATCGTCGCGCCAACTGTCCGGAAGCGATGTTGGCCTTGGTGTTTTCGGGGGTGCCGAAGGCTGGCGCGCCGGAGCGCATGTCGACATTGGAGGTGAAAGCACCATACATCACCGGGCAACCTGGGCGCACCAGTTGGGTCAGCGCGATACCAAACAACGCCTCGGCATTCTGCTGTGCCAGCGCTCCGGCCAATGTCACCGGACTCATCGCGCCCATCAGGGTGAACGGGGTCACGCAAGCGGATTGGCCGAACTCGGCCATGGTCATCAGCCCTTCCGCCATCATCTCGTCGAAGCGCCTCGGTGAATTGACCGAGATGACGGTACCGACACCGGGATCATCGGCGGCCTGCTCGAGAGAGAGCCCGCGCGAGATCGCCATCATGGTGATGCCGTCCAGCGCCCTGCCCCGACCGATGGCCGAGACGTGGAACGGCTTGTCGGTCAGCGTCAGATTGGCGAAGTAGGTATCGAGATGACGCGTGTTCGCCGGCAATTCGATCGGCGCGCAGACCTGGTTGCCCAGCATGTGAATACAGTTGAAATGTTGAGCAAGGCTGACCAGCTCATGATAGTCGCGCAGATTGCCTGCACGGCGGCCACGCTCGAAGTCATGCACATTGGGCGGCCCGGCCACGAGCGTGAAATTGATGATGTTGCCGCCGAATGTCAGGTCGCGAGCGGGATTGCGCGAAGCCAGCTTGTAGGACGACGGCGCTGTCTTGAGCGCCTCGGCTATCAGACCCCGATCAAGCCGCACCGTCATGGTTCCCTGATCGACATCCGCTCCGGCATTTTGAAACACCGCAAGCGCACGCCGGTTCATGAGCTCGATGCCCATGTTTTCCAGGATATGCAGCGATGCGTGATGGATCGCTTCGACCTGATCGGCGGAGAGCAGCGCCATCGGTGGATAAGGATTTTCCACACGGCGCGTTGGCAATTGCGGGATCGAGGCCCCGGCTCTCGAATGGACGCGTTCGGCGCTGCGTCTGGCGCGAAGTGCAGTCATGCTCTCATCAGAGCGCTATTCGGTGTCCTCTACTATCAATAATACGTCATTTCTGGACGAGATTTTATCTAGAGCGTCATTCATTCCGATCGTAATAAAATAAAAACGACATAAGTCGGTCGAAAAAATAACATTGCCTTTTTTTGCCTTGTATCCGCCCAACAGGTTAAGAAGCGCGGCAAGACTCCTTTTATGATTTGCGACTAATGCTTTCGCCATGCGTGCGTACAGTTTTAGTCGAGTTTTAGCGGTCGGTTTCGTGCTGGTGCTTGGCGCTTGCGCGACGGCGCCAAACCGCATCAACGATGTGTGCGCGGTGTTTGACCAGCGCGACGGCTGGTTCAACGATTGGCGCTCCTCCGCAGAACGCACGCAGCGGAAATATGGCATTCCGGTACACGTGCTGATGGCAACCGTGCGCAAGGAATCCGGCTTCAACAGCAACGCACGCCCGCCTCGTACCAAACTGCTCGGCTTTATCCCCTGGACACGTGTCTCCAGCGCCTATGGCTATTCACAGGCGCTCGACGGCACCTGGAGCCAGTATCGGCGCGAAAGCGGCAACTTCACTGCAAGCCGCACCAATTTCGCCGACGCCGTCGATTTCGTCGGCTGGTACCACACCAAGACAGTCGATACCTATGGCGTGGCGCGCGATGACACCTACAACCTTTACCTCGCCTATTACATGGGCTGGGGTGCCTACAAACGCGGAGACTGGCGCGGCAACAGCGGCATCCAGCGCTATGCACGCGACACCGCTGCGATGGCCGACCGCTATCGCGGCCAGTTGCAGAGCTGTCGTTGAACCTGGCAGCCCGCTAACAGAAGCAGTTTATCTGGGCTTCCGGCCAAACACCCGCACATATTCCTCTTCGCCGCCGTCGGCTAGCGCCTTGGCCTGCTTGATCCACTCGTCGCGTTCGGAGCGGCCCAGCAACATCAGGCGCTTGTCGACCCACTCCCGCTCGGCTTCAGACCAGCCGGCGATCTGCGCAAAGCGATAGACGCCAAAATCATTCAGAACGATCTCGATCTGCGGCCCGATGCCGACGATCAGCTTGAGATCGTCGGGCTCGGCAGGTCGCGCCATGCCGGCCGGTCGGCCGACATCGGCAGGATCGATCGGTTCAGCCGGAGTTTCGACGGGCGCTGATACAACCGACTTGCCTGCGGCTTTTGCCGGCTTGGCTGACCCAGCCTTTGCTTTGGCACTCTTTGCCGGGCTTGCCTTCTTCGGCGTTTCAGTCGCCTTGGCGGAGGCTTTCCTGCTTGCCGGCTTTTTCTCGGCAGTCGGTTCTGCCGGAACGTTGGCGGCCTCCGCCTTCTTCACCGTCGTGGTCGACTTGCGAGCAACGGCAGCCTTGCGGACTGGCTTGTTGCCCCTGGCCGCCGCGGCAGCGTCGACACCCCCCACGGCATCGTCCGGGACGCCTTCGAGCGCCGCATGTTCCTTGTCGAAACGGATCACCGGCTCCATGGTTGCCAGGACTTCATCGGACAGCCAGCAGAGGCTCCTGTGCCCATCGCCAAAATCCTTCAACGGCGGCACTTCCTTCTCGCAGCGACCATCGGCCACCAGGTGTTTGTAGCGGCAGCGCGTCTGGAAAGGACACCCGGTCGGCGGATTCATGGCAGAGGGGATATCGCCCTCCAGCACGATATGTTTTTTCACCACCGAGGTGTCGGCGATGGGAATCGCCGACAGCAGCGCCTCGGTGTAGGGATGATAGGGCGGCGAGAATATCTGGTCGGTCGTGCCCTGCTCGACGATGTGGCCGAGATACATGACGACGACACGGTCGGCGATGTAGCGCACGACAGACAGGTCGTGGCTGATGAACAGCATCGTCGTCTTGTTCTTGCGCTGGATGTCCATCAACAGCTCGGTGACGGCAGCCTGAACCGAAACGTCGAGCGCGGAGACGGGCTCATCCGCCACCACGACTTTGGCTGAACCGGCAAAGGCACGCGCCACGCCGATGCGCTGTTTCTGTCCGCCGGAAAGCTGTCGCGGCTTGCGCTCGGCGAATGCTCTCGGCAGCTTCACGAGGTCGAGCAGTTCGAGCATGCGCTGCTTGCGATCGGCGACTGTCTTGCCGACCTTGAACTTCTCCAGCGTGCGGATGATCTGCGAACCGACTGTGTGGCTGGGGTTCAGCGTATCGAACGGGTTCTGGAACACCATCTGGATTGCGGACACCGTGTCGACGTTGCGCTTCTCGATGCCGGTGGACTGGATCTCGCTGTTGCCGAGCGTCACCTTGCCGGAGCTTGCAGTCTCCAGGCCGAGAAGGACCTTGGCCAGTGTCGACTTTCCGCAGCCGCTTTCGCCGACGATGGCCACGGTTTCGCTTTCGCGCGCCTCGAAGCTGATCGTCTCGTTGGCCTTGACAGTACGGCCCTCGCCACCACCGAACACGCCGCCGGCACCGACGTGATAATACTTCTTCAAGTCGTCTATCTTGAGGACCGGCGCGCCCGGCTTGACCGGCTCCGCGGATTTCTTCGCGCCTGGCGGCAATGCCGCCCAGTCGATCTCGTTGAAGCGCACGCAGCGTGAGAAATGCCCTTCGTGGCCCTCGACATCGATCATCGGGATTTCGGCAGCATTGCACACGCCTTCGACGAAGTGGTGGCAGCGCGGGCCGAAATTGCAGCCCTTCGGGCGTTCGTGCGGCAGCGGCAACTGGCCGGGAATGGCGATGAGCGGCCGTTCATTCTTGTCAGCACCGGGCAGCGGGATCGAACGGAACAACCCTTGCGTATAGGGGTGCCGCATGCGGTCGAACACGTCCTCGATCTTGCCTGTTTCGACTGCTTCACCCGAATACATCACCGTGATCTTGTCGCAGGTTTCCAGGATCAGCCCCAGATTGTGCGAAACGAAGATCATCGAGGTGCCGAACTGCTGGCCGAGTCCCTTCACCAGTTCGACGATGCCTGCCTCCACCGTCACGTCGAGCGCGGTGGTCGGCTCGTCGAGCAAAAGCAGTGCCGGCTTGGACAACAACGCCATGGCGATGACGATGCGCTGCTGCTGGCCGCCGGAAAGCTGGTGCGGATAGGAACGCATCATGCGTTCCGGGTCGGGCAGCTTGACCGCACGCACCATTTCCAGCGAACGCTTGTAGGCCTCGTCCTTCGACACCTTGTCGTGGATGAGCGGCACTTCCATCAGCTGCTGGCCGATCTTCATGGCCGGGTTCAGCGAGGCCATCGGCTCCTGATAGATCATGGCGATCTTGTTGCCGCGGATGGAGCGAAGCTCCTCCTCGGTCATCTCGCCCATATCCTTGCCCTGGAACTTGATGCGTCCGCCGACAATCCTGCCGACGTTGGACAAGTCCCGCATGATGCCGAGCGACACGGTCGACTTGCCGCAACCGCTCTCGCCGACGATGCCCATCGCTTCGCCCGGCATCACCGTGCAGGAAAAATCCATCACCGCCGGTATCTCGCCCTTGCGGGTGAAGAACGAGATCGACAGGTTCTCGATCTCGATGATCGGCTGGGCATTGGCGGTGTTCGTGGCTTTTACGGCTTCGTTCATGGCGTCGCCCTCCACTAGTCTTTCATTGATTGTTCACGCAGCGAGTCGGCGAGCAGGTTCAGTCCCAGCACGAACGACATCAGTGCGATCGTCGGCGGCAGCGCCGGGTGGATGAAGGAGCGCAGCAAACGGCTGGCATCCTTGATCGCCGTTCCCCAGTCCGGGCTTTCCGGCGCGAGACCGAGACCGAAATAACCCAGCGTGCCCAGCAGGATGGTGGTGTAGCCGATACGCAGGCAGGCATCGACGATCAGTGGCCCGCGCGCGTTGGGCAGGATTTCCCACAGCATGATGTACCAGGGGGTCTCGCCGCGTGTCTGCGCCGCCGCCACGTAGTCGCGTGTCTTGATGTCCATGGTCAGGCCGCGCACGATGCGGAACACACCGGGCGAGGACGCGAACACCACCGCCACGAAGATGTTCAACTGGTTCGGCTCGATGTGGACGATCCGCAGCGGGTCGGCGTCGAACACCAGGCCGATATAGATCCAGCCGCCCAGCACCAGAGTGAGCCCCATGAGCCAGTAAAGCCGGTCTGGCCTGTTCTTGTAGCGGGTCCAGAACAGCACGCAGAAGAAGATGATCGGGAATAGGAAGAACAGGCCGGCCATCGCATAGGGGATCGGCGTGTCCATGATGCCCGGCGTGACCAGCAGGTAGAACAGCAGGATCACCGGGAACGCCAGCACCAGATTGGCCAGGAACGACAGCACCGTGTCGATCTTGCCGCCATAATAACCGGCAGGCAGGCCGAGCGTGATGCCGACCATCAAGGCAAAGCCGGTGGCCGCCGGCGCGATGATCAAGACGATCTGGCTGCCATAGACCATGCGCGAGAAGATATCGCGCGCCAGCTTGTCGCCACCGAACAGGTACACGCCCTTGGAGGCCGGCTCGATGGCTCCGGGCAGTGCATCTTTCATCACCGGTATCTGACTGAGCGGGTCGAAAGGCGCCACGGTTGACGCGAACATCGCCGTGAACAGCCAGAACAGGCAGATGACGACACCGGCTATGCCGACGCTGCTGTCGAAGAGCTGGCCGTAGAGGCCAAGTCGTTTCTTGTAGGTGAAACTCAAACCCAGCACGATGGCCAGTGCCAGCCACACCGGCCAGAACCGCACCAGAACGCCGACAATGATGTTGAAGGCACCGATAAATTCGATCTGCATCGCTCGCCCTCCCTACTGCACGCGGATGCGCGGATTGAGGTACGCATAGCCGACATCGGAGATCAGCTGCGTGATCAGCACGATGAACACCGAGACCAGCGAGCAGCCAAGCAGAAGGTCGATGTCATTGTTACCGGCGGCTTCCACCAGCGTGTAGCCGAAGCCCTGGTAGCGGAACATCGTCTCGACGATGACGACACCGGTCAAAAGCCATGGAAACTGCAGCATGATGACGGTGAAAGGCGCGATCAGCGCGTTGCGCAGCGCGTGCTTGACGACCACGTTGGAGAAGGACAGGCCCTTCAGCCGCGCCGTGCGGATGTACTGTTGCGTCATCACCTCGACCATCGAGGCCCGCGTCATGCGCGCGATGTATCCGATGCCGTAGATCGCAAGCGTGATCACCGGCAGCGTGAAATTGTAGAAGGTGATGCCTTGCGCCGCCGACGCCGCGGAGCCGTTCAACCAGCCGAGCCAGGACGCGAAGATGACGGTGAAAATAACGCCCGAGACGTATTCAGGCGTGGCTGTCGTCGCGATGGACGCGACCGACAATATTCGATCGGTGCGCGACCCCTCCCGCATGCCCGCAAGGATGCCTATCAACAGCGACACCGGCACCATCACCACCAGCACCCAGAACATCAGGATGCCTGTTGCGCGCAACGCCGGAAACAGCTTAGCGGCAACCGTGGTCTTGAATTTTGTCGAACAGCCGAAATTGCCTTGCAGCACCCCGGAATAGGCCGGCTCGATCGGATCGTTGCAGAAGGAGAACCGCTGTGAAGCCTTGCCGGTCGCAGGATCGACGATTGGCTCCATCTTCAGGACGCCCAGCCAATGGCCGTAACGGACGAAGAAATTCTGCCGGTAGCCGTGATTGACCAGCCAGCTTTCCAGCTGTTCTGGCGGCGTGTGCATCTCGGTCTGGCTGATCGCCAGTTTCTTCAGGTTGGGTTCGAGGTTCACCAGAAAGAAAACGACCAGCGTCAGGCACAGCATGGTCAGAAGAATGGTGCCGATACGTCTGGCTATGAATGAGAGCATTGCGTCCCCCTGCCGGCCGGGTTGGGGTCTAAAGCGATCAACCCTGTGTCAAAAATCTTTTTTTGGATTTAGGGCCGCCACGACAAGGGGCGTCGCGCCGGCGATGCCACGGGCATGGGAGACGCCGTCCCCCATGCCCGCCGAACGATCAATCAAGCCTGCTCGAGCCAGACCTTGCCGAAGTCGTGCTCGTAGGTCGGGTGCATCGAGTGGTTCTTAACCTCGGGTTTGATGTTGATGTAGAGCTTGCGCCAGTAAGGCTGGATAATGATTCCGGAATCCTGCAGCGTCTGCTCGATATCCTTCATCACCACCTTGCGCTTCTCGGCATCGGCGATCGACAGTGCCTCGTTCACCTTCTTGTCGAAATCCGGATTGGCGTAAGCCGTTTCGTTCCAGGCTTCGCCGCTGCGATAGGCGATCGCTATGACCTGGATACCCAGTGGACGCATGTTCCAGTTGGTTTCCGAGAACGGATACTTCGTCCAGTCATTCCAGAAGGTCGAGCTCGGCAGGACCGTACGTTTCACCTTGATGCCGGCCTCGCGCAGCTGTGCTGCGATCGCGTCGGTGGTGTTCTTGTGATAGTCCTCGTCGTTGCTGATCAGCTCGTGCTCGAAGTCGAGCGCGCCGGCTTCCTGCAGCATCTGCTTGGCCTTGGCGATGTCGCGCTTGACCTTGGGCAGCTCCACATATTCCGGATGGATCGGCGCAACATGGTGGTTCTCGCCGGGCGTGCCGGCATTGCCGTAGCCAAGCTGCAGCACGGTCGCGTTGTCGACCGCAAGGCACATCGCCTGACGCACCTTCTGGTTGTCATAAGGCTTCGCCTTGACGTTGAAGCGGGAGCACACGGTCGCGGCAGTCACCACTTCCGAAGCCGGCGCGCCGACATCAGCGATGATCTTGATGTAGTCCGCGGTCGTTTCGTGGTTGGTGTGCACTTCACCCGACTCGAACGCCGCAACGGTAGCTGCTGGGTCGGTACCGTAGTCGATGAACTCGACGCCATCGAGCAGCGCCTCGCCACCCCACCACTTGCCGGTTTCGCGGCGCTTGTACACCACCTTCTGGCCGACATCGTAGGAGACCAGCTCGAATGGGCCGGTGCCGATCGGGCAGTTTTTGAAATTGGCGCCCTTCTCGTCGAACGTCTTGTGCACGATGAGCGCAGGGTAGTCGGTCATGTTGGCGATGATGGCGATATCCGGGCTGGTCAGCTTCAGCTTGACCGTCATATCGCCGACCTTTTCGACCGAACCCTCACGCAGCTTCTTGGTCTTTTCATCGACAAGGCTACCGAGGCGACCCGGCATCGAGTTGCCTTCCGCAGCCTTGTCGGCCCAGCGAGTCAGATTGTAGATCACGTCATCGGCGGTGAACTTGTCGCCATTGTTCCACTCGACGCCAGGACGCACATGCAGCGTGTATTCGGTAGCGTCGTCGTTGATTTCCCACTTCTCCAGGAGATAGGGCTCGAAGGTGTATTGTTTGGTGTACTTCACCAGCGGCTCAAGCGCCTGGCGCTCGGCATTGGAGATTTCCGACCAGTCGGCGGTACGCGGATCCTTGGGGTCCTTGACGTTCATCGCCACCTTCAGGACACCGCCCTTCTTCGGCGTTTCCTGAGCCTGGGCGGGTGTTGGTGCAGCGATACCCAGCAGGCCATAGGCCATCGCCGTCGAAGCACCGAAAATGCTGGCCATCGCCAGGAACTCGCGACGATCAATGCCACCTGACTTGACCTGTTCGGCCATCGCCAGGATATGATCCGGAACGCGATCGCCATTGCTTTCATATGTTGTCATGACTAGCTCCCATTATTGGCTTTTCGCCTTTTAACATTCCGCACCTGACCGCCGTTGTCAAAGAACGGCCAGCGTGAGAACTCGCAGCAAGAGTGCAACTTTGAAATGGGAGCAGTTGGCGCGATAGCGACAATCTTGGCGGAAATTTGCTATCGAGGGCAAAAAACAGACGGTCACCGGTTCTGCGTAAACCGCGTGCATTTCTGTCATGATACAATCAGCGCTGCTGTGGCAGCGCCAGTTGCCGCACAATGTCGGTCCACCTGGACTGCCACACCCGAAGCTGCGGCCTAGTATTCTTTCTCGTAGAAAATGCCGCCCTTGGCCTCGCCATCGTCGGAGGCCTCGCCACGCAGCTTGACGCCCTTGCCGACATTGAAGTCGATGCGCGCCTTGCCTGAGCCAGGCTTCTCGCCCTTCTGGATGTTCAGATAGGTGCGATCGTTGAGATATTTGCCGGCCGACACCGCCGTCCCGCCCTGTTCGTCGGTGGTTACGTCGAGATCATCGACGCCGAGTTTGCCGCGCAGCTTTTCCAGCAGCGACGTCGACCCGCCAACACCGCTGAGCTGCGCCGCCGCCTCTGCGAGCTGGGCAATCTGCAGCGGCGACAGGTTGGACATCGAGCGGCCGAATATCAGACGGGCCAGAACCTCGTCCTCGGGCAATGCAGGCACCGAAGAGAACGTGAACTTAGGATTGGTCGCCTCGCCGGAAACAGTGATGTTCACCGTCGCGTCGCCAGCCGTCGATTCCGCCACCATGTTGAGATACGGCACCAGCGAACCCGAGAAGGTCAGCGTGCCTTCGGTGAAGGTCAGCCGTTTGCCGAGGATGGAAAGCCGTCCTCGCTGCAGCGTGAACTTGCCGACAGCCTGCGGCGCGGAAGCTGAGCCGGTCAGCCGCAGATTGCCGCCGAGCTCGGCATCGAGACCACGTCCCATCACGAAGATCTGGTTGGGGGCGTTGACGGTGACGTCGAGCGTCAGCCCGCCGCTTCCGCTGCTACCGCTGCTGCTGGCACCGGAAGGACGCAGCGCCTTGTCCTGTGCCTTCACAGCCGCAGGCGCATCCTTGCGCTTGATGTTCAGGGTCGACAGCGAGGTCGGCAAGCGTTCCGGCACGGTGACGACGACCTTGCCGAGGTTGATCGTACCCGCAATTGCGGGCGCTGTTGCCAATGGCCCCTTGATGGTGAGATCGCCGCCAAGGTTGGCGGTTACGATGCGGCCATCGGTGTAACGGCCGTCGACCAGCTTGATCGACAGATCCGCCGGGAACCCTCTGGCGGCATCGATGGCGACCGTGCCGCCGGCCGACAGCGTACCACGGGTCGACAATGTACCGGTCAGCCGGTTGATGGTGGCAATGCCATTGGCCATGCCGATATCAAGCGTGATGTCCTTGACCCCGAGCCCCGACTTCGCGTCGAGGAGCCGCGCTCCAGACGAGCGCACGGAGCCGGCGATCACCGGCTTCGTCGCTGGGCCGCGCACCTGCACCGAAACGTTGGCCCCACCGGTCAGCGAAAGCCCCTGCTCCGCCAGCTTGCGCGACAAGAGCTCAAACGGCACGTTGCCGGCCACATCGACGGAGAGGTTTGGCGTGCCGGCGGTGGTCACGGAGCCACCGCCCTTAAGCGCCAACCCGGCTCCACCGCCGATGTCGGCATTGAAGGTGAGCTTGTTGGCCACGAAGGTGCCGCCGGATGCGATGTTGATGGCGCCGATGCCGGCATCCCGCGTCGCCGCCACCCCAAGCCCGCTGGCCTTGATGTTGTAGGTGACCGAGGGCGCGGACGCAGCGCCGGTCACCTTGGCGGTGCCAGACACGGTGCCGGCAGCGCCAAGTCCCGGCGAGAATGTATTGGCCGCAGCCACCGGTAGGTTGGCGAGGTTTACATCGATGTCGAGAGCCTTCCCCGCCGTACCCGTGATCGTCGCGCGGCCGCTATCGACGCCGACCACCAGTTTCTGGATTGTCGTCGTGCCATTGGCCACCGTGATGGTCGAAAGTTCGGGTATCACGGCCTTGAGACCACGGATCACGGCCTGGCCGGACGCAAGTTCGAGCGTGGTCACGCCGCCTGTCGATTTCACACGGCCGACCACCTTGGCGGGAATGTCCTTGACCGTGGCGCCACCGGAAAAGCCGGTCCATTCGCCATCGCGTTTCAGATCGACTGCGATACCGGTAATTGTTGTCGTGCCGGAGGTAACCGCGTCGGCCCGCACCGTGCCGGAAACCGCAGGCGCGGCAGCATAATTGGCCACCAGCGCATCGATGGCGACATTTTTGGCGATCAGATCACCGCGCTTGATACCGGCCTTGGCCTGCAAAGCCACTTCAGGCACGCCGTCGCGCTTGGCGAAGCGCACCGTGCCGCGCACATCGCCTTCCGCTTTTTCCAGAGCCAGCGCCGCCAGCGGCCCGATATCCGGCAGATCGATCGTCACTGTACCTTCCGGAAGGAAGGCCTCGTCGAGGACGAGATCGCCGGCCACGCCATTGTTGCCGAGCGCCAGCCTTAGCCCATCGATGCGCCGCTGGCCGTTGTCGGTCTTCAGCACCGCCTTGCCCTGAAGCGGTTGCCCGGCAACCGTGGCAGACAGCGTGACGTCCGCGGCAGGGTTGGCGACATCGGCCCGGCCGGTGGCCGAGAGGTTCAATCCGTTGATCTCGCGCCCCGCAACCTCCAGCTTGTCACCGCTCAGCGACACCGAAACATCGGGAGCAACCATGACACCTTTCGCAGTGACCGAAAGGCCGACCGAGCCCTTGGCCTCCTTCGAAAGCAGCGAGAGATCGGCGAGTGCACCCTTGAGCTCGGCAACGATCTGGCCTTCGTGTAGGCTGGCGCTACCGCTGGCGGACACGGCGCCCGAATCCAGTGCAATGGAATCGGCCGTCACAGTGCCCTTGGAATCGCGCCGGATCGCGGCCGACAGCACGGCGCGTTCACCAAGCACCGGGCGCGCGGCGGCAGGCAATGCCGAAGAAGCGGCATCGGCCTTGACGTTCAACTCGATCGATCCGTCGACCAGGGCCATCTTGCCGTTGAAATCCCCGACAAGCGTATCCGAGCGGATCGACCCCTTGTCGACATTGATGGTTTCCTTCGCCAAGCTACCGGCGACATCGGCCCGGATCTTGCCGGCGATAAGCGGCGCGATGGTCGGGTTATCCAGTCCGATCTTGTCGACGGTCAGCGAACCCGTCATCGGCCCGACCCGGTTGGCAATGTCAAAATTGTTCGAATGGATCGTCAGGTCGATGTTCTCGAATTTGGTGACGGTCGTCGTCACTTTCGCCAGTGAAGCGCCGATGTCGAGCGTCGGTGTGCTGCCTTCGCCGAAAGCGCGCAGCGCCGCAGACTTCATCTCGATATCGATCGGACTTTCCTTGCTGCCGAGCGCCAGCG
This sequence comes from Mesorhizobium sp. NPDC059025, assembly GCF_042739655.1. Lineage (NCBI taxonomy): Bacteria > Pseudomonadati > Pseudomonadota > Alphaproteobacteria > Hyphomicrobiales > Phyllobacteriaceae > Mesorhizobium > Mesorhizobium sp. NPDC059025. The sequence goes on along the minus strand of NZ_JBHYIM010000003.1, from coordinate 354,399 downwards.
GCAATGTCGGACCTACCGAATTGAACTGCAGCGAAAAATCCGTGGAGCCTTTTGGCTCAACGTGGCCAGCGGCCGTGGCACGCAAGGCGTCGCTGTTGATCTGCGCCTGCTCGATTTCCACGCCACCCGTCTTGGTCGCGGTACCGGTGAAGGCAAAATCCGTTTTGCCGGCGAGCAGCGGTTTGAAGCGGTCCGGCAGGAAACGCGCGAAATCGCCATCGCCTTTCGCCTCGATGCGGTTGCCCTTTTCGGTCTGCTGGTTTCGACCGGTCAGTTGCGTGACCACTTGGCCGTCGACGCTGAAATTACCCGTGCCATTCCAGTCGGCCAACGAACCTTTTCCAGCCAGCGTGATATCGACCGATGGATCTCCAGGCAGTTGCAAGAGATTGGCGAGGATTCCGCCCGCAGGCTCCGAAGCCTTCACATCTAGGTCGAGCTTGTTGTCGGCCGGCGCGAAATCGACGGTCGCGTCGACGGTACCCTGCTTGCCGTCATTTCGCGCCACGTTGAGCCTGGCTGCCACGGCAAGCGGCGAAGCGTCGGCCTTCACCGACCCTTTGGCCGCCAGTTCCGCGATGCCTGCGCCGGCCAGAGCTTCGCCGAGCGCGATGTTGGGCAGGTCGATCGCCTTGATGTCGAGCGACACCGGCAGGCTGAAACCAGCTTCGGTGTCGCGCTTCGACTCGCCTTCAGACACCGGCAGCCGCGCCGCCTCGATGCGCCCGACCGCGACGCGATCGGCGCTAAATGTCTTGGTCAGCAACGCAAATGGCGACCAGTCCACCGCGACCTGGCGCAGCACCAGCCACGGACCCTTGCTGTCTTCCAGCACGACATGATCGATCCTCAGCGCGCCCGACCAGATGCCGTCTATGCCGGCAACGGTGACCTTGCTACCCGGCGTCGAAGCCATCGAGGAGATCAGGCCGGCGAGATTGTCGCGCCCGCGCTCCGTCGTGGTGAAGACGATCAAAGCCCCCAGCGCAGCCGCAACGACAACTGCCGCCAGGTAGAAGAAGATCCGCAATGCCCGTTTCAACAACTTCGCCATGCCGTCAGAACGCCTGGCCGATGCCGGCATAGATGCCGAAACGCGGATCGCCGGGCTCGCGGTTGAGCGGCACGGCACCATCGATGCGCAGCGGCCCGAACGGCGTGATGTAACGCAGGCCGACGCCGGCACCCACCTTCACATTGGAGAAGTCGGGAAACTGACTGGTTGAAACCGTGCCGGCATCGACGAAGGGCACGATGCCGATGGTGTCGGTGATGCCTATGCGCATTTCAGCCGAGGTCTCGAAATAGGACAGGCCGCCAGTCGGCTTGCCATTGATATCCTTCGGGCCGATGCCCTGGTAGGCATAGCCGCGCACCGAACCGCCGCCGCCCGAATAGAAGCGCCGATCGGCGGGAACGTCCTGCAGGCCCGCGCCGACGATCGAGCCAAGGGCGACGCGACCAGCAAGCACGAACCGCCCTCCGGTGTCGATTGCCTGGTAGGCGCTGCCCTCGCCGCGCAGTTTCACGAACGTGGCGCCGTTCAGGAGGTCATAACTTGGCTCGGCATAGGCGAGCAGCCTGAACCCGCTCTTCGGGTTCAGTTTGTTGTCGCGATTGTCAAAGACATACTGCAGCGGCACGCTGGCAATCAGATAGTCATGCTTGCCGAAACTGTCGGTTATCTTCGAATAATCGAGCGAAACCTCAGCCGAGACTGTCTGCCGTTTGTCGAGCTCATAGGACAGTCCCATGCCGCCCTTGGTCGAGAAACGGTCATAGGCGTCGGGATGTTCGTAGACCGTCTTCAGGTTGGCGAAGAACTTCGATGCCGGCCCGACCACGCCTGGCTTCTCGAACATGATGCCGGCATTGTAGTTGAGCTCGCCCAAGGCATTGGCGCCGATGCCACTGATCTTGCCTTCAATGCGCAGCTTCTCGGCGCGGCCGAACAGGTTGCGATGCCCCCAATAGCCTTCCAGGCCAAGCCCTTCCGTGTTGGAGAAGGTCCCGCCGACACCGAAATAGCGTGGCTTGCGTTCGCTGACCTCGACACCGATCGGAATGTTCCCATCCACATCGAGTTTTTCGCCTTCCTTCAGCGAGACGCTGTTGAAGACTTCCAGCCCGAGCAGGCGATCACGGGCATCCTCGATCTGTTTCGGCGAATAGCGCTCGCCGCGCTTCAAACCTGTCATGTACTCGGTGAACTCGCGGTCCACCGCCTCGGTGCCTTCGACGGTGGTCTGACCAATGCCCGCGACCGGACCGGCCTCGACAGTCAGCGTCACGTCCAGCCGTCCGTTGTCATGGTCGGCCACGACCTCGCGATCGGTGACCTTGGCCAGCGGCCTGCCCTCGTCCTTCAGTGCCTTGACGAGCCGCGCTTCGGCCTTGAGCACCGCGCCGGAGCCTGCGTCGCCACCGGAGATCAGGCCAAAATCCGCGCTTGCCATCCCCGCGGCGTCGCCCTTCAAACGGATGTCGCCGAGCGTGAATTTCTGGCCAGGTCTTATGGTGATGGTCACCGGAACGGGTTGTTGTCCCTTGAACTCGGCGTCTGGCGGCAGATCGTCAAGCGATTTGCCGGCAATGGCGATATCGACGACGCCTTCGTAGCGGGCATCTTCGTAGAGTGCGGCTACCAGTTGCTCGCGGTCGCCGCGCGCCTTGGTCATCAGGCCGAGCGAACCCGAAACCGGACGCTCCTCGTCATTCTTCAGGCTGGAGACATTCTCCAGTTTTTCCTTCAGGTCGTCGTCTGCGTCCGGCACTTCGATTGTGACCGTATAGTTCAACGGATCGGTGATTGCCTCGTCGGCCTTCTCGTCGGAGCCCCAGAGCTTGATCCCGAACAATTCGAAGGCTGTTGCCCGGTGGCTTTCAGCCACGACGGCAGAGAAACCAAGGACGGACAAAAACAGGGCGCGCGAAAGCGCACGCCAGCACGTGCTTGCTCTCCAACAGCGCCTCTCCTGTACAGGCATCAACTCGCCTTGTCCCTCAATACGCGGACCCTACCTCCCAATGCTCCCTACAGGTAAACTTGGAATGAACATGTGAAGCCCTCGTAAACCAACATTGCGGCTGCATTGCAAATGTCCGAATTGCAACGAATTTTGAATACACACCTTTTGTGCCTTCGCAAAATCACGTGATCTCTGCTTTGGCTAAATTAGCGAGAGGATACAGATAACTTACGCGCATCCTTTTGTGCGTCGTCCTGTCGTTTCACCGGCATTTGGCACGTTGACAAGCCAGGTGGAAGACGGAACATGCCCGGGACGATCAAGTGCCAGGAGGGTGTGATGGCATCGCGCGCGGCTCGTTTCCTGCCGGTTCTGTTCTTTTTCCTGCTAGCTTCGCTCGGCGCCGCACAGGCCGCCGAAACCAAGCGTATCGTGACGACGGACAACACCGATTATTTCGGTTTCGATCTGCGTTCGGAGCAGAATGTCACCCTCGATCAGTGCAAGACGACCTGCCTCGGCGATTCGGCTTGTCGCGCCTTCACCTACAACACCAAGGCGAAGTGGTGCTTCCTCAAGTCCGACTTCAACACGCTGAAGCCGTTTGCAGGCGCGGTCGGCGGCAAGGTCGTCACCATCGACACGGCCCCCGATATCGGCGCACCGGCCGAACTCACCTATTTCCCGGCCTGGATGGCCGATCAGGCGCAGCAATACCGCAATTACCTGACCGGGCCCGGCTACACCAAGCCCAGCGACGGCCTAACGACCCTTGAACAGGAAGCCGAACAGGCGGCACTGTCGGGCGACCATCGCACCGCGATGCAGAAATACGAGGCCGCAGCTTCCGTCATGCCGGACGACGCAGCGCTCTGGCCAAAGCTGGCCCGCGAGATCCTGGGCACGCTTGCGGCTTCCAGCGACAACCAGTCGACACTGCAATCCAACGCCACCTCCGCAGCCTATCTAGGCTACAAGCTGTCCCGCACCGCCGCCGCTCGCGCCGAGACCCTGGCGCTGCTCGCTGCCGGCCTCGACCGCCGGGAACAATATCGCCCGGCATTGCAGGCTTACGAGGCAAGCCTGGCGCTCGAGAATTCGGCGGCGGTCCGCGCCGAATATGAGGACCTCAAGGCGCGCAAGGGTTTCCGGGTCGTCGAACACACGGTCGATGCCGACACTTCCAGCCCGCGCATCTGCGCGCAGTTCTCCGAGGAGCTGGTCAAGACCGGCGTCGACTATGCGCAGTTCGTCACCATCGGCGGCGCAGCACCCAAGGCGGTCGAGGCCAAGGACAAGCAGATCTGCGTCGAAGGTCTCGAGCACGGCCAGCACTACGATGTCGTCTTCCGCGCCGGCATTCCCGCAGCGATCGGCGAAGTAACCGCCGCCCCCGTCACGCTGTCGATCTATGTGCAGGATCGGGCACCGTCCGCCCGCTTCACGGGCGACAGTTTCGTGCTGCCGTCCGGCGTGCGCCGCGGCATTCCGGTCGTCACCGTCAACATGAATGCCGCCGACATGAAGCTCTTCCGCATCGGCGACCGGTCGTTGGCACAGCTTCTCTCCGGCTACCAGTTCCTGCGCCAGCTCGACGGCTATGACCTCTCCAACATCAAGGAGCAGATGGGGCAGCCGATCTGGGAAGGCCGCATGGAGATCGCCGGCGATCTCAACAAGGAGGTGACCACCTCCTTCCCGGTCGACGAAGCGCTGCCGCAGCGCAAGCCCGGCGTCTACATCCTCACTGCACAGCCGGTGGACGACAAGAGCGACGAGTACAATTCGCGTGCCACGCAATGGTTCGTCGTCTCCGACATCGGCCTTTCGACCTATACCGGCCAGGACGGCCTCAACGTCTTCGCCCGCTCGCTGGGAAGCGCCAAGCCGATCCAAGGCGCGGAGTTGACCCTGCTTGCCCGCAACAACGAGATCCTCGGCACAGCGACCACGGACGCAGAGGGCCGCGCCGTCTTCAATCCAGGCCTTACACGCGGCGAAGGCGGCATGGTACCGGCAGTGCTGATGGCCAAGCAGGGTGATCAGGACTTCGTCTTCCTCGACATGGCCAAGGCCGGCTTTGATCTTTCGGATCGTGGTGTCGCCGGCCGCGCCGCGCCGGGCGCGCTCGACGTCTATGCCTGGACCGAACGCGGCATCTACCGGGTCGGCGAAGACGTGCATGTACAGGCGCTTGCCCGTGACGATGCATCCAAGGCGGTCGAGAACCTGCCGTTGACCTTCATCTTCACGCGCCCGGACGGTGTCGAGGCGCGCCGTATCGTCAGCGATGGTGCCTCTGCCGGCGGCCATGCCGTCGATCTGGCGCTGGAATCCAATGCCATGCGTGGCACCTGGACGGTATCGATCCATACCGACCCCAAGCAGGCGGCAGTGGCGACGCAGATGTTCCTGGTCGAGGACTTCGTGCCCGACCGCATCGAGTTCGACCTCAGCGCTGACAAGACCGAGATCGCGCAGGCCGAGACAGCCAACGTCACCGTCGATGGCCGCTTCCTTTATGGCGCACCGGCTGCCGGCCTGGCGCTCGAAGGCGAGACAACGCTGTCGGTGACCCGCGACTGGGACCGTTTCAAGGGCTTTGCCTTCGGCCTCGCCGATGAACAGGCGGCGCAGCCGACGGTGACACCTTTGGCCGATCTGCCGGTGGTGGGCGACGATGGCAAGGCAACCTTCCCGGTCACGATCGACCAGTTGCCGGCCACCACCAAACTGGTGAACGCCAAGGTGACCGTGCGCATGCGCGAGACCGGCGGCCGCGCCGTCGAGCGTTCCCTCAATCTGGCCGTGCGCCCGCAAGGCGATCTGATCGGTATCCGAGCCGATTTCGAAAACGACGAAGTGCCGCAGGGTGGTACCGCCAAGTTCAGCCTGATCGCCGTCGATCGTGACGGCAACCGCAAGGCGCTTTCCGGCGCGCAATGGTCGCTGGTCAGGGTCGAGCGCAACTATCAATGGTACCGCAATGGCGGCTCCTGGGCCTATGAAGCGGTGAACCTCACCAAGGCTGTTGCCAATGGCAAGGTCGATATCGCTGCCGACGGTGAAGCGACGGTATCGCTGCCTGTCGATTGGGGACGCTACCGGCTGGAAGTTGAAACGGCCGATCCGGACGGTCCGGCCTCCTCCTACGAGTTCGACGGCGGCTGGTACGTCAGTGCCACCTCGACCGAGACACCGGACGGACTGGAGATCGCTCTCGACAAGGACGATTATGCCGTTGGTGACACCGCCAAGCTGAAAGTGTCGCCGCATTATGCAGGCGAATTGCTGGTGACGATCGGCGCCGACCGCCTGCTGAAGACCTTCAATGTCAGCATTCCCAAGGACGGCGGCACGGTGGACATCCCCGTCGCCGGGGATTGGGGCGCTGGCGCCTATGTCACGGCCACCCTTTACAGGCCGGGCGACGCCGAGCAGAGCCGCATGCCGGCCCGCGCCATCGGCGTGAAATGGCTGAAGATCGATCCGGGCGCGAGGAAACTCGGCGTCGTGCTTGCGCCGCCCGCCAAGATGGAACCGCGGCAGACGCTTTCGGTGCCCGTCTCGGTGACCGGGGTGGCACCTGGCAGCGATGCCTACGTCATGGTGGCCGCCGTCGACGTCGGCATCCTGAACCTGACCAACTACAAGGCGCCGGACCCTGAAGACTGGTTCTTCGGCCAGCGCATGATGGGGCTGGAACTGCGCGACCTCTACGGCCGCCTCATCGACGGCTCGCTCGGCACCACCGGCAAGCTTCGCACCGGTGGCGACGGCAACGCCTTGCAGAGTCAGGGCAGCCCGCCAACCGAAAAGCTGGTCGCCTTCTTCTCCGGCATCGTCAAACTGGACGCCGAGGGCAAGGCAACGGTCAATTTCGACCTGCCGCAGTTCAATGGCACAGCGCGTGTCATGGCCGTGGCCTGGACCAGGGAAGCCGTCGGCCATGCCGTGAGCGACGTGATCGTGCGCGATCCCATCGTCATCACCGCCGGCCTGCCACGCTTCCTGGCACCTGGCGATGCCGCGACCATGCGGCTTGATTTCGCCAACACCGATGCTCCGGCAGGTGACTACGCGCTCGCCATCGAGACCACTGGCGACATCACCATCGGCAGTGAGGCCGTGCCGGCCAAGCTCACCCTGGCTGAAGGCAAGCGACAGACGTTGAGTGTGCCCTTGATCGGCGTTTCACCGAGCGATGCCACCATCACGGTGAAATTGGCCAGGGATGGTGGACCTTCGGCGGAACAGACATTGTTCCTGCCTGTGCGTCCGGCTCAGCTTCCGGTTCCGGTCCGCCTCGTCGTCGACCTGAAGAATGGCGCATCGCTGCGTGTGGATCAGCAACTCCTGGCGGAAAGCACGCTGCAGGGCTCGTCCGTCAGCGTCGGCGTATCGCAGTCGGCCGCGCTTGACGTGCCGTCGTTGATCCTGTCGCTCGATCGCTATCCCTATGGTTGCGCCGAACAGACCACCAGCCGCGCGCTGCCGCTGCTTTACATGAGCGAAATGTCGAAGGGCTACGGCATCCCGGACGATCCCGGCCTGCACGATCGGGTGCAGGAGGCGATCTACCGGGTGCTGAGCTATCAGGCTTCCGGCGGCAGCTTCGGCCTGTGGGGACCGGGCTCAGGCGACCTGTGGCTGGATTCCTACGTCACTGACTTCCTGACGAGAGCGCGTGAGGCCAAATACGAAGTGCCGGCCCAGGCGATCTCGCAGGCATTGAGCAACCTGCAGAATTCGCTCGGCTACGATCAGAGCGTCGAAGACCGTGGCTCGCAGATCGCTTATGCGCTCTATGTCCTGGCCCGCAACAAGAAGGCTTCGGTCGGAGACCTGCGTTATTATGCCGACACCAAGATGGAGGCTTTCTCCAGTCCGATGGCGGTGGCGCAGCTCGCTGCTGCCCTGGCGCTCTATGGCGATGCGCAGCGATCGGAATCGACGTTCCAGGCCGCACTGACGCTTGCCAGGAGCACCAAGAACTATGACTGGTACCGTTCCGATTATGGCTCGGCGGTCCGTGATGCCTCCGCAATGCTGGCGCTTGCCGCCGAATCCAAACCGACACCCTCGGTGCTGCCGGAACTGATCAGGCAGGTGGAGAGGCAACGCGCAGCGCAGCGATGGACGAGCACCCAGGACAATGCCTGGATGCTGCTGGCAGCGCGTGCGCTGAAGAATGGCAACGACACCATCAAGCTCACCATCAACGGTCAGCCGCACAGCGGTGCCTATTCGACCGAGATGACCGGCGAGACCTTGATGGACAGCCCGTTGACCGTCGCCAATGCCGGCAAGAACGGCCTGCAGGCGGTGGTCACCACCGTTGCCGCACCGGCCCAGCCGCTGCCGGCTGGCGGCGAAGGCTTTACCATCGAGCGCACCTATTACACACTCGACGGCAGTGAGGCGAATGTGAGCGAAGCCAGGCAGAACGAGCGCTATGTCGTCGTCCTGAGGGTGACGGAGCTGAACGACTGGCCACAACGCGTGCTGATCACCGACCTGCTGCCCGCGGGCTTCGAGATCGACAATCCGGGTCTCGTTTCTTCGGCCCAGCTTTCCAACTTCTCCTGGCTGGCGCAGACCAACGCCGCGCATCTCGAATTCCGCAATGACCGTTTCGTCGCTGCTTTCGATCCAGCGGCGGAGGATGGCGACCGTACCAAGACCCTGGCCTATGTGGTGCGGGCGGTGACGCCCGGCGTCTATGCGCATCCGGCGGCCAGCGTCGAGGACATGTACCGGCCGCAATATTCGGCGCGGACCGCCACCGGCATGATGGAGGTGAAGGCGCCGTAAGGCCGGCGCCACAAGGTGGTCATGAGTGACACTCTCACGCCTTCTCCTGCTCGCAAGGGGCTGCGGCGCGTTGCGATGTTCGCCGGCGCGGCGGCCGGTTTTGCGGCAATTGCCGTCGGCGGGTTGTGGATGCTCGACCGTGCCTTTCCGCCGCCTCTGCCCGACCCGCTGGCCGTATCGGCCGAAGTCCTCGACCGTGACGGCGCATTGCTGCGTGCCTTCGCCACCAGGGATGGCTATTGGCGTCTGCCGGTGAGCCTCGACCAGGTCGACAGGAACTTCGTCGACATGCTGGTCGCCTACGAGGACAAACGCTTCTGGGACCATGAAGGCATCGACCTGCTGGCATTGGGGCGGGCAGCGACACAACTCGCCGGTAACCGCCGCATCGTCTCCGGCGGTTCGACGCTGTCCATGCAGTTGGCCCGCCTGATCGAGCCGCGCGAGAGCCGCTCGGTCGGCTCGAAGCTGAAACAGATGCTGCGCGCACTGCAGATCGAGCGACGACTGACGAAGCGCCAGATCCTGGAACAGTACCTGACGCTTGCGCCCTATGGTGGCAACCTCGAAGGCGTCCGCGCCGCTTCGCTCGCCTATTTCGGCAAGGAACCGCGCCGTCTCACGGTTTCGGAAGCCGCCCTCCTGGTTGCGCTGCCGCAATTGCCGGAGCGCCGCCGTCCGGACAAGAGCCCAGCCATTGCGCAGGCAGCGCGCGACCGCGTGCTCAACCGCATGGTCACCGCCGTGCTGATCGGCGAACGCGAAGCGCACCGCGCCGCCCTCGACGACGTCGCCAACCTGCGGCGCCAACTGCCTGCCTTTGCCGCGCACACCGCCAATACGCTGTTGCGCAAGGTGGAAGCCGGCGCTCCGCTCAAACTCACTTTGCGCAAAGGCGTCCAGGAAGGGCTCGAGGCCGTTGCACGCGAAGCGGCAACCCGGCTCGGGCCAAAACTCTCGGTCGCCATGGTGCTGGCCGATTCCCGTACGGGCGACATTCTGGGCAGCGTCGGCTCGGCATCTTTCTTCGATTCCAGCCGGGCGGGCTGGATCGACATGACCCGTACCGTACGCTCACCGGGTTCGACGCTGAAGCCCTTCATCTACGGGCTGGCCTTCGAACAGGGCATGGTCGCGCAGGAAACGATGATAGAGGACAGCCCGGCAGACTTTTCCGGCTACCGGCCGAAGAATTTCGACATGGGATATCAAGGTGACGTCTCGATACGCCAGGCATTGCAGCTTTCCTTGAACGTGCCCGCCATCCGTGTCCTGGATGCGGTCGGGCCGGCTCGCCTGACCGCCCGTTTCCGTCAGGCCGGCGTATCCCCGCTGCTGCCGACCAACCAGCCGCCAGGCCTCGCCATCGGTCTGGGCGGCGTCGGCACCAGCCTGCGCGACCTGGTTCAGCTCTATACGGGCCTGGCCAATGGTGGAAAGGTGCATCCGCTGCGCGACGGCACCGAGGCCGTGCCCGTGACCGGCACCGCCACCACCATCCTGGACGAGCAGGCCAACTGGCAGATCACCGATATCCTCGCCGGCGTACGCCCCCCGGAAGGCGCGCCGCAACGCGGCATCGCCTACAAGACCGGCACATCCTACGGCTACCGTGATGCCTGGGCGATCGGCTTCGACGGCCGTTACGTCCTTGGCGTCTGGGTCGGCCGCGCCGACGCCAGCGCGGTGCCCGGCCTCTCGGGCTACGTGTCGGCAGCCCCCATCCTGTTCGAGGGTTTTGTCCGCTCGGGCCTTGCCGCTGTCGCTTTGCCCAGCCAGCCGGCCGGCGTGCTTCGGCCGAGACGCGAGGACTTGCCGGTCACGCTCGCCCGCTTCGGGACAGGCAATGAACCCCAGTCTGGCGTTGCCGTCACCGAGCCCGCTCCGCGGATCGTTTTCCCGCCGGACGGTGCCCGCGTCGACCTTGGCTTATCAGGGGCCGAGGCGACACCGCTGGTGCTGAAACTGCAGGGCGGCCGGGCGCCGTTCCGCTGGCTCGCCAACGGCAAGCCGCTGGCCGGCATCGACCGTCGCCGCACCGCAACCTGGCTGCCGGATGGGACGGGCTATTCGACGCTGACAGTCATCGACGCCGCCGGTCGCGCCACCAGCGTCAAGGTCTTCGTCGAATAGGCCTGCCGAGCTTGACTCCATTTATGATCGACCCCCTCCTGGGTGAGGTAGAATTTTCTTGCCTGACCGCCAAATCGCTGGAACTTTTCTTCGCAAGCCCGAAAAAGGCAACTTTCGCCGCACCCAAATTCTACAATTTCGATAGAGTAGAATACAGTTCAACGGAGGCGGAAATGACCAAACCTCACTTCAAGAAACTGCTCGGCATCCTTATCGCCGGCTCTGTCCAGTTCGGTGCGCTCGGTTTCGCATTCGCTGATACGACGATCCTCAACGTGTCTTATGACCCGACGCGCGAACTCTACAAGCAGTTCGACGAGGCCTTTGCCGCCTACTGGAAAAAAGAGAGCGGCGAGACCGTGACCGTACAGCAGTCGCATGGTGGTTCCGGCAAGCAGGCACGTGCTGTCATCGATGGCCTTGAAGCCGACGTGGTCACGCTGGCACTTGAAAGCGACATCAATGCCATTGTCGAGAAATCAAAGAAGATCAATCCCGACTGGCGCACCAAATTCGAGCACAATTCCGCCCCTTATACCTCGACCATTATTTTCCTTGTCCGCAAGGGCAACCCCAAGGGCATCAAGGACTGGAACGACCTGGTGAAGGACGGCGTCCAGGTCATCACGCCGAACCCGAAGACCTCCGGTGGCGCACGCTGGAACTATCTCGCTGCCTGGGCCTATGCAAACGCGCAGAACGGCGGCGATGAGGCCAAGACCAAGGAATTCATCTCCAATCTTTATTCACACGTTCCGGTGCTCGATACCGGTGCCCGTGGTTCGACTGTGACCTTCGCGCAAAAGGATCTTGGCGATGTGTTGCTTGCCTGGGAAAACGAAGCCTATCTCGCGCTTGACGAATTCGGCGCCGACAAATTCGATGTCGTCTACCCACCCACATCCATCCTCGCCGAGCCGCCAGTCGCCGTCGTCGATGGTAATGTCGACACAAAGGGAACGCGCAAGGTAGCGGAAGCCTATCTGAAGTACCTCTATTCGAAAGAGGGCCAGACGATCATCGCCAAGAACCATTACCGTCCCGCAAAGCCCGAACTCGTCCCGGCAGAGGACCTTGCCAAGCTGCCCGAGATCAAGCTGGTGACGATCGATGATCCGCAATTCGGCGGCTGGAAGAAGGCACAGCCTTATCATTTCGCCGACGGTGGTATATTCGACCAGGTCTACAAGCCGGCGCAGTGAGGGCTGCGGTGACGCCCCGGAATTGTCGGGGCGCAACCGGCTGGTGTGATCTCGAAAAGTTGCGGACTTTTCGGACGGAGATCATGCAACAAACAAGGAGACAGGGCGGATGCCAATGCATTCGCTCCAGGGAACGAGAAGGGACGGATTAACAACAACATGACCACAGCACCCGCGCAGGCGGGGTGGCGGTTCAAGCAGCCGAGCGTCATTCCGGGTTTCGGACTGACGCTCGGCTTCTCGCTTGTCTACCTCACCCTCATCATTCTCATCCCGCTGGCTGGGCTGGTCTGGCGTTCCGCCTCCCTCGGATGGGTCGATTTCTGGCGCATCGTCACCGCCGATCGTACCTTGAAAGCCCTGGAGATCAGCTTCGGCACCGCACTCATTGCAGCCCTTGTCAATGTCGTGTTCGGCACGATCGTCGCCTGGGTTCTGGTGCGCTACAAGTTTCCCGGTCGGCGCGTGGTCGACGCCATGGTCGACCTTCCCTTCGCCCTGCCGACCGCGGTTGCCGGCATCGCGCTGACCACGCTTTATGCCCCGAACGGCTGGCTGGGCAGCCTGCTGATGCCGCTTGGCATCAAGGTCGCCTATACGCCGCTCGGCATCATTGTCGCGCTGGTCTTCGTCAGCCTGCCTTTCGTGGTGCGCACCGTCGAACCGATCATCGAGGAGATCGACAAGGAGGTCGAGGAAGCCGCCGCCACACTCGGCGCCAGCCGCTTCCAGACAATCACCCGCGTGCTTTTTCCGGGATTGGCACCAGCCATCATCACCGGCTTCGCTCTGGCTTTCGCACGCGGTGTCGGTGAATATGGTTCGGTCATCTTCATTGCCGGCAACCTGCCCAAGGTGACGGAAATCGCCCCGCTGCTCATCGTCATCCGGCTGGAGGAGTTCAACTATGCGGCCGCCACCGCCATTGCCGCGGTGATGCTGGCCATATCTTTCGCCATGCTGCTCGTCATCAATCTCCTGCAGGCATGGAGTCGCAAGCGCTATGGCTGATCCGGAGATCAAGTCCTACGAGCCGGTACACGACAATGTCTCGGCGGCCATCACCGAAAGTCGCTCGGCACGCGCGACCCTCATGGCGATCGCTTTCGCCTTCCTCGGCATCTTCCTGCTGCTGCCGCTGGTCATCGTCTTCAAGGAAGCCTTCGCCAAAGGCGTCGGCGCCTACCTCACCTCGCTGAGTGACCGCGACACGCTCTCGGCCATTCGCCTCACCCTCACCGTCGCGCTGATCGCCGTGCCGCTCAATGTCGTCTTCGGCATAGCTGCCGCCTGGGCGATCGCCAAATTCGAATTCAAGGGCAAGGCCTTTCTCACCACCCTGATCGACCTGCCCTTCTCGGTCTCGCCGGTCATTTCCGGCCTGGTCTATGTGCTGCTGTTCGGCGCCCAGGCGATGCTCGGCCCGTGGCTGAAATCGCACGGCATCGAAATCCTCTTCGCCGTGCCGGGTATTGTGCTCGCCACTGTCTTCGTCACCTTTCCTTTTGTCGCGCGCGAACTGATCCCGCTGATGCAGGAACAGGGAACCGGGGACGAGGAGGCCGCGCTGTCGCTCGGCGCCAATGGCTGGCAGGTGTTCTGGTATGTCACCCTGCCCAACATCAAATGGGGCCTGCTCTACGGCGTGCTGCTGTGCAACGCCCGCGCCATGGGCGAGTTCGGTGCCGTGTCCGTGGTTTCGGGCCATATCCGCGGCATGACCAACACCATGCCGCTGCATGTCGAGATCCTCTACAATGAATACAACGCCGTCGGCGCTTTTGCCGTGGCTTCGCTTCTGGCCGGGCTCGCGCTGGTCACTCTGATCTTGAAAACCGTTCTCGAGATGCGCTACGGCGCCGAACTCGCCGCGACACGCGGACATTGACAGGGACATTTGAATGGAAGTTCGCGTTGCCAATGTACGCAAGGAATTCGACCGGTTTCCGGCGCTTCGGGACGTCTCGCTCGACATCCGCTCCGGTGAGCTGATCGCGCTGCTCGGACCTTCCGGCTCGGGCAAGACCACGTTGCTCAGACTGATCGCCGGACTGGAGCGGCCGACAGCCGGAAAGATCTTCTTCGGCGACGAGGATGCGTCGGGCAAGACCATCCAGGAGCGCAATGTCGGCTTCGTCTTCCAGCATTACGCGCTGTTCCGGCATATGACGGTGGCCGATAATATCGGCTTCGGCCTCAAGGTACGCCCTGGCGCCACCCGCCCGTCGAAGGAAGAAATCCGCGGCCGTGCCTCGGAACTGCTCAATCTTGTCCAGCTTTCCGGGCTGGAGAAGCGTTATCCCGCGCAGCTCTCCGGCGGCCAGCGCCAGCGCGTCGCGCTTGCCCGCGCCATGGCGATCGAGCCGAAAGTGCTTCTGCTCGACGAACCTTTCGGCGCACTCGATGCGCAGGTGCGTCGTGAACTGCGCCGCTGGCTGCGCGAGATCCACGATACCACCGGCCATACCACCGTCTTTGTCACCCATGACCAGGAAGAAGCGCTCGAACTCGCCGACCGCGTCGTCGTGATGAGCCAGGGCCAGATCGAGCAGATCGGAACGGCCGACGAGGTCTATGACACGCCGAACTCCCCCTTCGTCTTCGGCTTCATCGGCGAATCGAGCTCGCTGCCGGTCAGGATCACCGACGGTCAGGTCTGGATCGCCGATCGGCCGATCGGACTTTCGGCACCGAACCATCCGCCCGGCGATGCCCTGCTCTACTTCCGCCCGCACGATATCGAACTGCTCGACGGCTGCAGCGGCTGCATCGCCGGCACGGTGGTCGCCAGCCGCCGCGTCGCCGGTACCCGCCGTGTTGAACTGGAGATCGGCGGCGAGCGCCAGCGCGTCGAGATCGAACTGCCTGTCGATCATATCGCGACCCAGAAGAGCCGCATCGCTTTCCGGCCGAGCCGTTGGAAGCTGTTTCCCGCAAAAGCAGCAGGAAACTAGGACCGCACAGACGTCCGGCGCACGACGCAGAAAAACCGTTCCAGAAACATCGATTTTCGGGATGGTTTTTCTACTTACGAATACGGCTACAGACCGGCATTCCTCGTCTTTGTGGTATCAGGTTCTAATGTACGGACTTCCGCAGTAAATTTTTCCAACGGAGTCCTTTCATGAAACGCCTTTTGCTTGCCGGTGTTGCGCTGGCTGGCCTGATCCTCGCAGCAGCGCCCGCCTCTGCCGCCGAGAAGCTGCTCAACGCTTCCTATGACGTTGGCCGCGAACTCTTCGTTCAGGTCAACAAGGCTTTCATCGAAAAACATCCCGGCGTCACCATCGACCAGTCGCATGCCGGCACCTCGAAGCTGGCCCGTTCGATCGTCGAAGGCCTCGGTGCCGACGTGGTGACCTTCAACCAGGTTCCGGACGTCGACTTCCTGGTCAAGCAGGGCTTTGTCTCCGCTGACTGGCAGAAGGATTTCGCCAACAACGCCTCGCCCTTCTATTCCCTGCCCTCCTTCCTGGTGAGAGCCGGCAATCCCAAGAACATCAAGGACTGGGATGATCTCGCCCGCGACGGCGTCCAGGTGATCTTCCCTAATCCAAAGACCTCCGGCAACGCACGCTATACCTATCTGGCAGCCACCGCCTACGCCAACGAGAAGTTCAAGGGTGATCCCGCCCAGGTCAAGGAGTTCGTCTCCAAGATCTTCAACAACGTGCCGGTGTTCGATACCGGCGGCCGCGCTGCAACCACCACTTTTGCCGAACGCGGCATCGGCGACGTGCTGATCACCTTCGAATCCGAGACGCAGGGCATCGCTCGCGAATACGGCACCGACAAATATCAGCAGGTCGTCCCGTCGGTCAGTCTGCTGGCCGAATTCCCGGTCGCCATCGTTGACAAGGTTGCCGATGAGCATGGCACCCGCGAGCTCGCCAAGACCTATCTCGACTTCCTCTATACGCCAGAAGGCCAGAAGATCGAGGCGGAGAACGGCCTGCGCGTGCGCGACGAAAAGGTCGCTGCCGAATTCAAGGACAAGTTCCCCGAAGTCCGGCTTGTCACGGTCGAAGACGCGTTCGGTGGTTGGGAAAAAGTCCAGAAAGATCACTTCGGCGAGGGTGCGCTGCTGGACGAGATCTACGGCAACCGCTGACCTGCCTGGCAGACAATGAAGAAGAAGCCGGCGCCAGCCGGCTTTTTCATTTTCACGAAGGCAAGCGTGCCATTTTTGTAGCACAACGTCGTAGCGTTTTGAAAACGCCCGAAGAATCAACGCTCTTTTCATTGTATATCGACAAACTGGACTCTATTCTCTGTTCGTGCGTCCTGGTCGAGTGTTTTGCCATGATTTGCGCACAAACAGCCGGCAAACGGCTGACGGGATTGCGGCTCAGGCAGTGACAGGCATGCTCACCAAAAAAGGCAAGTACGGGCTCAAGGCCCTTGTGCATCTGTCGCGGATGCCGGCCGGACAACTGGCCTTCGTCAACGACATCGCCGTCGCCAACAACATCCCGAAGAAGTTCCTCGACGCCATCCTTGGCGAGTTGCGCAATGCCGGTTTCGTGCAGAGCCGCAAGGGCAAGGACGGTGGCTATCGCCTCGCCCGGCCGGCAGCAGAGATCAAGATCGGCCATGTGGTGCGCGTGCTCGACGGCCCGCTGGCGCCGATCCCTTGCGCCAGCCGCACGCAATACCAGCGCTGCGAGGACTGCAACGAAGAAACCTGCGAAGTCCGCCACATGATGCTGGAAGTGCGCCAGGCGATCGCCGACGTGCTGGACAACCGCAGCCTGGCGGCGATGCGTGACGCCGACAATGACGACTATCCGCTGGAGATGTCTTCTCAGTCCAACTGAGAACGAGAGTTCTGCTTGGCGCTTGGTTCGGAGGCTATGACACCGCCAACTGCGGCCGCCCCACTCGCCACAGCACCAGCAGCATCACAGCCAGGTTCACCACGTTCCATGCGATACCGTTGAGGAATGCGGCGGCGTAGGAACCGGTAAGATCGTAGATCCAGCCCGAACTCCAGCCCCCCACGGCCATGCCGATGATGGTCGCCATGATGACCAGGCCGACGCGCTGGCCGGCCTCGGCCGCCGGCATATATTCACGCACGATGATCGCGTAGCAAGGCACGATGCCGCCCTGGGAAAGGCCAAACACCAGCGAGACGATGTAAAGCGATGCCAGCCCGTCGAAAGGAATGTAGAACAGCAGTGACAGGCACTGCAGCGCCGATCCGATCAAAAGCGTCTTGATGCCGCCGATCCGATCGGCAACGAAGCCGGAAACCAGCCGGCTGACAACGCCGCCTGCAAGCATGAGCGACAGCATCTCAGCACCGCGCGCCACGCCGTAGCCGAGATCCATGCAATAGGCGACGATGTGCACCTGAGGCATCGCCATCGCCATGCAGCAGCCGAAACCGGCGACGATCAGCAGGCCTTGCAGGGTTGCGGGTGACAGCGCGATCGGCTGCACGCGGCGAGATGTCGAGGAGGATGAAGTCGCGAAAGCTTCGCGTGGCGCGGGCTGCCTCATCATCAGCACCAGCGGGATCATGGTGACGAGGCAGAAGATGCCGATAACCAGATAGGTGAAGCGCCATCCTTCGGTAGCGATCAGCGGCGGCATCACCACCGGCCACAACGCGCCAGCCAGGTAGTTGCCGCAGGCAGCGGCTGCGACCGCGACACCGCGGCGACGGTTGAACCAGTGCGAAATGTCGGCGACCAGCGGCCCGAAGATCGCCGCGGTGCCGAAGCCGACTAGAATTCCCTGCGCCAGCGAGAACTGCAGGATCGAACCGGCGAAAGATGCCAGGATCATGCCCGCCGCGAGCGTCAGCGACGACAATAGCGCCGGTATCCAGTAGCCCATGCGGTCGACCGCGCGCCCGACCAGCACATTGCCGGCGGCAAAGCCGATCATCGTGGCGGTATATGGCAACGACGCATCGGCACGGTCGACGCCGAACTCGGCCTGCACGGCGGGCAGCACGACAACCACCGCCCACATGCCGACAGCACCAATCGTGCCCAGCACGACGGAAACGGCAAGTCTCAGCCAGGCCTCGCGACCGTCAATGACGGAGACTTTGTTCCCCGACGGGATGGGGTGCTGGTTCATGTCGGGATGCAGGCTCCATCTTCGGCACCCCACCCTTATCCTTGCCGCCCCACGAGCCGGCAGCACCAAGCTGGATCAAAATTTAAGACCAGCGTGATTGCCTCAAGGCCGTGACACCACGCCGGCCTGGGTAATCATCATGTTGGTCAGGGTGCGCTCGGCATGAGTCAGCCGCCAGTCGAGCATCTTCTGCGCATAACGCAGCACGGTCGATGCCATTTCCGGGCGTTGGGCCAGATTGGTCGTCTCGTATGGATCCTCGACGAGATCGAACAGCAGCGGCGGCAAAGCGGCGAAATGCACGTATTTGTAGCGGTCGTCGCGGATGAGCGCATAGCTGCACTGATCGGAGCTGATCCCGAGCGTCACCTCCGCCTTCTGTGTCGCCACGGTGCGGAAATCATGTTCGAAGAAGATAGCGTTGCGCCAGTCGTCCGGTGTGTCGCCATGCAGCAGCGGCAACAGCGAACGGCCGTCGCAGGCGCGCGGCTTTTCAAGTCCCATCCAGTCGAGAATGGTCGGCATGACGTCGACAGCTTCGGTAAAGGCCTCCACGGTGCTGCCACGCGCAGCATCCGCGTCGGCGCGCGGATCACGGATGACCAGCGGCAGATGGAAAGCGCCGTCGAAATAGACCTCCTTGCCCCAGGCGTGATGCTCGCCCAGCATTTCGGCATGATCGCTGGTGACGATGATCAGCGTGCGGTCATATTCGCCGGTTCGCTTCAGGTGCTCCATGATGCGGCCGAGATGATGATCGACTTCGGCGATCAACCCGTAATAGGTCGCCCGCATCTGCCGGATTTCCAGTTCGTTGGCCGAAACCGGATCGAACGGGCTGTGCTCGTCGTAACCGCCGGGCACGCTCACCCGATCCAGTTCGTAGGCAAGCATCGGGTGCTGCAGCTTTTCCTCGGCAAGGCTCACCGCTCGCGCCGGCAAGGTCACGTCCGCCGGGTCGACCAAGGCATTGTAAGGCTCTGGCGCGATCAGCGGCGGATGCGGCCGCAGAAACACGAAATGCGCGAACCACGGACTGTCGCGCCGCACCGAAAGCCATTTCAGGAACGCATCGGTCAGGAACGCAGCTTCGCTGTGTTCGGCCGGATAGATCGTCGGAATATAGCGGAAGCCACGATCGTCGGGTTTGTCGAAACCCGCCTTGGGGCGGAAGACGTCGGCTCGGCCGCCGGGCAGGTCGTAACCCTTGTCGAGAAGGTCGGCGATCCATTCCTCCATCTCGTCAGGCAGATGCAGCGCCGCCTCGAACCCTGGCATCACGCTTTCATAGGTCTTAAGCGACGGATCGTTGGCGTCGAAATCGCGCGGATCGGCACTGGTGTCCGTGTAACCGAACAAGGCAGGCCGATAGCCTGCCTTGCGCGCCTCCAGGGCGATGTTGGTGTGACGCGCATCGAGCGGCGTGCCGTTGCGGCCGGAGCGATGGTTCATCAGATAGAGCCCGGTCAGCAGGCTGGTACGTGAAGGACCGCAAGGCGTGCACTGACCGAAATGCTTGCGAAACAGCATGCCGTCCGCCGCCAGTGCGTCGAGGTTCGGCGTTCGCACATTGGGATGGCCAAGTGCCGACAGGCAGTCGCCGCGCCACTGGTCTGCGCAGATGAGAAGCACATTCGGGCGTTGTGTCATATCATGAGGCTCATTCAGGTTCGCGTCCCACCACCTTGTCGGTGTTGGCAAGCAGCTTGCGCACCGCGGCGCGCGCTGCATCTGGACGCTGCAGGCGGATGTTCTTCTCGACCAGTTCATGCAGCTTCTGGGCGGTCTCGAGATCGTCACCCTCACGCGTCACATGCACGAACAAATGGTCGAAAGCCTGTTCGATCAGAACACCAAGCGGCACCAGAAGGTCGTTGCCGGACGCGCGCAGTATGGCAAGATGAAAACGCGTGTCGGCACGCGTGCGCTCTTCCAGCGTTGCGGCATTGTTCATGTCGCGGCAGGCGCGGGAAATCTCCTCCATCTGCTCTTCAGTCCGGCGCATGGCGGCGAACGCCGTCGCCTCCGGCTCGATCAGGTGGCGAAACTCCTGCACCGTGCGCAGGAAAGCGCCGCGATCGGGCGACGTTGCGTACCAGCCCAGCACGTCCCGGTCGAGCAGGTTCCAGCGTTCGCGCGGCTCGACCCGGCTGCCGACTTTGGGGCGAGACGCAAGCAGGCTCTTGGCCATCAGCATCTTGATGGCTTCGCGCACTGCAGAACGGCTGACGTTGAAGGTTTCCGCCCATTTCGTTTCGTTGGGGAGGATGCTGCCAGGCGGGTAGTCGCCACGCACGATGGCAAGGCCGATCTCGTTGGCGACATGCGCGTGCACGCTGGAGCCGGCCCGACGCACCGCAGGCATCGGCTTTTCGGCACCGTTGTCGCTGTTTGCCTTCCCCTTGGCCGCGCGCATGCTTTTCCTTGTCGGCACCAGGCCAACAAGCAGGCCCGCATCACCTGCCCAACAAGTCTGGGCTTGGCCGGCATGTCAAGGCGTCAACAACGAGAAGAATTTCAGCGCAGTGCAACGTCCAAGGAAACGTAGCGCCGCGGTGAGGAAGCGATAGCCGCGGAAGCCACCGCGACGCCGGCACGCAGTGCATCCTCCAGGGTAGCCCCATCCAGCAGAGCGCCAAGATAACCGGCGTTGAAGGTATCGCCGGCACCGGTGGTGTCGATCACCGCGACGGCAGGTGCCGGCACATGTGTCACCTTGCCGTCGTGCCAGGCGGAAGCGCCGTCGCCGCCGCGTTTGACGACGACGATGGCACCGGGTTTGGCGCGGTTCGCGAGCCATCCGGCGGCCGCTTCCACGGTCTGTTCACCGGACAGCGAAAGGCTTTCAATCTCGTTCAGCAGCACATGGTCGCAATGTGCGAGGCAAGCCACGGTGGACGCCTTGATCGCATCGGTCCAGCCGTCCGAAGGCCAGCCGGTATCGAGGGCAACTGCAAAACCTCGCGCCGAGACGGCGGCCAGCATCGTCGCGAAAGCGTCGATCAGGTCGAGATAGAGAAAAGAACCTGTCAGCAGCGCAATGTCACCGGCAGTTGCTTCCTCCGGCAGCATGGCCAGCATGCTCTCCGGGGTCTGCACGGCAAGATTGCCTGCCGTGGTGAGAAACGATCGCTCGCCACCTGGATGCTCGACACCGACCGATAGCGCGGTGGGGGTTGCCACCTGGGGCCAGTTGCGAGCAACCTCACCGAATGTTTCGGTCAGCCAGGCGCCGAACATGTCGTTACCGACGTTGCAGACGATGTGGTGCGGTACACCCAGCGCCTTGAGCGCCAACCCCGTGTTACCCGCTGGCCCACCTGCGCGCAGCTCCGAATGGTCGACGAAGGTCTCGGTTCCGGGACGTGGCCAGGGCGTCACCGGCCCCATGATCAGATCGACCATGACGCCGCCAATGACGTGGATGGATGGCCCGTCGGGCCGGTGTGGGCGTTCATGCTTCATGGTCAATTCCGGTTATCTTAGACGAGCGCACCGGTTCGCCGACGCCCGCAACCTTGCGGCCGGAAACGGCAATGATGAGCTTTTGCAAGGCGGGCAGCATAACTGCGACTGCGGAGAGCCCCTCGCTGCGTGGAAATGCGACGGTCACCCCGCCTTCGATCGGCGCTTCACCGCTGCAATCGAAGATCACCGGTACAGTGCCGGCACTGAGCGCTGCCTTGGCGAGCGTAGCCGTACCGGCGCCGAGCGCACCAGCCCCGCGCAGCAGGAGCACGCCAAGATCAGGCGCCAGTGCCTCGAGCGGGCCGTGACGGAACTGGCCGAATTCGAAGCCGAACGCCGGAATGCGGGCCAGCTCCATCAGCATCAGGCCATTGGCTTCCGCCAGCCCTCGCAATTCGCCGCGCCCGGCGATGATGACCGAATTTTTCCGTGCCAACGCCTCAACGGCTTCATCCAACGCGAACTGAGGCGATGCGGCAAGGGCGGCAGCAAAGCTGCCGATTTCACCGCCTGCCGCCGCCAGGACTGTCGCATGCAGGGCCAGCGTGACGGTGAGGCTGCGCGTCGCAGCGAACGCCACCTCCTGGCCGCCGATGCCAACGAGACACCGCAAGCTGCGCCCGAGCGTGCTCTGTGGCGCCAGCGTCATGCCAAAAAGGTCTGCGCCACGAGGCAGCAGATCCAGCAACTGCAGGATCTCCCCGGATTCACCGGATTGCGAGATCAGCACGATCGTTTGCGGCAGCAGCGGCAATTCCTGCAGCAGCACATCCCCCGCCGTTTCTGCCCGACAATCGACACCGAGCCGGCGCCAGGATGTTTCAACCATGCGATTGGCATAGTGCGACGCGCCCATGCCGATCAGGACCAGCCGGCCGGTGCGCCCGATGCTCGCGGCCAGCTCAGCCGCCATTGTTCCATTCGATGACAGCGAGGCGGCCGCATCCGCGCCTTGCCGCGCCATCTCGGCCTGCAGCAGCGCAAGCCCCTTGCCGCTTGTTGCCTCCGTCGCCATGGTCAGCCTTTCACGCTGCCGGCAGAGAGGCCGGAAAGCAGCGATTTCTGCAGGAAGAAGCCGATCATGACCGGCGGCAACGCCGCCAGCAGCCCCACTGCCGAGATCAGTCCGTAGTCGGTGGCGCGACCGGCAGCGAAGTCAGCAATCGCCACCGGCAGGGTCTTGGCGCGCGTATCGCTTGTGTAGAGCAGCGCGTAGAAGAATTCGTCCCAGGCAAGCAGCAGCGCAAACAGTGCGGCGGCGCCTGTCGAGGCGGCCGCGACCGGCAGCGTGATGCGGGTCATGATCTGGAACAGGTTTGCCCCGTCGATCGATGCGGCCTGTTCGATCTCCACCGGCACGCTGTCGAAGCCCGACTTCATCAGCCAGGTCACGAAGGGCAGAAGGATGGTGCAATAGACGATGATCAGCGAGGTGACGTTGTTGAGCAGGCCGAGCGCCGAAAACACCTTGTAGAGCGGCAGGATCAGCGCCACCGGCGGCATCATGTAGGTGACGATCACCGCATAGAGCAGCGGCATGCGACCGGGGAAACGCGAGAAAGAGTAAGCGGCTGGAATGCCGGCAGCGAGCGCGATCGCGGTGGCGCTGAGCGCGACGACAACCGAATTGCGCAGCGCCGACAGGAATGCCAGTCCGGCCGATCCTTCCTCCAGCGAAAACAGCCGCGCGTAGCGCGAGAAATCCGGCTGCTCGGGAATCCAGCGCAACGGAATGGTGGTGAGATCGTTGGCGTCGGAAATGCTCATGATGAACAGCCACGCCACCGGCGCCAGAATGGAGGCCACGAAAACAGCCACGGCGACATAGACCAGGATGGTGGCGGTCAGGCTGCGTCTCACGAGCGTTTCTCCCGCCGTACCAGCATGACGACATAGATCGAAATCATCAGCGCACTCATCGCGGTTACGGTCAGCGCATAGGCGGCACCGCTGCCGGCGCGCAGATAGGTGAAGGATTCCTGGTAGACGAAGAAGGACACCGTCTTGGTGGAATCGGCCGGTCCGCCGCGCGTCATCACATAGAAGATGTCGAACACCTTGAAGGCCTCGATCGCGCGCAGCACCATCGCGACGCTGAGTGAGCCGATGATGCCCGGCAGCGTGATCTTCCAGAACCGCGTCCAGGCATTGGCCCCATCCATGATCGCGGCCTCGTAGAGGTCCTTCGGCACCGTCTGCAGGCCGGCCAATGCGATCAGCGCGATCAGCGGATAGTTCTTCCAGATGTCGGCGAGGATCACCATGTTCATCGCCGTGGCGGGATCGCCCAGCCAGGAACGATAGGCATCGAGCAGGCCAACCTGCGTGAGCAAGGCATTCAGGCTGCCATATTCGGGATTGTAGATGAGGCGCCACATCACGGCATTGACGATGGTGGGCAGTGCCCAGGGCAGGATCAGCAGTGCCCGCACCAGGGTTCGACCCTTGAATTCCTGGTTGAGCAGCAGCGCAACCAGCACGCCGAGCACCACTTCGGCTGAAACCGACAGCACGGTGAAATAGGCGGTGTGACCGACGGCAGCACGAAAGTCGCTGTCATCGAGAATGTAGGCGAAGTTCTCCAGCCCGATCCATTGCCACACATAGCCCTGGCCGGTGAGGCTGGCGTCGGTGAACGCCAGCCACAAGGTGTTGAGGAGCGGAAAGGCCGTCACCAGGACCATGATCGCAATCATGGGCGTCAGCAAAAGCCAAGCCGTACGGTCCTGTTGGGCTGGGGCCATGACGGCTGTGCTCTCCCCTCGAAGCGCCGGTGGCTTAACGCAGCCGTCCGGCGGCCTTGGTCGCCGCCTTCATGGCGTCGTCCGTCGAAGCCTGGCCAAGCAGCACCTGCTGGATGTTCTTCTGCAGGATCGACGACAGTTCCGGATAGGAAGGCGTCATCGGACGAGCGAACATCACGCCGAGTGAGACCTTGGCGGCATCGATCAGCTTTTCCTGCCCTTTCGTCACCGCCGGATCCTCATAGGACGATTTCCAGATCGGCAGGCTGAGTTTGGCGTATTTGTTCTGGGTTTCCTGCGAGGTCATGAAGCTGATGAACTTCCAGGCCTCATCGGGATGCTTGGAGCCGGCGGAGATGCCCAGCCCCATCGAACCGTTGATAGCGGAGGCTTCGGCCTTGCCCTTGAAGCCAGGGGCCGGGACGATACCCACCTTGCCGGCGACCTTGCTCTCCTTAGGGTCGTTGGCCATGTTGAACATATAGGTCCAGTTCATCGCGAACGCGGCTTCCCCTGCCGAGAACACCTTGCGCACGTCCTCTTCCAGATATTCGCGCGAATTCGGGTTGGTGACTCCGTCGTCGAGCGTCTTTTTCATGTAGTTGACGGCTTCGACCGAACCGCCCGTGTCGAAGGACAGCTTGCCGTCCTGGGTGAAGGAACCCTTGGCGCCGCCGACCATCGACGTGTAGTCGCAGATCAGCGCCTCAGCCTGGCTCCAGCTCCAGACGATCGGATATTTGGCGATGCCCTTGTCCTTGATGATCTTGGCCTGCTCGGCCAGTTCCTCGAAGGTCTTGGGCGGAGCGGAAATACCCGCCTGCTTCAGCATCTCCTCATTGTAGAACAGGTACTTGGTGTCGAGGATCCAGGGCATGCCCCAGATCTTGCCGTCATAGTCCACCGTGGTCCACGCGCCGTCGAACACCTTGTCCCTGTCGCCTTTCGGGACGCGGGCGGTGACATCCTGCAGAAAGCCCTTGGTAGCGAATTCCGGCGGCCAGATCACGTCGAACAGGACAACGTCGTAGCCGGAGGAGCCGGCGCCCTGGGCCGCCACGATCTTGTCGTGCAGCGCCTCGTAGGGCACGAACTCCAGATTGACCTTGAGGCCCGGATTGGCCGCCTCGAACGCCTTGGCCATAGCCTTGGTGTCGTCCTCGCTATAAGCGGCCTGCTTCATGAAAATCGCGTTGAGCGTCACGTCCTCGGCGAAAGCCGGAAGCGACTGATGGATCAGCAGCGCAAGCCCGCAGGCCGCGCCCTTGAAGAAGCTGTTCATTGATTCCTCCCGATTGGCGACTGTCCGGCCTGTGCAACCCGACAGCCGCGCCGACTAGACCATGCGAAATTAATTAAATCAAGTTGATTGGCTTATATTTTCCTTCATAATCGATGGAACTCGCGTAGAGAGTTTACATGACCCTGAAGAGACCTGTCGCCGGCACCAATCTCGAACAAGCCAAGTCGCACAATCGTCGCGTTGTCATCGAGGCGATCAGGACCAATGGCGCCCTCTCACGCGCCCAGATCGCGCGACTTACCGCCCTGAGTTCACAGACGATTTCCAACATCGTCGACGAATTGGAACGGGCGGGTCTGCTGCGCGCCGAGGCGACGCAGAAGGGCGCGCGAGGGCAACCAGCCGTGCCCTATTCGATCGACCCCAACGGGGGTTATTCGATCGGTCTGCAGCTTGACCATCAGACGGCGGTCGGCGTCGTCACCGACCTGTCAGGCACGCTACGCGCACGCATCGAGCGCATGGTCGACCGGCCGACACCGGCAGAAGCGATGCCTTTGCTCGCGGCGATGACCGACGAACTCGTGCGTTCCTTCCGTTTCGACCGCAGCCGCCTGCTCGGCGTCGGCATGGCGATGCCGGGCCCCTTCGATGTCGAGGGCATGACATCGGTCGGCCCGACCGCCCTGCCCGGCTGGCAGGATTTTCCGGTGGCGGCCGAACTGGAACGCCTGACCGGTCTGCCGGTGACCTTCGAGAACGACGCCACCGCCGCTGCCATCGGCGAACGGCTTTATGGCGTCGCCAGGAATCTCAACAGCTTCGTCTATCTCTTCATCGGCACGGGCCTCGGCGCCGGTCTTTTCCTCGACGGCCATCTCTACAAGGGCAGCCGTCACAATGCCGGCGAGATCGGTCACATGATCGTCAAGCCGGGCGGGCTCGCCTGTTTCTGTGGCAAGCATGGCTGCCTGGAACGTTACGTCTCGCTGCGCGCCGCCTATGATTGCCTCGAAATACCGGATCCGGATCACGCTTCCCCTGAGAGGCTCGATGAGTTGCTGGCTGCCGGCGACGAGCGCCTGCTTGCCTGGGCGGACCAGGCAGCCGCCCCATTGAGGCAGGCCATCGATGTCCTCGAGCTCGCCTTTGATCCGGAGACCGTGGTGCTCGGTGGTTTCATGCCGCTTGCCGTCATCGAGCTGCTGGCGAGCCGGCTTGAGCCGCTGCATCTGTCGGTTTCCTCGACGCGCGCACGCACCGTGCCACGCGTCCTCATCGGCGCGGCAGGCAAGGACACTTCCGTTCTCGGCGCCGCGGCGCTGCCGATCTTCTCCGAAACCAACCCGCAGTTCGATGTGCTGCAGAAGCCGCTCGATTGAAAGAAGCCGCAGCAGACAGCGGCTGCGCCAGCGATTTCGCACAAGGAGCACTTGATGCAATGCTTGCCGTCCACCAGCATTGCATGCTCGTTGCGTCATCGCAAAAATTCGGCCCACAGAGCAAGCGCGAGGCTATGCAGAGTATCAAAGAGGCATTGCGCGAAAAGTTGATTGCCCGATGACAGATAAGGAAAGCCGCGACGAAGTCGCTTCCCCGGCGGCCAGCCACCGGCACGAAGCCGGAGAGAGATGGATGTCGTCACCCCTGCTGCGAGGTGTCTACCTCGTTGAATTTATTATCCTGGCAGCGCCCGCTACTATCGTTCTGGGATATCTGGCCATGGTACTCGGCGTTGTCAGCGGCGGGGCTTTCCTGGTTGGCACACCGTCTGCCCTATTGGCCGGCGGGAAAGAAGACGTGCAGATGGCAGTCTTCGGGGGAATCGGTTTCGGCCTGGCTGTTTTCGGCCTCATGTCATTTTGGATATTCGTAAGTCTCTCGTTTGCCTACATGCGCGGAAGGCTGGAGGCGTCGCCGCAGGCCCGTCGGAAATACTGGCGTGGAGTCTTCTACGCGGCGATACCGATGACAATCCTGGGCTCCCTGGCATTCGCGTCGGGCAACTTCGGATCGGACAGTCCGTTTCCTCTCTTTTTCCTCGGCGGTCTTGTTCTGCTGATCCCGGCAATCCATCTGGGCGTCGCGCTTCACGCCGGCGCAAAATCCATCATAGGGTGAACGCCCTCCGCCACGGTCCTCCCGTGGACTGTCTGAAAACTCGAAATGAAAGTTCTCCGTCGGCAACGCCAGTGTTTTTGCGCAACGGCCGGGAAAGGCGCAATCACGATGCTTGCCGTGCCGGCAGGATTGCATGATCGTTGCCTGTCAAATCGACAGGAGAGGATCATGAAGGCAATGAGCTTTGTGCGGCTCGTCGCGCTTGGTGCGGTGCTTGCCGCAAGCAGCGCCGCATCAGCGGAAGAACCGGCATTCTGGAAATTCTACGAACAATCCCTGAAGTCTGCGAAATACATCGACCTCACCCATGCCTTTGCGCCGGTTCAGCCTGTCTGGCCGGGCTTCGGACCAGCCAAATTCAAGCCGGCAGTCGCCGGCGCCGATATCGAAGGTTACGTCAAGAAGGGTGAGGAGTTCACCTATGAGAAGCATGGTTTTGTCGCCAGCGCCTATGACCTGACCACCGACCAGTACGGTACCCAGCTCGACCCGCCCTCGCATTGGAATCCCAAGGGCGCGACCATCAGCGACCTGCCCCCGACATTCGCGGTGAGACCGCTTGTGGTGATCGACATCAGCGTCAAGGCGAAGACCGACGAGGGATATCACCTCAAGGTCGCCGACATCGAGGAATGGGAGAAGAAGCACGGCCGCATCCCCGAAGGTTCGGTCGTGTTCGTGCGTTCCGACTGGTACAAGAAATGGAATGAGCCGGAACGCTTCGCCAAGGCGCCGTTTCCAGGCGTGAGTCTCGACGCGCTGAAGTTCCTGCATCTGGAGCGCAAGATCCTGTTTCACGGCCACGAGCCGCTCGACACCGACACCACGCCGACCCTCGAAGGCGAATACTGGCTCATGCACAACAACTTCGTGCAGGCCGAAGGCGTGGCCAACCTCGACAAGGTCCCCGAGGCTGGCGCGCTGGTGACGATCGGCTTCGCCAAGCCGCAAGGCGGTTCGGGTGGCTATGCACGCTACATCACGATCGCACCCGCCGACTGGCCGCAGGGTGTTTCTGTCAACGACGCGCCCGGCGCCCCGCTACCCGAGCAGACTGCCCCGCTGAAACGTGACAAGGACGGTGTCTTCCGCCCGACACCGTAGCAATCGCAGGATTGCGCAGCCTCCGTCTTCTGGAGAAGATGGAGGCTGGAGCCTTATGTCGCCGCGGTGATGCCGTAGAGAATCGGCATCAAGCCGGCCAGCGCCTTGAAGCGCTCCCATGACTTGCGCTCCGGTTTCGTCCAGCCTGTCTCGGCCAGGGCGGAGATGCGCGGGAAGACCAGCCGGTCGAACACGCCACGATCGGTCATCGGCTCTGACCAGATGCAGCACTGTATGCCGAGGAAGTGCTTCTTCTGTTCCTCGGTCCAGCCCTCAATGGGATCAAATCCATAAAGCGTCTCCGGTTCCGACCAGCCGGCCCAGGCAGCGCCCGGCTCCGACCAGGCCGGGCTGTTGGCCATGTCGAGATAATAGACCTGGCCGGGGCAGACCACGATGTCATAGCCGCGACCGGCAAGGGCGGCCGATATCTCCACTGAACGCCAGCCGTTCAGGAAGCTCTTGTCCTTGTCGATGATATCGCCATGCGCGGCTTCTTCCCAGCCGCCGGTGATGCAGCCCCGCGACGCCAGGAACTTCTGGATGCGCGCAAGGAACTGCGCCTGCAGTACGGCAGCGCCCGAACCATCGATCTCGTCGGCGCCATGATGGTTGGTGACGACATTGACGCGCCTGGCATGAGCGGCTGCGACATCGAGACCAGCGAGTTCGGTAAGTCTTGCCAGCGCTTCGGGCGAACCGGACCAGGCGCCGATCGGCACCTCGTCTGCACCGACATGGATGCGTTTGTACGGGAACAGCGCGATCACCTCATCCAGGATGGTCTCGAGAACCCGGTAGGTTTCCTCGCGTGCCGGGTTGAGGCAGTTGTTGGGGAAACCCTGCACCGAATAGTAGACGCCGTGCTCTGCCGGATCGCGTAGTTCCGGGATCGCCTGCAGCATGGCGTAGCAATGGCCGGGAACGTCGATCTCCGGTATCACCTCGATACCGAGACGGCCCGCCAACGCAACGATTTCACGCACCGAAGCCTTGCTGTAGTAGCCACCTGTGCGCTCAGGCCCGGAACCCAGCAGCGGCGGCAGCGGCAGACCGTGGCCGCGCCAGGCGCCAATGCGTGTCAGTTCCGGGTAGGCGTCGATCTCCAGGCGCCATGCCTCGTCATCGGACAGGTGCCAGTGGAAACGGTTGAGCTTGTTCCAGGCCAGGACCCTGAGGAAGCGGCTGACCTCTGCCGTACCATAGAACTGGCGGGCCACGTCGAGATGCGTGCCACGCCAGCCGAGCGACGGCTCGTCCTTGATCTCGCCTTCAAGCGGGAACAGAAAGGTCTCCGGATGATGACGCGCACCGCGCAGGATCTGACCCAGTGTGATCAGCCCGTAAAGCAGGCCGGTGCGTGTCGCTGCCGAAATCATCACCCGTCCACCGCCGAAGCGGATCACATAGGCCTCCGGGGCAAAATCATCGGCGAGCACAAGGGAGACCGGTAAGCCGCCCTCTCCTTCCGGCCGCACGATGCCTTCAACCGGAAACAGCCCTTCGACCAATTCGGCAAAAGCGGACGCAGCTGCCTTGGCCTCGTCGCCTTTTGCCTCGATCGACAGGCCTTGCGGCACCGCGGCGCGGCCCGACACGGAAACGCTGTTCGGCCACGGCACGACCGACACCTGCACCGGTGCCACATGCGGCACGGGATAGATTTCAGCGCCACGCTTCAGCGGCGCGTTATCTCCCTTGGCCTGGGTCGGAGCCGCCGATACTGGAACCGTTGTCCCATCGGCGAAAGCGACATAAGCGGTGTTGGCGCCATCCGTCCAATGACGCAGCGGATAGGACAATCCACGCGCGGTCACTGTCCATGACGCCCCGGGCTCCAGGACGAACCCGTCCGGGGGCGACAGTTCGGAGTGGTTGGAAAGCCGCGCGGTCAGCATGCCTCCCTCGACTGCTGCCGCGGGATCAATGCGGGCAGGACCACTGACGCAAAGCTTGAAACCGGAAACAGGTCGGGCCGAGAGATTGGTCAGCGTCAGCGAATAGGCAAGGCTCTCGCCGTCAGCAGCGGGGGTCCAATGGGTCTGCAGGCGGAGGGCTGATTTCGGCTGGATGGTCATGTCGAACTTTCGTCTGGCAAACGTTGCATTGTAGGTTTCTGGCACTTGCATCCCCGACCGGCCCCTCCCCTCGAAGAGCAGCGGCTTCCGGCACCTGCCTTGCCCGCCCTTCGGCGAGCCGGCGCATCAATCATCAGGCGATGGTGATTTCAACAGCCCGGCATAAATGCCGGGTTCGGAGTTGGGGATCATCGTCGCCCCCACCGTGCGCTCGTAGAATTCCGAAGGGCCGACATCGCCGATGATGGCGTAGCCGTAGCCCATCGTCTTGAGATCGAGCAGCGAAGCAAGCAGCAACGCATGGCCAATACCCAATCCCCTTGCCGCCTCGTCGACGCCCGTCGGGCCGAAGAAGCCGCGTGCGATCGATTCATGGCAGGAAAAACCGATCAACTTCTCTTCGCGTGTTGCCAGGAAGCAGGTCGGCGGCTGGCGCATGATGGCGACGGCTGTCTCGCTCGACCAGCCGGCACCAAAGGTCTTGCGCACCCAGGTGGTGACCAGCTCGAGCTCGGGCGCCAGAGCCCTGCGGATCGTTATCCCGGCCTTCTGCATACGCTCGTCCAGCGCCGGCTCCGGTTTCAAGAGGGAAAGATTGACGAGGTAATCCATATTGTTCTGCCGCTTCAGGAGATTTGGAAGAATGGTTGGATCGATTTTGACCCGGAAGTCTCGCTTAACGTTTAGTTGGCCATCGACCGATCGATTGAATCATTCTTTGAAATCTCCTTTTTCAAGCGCCGAGTGCGCGGATGAAATGGTTCGGACCAACCTGCTCGACGATGTTGGAGGCCGGTCGGCTGATGCGGCGGACCTCTTCGGCATGCCTGAGGAAGCGCGCGCTGTCGCCCGGTACGAAAGGCCGGTCCGGATCCGGCACCGCCGATAGCAGCAGCTTGGTATAGGGATGCCTGGCGTTCCGGATCACTGTCTCGGTATCACCCCACTCCACCATCTGGCCGGCGAACATCACGATCACCTCTTCCGCGACATGCGCCGCAGTCGCAATGTCATGGGTGATGTAGAGTAGCGCAAGCTGTCTTTCGCGCTTGATGTTTGACAGCAGTTCAAGAATTCCCAGCCGGATCGATACGTCGAGCATGGAGGTTGGTTCGTCTGCCACCAGCACGTCCGGCCGCACGGCAAGGGCACGCGCGATGTTGACGCGCTGGCGTTGGCCACCGGAAAGCTCATGCGGAAACTTCGCGGCCGTCACGGCCGGATCCAATCCCACCGAGGCGAGCAGCCTGGCGACGCCTGAAACCTCTTCGGCCTTGCTGCGGGCATGTCCATGCAGCTTCAATGGCCGCGCCAGGTGGTGCTGTATCGAAAATACGGGGTTGAGCGAAGCGAACGGATCCTGGAAAACCATCTGTGCGGCCCGCCTGTAGGCAGCCTCACCCGCCCTGTCGCCTGGATGGGTGATATCGCGACCGCGGAAATACATCTTGCCGGCCGTCGGTTCGTCCATCCGGGCGATGATACGCGCGCAGGTTGTCTTGCCGCAGCCGGACTCGCCCACCAACGCCAACGCACGCCCCGGCTTCAGCGCCAATGAAATGCCACGCAACGCCTGGACAACGCCAAAACTGCGCTCGATATTCTCGAGCCTCACCACAGGCTCGGTCAGCGCCTCGGCGCCGTCGACGGAAAGGCTCGGCTGCGCATTCATGCCGCCGCTCCATGTCCCGGCAATTGCGGGATCGAACCCCACAGTTTGCGCGTATATTCGTGTGCCGGCGCACGACTGACCTGTCGCACATCGCCAACTTCGACCAATTCGCCTTTCAGCATCACGCCGACCCGGTGACAGAGCTGCGCCATCAGATGCAGGTCGTGGGTGATGAAGAGCACCGAGAAACCGTGGCTGCGCTGCAGGTCGATGACCTGTTCCAGGATCTCGCGCTGCACCACCACATCGAGTGCCGTCGTCGGCTCGTCCATGATGATCAGTTCCGGCCGCAAGGCGAGGCAGATCGCAATGACGATACGCTGCCGCATGCCACCGGAGAACTGATAGGGGTAGTCGTCCAGCCTTGTTGGCGAAATGCCGACCAGCTTGAACATCTCCTCGGCGCGAGCGCGCGACTGTGCCCTGGTCGCACCGGTATGGCGGGCCAGCACATCATGGAATTGCGCCGCCACCCGCATCAGCGGATTGAGTGAATTCATCGCACTCTGGAAGACCATGCCGATGCGCCGCCAGCGCACCTTCTGCAGCGCCGCCTCCGGCAGTTTCAAGAGGTCCTGATCATCGAGCAGCACCTGGCCGCCCGCCACCCAGGCCGGCGGCTTCGACAGCCTCGTGATGGCGTAGGCAATGGTGCTCTTGCCGCAGCCGGATTCACCGGCAAGCCCGAACAATTCACCGCGGCCAATGTCGAAGGACACATTCTTGACGGCGCGGAATGCGCCACCGTCGATCAGGTAGTCGACGTCGAGGTTCTGGATTCGAAGCAGCGGCGTGTTCATCGGACGGCCCTCAATTCACGGGCACGCAGCCGGTTGAGCCGCAGCCAGCGGCTCAGCGCCGGACCGGAGCGAAGTTGCGGATTGGCGATCTCGTCGAAGGTGAAGTTCAGCAATGCCAGCCCCAGCCCGACGATGGCGATGCCAAGCGCTGGCGCGCCGATATCCCACCAGGCACCGACGATGATCGCCGAAGAATTCTGGGCATTGTAGAGCATGGTACCCCAGGTGACATTCAGCGGATCGCCGAAACCGAGATATTCCAGTGTCGTCTGCGCCACGATCGCATAGATGATCGAGCCGACCAGATTGATGCCGATCAACGGCACCAGATTGGGCAGGATTTCGACGAAGACAATGCGCCACCAGGGTTCACCCACCATGCGCGCGGCAACGATGAACTCACGGTTCTTCAGCGACAAGGTCTGCGCCCGCGTCATGCGCGCACCCCAGGGCCAGGACGTCAGCGCGATGATGGCCATGATCGCCATTGGCCCAACGGTGCCGGCGAAGGATGCGAGCAGGATAAGCAGCGGAATGTTGGGGATGACCAGCACCGCATTGGTGGTCAGGTCCAGCACCGCGTCGGTGCGGCCACCGAAATATCCGGCAATCAGGCCAATCGCTGTCCCGATCGCCGTGATCGCCAGCCCCGTCGCGAAGCCGACCGCCAGCGAAGGTCGCGCGCCCCAGACGAACTGCGAATAGACGTCGCGGCCCATCTTGGTGGTGCCGAAGACATGCTCGGCTGTCGGTGGCTGATGTGAACGGCCGACGCGCTGGGCGGGATCGCCCGGTGCCAGCACCGGTGCCAGCAGGGCCATCAGGCAGAGCGCTACGATAATGACAAAACCTGCCACGGCCTTCTTCTGGCGCAGGAACAATCTGAGACCCGAGCTCATGTCCGTCCCTCCTGCACCCTGGGATCGACCACGCCGTAGAGGATATCGACCAGCAGGTTGGCGCCAAGCGTGGCCATCGTCATCAGCAGCAGCTGGCCTTGGATGACTGGATAGTCGCGCGCCACGCTTGCTGTGAACAGGGTCAGGCCAAGACCCGGATAGTTGAAGACGATCTCGGTGACGATCGAACCGCCGAACACGGCACCCAGCATGAGTGCCAGATTGGTCATCACCGGCAGCATGGCGTTGCGGGCTGCGTAGCTGAACATGACCGCCGTGTTACTGAGACCCTTGGCCCGTCCCATGGTGACGTAATCCTCACCCAGTACAGAGATCATCGAGGAGCGCATCGTCGTCTGGAATTCGCCGATCATGTAGGGCGAAAGCGTCAGTACAGGCATGATGGCGTGCCAGAACACCGAACCGAAGAAGGTAAAGTTGATACCGGGATCGAGGCTGGGGTCATACGCGTAGCCCACCGGGAACCATCTCAACGTCACACCGAAGGTGAACAGCGTGGCGAGCGCGATGATGACCGGCGGTACCGCGATCAGCACGACAGAAAAAGGCGAGACGAACGCATCGAAGCGCCCGCCTCGCCGCCAGGCTGCCACTGCGCCGAGGGAGACGCCGACGCAGAGGGAGAAAATGACGGCCGTAACCACCAGGAATGCGGTCCAGCCGGCCGAACGGGCCAGCACTTCGGTGACGGTCTGCGGATAATATTTGACCGATACACCGAGATCGAAAGTGGCCAGCCCCTTCAGATAATCGACGAACTGCAGCCATATCGGCTGCTCGACGGCGCCGAAGCGAGCCTTGATCGCTTCGATCGCCGCCGGTGTGGCACGTGGCCCGAGCTGGGCGATCATGCTGTCGACCGGGCTCCCCGGCATCAGCCGGGGAAGCGTGAAGTTGACCACGATGGCAAACAGGAAGGCGGCCAGATAGACCCCGAGCCGTCGAAGAGGTATCCGCATCGCCACTATCCCGTCGCCGATCCCTCCTGATTATTGCACTGGCTTCAACCGCAGCAAATGCACGAGCCGCAGGCGGTTGTTGTCGTGATCCTCCGGGTTCATCACTGGTTCGTCCTTCGTCACCCAGCCGGTGAAGCGCTTGGTCGAATACTGGAACCAGGTAGGCCCGTTGAACACCGGTACCACCGGGAATTCCTTGGCCACGATCAACTGCACCTGGTCGAACAGTTTGTGGCGCTCTTCTTCCGAAGTCGCCTTGCGATAGGCGTCGAAGACCTTGTCGAGTTCCGGATTGGAATAGCGCGACGGCGCCGAGGTGATGCGACCGGCGAAAGGCGTCGACAGCGACTGGTAGTAGCCGCGGAACGGCGTCGGCCCATCAGCGCGCGAATTCATGACGGCATCCAGCGTACCGTCGAGAATCTGCTTCTGCCACTGTTCGTATTCCGGGGTCGCCACTGAGGCGTTGACGCCGATCTTGCGCAGCCCCTCGACAGCGATCTGCACGGCATCGATCCAGTCTGTCCAGCCGTTCGGCACTGCGATGGAGAAGGCAATCGGCTGCCCTTTGGGCGTGGCGCGGAAGCCGTCGGCGCCTTTCTTGTAGCCGGCATCGTCGAGTACTTTGTTGGCCTTGTCGACGTCATAGGCCATCCATGCGTCGTGCTCGCCCTCTGCAGCCTTGTTGCGCCAGGATTCGAAACGTGGCGGCAGGCCGGACGCATGCAGGTTCACCACCGGATAACCGAAGCCGGCAATGTCGACCATCGACGTGCGGTCCATGGCCAGCGAGAAGGCATGGCGGAAATTGATGTCGGCGAAGGCCTCGGCATTGCCGGGATTCTTCGTCTTGAAGTTCATCTGGAAAGCCACCGTTTCGGCGGGCGGCTGCCAGTAGCCATTGTTCTTCGGATCGAGCGCGACATAGGTCTTGTCGATCTGCGGAATGAACGAGCCGATCCAGTCCATCGTGCCTTCGGGCAACAGTGCCAGCATCTGGTCGTTGCCGGAGATCTGCGGCAGCTTCAGGCAATCCACCTTCAGACTGGCGGCGTCCCAATAATTCGGATTGCGGCACTGTTCATAGACCTGCGGCGTGAAGCGGCGAACTTCGGTCATCGGTCCGGAACCAACCGGCTTTTCGTTCTTGAAGGCGAGCGGATCCTTCACGTCCTTCCAGATGTGCTCCGGCACCACCGGGAAATCGGCCAGTGTCTCGGGGAAATGCGTGTCGACGGCCTTGAGGTTGATCTTGACCTCGGTCGGCGATGGCGTTTCCACGGAGGCGACGGTTTCACCGACGCCGACTGTGTCGACCGCCGGGTTCTTCAACATCATCTCCAGCGTGAATTTCATGTCCGCCGAGGTCAGCGGCTCACCGTCCGACCATTTCACGCCGTCACGCAGCGTGTAGGTGATCGACTTCAGGTCATCGGAAAACTTGTACGCCGTTGCGAGACGCCAGATTGGCTTGCCCCCGTCATAATCGTTGAAGATGACCAGCGGCTCGTAGATGAAATCCATCGTGCTCTGGCGACGGCCGCCGAGGTCGAACGGATTGAAGTTCTGTACCCAGCTGGTCTGCTCCTCGATATGCATGGAGAGCACCGCTTCCGCGAAGGCGGGCGTCGATTGGGCGGTCAACCCGGCCGCGGCGGACAACGCTGCGAAAGCTGCGCCGGCGAACAGACGCCGCAATGACACAGCCCGGTGGAAAGAAGACGGATTCGTCCTTTTGGCACGCATGGTTTTGGTTCCCCTGGTTGGAATCGACCCTTCCGCTCTTGCTGGCGGATAGAATAAATCAATTTGATTTATGGGTATGAGCGAAGTGGCTCTTCGTCAACCGCGAAAAAGGTCGTATCGACGAAAAAATCGTTTTAACATAATGGCTTGCGGGAAATGTGGGCGCGCCCAATGGCCTGGCAATTCGGGCTTTCAAGCCAAAAATCCCAGTATGCAGAATGGCTTAATTTGGGTGGTTTGAGGGTTGCTTCACCCTCGTACAGCGAACGAAAAACTCTTGGGCCGACATCTGAATTCAAATGCCAGGACCCGTTCCAGCCGATCCTTGAAGCATCGCCGGGAGAGTGTGGGCCTGCACGAACGAAGGGCGAAGCGGTACAGGCGCGCCGGCCGTCAGGCCTTCTGCAAGGCCGCCTGATGGATCAACGAGCTCCAGCTGTTGGTCGACGCGAGATGACAATAAACCAGCGTCAGCGCGCCTGACTTCCTGAGATCGAGAAAAGCCTCGTCACCCAGCTTGTTGAAGGCATCCTCGTCGATGATCTTGAAGTCGGTGAGGTTGAGCACCTCGCCATTCTCCAGTGTCACGGTGCTGCGACGCTCGGCGAAGAGGCCGTGTGCATCGATCTTGTCGACCATCGCGCGCGTTGCGGCAAAGTCCATCTGGTACTGGTTGCAGAAGGCCAGTGCCTGCTTGGTGGCTTCTGTCGCCTCGGTACCTGCGAAGAATGGCAGCACCTTGTCACCGCGCGCGGCCGCCACGACCTGTTCGACCACCCGGTCGCTGGCCCGATCGACACAGAGCGCCAGCCGCCCGCTGCCCTGCCCGCCGTCATCGGCGAGGATGAACGGATAACGGCGCACATAGGCGGGAACATAATGCGGCTTTGCCCACTGGCCATCCTTGTCCACGAACAGGTTCTCGCCCTGCCGCAGACCAGTGATGACGACCGGCTGGTTGGCCGGGCCGACAAAGACGATCGGGTAGGACCGCATGGCTGCCGGCATCTCGCCCGTCACAACCGGCAGCGCATGCGCGGCACGCGTAAACGAGAAATCAACCCGCGCAGCGAGACCGAGCGAACCATGCCGGTCGGGATTCATGGCCTCGGGCTTCGCGTAGAAGAGCGGTAGCGCATCCGCGGCTTGAGCGGTTGCCTTGCCATTCTCTGCAGTCATGCCTTGTCCCCCGAAACCAGCACATGTCGATGGCGACTTTTGCCTTCGCCACGCATCTCCGTCCGGCAGCGTCTTACGCCATCGGCCGGGAAAAAGTCCATCCGCAGCATATCGATGAGACCGGAATAGACCCAAGAATGGTCAGGCGCTACCCCTCCTTCTGCCGGGAGAGACGAGGTTATGCGTCGCCGCGAACTGCCCTGCCCGCTTTCTGCAGCAGCTCGAACGCGTGGAACCGGTTTGCGTGCCAACCGGCATGTGCCGCATCGGGCTGGTAGGTTTCGCCAAGTTCCGACATCGCACCCATGGCCGATGCCATATCCGGGAAATGACCTGCGGCAACGGCGCCGAGTATGGCTGAACCAAGCAGGACAGGTTCCGGCGAGGTCGAGGCTGCCACGACCAGTCCGGTCGTGTCGGCCAGAAGCTGGCGCACCAGCGGGCTCTGGCCGGCGCCGCCGCTGACCACGATGGTATCCGTCAAAACACCTTTCGCGGCCTGGACACCGACAATCTGGCGCGCACCATATCCGAGGCCACAGACTCCGGCGAGATAAAGGCCGACCAGCCCATCGAGGCTCGTATCCATGCCGATGCCCGCGATCAGGCCAAGCGCCCCTGGATCAGCAAAAGGCGCGCGATTGCCGAGGAATTCCGGCACGACATGCAGCTTGCCGATACGTTCAGGCGCGCTTCCCGCGCCGCCATGTCTGCCGGCCTCAATCGCCAGCCACTGGCTCAGGCTCATGCCATCCTTGTCAGCCCGCGCAGCCGCTTCGGCTGACGCCGGATGCATACGCACCAGATGATCGATCGCGGCGCCCGCGGCAGACTGGCCGCCTTCGTTCAACCAGAACCCCGGCACCATGGCCGAGAAATACGGCCCCCATACGCCGTCCACGAATGCCGGGGCGGCGGTGGTCGACATGGTGCAGGCCGATGTGCCGAACACATAGGCCATGCGCGTCAGCACGCTTCCGGCAGCGCCTCGCGCCCCCACGGTGCCGATACCACCGGCGTGAGCATCGATGAGGCCGGCAGCCACCGGCGTGCCTTCCATGAGACCCAGGTCACGCGCGGCGTCGGCTGTCAGCCCGCTGCCGAGCGCCGTGCCGGCAGGCACGACTTCGGTGCCGATGCGACGGAACTGCTCGTCTGCCAGCGCGCCAAGTCCGATGGCGCGGAAATAATGCTCGTCCCAGCGCTGCTCATGCGCCAGGTAGGTCCACTTGCACGTCACCGTGCAGACGGAACGCGCAAGGCTGCCTGTCGACTTCCAGGTCAGGAAATCGGTCAGGTCCATGAACTGCCATGCGTTGGCGAAAGTCTCCGGCTTGTGCTCGGCCAGCCACAGCAGTTTCGGCGTTTCCATCTCCGGCGAGATCGCGCCGCCGACATAATTCAGCACTGCTTCGCCGGTGCGGTTGATGCGCGCGGCCTGCGCGGTGGCGCGATGATCCATCCACACGATGATGTTGCGATCGGCCTCGCTGGTCGGCCCGACGCCAAGCGGCCGTCCGCCCTCGCCCAGCACGACAAGCGAACAGGTCGCGTCGTAGCCGACGCCGGCGATCGACGCTGCCGGGACGCCTGATTTGGCGACGGCTTCGCGCGTGCTTGCGGCGACCGCCTGCCAGATATCGTTGCTCGATTGCTCGACGATGTCTCCGGCTTCGCGAAACAGCGCGATGTCGCGCCTGGCAGACGCAAGCATGGTTCCATTGGCGTCGAACACGCCCGCACGGGCACTGCCGGTGCCGACATCGATGCCGATAAAATGTTTTGCCGAAATCATGCGATCACCCGCAAAAACGAGAGAGGAAGAACGTCGCCGCCGAGCAAGCCGGCGGCGTTGGAAATCAAAGATCGTTGCTCTGCGGCAGAATCACCAGATCGCGGATGGTGATGTTGCGCGGCCTGGTCAGCATGAACATCACCGCCTCCGCCACCTCAACTGGCTGCATCAGCCCACCCGCGGCGAGTTCATCCTCCAGTTTCTGCTTCGGCCAGTCGCTGATCAGCGCCGTCACCACCGGGCCTGGCGCAACCGCGCCGACACGCAGGCCGTGCCTGGCCACCTGACGGCGCAACGTATGTACGAAGGCCTGGATAGCGTGCTTGGAAGCCGTGTAGATCGGCTCCCAAACCACAGGCACAAGACCGGCGATCGAGCTCGTGACGACAATGTCACCGGTCTTGCGCTCGACCATATGCGGCAACACCGCATGGATGGACCGGAACGCCGCATTGATGTTGAGGTTCAGCATACGATCCCAGGCATCCGGATCCCCTTCCACGACCTCGCCGCCGACATAGGAGCCGGCATTGGCGTGGAAGATGTCGAGCTGGCCGGCCTTCTCCAGGATCTGCGGCATCATGCCGGCCACGCTCTTCGGGTCCATCAGGTCGACCACAACGGGGAATGCCTGCGGCCCAAGGTCCTCGCAGACGGCGGTCAGCGCATCCTCGTTGCGATCGACGAGCGCGACCCGTACGCCTGCCGCCACCAGGTGCCTGGCGCATTCCAGGCCGATGCCCGATGCGGCGCCGGTGATCGCCGCGACTTGTCCGGTAAGGTCCTGAGCCATTTCTGCCTCTGCTTTTGCTTGGTATTGCTTGGAAATTCGAGCAATTCCAGGAAAAGTGCGTAGCGGTTTTCCGTCCGGAATTGCGTAAGACAAAGCTGGAGCGTTTCCGCGTTTCCGTGAAAACGGAAACGCTCCAGATCAGGCGCGGCCGTGCGAGACACGCGACCTGCGTGCCAGCGAGTCGACGATCACGGCGATCGCCAGGACGGCACCGGTGATCATGTATCGAAGCGACGACGACAGATCGAGCAACGTCAATCCGCTGGCGATCGACTGGATGACGATGATGCCGAGCAGGGCCGAATAGGCACTGCCGCGACCGCCGAACAGGCTGGTGCCGCCGATGACCGCCGCCGCGATGGCATTGAGGTTGACGTCACCGGTGCCTGCCTGCTGGCTGGATGAGGCAAGGCGCGACGCAGCCAGGATGCCGCCGGTCGCTGCCAGGGTCGAGCACAGCATGAAGGCAGTGGTGTAGATATAGCGCACGTTGATGCCGGCGCGGCGGGCCGCTTCGCGGTTGCCGCCGACGGCGTGCATCGAACGGCCCCATTTGGTGCGCTTGAGCGCATAGTTCATCGCCACGACAAGGCCGACGAACAGCCCGAACATCCATGGAATGCCGCGCGAGCTGTTGAGGTAGAAGACGATCGCCTCGAGCACGACGGTGATGACGACGGCGCGCGCGACGATGCCAGCCACCGACTGTGCCGACAGGCCTGCCTCACGACGCCGCGACGCTTCGCGGTATCCCGTCCAGAAAAGGGCGATACCGGCAATCGCGGCAAGCCCGTAGGAAACCCAGGCGGGCATCACCATCAACTGACCGAAATTCACCAAAGGCGACTCGTAGGGCAGGTTGATCGAGCCGGTCGAACCGAGCAGATAAAGCTGGAGGCCGAGCACTGCGAGCAGGCCGGCCAGCGTCGAAACGAAGCTCGGCATGCCGAAACGGTTGAGCAGCAAGGCATAGACCGATCCGATAACCGCGCCTGCCGCCATGGCGGTGACGATGGCGAAACCGACGGGCCAGCCCTGGTTCACCCACAGCACCCCGACCAGCGCCGAAGCAAAACCGCTGACGGAGCCGACCGACAGGTCGATCTCTCCAAGCATCAGGATGCAGACGATGCCGAGTGCGATAACGCCGACCGTCGAACAATCGAACAGAAGATTGACCAGATTGTTCGCCGACAGGAACACCGGGTTCAGGCTCTGGAACACCGTCCAGATGATGGCGAGCCCAACGATGACCGGCAGCGAACCGAGGTCGCCCGACCGAACGCGGTCGAAAAAGGCACCGATCGTGCCGACAAGTCCCTCGGCATGTTTCACGCGC
Source organism: Mesorhizobium sp. NPDC059025 (assembly GCF_042739655.1). Classification (NCBI taxonomy): domain Bacteria; kingdom Pseudomonadati; phylum Pseudomonadota; class Alphaproteobacteria; order Hyphomicrobiales; family Phyllobacteriaceae; genus Mesorhizobium; species Mesorhizobium sp. NPDC059025. The sequence continues at coordinate 312,227 of NZ_JBHYIM010000003.1, read as the reverse complement.
ACGTCGGCGCGATCGAGAAGCTGCGCTTTGGGCGCATTCTGCGTGGCTTTGTCGGTCATGGCTGGCTCTCCTGAGCTTGCGCGCGGCGGCTGGCCCGGCGGGAAACGGAATTGTTCTCGGCACCGGTGATCGCGCTGACCAGTTCCTGGTTGGACGCATCGGGAAGGAAGACGCCGTTGTTCTTGCCGAGCCTCAGCACCACGATCCGGTCGGCGACGGCGCGGACGTCCTCCATGTTGTGACTGATCATGATCACGCCGAGGCCGCGTTCGCGCACACGCTCGATCAGATCGAGCACCTCGGCGGTCTGGGCGACACCCAGGGCCGCTGTCGGCTCATCGAGCATGATCAGTTTCGGGTCGAGCAGCAGCGAGCGGGCGATGGCCACCGTCTGGCGCTGACCGCCCGACAGCGAAGCGATCGGCTCACGCACGCTGGGAATGCGCGCCGAAAGTTCGTTGAGCAGCTTCCAGGCCTTGATCTCCATCGACACTTCGTCCAGCCGCATCGGGCTGAGTTCCTTGCCGAGGAAGATGTTGGCGACGACGTCCAGGTTCTCGCACAAAGCCAAATCCTGGAAGACGGTGGCGATGCCGAGGCCGAGGGCTGTCGCCGGATCGGACAATGCCACGGGTTCGCCCTTGAAGGTGATGGTCCCCGACGTCGGCTGATGCACGCCGGCGAGGACCTTGACCAGGGTCGACTTGCCGGCACCGTTGTCGCCGACAAGGGCGACGACTTCGCCGGCATGGACGTCGAGGTCGATGTCAGTGAGCGCCGACACGGCGCCGAATTGCTTGGAGATGCCGCGCAGGCTGAGCACAAGCTCACGTGCCGAGGCAGGCCCCTGTGATGTTCCTGTCATGATGCAAGCCTTCCCAAGAATTTCGCCCAGATGGGCAATGCTGCCCCGCCGCACGCGGCGGGGCAGTCGCGATCAGTGGCTTATTGGGTAATGCCGAGCTTCTTGCAGCCCTCGGCATAGCGGTCGACGCAGAGCTGCTCGGCGGTGGCGATCTTCTTGTCGATGATCTCCGCCTTCAGGTTTTCCTGGGTGACGACCACCGGAACGAACAGCTGCGACGGCGTGTTGAACAGCGTCGTCTCGGCCTTCGGCGTTTCGCCCTTGACCAGCTGGACGGCGATGTTCGCTGCTGCGGCAGCGACGATCTCGCTTGGTTTGTTGATGGTGTTGTACTGGTCGCCTGCGATGATCAGCTGCAGTGCCGCCAGCGTGGCGTCATTGCCGGTGATCGGCGGAACCGGGTTGAAACCACCGGCCTTGAACGCCGCGATGGCGCCACCGGCGGTACCGTCATTGGCGGCGACGACACCCAGGATGTTCTTGTCGAAGCGGGTGATCTGGCCGCTCGCCCACTGCTGGGCCTTCGGCGGCGCCCATTCCGGCGTGTCGTATTCGGCCAGGATCGGATAGCCGCTGTTGTCGAGGCCGGCATGGATGCCCTTCTTGATCAGGCCGGCCGCAGCATCGGTCGGCGAACCGTTGATCTGCAAGACACCAGTGCCCTCGCCGGCCTTCACGCCCTTGTCCTTCAGATGTTTGACCAGCGAGTCGGCGATCGACTTGCCGATGGCTTCATTGTCGAAGGAAACATAGAAGTCGGCCTTGGCATCGGGGATCGGCCGGTCGTAGGCGATGACCTTCACGCCTTGCGCCTGCGCCTGCTTCACCAGCGAGGCGGCAGCGGTGGAATCGACCGGATCGATGACGATAACCTTGGCGCCCTGCGAGATCATCGAGTTGAATTGCTGCTGCTGGCGTGCTGCATCGGCGTCGGCGTTCTGGTAGAGCACCTTACAGGACGCGCAGAGCTTCTCCATTTCGGCCTTGAAGCCCGGATAGTCGTGCTCCTCGTAGCGGGTCGAAGCCTGGTCCGGCATCAGGAAGGCAACGGTGGCGCCGTCGGCGCTCTGGGCGAGTGCCGAGCCCGAAGCGAGGGACAGGGCCAGCATCGCCAGGCCGGTCGTTTTCCATGAATGTTTCATTGCATCTTCTCCCTTGAACGATATGACAATGAGTGATCTGAAGAGCTGCCCTCCCAGGCAGCGTGGATCCGTCGGGTCCAATCGGGCCTGCGCGGCGATCCCGCCACGGCACCGAAGCTGACCGAAGGACAAGGCTTTCCCCTCGCGAGCGGCAAACGACCGCTCACGTTGTTCATTTCTTCCGCTGGTGTTCCTCCCTGCCCCTCCTTCTTGGGCGGCCTCGGCCGCGTTTGCTCAGGCGGCTTTTGCCGCGTTGATGTGGTCGATCGTCAGCCGCCGGAAGCGTGACGGCGTCATGCCCTTTTCAGCCAGGAACTGGCGGTTGAAATTCGACAGGTTGTTGAAGCCGACCTCGAAGCAGATATCGGTGATCGGCGCCTCTTCGTCGCTGGTCAGGATCTGGCAGGCGAGATTGATGCGCAGCCGCTTCACATACTGCACCAGCGTCATGCCGGTGTGGCGGCGGAAGGCGCGCGAAAAGGCCGAGGTCGACTGCCCGGCGATGCCCGCCAGATCCGCCTCGCTGAACGGATTGGTCAGGTTTTCGCGCAGATAGTTGAGTGCCTTGTTGATGCCCGCTGACATATATCCGGACGGATCCGGCAGGTAGTTCGGGCTCGCCAGCATGTGCGCGCCGTGGCCGCGGCTGAGCAGGCCCGCGATTGCCATAAACAACTCGATGCGACGCACGCCTTGCGCCCGCATCAACTCTTCCATCACCGGCGCGACCTGCCGGCTGGTCTCGGCCGAAAACATCACACCACGCCGTGACTGTTCCAGCACGGGTGCCAGGGCAGCGAGTTCCGGCAGCACCCGCATGGTGTCGCCGATGAAGCCTTCATTGAACTGCAGGATGCGGCAACGCAGCGGGATGGTCGATCCGGCAGGAATGTCACTCACCCAGTTGTGCGGCAGGTTGGGACCAGTCAGCACCAGATTGCCGGGTTCGAATTCACCAATGAAATCGCCGACGAAGTATCGCCCGGCGGTGGCGACCACGAGATGAAGTTCGTATTCGGGATGGAAATGCCAGCGCACCGTGTGGAACGGATAGCCGTGCGACCAGGCCTTGAACGACTCGCCTTGGCGAATCTGGACGACTTCCAGGTCCGGACCCATGTTCGTTTCCTCCAGGCACGAGACGGTCTTGCCGCTGCGGCCCTTTCCCAATCGGCTGGATGCGCTCCAGCTCTGACCTTCGAAACAAACGCTAGTCCCCGTGCCACGACGGCGCCACCACGTTTGGTCATTCGCAATGATACTTTTTTGACCTTTACCGGTAAATATCTGCAGGAGTGGCCAGAACTGTTGCCGATCGCCCACCGCTCACATGGTCCTCAGCAGTCCCGGCATCATTTCATTAAGCATTGATTTACCAACGCAGGCGGCGGCTGTGGTTGTCGAAACGAAACGTTTCGCTTCGGCGCTTCGAGTCGAATAGCCCCGAGATCGGTCGGGCTCATCGCACAAACGGCTCATGGCGGACTCGGGCAACACGGTTGCTCTGGGCCGTGATGGGTCCGATCACCCTCTTCGGGCAATTCGCCGTGATCTCTGCGCCCCTCTTTCATAACGATCTGCATATGAGATCGGCTTCAGATATCATTTTACCACCCCCCCAGGTTGGGCGATGGTGCTGCCTTCCGGCTGGATAGGTCCCCGGCCGCGTCATCGTTTCGAGCACCGGATGCGAACACAGGTCGTCATTGTTGGTTCCGGCCCGTCGGGCCTGCTGCTTGGCCAGCTCCTGACTGGAGCAGGCATAGACAACGTCATTCTCGACCGGGTCGGCAAGGACTACATCCTCGGCCGTGTCCGCGCCGGCGTGCTGGAACAAGGCACAGTCGAGCTGATGCGCAGAGCCGGCGCCGACGCGCGCCTGCGTGCTGAGAGCATTACGCATGACGGCTTTTCCATCGCTTTCGACGGACGCGACCATCGCATCGATCTTGCTGCCCTCACCAGCAAACATGTCACCGTCTATGGCCAGACCGAAATGACGCGCGACCTGATGGCCGCGCGCGAGGCCTCGGGCCCATCGACCTTCTATGAAGTCGAGAATCTCGCCTTGCAGGATTTCGATACCGACAACCCGTACGTCACCTACGCCAAGGACGGCGTCGCCGAGCGGATCGATTGCGACGTCATCGCTGGCTGCGACGGCTTCCACGGGATCAGCCGCCGTAGCGTCCCGGCGGGCGCCATACGAACCTTCGAACGCGCCTACCCGTTCGGCTGGCTGGGTTTACTTGCCGAGGTGCCGCCGGTAAGCGACGAACTGGTCTATGCCAGCCACGAACGTGGCTTCGCGCTCTGCTCGATGCGCTCGACGACGCGTTCGCGTTATTATGTGCAAGTGCCCGCCGACGAGCAGATCGAAAACTGGAGCGATGATCGCTTCTGGGATGAATTGCGCAGCCGGCTGCCCCGTCATCATGCCGAGGCCGTGACCACTGGGCCATCCTTCGAGAAATCGATCGCGCCGCTGCGCTCCTTCGTGGCGGAGCCGTTGCGCTTCGGTCGTCTCTTTCTCGTCGGTGATGCCGCCCACATCGTCCCGCCAACCGGCGCCAAGGGACTGAACCTTGCAGCCAGCGACGTGCACTACCTGTTCAACAGCCTGCGCGAGTTCTTCCTCGACAGATCCATGGCCGGCATCGATGCTTACTCTGGACGCGCATTGGCCAGGGTATGGAAGGCAGTGCGCTTCTCCTGGTGGATGACCACCCTGCTCCACCGCTTCCCCGGCCGCACTGATTTCGAGCACCGCATCCAGGATGCCGAGCTCGACTACCTGACGCATTCTCATGCTGCGGCGACCGCACTCGCGGAGAACTATGTCGGCTTGCCGTATTGACGGCTGATGCACTGCAGGGGACGGAGCATGGTTATTGTGACAACTCCCTTGCCGCTTCGCGCAGCGTCTGCATCAGCAGGCTCAAAGCCAGCGTCGGTTGCTGGTCCGCGCGGATGGTGAGCCCGACCGGCCCCTTGGTTTCGCTGGTATCGATCGGCAATATTGCCAGCACTCCATCTTCGACATCGGCAGTCACCACCCCTTCGGAAATCACCCAGACAGCATCGTTCGAGCGCACGAAGGCGCGGCCGAAGGCATGTGACACCGTTTCGATCTGGGTCGGCCAACTCGGCACGCCGTTGGCGATCAGCAACCGCTCCACGAAGGGACGGATGATCGAAGTCCGTGTCGGCATCAGTGCTACATAGCGGGTGAGGTCGGCAAAATCGAAGGCGCCGCGGGCCAAAAGAGGATGGCCGGCACGCACCACGAAACGCACCTCTTCCGAATAGAGATGTTCGAACGAAAAGCCGGTCATCTGCTCCGGCGCCGCCAACCGCCCGACAACGATGTCGAGATCACCGACGCGCAGCTGGCCGAGCAGCACGGCGTTCTCGCCGGTGACGATCTTGACGCGGCTGCCGGTGTTTTCACCAAGAAACAGCGCCATGGCGCGCGGCATTATGCGCGTGGAGACCGTCGGCAATGCACCGATCCGCACCGGATCGGCGTTGCCCAGTCCATCCGCTGCGATGGAATCCACGCCCTGCCGCAGCGCCGAGATGGCGGCGCCCGCGTGACGCAGGAACACTTCACCGAGACGCGTGACACGAATGCCGCGACCGTCGCGCTCCAGGACACGCACGCCGAGCGCGTCCTCCAGCTCGCGGATGGTCTTGGTCACCGCAGGTTGGCTGACATGCAGCATTTCGGCAGCCTTCATCACGCTTTTCTGACGTGCGACCTCGACGAATGTCTGCAGATGTCGGAACTTGATGCGTTGATCGATCATGCCGCCCATAACCTACCAGTTAACGAACCGGCGCAATTTATTATTTTACTTAACCAAACGAAAGGGCAACAACAGCAAGGGAGGTGTGCATGCGAGCGACACGGATCAATGATATCGTCCTGCATCACCGCCTGACGGGTGCCCCGTCCGACGGCCCGGTCGTCGTGTTCATCAATTCGCTCGGCACCGATTTCCGCATCTGGGACGAGACCGTGGCTCGCCTGGCAGGCCAATGCGCCACGCTGGTCTACGACAAGCGCGGCCACGGCCTTTCGGATCTCGGTAACGCCCGGCCAAGCATCGCCACCCATGCCGCGGACCTTGCCACCCTGCTCGACCACCTCGCCATCAAACGCGCGATCATTTGCGGGCTTTCGATCGGCGGCCTCATCACGCTGGAGCTCTATGCCAGTCGTCCTGACCTCGTGCAGGCGGTGATCCTCAGCAACACCGCCCACAAGATCGGCACAGCGCAATCGTGGAACGAACGCATCGCGATCGCCGAAACCAGCGGCATCGCCGCCTTTGCCGACGGCGTGATGGAAAAATGGTTCACCCCGGCCTTCCATAGTGGGCGGGCCAACGAGCTATCCAGCTACCGCAACATGCTGACCCGCCAGCCTGTCACCGGCTATGTCGCTGCCTGCAGGGCACTCGCTGGTGCCGACCTCACCGAGACCGCAAGAAAAGTTTCGGTTCCGGCACTGTGCATCGTCGGCGACCAGGACGGTTCGACACCGCCGGCACTCGTGCGATCCCTCGCTGATCTCGTGCCCGGTGCACGCTATGAGGTTATCGAAGGCGCGGGGCACATCCCGTGCGTCGAGCAGCCTGAAACCTTCACCGCACTGATCAGCGCCTTCATCCGCTCGCAAACACCGGGACGCTGACATGGCCAAAACCGAGACGACGTCGGAACGCTACAGGCAGGGGACAAAAACCCGCCGCGCGGTGCTTGGCGATGTCCATGTCGACAGAGCGGAGCGTGCAACCACCGATTTCGATCGCCCCTTTCAGGAACTGATCACCGAAGCAGCGTGGGGCGCGGTGTGGGCGCGCCCCGCCTGGACGGCCCGCGAACGTTCCATCGTCACCATCGCGCTGCTGGCGGCCCTTGGACATGACGAGGAAGTGGCCATGCATGTGCGAGCCACCGCCAATACTGGGGCGACACGCGAGGACATAACCGAGGCCATGCTGCATGTCGCGATCTATGCCGGCGTACCGGCGGCCAACCGCGCGATCCGCATCGCCAAACAGGTCTATGAGACGCTCGACGCCGAAAGGGAAGCCAGACCATGACGGACCGCAACCCCGACACTGGCGCCTTCTTCACGCGCGACCGCACCTGGCACCCGCCTGCCTATACGCCCGACTACAAGACTTCGGTGCTGCGTTCGCCGCAGCGGGCACTGCTGGCTCTGGACAACACGATCTCCGAGATCACCGGCCCGGTCTTCGGCCACGCGATCCTCGGCGATCTGGACAACGACCTCATCCACAATTTCGCCCGCTCTGGCGAAGCCGCGATCGGCGAACGCATCATCGTCCATGGCCGGGTCCTGGACGAAAGCGGACGCTGTGTGCCGGGAGCGCTGATCGAAGTGTGGCAGGCCAATGCCGGAGGTCGCTACCGTCACAAGAAGGAAGGCTATCTGGCGGCGCTCGACCCCAATTTCGGCGGCTGTGGGCGCTGCATCACCGACGAGAATGGCAACTACCGTTTCCGCACGGTGAAGCCTGGCCCCTACCCCTGGCCGAACGGCCCCAACGACTGGCGCCCCGCGCACATCCATTTTTCCGTCTTTGGCCACGGCTTCGGCCAGCGGCTGATCACGCAGATGTATTTCGAGGGCGATCCGCTGATCTGGCGTTGTCCGATCGTGCGCACCATTCCCGATCGACGCGCTGTGGAACTGCTGATCGCGCCGCTCGACATGGCCAACACCATTCCCATGGACGCGCGCGCCTACAAATTCGATATTGTCCTGCGCGGCAGGCGCTCGACGCTTTTTGAAAACCGCCTGGACGGCAATTAGGCGTGAACCATCAAGATCGAGACGACATCGGAAACGGCAACGGGTTCACGACCGCCATGACGCAGGATCTCAGCTATCTGAAGGAGACCGCTTCGCAGACGGCGGGCCCTTATGTGCATATCGGCCTGACACCGAATGCCTCCGGCATCAGCGGCGTATATCCGACCGACCTCGGCGCGGCGATGGTGAACGACCGAACAAAGGGAACCCGGATCACCATCCGTGGCCGCGTCATCGACGGCGCAGGCGCGCCGTTGCGCGATGGCCTGGTCGAGATCTGGCAGGCGGATGCGGCTGGCCTCCACAACAGCCCCGGTGAGCCCGGTGGGCAGGCCGATCCGGATTTCACCGGCTGGGGCCGCTGTGCATGCGACGGTGACGACGGTGAGTTCACCTTCCACACCATCAAGCCTGGCCGAATACCGTTCAAGGATGGTCGGTTGATGGCGCCGCACGTCACCTTCTGGATCGTCGCCCGCGGCATCAATCTTGGCCTGCACACACGCATGTATTTCCCTGAGGAAGAGCAGGCAAATGCGGCGGATCCGCTGCTTCTGCGCCTTGAACACCGCGACCGCGTCAAGACCATGATCGCACAGGCCGAGACCACTGACGGCTATCGGTTTGACATCCATTTGCAAGGCGAGCGGGAGACCGTCTTCCTGGATATCTGAGCCCGATGAGCGTTTGCCCTTTCGATCATCCCATCCTTGGCAGCCTTCTCGGCGACGAAGAGATTGCCGCCTATTTTTCCGTCGAGGCGGAAATGAAGGCGATGCTTGCGTTTGAGGCAGCGCTGGCCTCCATCGAAGCGAAGGCCGGCTTGATACCGGGAGAGTCGGCGGCCGCCATCATCGACGCAATCACCACCTTCGAGCCCGACATTGACCGACTGCGTATTGCGATCTCGATAGATGGCGTTGTCGTGCCGGAGCTGGTGCGGCAGCTGCGCGAAGCGGTCGGCGGCAAGGCCGCATCCCATGTCCATTTCGGCGCCACCAGCCAGGATGTCGTCGACAGCGTCCTGATGCTGCGCCTGAAACCGGTGCTTGCCATCATCGAACAGCGTTTCGTTATTTTCCTGCGTGCGCTCGACAGTCTCGAAAAGCGCGATGGCAAGCGCGTCCTGTTGGCCGCGACGCGCATGCAGCCCGCAATCCCCATCCCGGCGGGCGACCGCATCGAGAGCTGGCACGGACCGGCCGAGCGCAATCTCGAGCGGCTGCGTGCATGGATGGCGGACGGGTTCGCCCTGCAGTTCGGGGGTGCAGCCGGAACGCTCGATAAGCTCGGCGACAGGGCGAGCGAGGTGCGCTCGGCGCTTGCAGGCGAACTCGGGCTGGCCGATCGCCCGCAATGGCACAGCCAGCGCGACCGCATCGCCGACCTGGCTTCCGTTTTGTCATTGATCTCGGGAAGCCTCGGCAAGTTCGGTCAGGACATCAGCCTCATGGCACTCGCGGGGGACGCCATCGAACTCGCCGGTGGCGGCGGCTCTTCGGCCATGCCGCACAAGCAGAACCCGATCTATGCCGAAGTGCTGGTGACATTGGCCCGTTTCAACGCCGCACAGCTTGCTGGCATGCATGCCGCACTGGTGCACGAGCAGGAACGATCGGGAGCCGCCTGGACGCTGGAATGGATGCTGCTGCCGCAGATGATTGTTGCCACCGCAACCGCCACAAGGCTGGCCACCGAGCTCACCGCCAGCATCCGGCGGCTGGGCGGCACGACATAAGTGCTTTCGTTTTGTTGCTCGTCGCTAGGCGTATTTGGTTGCCGATTTGAGCATCGGCGCCGGAAGCGCCGGAAAAAGCGTCTCGATCGAAGCCGCGATCGCCAGCAGCACCCGATCCGTGCCAGGTAGCCCGTCCAGGGCCAGCCCCACAGGCAATCCCCGGTCCGTCAATCCAACCGGCAGGCTGATGCCCGGCAGGCCGGCAACACTGCCGGGATCGGTGTTGCGGATGAAGGTCTGGAAGGTCGGTACGCGCCGGCCGTTGAGTTCGACATCGACATCCTCACCGATCGGACGGGCGGGCAACGGCGTCGTCGGAAACACCAGCGCATCGATGCCGTGCACCCTGAAATGATCGCGATAGGCCTGGATCAGCCGCGGCCGATGGACATCCATCGCCTCCTGATAGACAGCCCTCGGAACCATGGTGGCCGGATCGCTGAGGAGGCGCATGATGCCCTGCACGTCCGGGCTGGCGGCCTTCCCCACGATGTCGTCGAATTGTACCGCCGCGCCGCTTTCCGCCAGATAGGCCACGATGTCTCGACCCGGCTCGTAGAAGGCGATGATGTTGCTGGCGGCGGCATTGAGCGCGGCAAGGTCCGCAACATCGGCCTCCACCAGCGTCACGCCGGCCGCCTTCAGCAATGTCAGCGCCTGCAGGCAGACCCGCTCCGTTTCGGGGTCCAGATCGTCCCAGAAATAGCCGCGCGGCACGCCGAGGCGCAGTCCGTCCAGCGACCGATCGGCAGAAATGTCGGCGCTGCCGGTGACGACCCGGTCCATCAACTCGAGATCGGCGACACAACGCGCCATAGGACCAGGCGTGTCGCGCGTCGACGAAATCGGTACGATGCGGCGTGCTGGCCAGCGCCCGGCGGAGGGGCGCAGAGAAGCGATGCCGCACAGGGCGGCCGGCACCCGCACCGAGCCTCCTGTGTCGGTGCCGATGCCACCTGGGGTTAGGCGTGCCGCACAGGAGGCACCGGCACCGCCCGATGACCCGCCTGGGATCATCAGGGGATCATAGGGATTGCGGATCGCGCCGGAAAAGGCGTTGTTGTTGGTGATGCCGAAGGCCAGCTCATGCATGCCGGTGCGACCCAGAAAAATCGCGCCGGTATTGCGCAGGGCAGCCGCGACCGGAGCATCCTTCTTCGGGCGATGGCCGGCAAGGCTGGGCGTGCCGGCGCAGCATTCCTGGCCGGCAATGTCGATGTTGTCCTTGATGCCGAGCGGCACGCCGGCAAGAGGTCCGAGCGCCTCGCCGCCGTGGCGCGCCTGATCCACCGCGCGAGCGGCTTGAAGCGAAGCATCCGCATCAAGTGAGACGAAAGCATTGAGATACGTGTAGGTCGCACCGCGGTCGAGAAATGTCTCGACAAGATGCTCGGCGCTCACCTCGCCGTCGCGAATGGCTTTCGCCGCGGCCGCAACGCCGAGCTCATGCAACTCAGCCATCCAGTCCTCCTCACCCGATCGCGCGAAGCGAATTCTAGAGGCACGAGCTCACCGCGGGTATCAGCAGAAATGCGGATGCGCCTTGGTCAGTTGTCGGAGCGGGAAACGGTGACCGCCAGTTCCGCGCGATTAGCGCAACCGCGCTTTTCCATGGCATGCGAAAGATGCGTGCGCACCGTGGCGAAGCCGATGCCGAGCAGCCGGGCTATATCGCGATCGGTGCAGCCGCGCGCCACCAGAACGGCAACATCACGTTCACGCGGCGTCAGATCGTCACCGTGCAGCGAAGCCCGCAGCAGTGCACGCCTCAGGAACGGCTCCAGCATGTCGAGCAGCACGACGTCGCGTTCCTCGAATTCAGGCCTCGCCTTGGCGCGCCAGATGCGCAGGTCACCAAGGTCCTTGCCATTGTCGAAGACGAACAAATTGATGCCGTGATGCATGCCATCGCGAGACAGGAAATCGTTGAAGAATTCCGTGTGTTCGAGCCTGCGGTGCGGAATAACGAGTTCGACCGGCGTCGCCCGTTTGCGCGCACGCAACTGTTGCGTCATCGGATCGCGGAACTGAAACCAGTCGTCATAGGCCCTGAGATTGTCCTCGCTCATCCGGTAGGCGCGAGAATACTCGAAGATCCCCTTGCCTTCATTCCAGACATAAGAAGCGCCGAAATCCGAGCGCGTCAGCCGAATGATGTCTGCCAGCACATCACCGCGGGCGTCGGCGCCCGGACCGACACGTTCGAGGCGTGCGACGATATCGCCATACAGGCGGATTTCGTCGGACGTGATGTCCCTCATCACAACGCCCATGTCCCGCTCCTCCCCAGCAACAGGCTCGCGGATGCGGACTATAATTGGCGATCGTGCCCTGTCCATCTCGTCAGTCGACGAAATGAACAGGGCACGGGAGTTTCCGAAAGCTAACGCCGTTCCTTGATCAAAAGATCGAATGATGCAATCTTCCGACCAGATCCGATGGCGATCCGAACCGGGGGGAATCCGCTTCACCATGACAGTCTCTGCCCAGACCCATCCACCGATCAACCAGACGATCAGTTTCTTTCGCGTCAGCGATCTCCAGCGCACCCGCGCTTTCTACGAACGGGCTTTCGGCTTGCGCCTTGTCTTTGAGCGCGACGGCAAGGTGCTGATCCTGCAAGCCACGGGAGAGAGCTTCTTCGGTTTCGTCAAAGGCGAACTGCCGGCGGACCAGCCGCGCATGGGCGCCATCACGCTTGTCTCCTCCGATGTCGATGGCTGGTCGAAACGCCTCGCCGAACTCGGCATCGAGACGAAGGGGCCGCCGATCTTCAAGCCGGAATTCGGCATCTACATCCTCTACGTCACCGATCCGGACGGCTACACGGTTGAAGTGCTGGAAATGCGGGCCGAAGGCTGGCCGCACAAGGCGCAATGAGGAGCCCGTCGATGGCCGCGGGCGCCTCGCGTCAAGCGGCCACGTCCGGGAGTCTTGATCGCGAACGAGGCAGATCATGCCGGAACTGAGCCAGCGAAGCCCAGCTCTTGTCTCCAGCATCAAGGATGACTACGACAGTTGAAGATTGGAGCGATCCAGTCGCAACCGTCCTTCGAACAAGGGATCATATCGTGGCAGTCGACGTCTTTGCACCGATAGCGTCGCGCAGCACCATCCAGGACGGTGTCTACCGCCAGCTCAGGCACGCCTTGATGACAGGACGGTTCGATCCGGGCCAGACGCTGACGATCGCGTCGCTGTCGGATTCGTTTGGCACCAGCCACATGCCGGTGCGAGAGGCCCTGCGTCGTCTTGCTGCAGAAAATGCGCTTGAGGTGGCGGCGAATGGCTCGGCTCGAATACCTGCCACAAGCCGCGCCAGGCTTGACGATCTCTGCCGTGCACGCATCGCCGTCGAGAGCCTGGCGACCGAACTGGCCGTCCCCAACATCACCGCCCGCGACATTGTCCAGCTCGAAGGGATCATCCACGAGCACGAAACGATAGGGCGTAGCGACAGCGTCTACGCCATGCTCGGCAAGAACCAGGAATTTCACTTCCACCTCTACGCGGCATCGCAATCGGAAGTGCTTATCCAGCTCATCGAGACGTTGTGGCTGCGGTTCGGCCCCTATATGCGGCTGCTGACGCGCCATATCGAACCCCTGCTGAAGTCCGACGACAGCGGCACCTATTCCGTGCATCACCATGAGATGGTTGCGGCGCTCAAGGCCAGGAATGCCGACGCGGCCCGCACTGCCATCATCGCCGACATTGAAGCGACCCGCGACCTGCTGCGTGAATTGACCGCGGAAGACCAATCCTAAGTCAAGGACTGTATGCTCTATCGAACACGCTCGCGATGCAATTTGATCAATTAATCAACGAGAACGAACATGTCTGAAAGACAAGCGATTTCATCCGGGTCGAAATTCGAGGAGCTGGGGGGTTATTCCCGCGCCGTTGTCGACGGTGAATGGATCTTCGTCTCGGCCACGGCGGGGTCGGAAGCCGATGGCAGCTTCTCGCCGGATACCGCCCAACAGGCACGGCGCGCCCTGGCTGTCATTTCAGCGGCGCTCGCTGAAGCCGACGCAAGTGTCGCCGACGTGGTGCGGGTACGCGTCTATCTGGCCGACCGCGCCGACGTGATGACCGTGTCGAAGATCCTGGGTGAGACTTTCACGGCGCCTCGCCCGACCAATACCACCATCATCTGCGGTTTCCCGGTCGAAGAGATCAAGGTCGAGCTGGAGATGACTGCGCTCAGGCGCCGCTGACCCAAACCGAAGATGTTCGACACCGGGCCATATTTGTGAAGGGGAGAGAAAATGAACACGCCGACAAAGACGGGGACGCTGCCGGTCAACGCGCAGGTCACCTTCCTATACTACAAGGACCTCGCCGCACCTGAGCATTTTTATGGAGGGCAGCTGGGCTTCGAGAAGACCTTCGACAAGGGCTGGGTGAAGTTCTTCCGCATCACCGCCCATTCTTATGTCGGCCTCGTCGACGAAGCGAAGGGACACCACAAGGCATCCGACGCCAAGGCCGTCATGGTCAGCATGGAAACGCCGGAACTCGAAGCCTGGTACGAGCGCATGAAAGGTAGCGGTGCCGAGATCGTCGTTCACTACGATCCGGCCAACGCTGCCGAGCAGATGGTTTCCACCTTCCTGATGCGTGATCCCGGCGGCTACAGCGTCGAGTTCTTCCGCTTCAACAAGCGCGATTGAGCGCTCCTGGGCAATTTCGGGAACGTGCTGCTTCCTTTTGGAATTGCCTCACATCCTTGGCGGCTGCGCGCTGTCATTTCGGTAAGCGCAGCCGTTCTCCATCGGCCGGGTCGAACAGGCAGACGTCGGCAGGCTTGATCGCCAGCGACACGGGCTGCCCACCGGCAAGCTGCAACCGCTCCGTGGTAAAAAGCTTGAGCTGCTGGCCAGCGATGCTCACATGCACCACCGTGGCTACACCCGTCGGCTCGACAAGTTCGACACTCGCCGCGACACCGGCTTCGCTGGCCGGCATCAGCCCGATCCGCTCCGGACGAATGCCGGCAATCACCTCGCCATTATCGGGCAGTCTATCGGGAGCCGGCATGGCCAAAAGCTTGGCAGCGCCAATCTGCAGGTCGATTCCGTTGTCCTCGCGCACCGCTCGCGCCTTGATGAAGTTCATGGCGGGAGAACCGATGAAACCGGCGACGAAAATGTTCGCCGGGTTGTCGTAGAGTTCCAGTGGTGCGCCGACCTGCTGGATGACGCCGCCGTTCATGGCGACGATACGATCGCTCATGGTCATGGCCTCGATCTGGTCATGCGTGACATAGACCGATGTCGCCCCGATATCGCGATGCAGCTTGCGGATCTCGAAACGCATCTGCTCGCGCAACCGTGCGTCGAGGTTGGACAGCGGCTCATCGAACAGGAATGCCTTCGGATTGCGCACGATCGCTCGTCCCATGGCGACGCGCTGGCGCTGCCCACCTGAAAGTGCGCGCGGCCTGCGGTCCTGCAGCGCCTCGAGCCCCAGCTTGTCGCCCGCTCGCTTGACCGCCTCGGCGATACGTTCAGTCGGCGTGCGCTTCAGCTTCAGGCTGTAGCTCATGTTGTCGCGCACACTCATATGCGGATAGAGCGCGTAGGACTGGAACACCATTGCAATGTCGCGGTCGCGTGGTGCCAGGTCGTTCACCGGCATGTCGCCGATACGGATTTCACCGGCGCTGAGATCTTCCAGTCCGGCGATGATGCGCAGCAAGGTCGACTTGCCGCAACCGGACGGCCCGACGAGGACGACGAATTCGCCCGAAGAGATCGTCAGATCCACCCCCCTCAGGACCGGGATCGCGCCATAGTCCTTGCGCACGCCATCGATAGCGATCGAAGCCATTTGCCGAACACCCTTTCGTTTCAGCCCTTCACCGCGCCGGCCGTCAGGCCCTGGACGAGATAACGCTGGATCAGGAAGAAGAAGATGCAAACCGGGACAAGGGCCAACACGCCTGCCGCCATCATCGGCCCGTACTCGATCGTCGCGCGGGTCGAATAAAGAAGCAGCCCCACCGGGAACGTGCTGGCCGAAGCCGATGAATTGAGCAGCAATGCGAACAGGATCTCACCCCATGCACCCGTGAAGCAGAAGCCCGCTGTGGCCACGATACCGGGCAGCGTCAGCGGCGCGATGATCTGCACGAACGCCTTGAAGCGCGTAGCGCCGTCAATCATCGCCGCCTCCTCGAGATCCTTCGGGATGCCGTCGAAGAACGACTGCATCAGGAAGGTGGCGAAAGGGATGTTGAACGCGGTGTAGATGATGATCAGGCCGGTCAGACTGTTGGTCAGCCCCAGCGTGCCGAAAATGCTGAAGATCGGCGTGATCACGATGACGAGCGGGAACATCTGGGTCACCAGCATCAGGCCGACGATCCAGAACTTGCCTTTGAAGGCAAAGCGCGAAAACGCGTAGCCCGACGCCGTGGCAAGCACGGTCGACGCGATCGCGGTGACGCCTGAAACAATGATGGAATTGCGGAAGAACAGCAGGAAGTCGCTTTTGCCGATCACCGTCGCGTAGTGTTCGAAGCTTACCTTGGAAGGCAGCAGATCGGTGCCTTGCTTGTAAAGGATATCGTTGGGCGTGATCGAAACCTTGACGAGCCAGTACAGGGGAAACAGCGCCGCGAGGACATAGATGAGCAGCACGCCGTAGTGCAGCGCCCATTTCGTCGTCCGGATTTGAAAAGAGCCGCGCATGCCGTCACCTTGAGCCCAGCATCATCTGCCGGATCGATATCAGCAGAAGCGCATAGATGAGGAGCAGGACCACAAGTGCCGTCGCGACCGCCGAGGCATAGCCGAAATTCAGCCCCTGATAGGCCTGGGTGAAGACATAGCTGGCGACGATCTGCGAGGAATCTGCCGGGCCGCCCTTTGTCATCACCACGATGAGCTCGGACGAGTTGGCAATCCAGATCGTGCGCAGCATCACCGTGACGACGATGGTCGGCGCCAGGAACGGCAACGTGATCGAGCGGAAGCGTTCGAAACTGCCGGCGCCATCGATCTCCGCGGCTTCATAGATCTCGCTGGGGATCGCTTGCAGCGCGGCGAGCAGCGTGATCGCGAAGAACGGCGTGCCCCACCAGATGCTGGCAATGATGGGCCCAAGCAGCGCATGCTGCGGATCGGAGAGAATGTTGTCTGGCGCGCTCATCAGGCCAAGCGCATAAGCCCAGTGCGGCAGCGGTCCGATCGCCGGATTGAAAAGCCAGGACCAGTTCATGCCGATGAGGAACGTGGGAATAGCCCAGGGCAGGAACACGATGGGCTGGATGATCGACCGGCCTGGGAAAGGCCGGTTGAGCAGCAGCGCCAGGATCAGGCCGAAGACAAACTGGAACGCAACGCAGCTCACCGTCCAGGTGACCGTGTTTTTCAGCGCGCCCCAGAAACTGCCGTCGCGCATCAGGTCACGGAAGTTGTCGAGGCCGACAAATCCGCCCGATGTCGGGTCGAGCAACATGACATTGCGGAAGGCGTAGGAAATTCCGATGACGATCGGAACCAGGGTCGTCACTGTAATCAGCAACAGCGCTGGAGCGCTGTAGAGATAAGGCTCAAGCGCAGCCAGACGCCGCCGTCCGGTCGTGGAGGGATAGGGTACGGTCATGCTCGGCCCGGATTGTCATGACGGCAACGATGCATCCGGCTTCGTTGCCGTCGAGGTAAAGCCAATTACTTCGCCAGGAATTTCTGCTGGGCCTTGGTGAGGATGCCTGCAAATTGCTTGCCGAGGTCCTCGGCCGAGATCTGGCCAAGCAGCGCCTGCTGAGCGAGCTTCACCGCCGTCGAGCCCGCGAAAAGGCTGTATTCCGGCAAATAGCCGGGAGTGACGGTGGGGACGATATCCTTGTCATCAAGGGAGTCGAACCAGGCCCGGTACTTTGGATCGGCATAGGTCGGATCTTTCTCCGCGCTCTTGAAGATGGGCAGTGCGCCCACCGCTTTCGTCCACTGCGGATCGGATTTCGGACCATCGAGCATGGTCAGGAACTTCCAGGCCAGATCCTTGTGCTGGCTCGCCGACATGATCCCCCAGGAACCGTAGCTCAGCACCGGGAATGCCTTGCCGCCCTTGCCCTTCGGCATCGGCACGACGCCGAAATCGTCCTGCGCCATGTGCTCTGACGTCGGCGCCAGCACGTCGGCATCCTGGTCGAGCATGGCGCAGGTTCCGGTGTAGAAGCCGGCGACGGTCTCCTTGTAACCCCAATTGACGCTGTCCTTCGGCGCCCAGCCATTCTTGTAGATATCGATCTGGTTCTGGAAGCCGGCGACCCAGCCGGGTTGATCGAGCGTCGACTTGCCGTCCTTGTCGAAGAACGCGTTATCGCCATTGGTGGCTGCACCCATCATGGCCCAGGCATTGAAGGTGCCTGAGCCGCCGCGAAGGCAGTAGCCATACTTGCCGGGAAGCGCGGATACCTTCTTGGCGGCATCCATGAACTCGTCGATGGTCTTCGGCGGCCCGGCAACGCCAGCCTCAGCAAACAGCTTCTTGTTGTAGTAGAGCGACTTCACGAAAAGACCGTAAGGAAGCACATAGGCCGTGTCCTTGACCTTGCGTGCGAGCTCCAGCGCACGCGGGTTCAGGTCGGCCTTGTGCTCCCATGTCTCGAGATAAGGTTCGAGGCTCTCAAGATGCCCGGAATTGGCATAGAGAGCTACCCAGTTGTCGGGCATTTCCGCCACGTCTGGAATGTCGCCCGCGGCAATCATCGTGGCGAATTTCTCGAAGGAATTGTCCCACGGGATCGAGATGAGCTCGACCTTCACGCCGGGGTTTTCCGCTTCGAACGTCTTGATCACCCCGTTGAGGACGGCCAGAGACTCATCGCTCGTATTGGTCTGGACAAACCGTAGCGTCGTCTCGGCAAGCGCAGGTGCGGCAAGCATGACGACAGTCGTCCCCGCCAGAAGCAGTTTCTTGATCACGATATTCCCTCCCCATGGATGCCCCGGCAAATCACCTCGATCTCTGGACAGGAACAGCTCTCCCAGGCTGGCCTATGTCGGATCGATTTTGTTGACGATCGCTTGGCACTACGATGGATAGATTACATCATTAGATCTTTTGATCAAGAGATACGAAAAGCTTCTCGGTGACCTCCAGTTGCGGCGGTCCGAACTCGCAAGCCACAACCAAACGGCCCAGGAAACTTCAGCCAGCGTGCGGCAAGGCGCGGTGGACGATATTCAGGAAGTAGCGCATGCCGATCGGCACAACATCGTCATCGAAGACGAAACGATCCCCGTGCAGCCCCTCGCCGGGGCCGACATCGCCTGCGCCGATCCAGGCATAGGCACCGTCGCCAACGTCGCGCAGCAGGAAAGCAAAGTCCTCGCAGCCCATGCTCGGCTGGAAATCGGTGCTGACGTGCTCGGCGCCAACCGTGTCCTGCCCGGCAAGAGCCGCTAGCGCGGCGCCGGCTGTGGGATTGACCACCGGCGGATAGCCACGCTTGTAGTCGAGTTCGGCCGTCACACCATGCATGGCCGCGACCGCTTGCGCGACCCGCTCGATCTCTTGAGCGCAATGGTCCGACAGGGCCGGATCATAAAACCGACAGGTACCCTCAACCCTGGCTTCCGTCGGCACGAAATTGTTGAACCGTCCACCATGGATCTGCGTGACCGAGAGTACGGCTGCGACAAGCGGATCAATGCTGCGACTGACCACGCGCTGCACCGCGGTGACAAAGCTGGCCGCAGCCAACACCGGATCGTCACCGAGATGAGGCATCGCCGCATGACAGCCGCTGCCGTGGAAGCGGATCTCGAAATCGTCGACAGCAGCCATCTGCGGGCCGCTCAAAACGCCGATCTGCCCCTTCGGGAAACCCGGCCAGTTGTGAATGGCAAACACTTTCTCGACCGGGAAGCGCTTCAGCAACCCATCCTCGATCATCTTCTTGCCGCCGCCGACTACCTCTTCAGCCGGCTGGAAGATGAAGACGACCGTGCCGTCGAAACCTCCGGTCTCGGAGAGCAGTTTGGCGGCACCCAGAAGGATTGCAGCGTGACCGTCATGGCCGCAGGCATGCATGACGCCTTTGTTCTTCGACACATAGTCGACATCTGCCATCTCTTCGATCGGCAGCGCATCGAGCTCGGCGCGCAGCGCAATCGCCCGTTTGCCGCTTCCCTTGGTCAAGGTTGCAACGACGGCGGTCTGGCTGACGTCGGTATGCACGGCAAGGCCGAATGCCGCGAGTTTTGCGGCGATGAAAGCGGCGGTTTCATGCTCGGCAAAGCCGAGCTCGGGATTGGCATGGATGTGCTTGCGCCAGGCGATGACCTCTGGCGCGATTTCGGCAACTCTGTCGTTGGTGGGCATGGATTGTCTCGCAGCTCGCTTTTCTCGTGATGTCGGTGACCCTAAATGCGGGCAGCGGCTCCGTCTTGAACGGGATTGACCGCCGGGCCGGTTTCCGGAAGGCTGCCACTAATGAACGATGCCAATGAATGCGAGGAAGCGCGGTTGACGCGGCATGCGGGGCTTGGCGATCTCGAATTGCTGACCGCCCGTTACCGCAACCACGCCTATGCGCTGCACACGCATGACAGCTACGTATTCGGCGTCGTGGTTGCCGGCGCCGAAAAGCTGCGCATCAACCGCCAGGCCTATCTGGCTCCTGCCGGCTCGATCATCGTCGTCAATCCCGAGGACCCGCATGATGGCGAGAAGGGCTGCGAGGCCGGCTGGGCCTATCGCACCTGCTACCCGCGTGCCGAGCTGATGCGCGAGGTCGCGGAAGATCTCGAGCTTGGCCATTTGCCGATGTTCAGCCAGGGTATTCTCGAGGCCCCGGACCTCGCCGGCGAGTTTGTGCAGGCCCACCGCCTTGCCGTCGCCGGCAAATCTATGGAAGCGGAAACAGCGATGCTGACGGCATTGCGCGAACTGACCGGGTGCTTCGCGGACCGTGGCGGCCGCGACCTTTCAGCCAACGACAGCGCGGCAGCAAGGCGATTTCGGCGCTACCGTGATCTCGTCGAAGCTGATCTCACCGGCGCCTTCGAGCTGGGCGACCTCGCCGAGGTGGCGGGCGTAACCCGCTTCCAGGTGATCCGTGACTTCAAACGCGTTGCCGGCATGACGCCCGGCCAATATCTGCGCGACTGCCGCATTCGCGCCGCTTCTGCACTGATGCGAACCAGCAAACCCCTGGCTGAAATCGCCTTCGACACCGGCTTTGCAGACCAGAGCCACCTCACCCGGCAGTTCAAATCCATGCGCGGCGTATCGCCTGGAGCATTTCGCGAAGCGGGTTGAGCCGCCGCGACCACCTTCGGCTGGAGCCGGATATCGCCGATACACGGAATCTGGATGGCGTGTGATGCCCCAACCAATGCGGTTTCTCACCGAACGATACCGTGCCGCTTGGCATCCCTGGAGGCCGGCACAACCAGGCATCTCCGTGTACTGTCGCCTAATGACATCAAAATTGTCGACAAAATAGTTGACAATAATACCGACATGCTGAATATCCGATGCCATATTGCGAACGACGGCATCAAAGATCGTCGCTGTGACATCGGGAGGATGTTTCATGATCGACCAGCACGCGCCGGACAATCGGGCAACAATCGTTGAACGTCGACGCCGGAGGCTGCTGAGCCTCTGAAGCGCATTCCGTATTTCCCGCAAAGGTCGGCCCCGACGAGGTTCCCCATGCTGGTCTTCACCATAAGCCGTCTCGCCAACGCCATCATGGTCATGCTGGCCGTCGCCATGCTCGCTTTCCTGATCTTCCGCCTCGCTGGCGATCCGGTCGAGATGATGGCCGGCGAGCAGATGACCCAGGAAGATCGCGATGCGCTGCGCGAACGGCTCGGCCTGAACGACGGCACCTTGACGCAGTTCGCGCGCTTCGTCGCCAATGCCGCACGCGGCGACTTCGGCGTTTCCTACCGCAACGGCCAGGATGTGCTGACGCTGATCGGCGAGCGTTTCCCGGCAACGCTCGAACTCGTGCTGGTGGCGACGCTGATTTCACTGATCGTCGGGCTGCCCCTCGGCGTTCTCACCGCCATCAAGCGAGGGCGATGGTATACGGAATCCCTGCAATTCCTGTCGATCATCGGCGTTTCGCTGCCGAGCTTCGTGGTCGGCATCCTGCTCATCCTGGTCTTTTCGGTCATTCTTGGCTGGTCGCCGTCTTTCGGACGCGGCGAGGTCGTGCAGATCGGCTGGTGGTCGACTGGCCTGCTGACGCCGTCCGGACGCGCGGCGCTCATCCTGCCAGCCATTGCGCTGTCGCTCTACCAGATCACTTTGATCATGCGACAGGTACGCGCCGAAATGCTTGAAGTGCTGCGCTCCGACTATGTGAAATTCGCCCGGGCCCGCGGCATTCCGCGCTGGCGCATCTACTTCCGACATGCCCTGCGCAACTGCCTGATGCCCGTGGTGACGATGACCGCCATGAATGTCGGCTCGCTGATCGCCTTCGCGCTGATCACCGAAACCGTCTTCCAGTGGCCAGGTATGGGCATGCTGTTCATCCAGGCCGTCACCTTCCTCGATATCCCGGTGATGGCAGCGTATCTGTGCATCATCTCCTTCATTTTCGTCGCGCTGAACACGCTGGTCGACATCACCTATGCCGTGATCGATCCGCGCCTGCGCGCCTCGCACTAAGGAGGCCGTTCGATGACGCTCGACACTTCGAAGGCAGCTCCGGCAAAACCTCAATCCGCGCTGCAGCGCTGGCGCGACAGCGATATCTGGTGGTCGTTCACGCATTCGAAAGCCGCCATGCTGGCTGCTGCGATCTTCGCCATCCTGATCGCGACGGCGGTGTTCGCGCCCTTGTTCGCGCCGCAGAACCCTTACGACGCCGCACAGCTCGACATGTGGAAGGCCGAGCTGCCCCCGGTATGGCAGGAAGGCGGCGAATGGCCTTACCTACTGGGCACTGACACGCAGGGTCGCGACATGCTGTCGGCCATCCTCTACGGCACGCGCATCTCGATGGTCATCGGCCTTGCTTCCGTCGCGCTGTCGTTGCTGATCGGCATGACCGCCGGCCTGGTTGCCGGTTTCTTCGGCGGCTTCATCGAGAACATTCTGATGCGCATCGGCGACATCACCCTGTCGATCCCGACGATCCTGATTGCCATCCTCGTCTCGACTGTAGTGCGCCAGTTGCTGCCCTCGGATCTGCGTGAGATCGGAGCATCCGCAGTGCTGGTACTGGCGATCGCACTTTCCTCCTGGGTGCAATATGCACGCACGGTGCGTGCGCAGACCATCGTCGAACGCAGCAAGGAATATGTGCAGGCGGCCCGGCTGCTGAAAGTGCCGGCCCGCCGGATCCTGGCGCACCACATCCTGCCCAACACGCTGACCCCGGTGCTGGTCGCCGCCACGCTGAATTTCGGCATGGCGATCCTGACGGAAGCGACACTCTCCTTCCTCGGCATCGGCATGCCGCCCGGCCAGCCGTCGCTCGGCACGCTGATCCGCATCGGCAACCAGTTCCTGTTCTCCGGCTCGTGGTGGATCGTCCTGTTTCCGGTGATCCAGCTCTGCCTGCTCGTCGTCGTCGTCAATGTGCTGGGAGACTGGCTGCGCGACGTGCTCAATCCGAAACTGAGGTAGGTGCATGACCAATCTGCTGCTCCGCAACGTCCGGCCTTATGGAGGCGCCGTCAGCGATCTGCTGATCCGCGACGGGCGCATTGCCGGGATCGGTCATTTCGAGCCGGAAGCCGGCATGCCTGTCGAGGACGGCGGTGGCGCCATCGCCATTCCGGGCCTGATCGACGCGCACACCCACCTCGACAAGACCACCTGGGGCATGCCCTGGCACGAAAACAACCGGCGCGCGGTGCTGCGCGAGCGCATCGACTTCGAACGCGAAAACCGCCTCGCCATCGGCATCGACCCGCACCGCCAGTCGATGCGTCATGCCATTGGCCTCGCCGCGCATGGCGCGACCCATATCCGCAGCCATGTCGACATCGATCCGACGCACAGGCTTTCGATCGTTGACGGCATCATGGAAACCCGCGAGAAGCTGAAAGACATCATCGACATCGAAATCGTCGCTTTCCCGCAATCGGGCGTCATGGTGATGCCCGGCACTGTGGAACTGCTCGACGAAGCACTGGCGCAAGGCTGCGAAGTGCTTGGCGGCATCGATCCCTGCGGCATCGACCGCGACCCCAAGGGCCAGCTCGATGCGATCTTCGCGCTTGCCGTGAAGCACCAGAAACCGATCGACATCCATTTGCACGAGACGGGTGATCTCGGCGCCTTCACCATGGAGCTGATGTTCGAGCGCATCCGCGTCAATGGCATGCAGGGCAAGGTGGCGATCAGCCACGCCTTCGCGCTGGGCATGAACGACTATCTGCGCGTCGGCCAGCTCATCGAACAGATCGCCGAACTCGACGTCGCCATCCTGACCACCGGCGCACCCTCGGCTACGGTGCCGTCGATCATGCGGTTGAAGGAAGCCGGTATCCGGGTCGGCGCCGGCTGTGACGGCATCCGCGACACCTGGGGGCCCTGGGGCCAGCCCGACATGCTCGATCGCGCCAAGGTGGTCGGCATGAAGAACGGCCTGCGCTCCGACAACGACCTGGCACACGTCCTGCACATCGTCTCACAAGGCGGAGCTGACGTCATGCGCATCGAAGGCTACGGCCTGGCAGAGGGCTGCAATGCAGACCTGACGCTCCTGACCGGCGAGACGCTCGCCCACGCCGTGGTCGACGTCGCGCCACGCCCCCTTGTCGTCAAGGGCGGACGCGTCACCGCGCGCAACGGCCAGCCGACGGTGGACATGCCATGACACGACAGATCCTGGATTCACTCGAACTCGGCAAGCGCCCCGAGGGTCGCACGCTGATCACCGCCGCCTGGGTGCTCGGCAATCGCGACGGCGGACACCGGCTGATCCCGAATGGCGAAGTCGTCATCGACGGCGGAGAAGTCGTTTTCGTCGGTACGACCTTCCCCGGTGAGGCCGCAAGACGCATCGATTTCGGCAATGCGCTGGTCAGCCCGGGTTTTGTCGACCTCGATGCGCTCTCCGATCTCGACACCACAATCCTCGGCATCGACAACCAGCCGGGCTGGGCCAAGGGCCGTGTGTGGCCGCGCTCTTACGTCGAGGCAGGCCCTTATGAGATGTACAGCCAGGAGGAACTGGCGTTTCAGAAGCGCTTTGCCTTCGGGCAATTGCTGCTCAACGGCATCACGACGGCAGCGCCCATCGCCTCGCTGTTTTACCGCGAATGGGGCGAAACAGTCGCCGAGTTTGATGCGGCTGCCGATGCCGCCGGAGACCTTGGCCTCAGGGTCTATCTCAGCCCCGCCTACCGCGCCGGCGGCATGGTGCTGGAAGGCCCCGGCAAGATGGTGCCGGTGTTCGACGAACAACGCGGCCTGGCCGGGCTGCGCGATGCGGTCGATTATATCGGCAGGCAGAACGGCCGCCACGGCGACCTTGTGCGCGGCCTGCTGGCGCCTGACCGCGTCGAAACCTGCACCGAGGAGCTGCTGCGCCAGACCCAGGCGGCGGCAGTCGAGCTCGGCTGCAAGATCCGCCTGCACATGGCGCAGGGCTCGATGGAGGTCGATACCGTTCGCAGATTGCATGGCACGACCGCTCCTGTCTGGCTGGCGCGCGCCGGGCTGCTCAACGACCGGCTGATCGCACCGCATGCCACCAACGCCACCGACGAGGATCTCGACCTCTACGCCGAACACGGCGTCTCGATCGTGCATTGCTCGCTGGTGTCGGCGCGCAGCGGCAGCATCTTGAACTCGTTCTCCAAATGCCGTGAGCGCGGCATCAACATTGCGATGGGAACCGACACTACCCCGGCCGACATGCTGATGAACCTGCTGATCAGCCTGATCACTTGCCGCATCGCCGACAAGGCTTCGGACCGCGTGCGCTCCGCCGACCTGTTCGATGCGGCGACGCTGGGAGGCGCTAAGGCGCTCGGCCGCGACGATCTCGGCCGGCTGATGGCCGGCGCGCGCGCCGACATCGCCGTTTTCGGCCTCGACGATGCTGTCATGGCGCCGTCCGTGGACCCGATCACCACGCTGGTCACAGGTGGTTCGGGCAAGGTCACGCAGGCCGTGTTCGTCGACGGGCGGCTGTCCATGCGTTTCGGTGAGGTGGCCGGCATTGACATGAAGGCGGCGCGCGAGCGTGCTCAGCAGCAATATGACGGCCTGATCGCCAAATATCCGGACCGCAGCTGGGGCCACCCGCCGGTTTCGGACATCTTCCCGCCAAGCTATCCCATCGAGGTCGACGCCAATGGCTGAAACCCAGCAAGCCGTGCTCGAGGTTCGTGGCCTCAAGGTTGAATTCCCCGGCCGCCGCGGCATCGCCACGGCTCTCTCGGATGTGAGCCTTTCAATCCGCCCCGGCGAGATCCTCGGCGTGGTCGGAGAATCCGGTGCCGGCAAGTCGATGACCGGTCTTGCCATCCAGGGGCTGCTCGAACGTCCGGGACACATCGCCGAAGGCGAAATCTGGCTGAAAGATCGACGCATCGACAATCTCGGCGATCGCGAGATGGAGAAGATCCGTGGCCGCGAGATCGGCGCCATCTTCCAGGACCCGCTGACCTCGCTCAACCCGCTGTTCACGGTCGGCGCACAATTGACCGAAACGATCCGGCAGCATCTCGGCATGGGCAAGGCCGAGGCCAAGGCGCGAGCGATTTCGCTGCTGAAAGATGTCGGCATCCCCTCACCCGAAGAACGCGTCAACCAATACCCGCATCAGTTCTCCGGTGGCATGCGCCAGCGCGTCGTGATTGCGCTGGCGCTTGCTGCTTCGCCGAAGCTGATCATCGCCGATGAGCCAACCACGGCGCTCGATGTGTCGATCCAGGCACAGATCACTTCGCTCCTGCGCAAGCTCTGCAAGGAGAAAGGCACGGCGGTGATGCTGGTGACCCACGACATGGGGGTCATTGCCGAAACGGCGGACCGCGTCGCTGTCCTCTATGCCGGCCGCCTCATCGAGGTCGGCCCGGTCGAGCAGGTGCTGCGCGCTCCAAAACACCCCTACACACGCGGATTGATGGCCTCGATCCCTGCGCTCGGTGCCCGCGTCGAACGGCTCAACCAGATCGACGGCTCGATGCCACGCCTCGACGCCATCCCGCCGGGTTGTGCTTACAACCCGCGCTGCAAGGAGGCTGGCCCGCGCTGCACGCGGGAGCGGCCAGGTCTGGCGTCGGCTGGTGCCGGCTCCAGCGCATGCTGGCTGAACGCGGGAGGAACCGCATGACCGCGATGACCCAGAAGACGGCCCTCTGCGTCAGCCGGCTGGTCAAGACATTCGATGTCTCCACGCCCTGGCTCAATCGTGTCGTCGAACGCAAGCCGCAGCAGTTCCTGCAGGCCGTCAGCGACATCAGCTTCGATGTTCCCCTTGGGGGATGCCTGAGCCTTGTCGGCGAAAGCGGTTGCGGCAAATCCACCGTCGCGCGGCTGGTGACGGGTCTATACAAGCCGAACGGTGGCGAAATGCGTTTCGCACCGGGCCAGGACGGCAAGCCGCTGTCCGCTCAGATGATCTTCCAGGACCCCTACGCCTCGCTGAACCCGCGCTGGCGCGTGAGGAACATCATCGCCGAGCCTATCCGCGAACTGAAACTGCGCGAGACCAAAGCCGAAATCGACGACCGCGTGGTTGAACTGCTGAAGACGGTCGGCCTCTCAGCTTCCGATGGCGACAAGTTCCCGCACGAGTTCTCGGGGGGCCAGCGCCAACGCATCTCGATCGCGCGGGCACTCGCCAGCGAGCCCGAATTCCTGGTCTGCGACGAGCCGACCTCGGCGCTCGACGTTTCCGTTCAGGCGCAGGTACTCAACCTGATGCGGCGCCTGCAGGATCAGTTCGGCCTGACCTATCTGTTCATCAGCCATGACATGAGTGTTGTACGGCACATGTCGGACCGCATCGCGGTGATGTATCTCGGCCGCATCGTCGAAGAAGGCGAGACGGAAGCGCTGTTCGCCAGGCCACGACACCCCTACACGCAATTGCTGCTGCAGACGATCCCGAACATCGAAAAGCCGCATCGGGACCGTGTCGTCGCCGGAGGCGAGGTTCCAAGCCCGCTCAAGCCGCCGTCGGGCTGCCCCTTCCATCCAAGATGTCCGATCGCGACGGCGCATTGCTCGTTGGAATTGCCTGAGGTGCGTACGTTCTCAAACGGCACGCGGGTAGCCTGCCATCTTGCGGAGGATGCGTAGAGTTGCGGGTTTAGGCCAGCGCGGCACGCAGATCATGAGACATGTCGCGCACTTCCCTCAGGTCCAATTCGGACTCCACATGCTCCAGATGATGTTCCATCAGCCCAGAAGCCTTCTTGAGGTCGCCCGCGGCGATCGCATCGACGATCTCGGCGTGCTCGTCCGGCCCGCAGTTGAAGCGGGCTGTGTTCCGATACACGGCCGTGATCAGCGAGGTGCGCGAGATCAGGTCGCGCATCATGCCGAAGAGGAAGTCGGAGCCAGAGATCTCGGCAAGCAGAAGATGGAAACCGCCGGACAGCTTGATGATATCGGTGGTCGCGTCGTTGGCGTTGGCGGTCCGCTCCTGGGTGACATGGGCGCGCAGCCGCGCCAGATCGGCCTTCGTCACAGAGGCGCCGATGCGGGCGACGACGCGACTTTCCACGGAGCGGCGAATGGTGAAGACGTCTCTCGCCTCGTCCACCGTCGGCTGGCACACGAAAGCACCGCGATTGGGGATGATGGTCACAAGGCCCTCGCGCTCAAGCGCGGCCAGCGCCTGGCGGATACGCGCGCGGCTGACATCGAAGATCGCGGCCATCTGGCCTTCCTTGAGCTGCACGCCTGGGCGCAACCGGCGCTCAGCGATCGAGAGCCACACCTTTTCGACGATCTGCTGTATCGAAATGCCTGCCTGCTCGGTCATGACTCTCTTTCCCGCTGTCTAACCGACATCCGCCAAGGCTGACAAAAAGTCAATATTTGCATTGGTCCATGAGCTTTTTTTGTAGATAATACATTCAAAAATTGTCTACAATATTCTGCATGGACGGGAGACTCGAATGGAATTCAACTTCACAGAGATGGAGGCGGAGGGGCGTTATCGCCTGCTGACCAATTTTGTCGGCCCGCGCCCGATCGCGCTGGTGACCACGCGCTCCGCAACCGGGCGCAGCAATGCCGCGCCGATGAGTTTCTTCAACGTCTTCTCGCACGAGCCACCCATTGTCGTGCTGGGCATACAGCCGCGTCTGTCCGGCGAAGACAAGGACACCGTCGCCAATATCCGGCGCACCGGCGAGTTTGCGATCAACATGGTCGATATGGCGTTGTCGCAACAGATGCTCGTGTGCGGACTGGCATTCGAGACAGATGTCGATGAACTGGAGATATCCGGACTTCCCACGGCCCCTTGCCGGCAGATTGATGTCGACTTCGCCGCCAGTTCGCCCTGTGCCTTCGAATGCCGGGTGGAACGGCTGATCGAATATCCACGCCGTGTGCTGGTTCTGGGGCAGGTCGTGCACATGCATGTACAGCGCGATTGCCTCGACGAAGCCGGCCGCTACGTGAATCCCGAGACCTATCAGCCGATAGCCCGGTTGCACGCCGACAACTACATCACTTCCGACCGCCAGTTCGTGCTCAAGGCGCCTCCGATCTCTGAAGTCCTCAACACAGCCAAACGCGTGGGCCAGTAAAGTGCATATTCACCTGATCAATCCCAATTCGACGGCTTCCATGACCGCGCAAGCACTGGACAGCGCGCTGAAAGTCGCTAGCGCGGGCACGCGCGTGACCGCAGTCAACCCGGTCGGAACACCGGTGAGCATCGAAGGCTCCGCCGACGAAGCCCTGTCCGTGCCGGCCATGCTGCAGGAAATCCGCAAGGGCGAGACACAAGGCGTCGACGCCTATGTGATTGCCTGCTTCGACGACCCTGGTCTGCACGCTGCCCGTGAAATCGCGAGGGGACCGGTGATCGGCATCTGCCAGGCGGCTGTGCAGGTGGCCATGACGATCAGCCGGCGCTTTTCCGTCGTCACCACCCTGCCCCGCTCGGTCCCGATCATCGAGGACATCGTGCAGGCTTATGGCGCCGGTCATCATTGCCGCGCAGTGCATTCCATCGACCTGCCCGTGCTGGGACTGGAGGAAGATCCCGAAACCGCTGAACGGCTGCTGCTGGAGACGATCGAGCGGGCCAAGATAGAGGATCGCGCGGAGGCGATCATCCTGGGCTGCGCAGGCATGTCGAGCCTGTGCGACCGGCTGTCGGCCGCAACCGGCGTGCCGGTGATCGACGGCGTTACTGCCGCGTTGAAGATCGCCGAAGCCCTCGTCGGCGCGGGTTATGCGACCTCCAAGGTCAGCACCTACAACTACCCGCGTCCAAAAGGGCAATTCGCGGAACGCATGGAAAACGCGCCGATAAGGGCAAGCGTCTAAGACACCTTCCAGCTGAAATCATGCAAAAACAAAGCGTTATTTCGCTTTCACGATTCAGCCTCTGAAGTTTCCGGATTGATCGGGAGGCCAGCTGGCGGCCTCCATCGATGAATGAGCGCGTGTCCGGCAAAAGCGAATGGCGCCGTCAGGCGCCAGGATCGGGCAGCACGATCGGTTCGCGGAACGTCCGGCTGATCTGCCCCCAGCCCGGATCATGCATATGCGCCTTGAGGCCGGCGCGATCCACCATCGCCTGCGCTTCGCGTTCGCCGAAATCGAGGGCTTGATCGACATCCACTGTCAACACACGTCCCTCCTTCATCAGGACCTTGCCATCGACGATCACCGTATCGACATCGCTGCCGACAACCTGATGAATGAGCCGGTGCACCACCATCCAGTTCGGCGCGAGATGCGGCTGGCGCATGTTGATGATGGCGACGTCCGCCTTCTTGCCGACTTCCAGCGAACCGATCTCGTGCGCCTTGCCAAGTGCCCTGGCGGCGTCGATCGTGATCATTTCGAGCACCTTGCCCGGCGGCAGCAGGTAGCGGTCGTTGTTGTTGAGCAGATGCTGCGTGAATTGCGCGAGACGCGCAATCTGGAACATGTCGAAATGTCGGCTGGGCGAAACGCCATCCGAGGTGATCGCCACCGGCACGCCTTTCGACATCATGTCCAGCAGCGGCACGGCGCGGCCGGGCGGCGCATGCGTCACATGTGTTCCGGTTGCAGCCAGGATATCAACCTCTTCGTGCGAAATGCCCCAGCAGTGCTGAAGGTGCACATCCGGACCGAGCAGCGCGTTTTCCTTGTCCTGGAAGGCCATGCGGATCTGGCCGGCAAAGGCGTCGGAATGAATGCGAACGCCCCATTTGCGC
This sequence comes from Mesorhizobium sp. NPDC059025, assembly GCF_042739655.1. Lineage (NCBI taxonomy): Bacteria > Pseudomonadati > Pseudomonadota > Alphaproteobacteria > Hyphomicrobiales > Phyllobacteriaceae > Mesorhizobium > Mesorhizobium sp. NPDC059025. The sequence continues at coordinate 281,293 of NZ_JBHYIM010000003.1, read as the reverse complement.
GCGGTTTCACGCACCCTTCGCGCCTGCATGCGATCATCTTCCGTCAGCCTGACCGCAAGATCCGGCGTCGTCGGATTCGATGGGTCGAGAGACGGGACGATCGTGAACGGCGTCACAAACACATCGATGCGCCCGTCGGCACTGCCGTTGAGCGCCTCGATTGTCGCTTCGGTTCCCTCGATCATCTCCTCGAAGGAAACCTGCCGCCCCTGAGGCGCGCCGCTCTCCCACCGAGTGACCGCGTGCGGCCAGGGCAGCCCTGCCGGGCCGACGCAGACCACCTCCCGCAAGCCGATCTCTGAATAGGCCTTGGCGTGGTTGGTGGCGAAGACCGGATCGTCACTGCGCGGCATCGACGAAATGATGCTGACCCCGGTGGTAACGCCGGCCCGCAAGCGCTCCAGTCCGCCCACCAGCCCGTCCGCGTACCAATAGTCGCGGGTTGCATGATGGTAGTAGGTCGGCGTGACGATCCGCATCCACAGCGAATAGGTGTCGGCGGCTATCGAACGGATCAACGCATGACCGGCATGGCCGTGCGCATCAATGATGCCTGGAATGATGAGCTTGCCGCGGCAATCGACAATCTTCTTGTCCAGATGCCGAGGCTCGAGATCCTCCGCGGTCCCGATGTCGACAATCCTGTCGCCCAGGATAGCAACGGCACCATTTTCGATCACACGCCGGTCGGCATCGACGGTGACAATGGTTCCGTGAAGCAACAGCAGTCCGTTCACGTTTTCTCCTCAAAGGCGCTCCCGACCTTAGGTGTTTTGCTACCCATTCATGCAATTTACGTCAACAATATTGTTGACAATTTTGTTGATCATGATGATTGTGAAAACCGAGTGAGGAACCTGGGAGGTGAACATGTCCTGCTTGAAAAGCTTGTTGGCCGGCGCAGTGGCCGTGGTGGCCCTGACGGCATCGGCCAATGCGGAAACGCTGCGCTGGGGCAGCCGCGCCGACATCTATTCGCTGGATCCGGACTCGGTGCCCTCGACCGCCAATCTGGCCTTCCTCAACCACATCTACGAAGGCCTGGTCCGCTACGACACCAACTTCAAGATCGAGCCGGCGCTCGCTACGGAATGGAAGCTGATCGACAACAAGACGTGGCGCTTCACCCTGCGCAAGGGCGTGAAGTTCCACGACGGCACCGACTTCACTGCCGACGATGTCATCGCTTCGCTCAAGCGCGTCAGCGACCCGACATCTCCCCTGCGCGGCAACATCCCGCTCTATGTGAACAGCACCAAGGTTGACGACTACACCGTCGATGTCGAGGTTTCGGCGCCGACATCGCTGTTCCTCAACGACATGACCAACATCTTCATGTTCAGCGCGAAATGGCTGAAGGACAACAACACCGAAAAGCCGACCGACGTCGCGACCAAGAGCGAGGGTTATGCCACCCACAACACCAACGGCACCGGCCCGTTCAAGCTGGAGAGCCGCACGCCGGACAGCAAGACCATCCTCGTGGTCAACGACAAGTGGTGGGATCAGAAGAAGCACAACATCGACCGCATCGAGTTCCTGCCGATCGCTTCGCCGGCCACGCGCGTAGCCGCCCTGCTCTCCGGCGAGGTCGATCTGGTCGACTCCGCGCCGATCCAGGATCTGCCTCGCCTCGAATCCTCGCCCGGCATCACCGTGAACAAACGCACCGAACTGCGCACCGTCTTCATCGGCTTCAACCGCAAGGAAAAGCTGGAAGACGGCCGCGAGAACCCCTTCAACGATCTGCGCGTGCGACAGGCTTTTGAAGCAGCCATCGACCGCGACCTGATCAACAAGAAGGTGATGCGAGGGCTGGCGCGCCCTTCGGGCTCTTTGATCGCTCCCGAAATCGCCGGCTACGCCAAGTCGCTCGACACGTACAGCCCAGCCGATCCGGCGCTTGCCAAGAAGCTTCTCGCGGAAGCCGGCAAGGAAGGCCTGAAATTCACCTACATGTGCACGAACGACGAGAGCATCAACGAAGAGGATTTCTGCGCCGGCATCACCAACATGCTGAAGCGCGCCGGCTTTGATCCGACAATCGACATCGCGCCGCGCGCCGTGCAGTCGCCGAAGCGTTCGAACGGCAAGGCCGACGTATTCAACCTGAGTTGGGCAAACGAGCCAACCCTCGATGCCTATTCCCTGCTCGCCCAGGTTCTCGAGACCAAGACCGGCAAGGTCGGCGTCTCCAACTATGGCGGCTGGTCTTATCCCGAACTCGACAAGCTGGTCGAGCAGGCGGTCCAGGAACCGGACAATGCCAAGCGGCTGCAACTCGAGGAGGCCGCGCTCAAGATAGCCAAGGACGACACGATCCTGATCCCCCTTCACCAGCAGCCCATCGCCTGGGCCATGCAGGCCAAGGTCAAGAGTGTCGACTTCCGGGCCGACAACAAACCTCGCCACTGGCTGACGCAGATGGGCAAGTGATCCGGTCCATCAAGAGACCGTAGCTTCAAACTCCTGGCGCTTCCCCTTGGTGAAGCGCCATTTTCTTTGGAGCAGCAAGGCATGCCTGCTGCCGGACAACGGCAGATCACGCCGCGTCTGGAAACTGCGGCGCAATCCGACCGAAAAACGTCAGGTCAGCCCTGGATCACCGGCAAGGATTTGGGCGCCAGTTCGCTGATGCTGCGGCCGCGCGGATCGAAAAGGCCTGCCCGCGAACAAGCCCAATCCTGCAGCGCCTGCATTTCGCGCAATGCACCCTCATAGTCGATCCCGATCAACCGGCCCTCATCGACTGTCAACTGCCCGTCGACATAGACACGCCGCACGGCGCGTTCGGCTGCACAGTGGAGCAGGCTGCGCAGCGGGTCGTAGACCGGACGCATAGTCGGCGCATCGAGATCGATCACGACCAGGTCCGCCTTGGCACCGACGCTCAACCTGCCAATGTCAGTGCGGCCCAGCGCGCGAGCACCGGCCAGCGTCGCGGCCTCGAAAACATCGCCAGTCGAGAGATCGAAGACGGTCCCGCCGCCGAGCCGCGAACAGATCAGCGCCTGCCGCATCTCCTCCAGCATGTTGAATGGATAGCTGTCGGTGCCGATGGCGACGTTGACGCCGGCGCGGCGGTAGGAGCCCAGCGTCTCCAGCGCCATGCCGCTGCGCGCGAAGGTGACCGGGCAATGCGCCACGCTGGTGCTGCGCTCCGCCAAGGTCATCAGATCGGCACGCGTGCGCTGCCGCGTCCAGGAATGATGGTCGGTGAAGATGCAGTGTCCGATGATGACGTCCGGCCCAAGCACACCGAACTGGTCGAGATATTGCACGGCGGTCAGGCCGGTGCGGCGCAGCAGTTCCTCGTGCTCGGCCATGGTCTGCGCGGCATGGACAGTGAGCCGCACGCCGCGCTTGCGCGCCTCATCGGCGGCATCGACCAGCAGATCCGGCCGGCAGGTCTCGACCTGCGACGGCGAGACGACGCCATCCAGCCGGCCGCTGGGATGGGCTCTGGCCTGGTCGACGAAGTCCAGCGCCCGCGCAAATGCATCACGGCCAGCCTGGTCATCCCATTCGAAGTCAAGGCGATGGCTGTCGTGGACCACCCAGTCGGCCTGGCGAAAGCCGGGCGCAAGATAGCCACGCACGCCGCTTTGCGCCGCGATATCGAGCCAGGCATCATGGATGCCGGCAATATCGAGCACCGTGGTCGCGCCGGAACGCATCAGATCGCCGAGCATGATGGTCAGGCAGGCCGCACGGGCATCCGCCCCGCCGTCGATCACCGAGGAATATTCGTACATGGCCTGCCCCCACAGGGCAGCGGTGCCGACATCCTCGAAGATGCTCTTGACCATGGGTTCGTCATGCGAATGACAATGGATATCGATCAGTCCCGGCATGACCATGCGTGCCTTGCCGGATAATTCGGTGGTCGCCGGCCCCTCGAACCGCTCGCCGACGCAGAGCAGACCGGTTTTATCGAATGCGACGTCGCCACCGTGACGATAGACCTGCCGATCATTGGCCGGGTCATAGGCAATGATGGTGTCGACGTCGCGGATGACCGTGATCTCAGTCATGACCTACCCTGAAGCGTTTTTCGAGAAAGCGGCTGTAAGCGCCCATCAGGGCACTGAAGATGAAGTAGACGACGGCCGCGAAGAGATAACCTTCCAGGACCGCAATGCCTTGCCAGTTGGGATCGCGCAGCGCGGTGCGGACAGTGTTCAGGAAATCCAGCAGGCCGACGATGGTGACAAGCGTCGTGTCCTGGAAGAAGCCGATGAACAGCGAAACCAGCGGCGGGATGACGGTCTTCAGCGCCTGGGGAATGATCACCAGGAAGGTGTATTGCCAGTAATGCAGCCCGAGCGCCTGGGCGGCTTCGGTCTGGCCACGCGGCAGCGCCTGAAGCCCGGCGCGCACGATCTCGGCGATATAGGCGGCGGCAAACAGGATGATCGCGACCTGGGCCCGCAGCAGTTTGTCGATTGTCACGCCTTCCGGCATGAACAGAGGCAACATCACCGACGCCATGAACAGGATGCTGATCAGCGGCACGCCGCGCACCAGTTCAATGAAGGTTATCGCCAGAATACGGATGGCCGGCAGATTGGACAGCCGCGCCAGCGCGAGCAGGATACCGAGCGGCAGTGCCAGCACGAGCCCGATGAATGTCAGCATGAAGGAGAGCGGCAGTCCGCCCCATTGCGACGTCGGCACGGACGTCAGCCCGAATGCGCCACCCGCCATCAGCACGAACAGCAGCGGCAAAAGCACGATCCAGCCGACGATCAAGGCGCGGCCCCACAGGCGTGGGATGCCGGAAATGGCCATGGCTGCGATGAACAGCAGCGTCGCGGCCAGCGGCCGCCACTGCTCGTCGAACGGATAGATCCCGAAAAGCATGTAGCGCAGCTTATCGGCGAGATACGGCCAGCAGGCCCCGGCGGCGACCTTGCAGTCCTCCGGCGTGCCGATGAACACCGCATTGACCAGCAGCCAGGTGATCGCAGCCTTGGCGGCCAAGGCGAAGACGGCCAGACAGATCAGTGTCACCGCCGAATTGCCGGGCGTGCCGAAATAGGGCTGCAGCCTGCCGCTTCGGCGGTGCGGAGCGGGCAGATCGCTTGCGGTCATGGATTGCTCGCTCATGACTGACGCTCCTTGAGCGCGACATGTCCGTTGTACCAGTTCATGACGACCGAGGTGATGAGCGAGAGGATCAGATAAGTCAGCATGAACAGGGCAATCGGCTCGATCGCCTGCCCGGTCTGGTTCATGATGGTGTTGGAGACCATCACAAGGTCGGGATAGCCGATCGCGATCGCCAGCGAACTGTTCTTGAAGGTCGTCACGTAGATGTTGGTCAGCGGCGGCACGATGACCCTGAGTGCTTGCGGCAGGATAACGAGCCGCATCGCCTGGCCGTCCGAGAGACCGAGCGACTTGGCCGCCTCGCGCTGCCCCTTGCGGATCGCCAGGATGCCGCTGCGCACGATCTCGGCGACGCTGGCGGAGGCACTGAGCGCGAGGCCGACAAGCAACGCGACGAACTCAGGCTTCAGATGTGCTCCGCCGGTCAGGCGAAATTTGCCCAGCACTGGCCAGTCGACCTCGCCGCTGATGTCGAAAAGCAGTGCGGCAGCAACAACCGGCAGCACCAGCAGCGCGACGGCCACCGGCCAGCCGGGAAGCGCCCTGCCCGTCGTGATGCGCCTGTGGCGCACGACCTTGAACCAGACGATGGCAGCGGCAATGCCGATGGCGAACGCGGCCGCGGCGACCCAGAAACCGGAATTCCAGATAATGGCCGGCACGACCAGGCCGCTGTTCGAGACATAGACGCCGGGCAGCAGCGTGATGGCTTGCCTGACCGGCGGCAGCGTGAAGATGATGACCGAGTACCAGAGGAAAAGATAAAGCAGCAGCGGCACGTTGCGCAGCGCTTCGACGTAAAACAGCATCAGCCGCGACAGAAGCGGGTTGCTGGACAGCCGCGCGATGCCGACCAGCGTACCGATGATGGTGCTGAAGACGATGGCGAGCAGCGCGACCTTGACTGTGTTGAGCAGACCGACGAGCAGCGCTCGCGCATAGCTGTCCGATGGTTCGTAGGTGATCGGTGTTTCGCTGATGACGAAGCCGGCCTCGCGGCTGAGATAGCCGAAACCGGTCGCTATGTCCTGCTTGGCGAGATTGGCGAGCGCATTGCTGAGCAGGTACCAGCCGACGGCAATGACCGCCGCCACGCAGATGACCTGATAAGCGAGCTCACGGACGCGCCGGTTTCGCAGCAGAACAATGGGCGACACGCCGTGTTCCCCTTCGGAAGGTCTGGTTGAGAAGTATGGCGCATGTCGATGGACATGCGCCATGTCAGGTGATCGGCTTACCGGAAGGGCGGCGGATAGAGCAGGCCGCCCTGGTTCCACAACATGTTCGGGCCGCGGCTCAGGCCGAGCGCGGTCTTCTCGCCAAGGTTGCGGTCGAAGACTTCGGCATAGTTGCCGACCTGCTTGATGACATTGTAGCCCCACTTCTTGTCGAGGCCGAGCATCGGGCCAAGGTCGTCTGTTCCGCCCAGCATGCGCTGGATTTCCGGATCCGCACTTTTTGCCTGTTCGTCGACATTGGCCTGCGTGATGCCCTTTTCCTCGGCGGCCATCATCATCCAGATCGACCAGGAGACGATGTCACGCCAGTTTGAATCATTCTGGCGCACGGCCGGTGCCAGCGGCTCCTTCGAGATCGTCTCCGGCAGGATCACGTAGTCGCCCGGGCTCTTCGAACCCGCACGGATGGAAGCGAGATCGGACCGGTCCGAAGAGACGGCATCGCAACGGCCGGAAAAGAAGGCGTTGTTGTTTTCGTCGGGGTTCTCGAACACCACCAGTTCGAACTTCTTGCCGGTCGTACGGAAGAAGTCGGCCAGGTTCTGCGCCGTTGTGGTGCCGGGCAAGGTACAGATCGCCGCGCCGTCGAGTTCCTTGGCGCTGTTGATGCCGAGGCTCTTTGCCACCATCAAGCCCTGGCCGTCATAGAACACCGTGGGGCCGAAATCGATGCCAAGCGAGGCTTCGCGTGAGTAGGTCATCGTCGTCTGGCGCGACAGAATGTCGATCTCACCCGACTGCAGCACCTGGAAACGCGTGTTGATGTTGGTCATCACGAAGTCGACCTTGTTCGGATCCCCGAACACGGCGCTCGCCACGGCGCGACACACGTCGACGTCAAAACCCGCAAACTTGCCCTGCGCATCGGCCAACGCAAAGCCGGTCGTACCCATCGAAACGCCGCAGATGAGTTTGCCGCGTGCTTTCACCGTCTCCAACGTTGACGCAGCCTGTGCTGCAACAACGGAAGTGCCCAAAAGCAGCGCGGCAGCCGCGACGCGGCGTGCCGTCCGAAATAGTGCCATTTTGTCCTCCCAAGCGGTCTGACGGAATCTCCGTCGACCGTCACCTTTTTCAACGCGACGATCCAACCAAATTGCCGACAATTCTTCAACAAAATAATCGACAATAATTGTAATCAATCGCGGAAACCCTGAAACCGGGCTCCAGCCCGGGCGACGGCCAGTTGTTCCTTTAGCTATGCCGCGCAAACTGCCACAATGGTCCGATGACACCCAGCCGACGTCCGATCCTGGAGAGGCCTGCCGCCCTGATCGCCATCTGGTGCCTGCTGCTGTTCATCACAGCCGGAGCACTGGCAGCGTGGCAATATCGGACGCTTGTCGCAGAACTCGAGCAGGAGAGTTTCGCGCTGCACAGGCTAGCATCGCAGCGAGCCGACCAGCACGATGCCCATATGACGGCACTTTCCGCCATCGCGGTCGCATCCGACGGGCGCAGCTTCGACCTGTTCCTCGACGTGGCATCGACCATCGCGCGCTTTTACCCGCGCATCGACGAGATCCAGCTCGTTCCGCTGGACCCACGGGCCGCGATCGTTGGCACGGCACCGCTCGATCCAGTCACGGCGGAACGCATCCGCGCCGCAGCCAGGACCTCAACCGGCCAGATAATGCTGCTGCCGCACCCTGGTCAGCCCGATCACTACATCATGGTGAAGCGCAGCCCCAACAGTGACGCCGCGCGCTACGGACTGATGCTGGGCATCGACGCCGGCAAGCTGATCGGCGACGAGGCGCCCTTCTGGTCACGGCCCGGCGTGACCATTCAGCTATCCCTGCCCGGTGGTCATGCTCTGGTCGGCCCATCGGCTCAGCCAACCGCCGTCCGTTTCTCCAGGCCACTCGGCAGCGCCTCGCAGCCTCTGACCCTGGAGACGGGCATGGAGATCGGCATCGGCGATCTGCTCCCTCCTCTGCGCACGGGCCTGGTGCTGCTTGTCGTAAGCCTCGCCTGCCTTGCAGCGCTGGCCGGCTTGCGTCAGCGCGCACGCACGCGCGCCGCAGTTGAACAGGCGCGTCTTGCCGCCCTGGAATCGCGCCTTTCCCATGCCTCCCGCGTCAATGCGCTCGGCGAAATGGCCAGCGGCATGGCGCATGAGCTGACGCAACCGCTTACCGCGATCCTGGCGCAGGCGCAGGCCGGGCGTCGGCTGGCCGGGCGAGGCGACGCTGCCGCACTTGAGCCGGTTCTGGAGGATACCATCACCCAGGCGAAGCGCGCTTCCGCCATCCTGGAGCGCTTTCGCAACTGGTCACGGCCTCAGAAGACCTTGGCGGAAACATTCGATCTGCGCCAGGCCCTGACCAACGTGCAGACATTGTTGGAGCCGGACGCCGCATCGCGCGGTATCCAGCTCGATGTCGATGTCCCCGACAGGCCGGTGGTGGTGCTTGCGGACCCCGTCGAAATGGAACAGGTCGCATTCAATCTCGTACGCAACGCGATGGAAGCTCTGGATCAGGAGCGAAGAGATGCGGGACGCGTGACGATGCGCTTGAAGGACGACGGTTCCCGAGCCGTCTTTGAAGTCAGCGACAACGGTCCTGGCGTGCCGGAAACAATGCAGTCGAGGTTGTTCACCCCCTTCGCCACGACCCGGGCCGATGGCACCGGCCTGGGCCTGGCGCTCAGCCAACGCCTGGTCGAGCGCGCCAATGGCGAAATTGCGTTGGTCGACAACGGTCCAGGTGCGACTTTCAGGGTCGTGCTGCCGCGCAAAAAGGAAAACGCGGAGGCAGCCCAATGAGCAGTCCCGTCTATCTGGTCGACGACGACGAAGCCGTTCGCAGGGCCCTTGGCCTGCTGCTTTCCACGGTGGGGGTGACCGTTACCGGCTTCGCCGATCCACAGGCATTCCTGGCACAGGTCGCCCGGCTTGAGCCTGGCTGCCTCATCCTGGATATCCGCATGCCGGTCATCTCTGGGTTGAAGCTGCAGGAAAAACTGACGGAACAGGGTGTGGACTGGCCCACCATCGTCATTTCCGGCCATGGCGACATCGAGGCCTGCCGGCGCGCCTTCCGCAACGGCGCCGTCGATTTCCTGTCGAAACCCATCGACGAGCAGGATCTGATCGACGCGATCCAGAAAGGCCAGCAGGTTCTGGAGCGTACCTTGCGAAGACGTGCCGAAACGGCGGAGACTATCACCTTGCTGGCCGCGCTGACGGCGCGGGAGAGCGAGGTGCTCGACCGTATCGCCTCCGGTTTCACCACCCGGCAGATCGCCGAGGGGCTTGGCCTGTCGCCGCGCACCGTGGAGAGCCATCGCGCAGCGATCGGCGCCAAGCTCGGCACGACATCGCAGGCCGAGATGACCAGGCTGTGGCTGGAAGGGCGTGAAACTCCGTAGAACTTCGGAGATCGCCGCAAGCCCTACGAATACCGGCTGCACCGATCGAACGGTATCTTTTCCACATCAACTGGACAGGAGACCAAGATGATCCGCACTCTCGTACTTGCAGCAGCCCTCGTCGCCCCGCTTGCCGCCACCGCGCAGGAACTGCCGACGACCCCTTACCTGCCGCTCGACCTGGCGACCAAGGCCGCTGACGCGGCGCTCAAGGCCTGCGTTGCCGAGGGCCATAATGTCAGCGTCGCCATCGTGGCGCGCGACGGTGCAACCAAGGTCCTGCTGAAGGGTGACAATTCCGGCCCGCACACCGGTGCAAGCGCGCAGGGCAAGGCCTTCACGTCGGCAGCACTCGGCCGCGACACGGCAGGGCTGGCGGAATTCATCGCCGGCAAGCCGGCCAATGAAGGCATGCGCGATATGGACAGTCGCATGGTGATCCAGGCTGGCGGCCTGCCGGTCAAGTTCGGCAAGGCCCTGGTCGGCGGCATCGGTGTGGGTGGCGCTCCCTCAGGCGACATCGACGCGAAGTGTGCGGCGGCCGGGCTGAAGGCAATAGGCGCAGCCGAGTAATATCCGGATACCGAAAACACTGCCGGCGGGGCGCCCCGCCGGCAGTGACCGTTCAGTTACGACTTCTGGACCTTCGCCTTGTATTCCGAATCCAGCGACAGTGCGTGGAACAGGAAGGGCCGGTTCACATAGTGGAAGCCGAGCGGACAGTGTCTGACCCCGGCCGGGATGTAGATCGAGCCCGACTTGTTGATGATGCGGCGCTCGCCTTCGATGTCGATATAGAGTTCGGCGCCGAGGTCCTGCGGATTTTCCGGGTCGTTGCCGGTCCATATCAGGACCTCGTCATAGTCATGGACATGCTCCGACACCCAATGCAGGTGGCGGTTGAACGGCGTAATCCAGATATGGGTCATGTGGATCTTCGCGTTGGGCTGCACCAGTGTGCCGACCAGCTCGAAGCCACCCGTATTTGGTGGATTCTCGAGATCGGCCAGTGCTCCCTCGGCGGTAAAGTCTACCTGCAGCAACGGCAGCGTGTCGTTGAGCAGACCGTCAAAATGGCTCATCATCTTCTCCTCTTGATGAACGGAAATCCTCACATTCGCCGCGAGCCGGCTGCGGATTGCTTCGGCGCGATGACGTCGGGATCGGCAGCTTCGGTCGGCAATTGCAGTGTGTTGGCAAGCAGCGATTGAGTGTAGGGATGGCTGGGCGCACTCAGGACCCTGCCAGCCTCACCCTGTTCGACGACGCGACCGGCGCTGAGCACGGCGACGGTGTCGGCGATGTTGCGCACCACCGCCAGGTCATGCGTGACAAAGAGCATGCCGAGACCGTCGGCGAGCAGACTACGCAACAACTCGATCACCGAGGCCTGCACCGATACGTCGAGTGACGACGTCACCTCGTCGCACAGCAGCACGCCGGGATTGGCGACCAGCGCACGGGCAATGGCCACGCGCTGGCGCTGACCGCCCGAAAGCTCGGCCGGATAGCGCATGGCAAGATCGGGCGAGATGCCGACCCGTTCAAGCGCCTCTGCGATTGTAGCGCCAGACCGGTCGCCACCTGCCTCCGGCCTGTTGGCCAACGCGGCCATCAGGCTCTGGCCGATCGTGCGGCGCGGATTGAGCGAAGCGTTCGGGTTCTGGAAAATGTATTGCAGCCGCTGGCGGGCATGCCGGTCGCGCTCGCCGACAGTGAGCGGCAACGGCTTGCCGTCTAGGCGGAATTCACCTCGGACGTTGCCGTGCAGCCCGATCAGGCAGCGCGACAGGGTCGACTTGCCGCTGCCGGACTCGCCAACCACTGCCAGGCACCGGCCCGGTTCCACCTTGAGGCCGACGTCGAACAGGATCTGGCGATGGCCGTAGAAGGCGTTGACGCCGTCCGCCTGCAGCACCGCCGAGTTGTTCGCAACCTGCCTGTCGGAATGACCAATGCTTGGCGGGCGTATCTCGAATGTCCCAGCCAGGTCGGAGCGAACGCATCGCACCTGAGTGCCGCCAACCAGCCGCAGCGCTGGCCGGATATTGCAGGCCTCGACAACGTGGTCGCAACGGTCCGAAAAGATGCAGCCATCGGGTGCCTCGCCGACCGCCGGCACGCGTCCGCGGATCGGCCGCAACGCCTGGCGCACCTGTAGCGAAGGAACGGCGTCCAGCAAGGCACGCGTGTAAGGATGGCGTGGCGTCGCCAGAACCTCCGTCATCCTGCCCTGTTCGACCACCTGGCCGCCATACATCACCGTGACGTGGTCGGCGACGTTGGCGATCACCGCGAGATCGTGGCTGACATAGATCGCGGTCAGGTCATCCGAAATGCAAAGCTGACGGATCAGGTCCAGCACCTTGGCGCGAGTCGAGACGTCGAGCCCGGTTGTCGGCTCGTCGAGGATGATCAGCCTGGGCTTGGCGATCACCGCCATGGCGATCGCGATGCGCTGCTGCTGCCCACCGGAGAGCTGGCGCGGACGGCGCTGCAGGAAAGCCGCGTCATCGGGCAGGCCGACCTTGCGCAATATCTCCCGCGCACGGATTGTCTTTTCGGCCTTGCTGCCGGCCAACCCCTCGGTCAGCAGCCTGCCGAGCGAAAGCATCGGGTTCAGCGCCGCGCCGGGATCCTGCGCGACATAGGCGACGACCTCGCGCCGCGCCTTGCGCAGGCTTGCTGTGTCGAGTTCCAGCATGTCGGTGTCGGCCACGCGCACCGAACCACCCGAGATGCGCACGCCACGCCGCGTATAGGCAAGCAGCGCCAACGCCAGCGTCGATTTTCCGGAACCGGATTCGCCAACGATGCCCATCACTTCGCCCTGCTCGAGGCTCAGGGAAACGTCCTCGATGATCGGCGCGCTGTCGGTGCGCTCGACGGTCAGCCCCGCGGCTTTCAATACCGTCGTCATGCCTTGCCTTCCGTCCGGGCCATCACCCGCGCAGCACCTTCGGCGATCAGCCCACCGCCGATCGTGTAGAGGATGATCATCAGGATCGGCGCGAGCACGGCAAAGGGCTGGGTGCCGAGGCCGGTGCCGTTTTCACTGACCATCAGCCCCCAGTCGGCCGCCGGCGGCTGGATGCCGTAGCCTATGAAACTCATCGAAGAGAGGATGCCAACCGACCAGCTCAGCCTGAGACCCAGTTCGACCAGCAGCGGCGAAGAAACGTTGGGCAGCAATTCGCGCAGGATGATCACGGAACCCGGCGTGCCAACGGCCTTGGCCCACAGCACATACTCCCGGTCGAGAAGCGGAATGGCAGCACCTCGGATGACGCGGGCAACGCCCGGCATCAGGGTCAGAACCACCAGCCCCACCAGCAGGATAGGCTGCGGCCCGAACACCGAGACGCACAGAAGGGTCAGGAGAATGCCCGGGAAGGCCAGCAGCACATCCAGCGACCGCATCAGCACCAGATCGGTCCAGCCGCGATAATAGGCCGTCACCAGGGCAACGGCAGTGCCGATCACGACACTGAGCAGGGCTGAGACCGGAGCCATCCAGGCTAGGTACACGCCACCCGAAAGCACACGCGACAGCACATCGCGTCCAAGGTTGTCGGTGCCGAGCCAGGCCGCCGCCGAAGGCGCATCATAGGGTTTGCCCACCGGCGCGGCCGGATCGTATGGCGCGACAATGGGGCCGATGACGACCAGCGCGGTCATCGCTGCCAGCAGGATCACACCCCAGCGTACCTGGGCGGATGCCCAAAGCCGCCACCAGCCGCTGGCTGGACGCCGGCGAGTCGGTTGATGTGTCGTCAGTGTCATTTCCACGTCGGTACTCACGCCTTGGACTGCCTCTGGCCGGCCGCCTCGTCCCGCTGGGCAAGCGAGTCGGCAATCAGATTGAAGATGAAATAGGCCGAGGCGATCACCAGGACATTGGCCTGGATGACCGGCAGGTCGCGGTTGGTGACGGCGTCGACCAGAGCGCTGCCGACGCCGGGATACGCGAACAGGTATTCCACCACGACAACCCCGCCGACCGTGAAGGCCGCGACAAGACTGGCCGCCGGGATGATCGGCGCCACCGCGTTGGGCAGGGCATGCCGAAACAGGATTCGGCCCGGTGACAGACCTTTCAGCTCGGCAGTCTGGATGTACTCGGTCGCCATCACGTCGATGACCGCAACGCGCACCAGCCTGGCGAGGTACATCACACCCGGAATGATCACCGTCGTCGCCGGCAGCACCAGCGCATCAGGGTAGGAAAACGGCGAATCTCCCGGCGGGATGAACGAAACCGCCGGCAGAACATGCAGTATTGTTGTCGCGAAAAGCGCGACCAGCACCGTGCCGGTGACGAAGTCGGGAACGGCATTGGCAACCATCGACATGCCGAGGAAGAGCTTGTCGACAAAGCCGTCGCGAAACTGAGCGGCTATCACCCCGACCAGCAGCGACAACGGCAGCATGACGGCGAGAGCCACCCCACTCAGGGTCGCGGAATTGCGAACCCCGAGCGCGAGCAGGTCCGCCACCGGCTGTCCGTTTGAGAGGGACGTTCCCCAGTCGCCGCGCAGAATGCCGCCCAACCAGATCAGGTATTGCCACCACAGCGGCTGGTCGAGCCCAAGCTGGACACGAAGCGAATCCAGCTGCTCCTGCGTTGCGCTCTGGCCGAGGATCATGTTGGCGACGTCACCCGGCAAGGCGCGAGCCGCGAGGAAGATCAGCAATGACACCGCAAGCAACGTCAGCACCCCTTGCAGCAATCGTGCAAGCAATGGCTGCAGCCGGGCAAAAACCCCGATTGTTGCGTTGTCGCTCTGGCTATCGACTGTCATCGAACGCTCTTCCCCGCGCCTTGGACTGATCATGAGTGGCGGAGAACCGTCACTTCTTGACGGTGACCCCGCCGAACAGGATCGCTGTGCGGCCGTAGAGGTCAGGCTTCAGCCCGCTGACCGTATCCCGATAGACGGTGATGTTCTCGGGATAGGCAGCAACGATGTCACCGCTGCGCTTGTATTCGATCGCCTGCAGCTGGGTGACCAGCTTGCATTGCTCGGCCAAATCGCCGGTGCTCTGCAGCTTCTTGGCAAGATCATTGTATTCAGCGTCGTCGAAATGCGTGGCATTCTCGCCCTGCCCCGGCAGAAGCGCTGCAAGGGCAGCGGTTTCATAAGGCCCGCTGGTCAGGCTGATCAGGAACGGCCATTCGCGCCACCGGTTCAGGAAGGTGGCCGGATCGAGCCGGCGCACCTTGATGGATATGCCTGCCTGGGCTGCCTGCTGCGCGTAGAGCTGCGCCATTTCCATCATGCCCGCGAAGGCGCCGTCGGTCACCAGTTCAAGCTTGAGGTTGCTTTTGCCGGCTTCAGCGAGAAGCTGCTTTGCCTTGGCGATATCCTGCACGCGCTGCGGCTCGGATGGTGCCGGGCAGGCCGTGTTGTTGCCGAGATAGTCGTTGGCGATCGCGCCAAAACCGCCGAAAGCGTTGTCGACGATCTGCTGGCGGTCGACCACCAGCTTGAGCGCTTCCAGGACCTTCTGATCATTGAAAGGCGGCGTGTCGACGCGCACGGAGATGATCGGATAGGTCGTCGTGCCGCTGACCACGGTCTTCAGTTTCGGATCCTTGGTCAGTGCCGGCACGTCGGTGTAGGGCACCGAATAAGCAACGTCGATCTGGCCACCGCGCAATGCGTTGGTCACCGCCTGCTGATCACGGAAGCCAATGATGCGTAGCTTGTCGAAGCCGGGCTTCTCACCCCAGTAGTCGTCGAAGCGGGTCAACCGGGCTTCCTGGCCTGGCGTGAAGGAATCGAGCTTGAAAGGGCCAGTGCCGGTCACCGAGCCATCGTCGGCGATGGCACGCATCCTGAAATCCTCGTCGGCGAAGGCGTTGGCAAACAGGCCGAATGGACGCTTGAGAGTGAACTCCATCGTCAGGTCATCGATCTTGCGGATTTTGGCCGGGTCGACGAAGTCGATCTGGCTGGAGACGACGAAGTTGTTCGCCGGGTCAATCATGTGTTTGATGCTGGCTATGACATCGTCGACCGTGAACGGCTTGCCGTCATGACGCTTGACGTTCGGGCGCAGCTTGACGGTCCAGACGTCCAGCGTAGCGTTCGGCGTCATGGACTCGGCGAGTTCCATCACCACCGCGCCCTTGGAATCGTAAGCCGTCAGGCCGTCATAAAGCTGGTTGTACAAGGAGCCAGCGGACGCCGAGCTTGTCGGCGTATAAGGCTGCACCTGATCCTTGCTGTTGCCGATGACGCCGAGTACGAGCTCCTGCGCCTGCGCAAACGTGTGTGTCGCCAGAGCTGTCGTGGCGGTCAGCACCGCGACCGCGATAGCGCAACTGAATTTCACCGGAATCATAGCCGTCGTTTCTCCTCCAGATGTGCCGGCTCGCGCCCCTGCCCCAACCTTCGTGCGGGTTCTTCTTTGGCGACCGTACCGTCACAACCAACACCTGCGGGGTGGCTGTGTCTTGGAGTGAAACGAAATCCGAAACGGACTTGAGCGTAAAATCGATGTCAGGGTTTTGGACGGCCAACGCTTCCGCGCCTTCCCGTCACCTTGAAAAACTTGCATGAAAATCAAGCATGTACGCCATTCCGCAACGGCTCAAGAAGTCGTTCGGCGCTTGGTCGAAGCAAGCCGTGGCAAAGATATCGGACGGGCGCTAATGCACCCCTTTTCTGTGCGGCGTCGATCTCAGAAGTTCGCTCGGAGCACAGGCGAACAGTTCCTTGAAGCACCGGTTGAAATAGGAGAGATCATTGAAGCCAGCAGAATAGGCCACATCCGCGATGGTCTGCGTGCCGTGCTGATAGTGCAACTGCTTGATCCTTTCATGCGCGAAACGCAGGCGTTTGTCGCGAATGAAGGTGGTGCAGGTCATGCCCAGGTCGCGGAAATGCAGTTGCAGCACCCGCATCGACACGCCGACGCGCTTCGCCAGCCACTGCGCCGAAAGATATGGGCTGGTCAGGTGCTGGTCGATCAAGACATCGATCATCTGTAATCGCCTCGACGCCAGGTCGCTGAGCGAATCGAACGATAGGGAATTGTGTCCGTCGGAAACGAAAGCCTGCCGGGTCGCATCGAGCATCAACTGGCGCAGGTTCGCCGCGTGGACATCGCTCTCGGGTGTCGACAGCACCTTGGCCAGCAGTGCCCGCAACGTGACGGCCATCGGATCGGCGGCTTCCAGCGTCTGCGCCACGTCGAGCTTGTCGCCACCATGGAAATAGATGAGCTGCCTGGGCAGGTTGAGCGAGAGGTGGTTGCTGAACTTGCCTCCGAAATGGAACGTCGTCGGCTTCGTGGAATCGACCAGGATACAGTCACCCACATTCAAGGCGCTATGCCGGCCATTGTGTTCCACGCCACAGGAGCCTTCGAGCTGAACGAGCAGGAAAAGCTGCTCGATGGCATCCCGCCGGACATCATCCCAATCGTGATCGACACGGTCGAGGTCGTTCGAAATATGCGAAAACTCCATGCCACAGGCATTGATGCGCCGGGCTTCGCCACGAATGTCGAGGCTCGTATCCATGGCACGGGGGCGGAAACTGCCGCAGGTGTAATGGAGATCGTCGACCCAGCGGCTGAAAGGCGTCCGTATCCGGTCCTTGTGAAGCAAACCTACTGAGCTCAACAGTTCCAACGCCGCCTCACGCCGATGCCGACAGATAACTTATCATGTTAAGTAACAGATATTGAAACGCCCAACAAGAACGGACCTTTGCCGGTGCTCGCCCCCAAGCCGCCTCACGTCAGCAAACGCGCCCGCCGCAACAGCGACGTCAAGTTTTCACGAGCGGTGCGCGAAATGCTCGCCAAAAGCGCAAGGCGATCTTAACGGCTAGGTCCGCGAGATGATGGCAAGATCCACATGCGTCCCATCAGCATATGCGGAACCAACATATCCAGGGAAAACCGACCGGCGCCCGCGATTGTAAGCGTGAACATGCCGCCTGCGATGGCGAGATCCTTTTCGAAATGCAGCAATTCATTGTGGTTGGCGAAGTTCGTGTGAAACAACGCCGCCGTGGCGACGCAGAAAAGGCCGAGTGAGACTGCACCGAGGCGTGTGAGGAAACCCAGCCCCAGGGACAAGCCTGCCGCGATCTGAAGCGCGATGGTCGCGACGACGAGCGGAACACCGATCCCGAGCTGCGCCATTGCTTTCACCGTGCCATCGAAATGCAGGGCCAGGGCAACCCCCTCATGCACGAAGATCAGGGCGAGCAGCAGACGGCCTGCCAGCAGAACGAAATCCGACAGATGAACACTCCAGCTGTTTGGTACCACCGGCATGGCCAACTCCATCCAGGATGAAAAGGGCAGGCACTTCCGCGCCTACCTCATTTGGTTACCTTGGTCTGGATCGCCTGCTGCAGGTCTTCCAGTTCCTCGCAGCCAGTCGGACAGAGCTTCTGCAGCGAGGCCAACTGTTCCCTGGCCTTCGCCATGTCACCTGTTTCGACATAGAGTTCGCCAAGATACTCCCGCGCCGCCTTGTGATCAGGCTTCAGTTCGAGCGCCTTGTTGTAATAGGTTAGCGCAGTGCTGTAGTCGCCCGTCTTGCGCAGCGTGAAGCCGAGCAGATTGTAGACATCGGGCTGCTGCGTATCCTGGGCGAGATCGCGCAGTTCCGCCAGCGCGCCCTGATAGTCCTTCGCATCGATCTTCGCCCTGACGGCGGTCAGGTCCGGGGCATCCGTCGATTCAATGTCGTCGACGGCGTAGGCTGGCGGAAGCATCAGCCCGCTGGCGGCTGCCATCAGGCAGATGGCGCCCAGCATTCCGAGAAACTTGGTCATTGTCTTGCTCTCTTCGGTTTGTGGTCAGCTCTGGACGGTCGGCGTGAAGCCATAGGCGTTGCCGTCCTTGACGAAGGATCCGGTCCCCGGGAACGGGAAATGGGAGCCGCTGATCCTGATCTTGTCGGCTATCACCCGGTCGATGAGCTTGTGGCGGGTGGCGATCGCAGTCGGGCCGTCCTGATCATAACTGCCTTGCCATTCCGGATGCGGAGCAAGCAGCGCAGGCACGTACATGGTGTCGGCTGAAACAAGGAACTGCTCATCATCCAAGCCAACCAGGAACACCGAATGGCCAGGCGTATGTCCCGGAGCAGCGATCAGTTGTATCCCCGGAGCGACTTCCGCTCCGTCCTCGACCAGCTTCCAGTTCTTCCATTTCGGGAAATTCTCGGCGATGCGCTTCCCGGCGGGCTTGCGACCCGCGGGCAGTTGCTCGACGCGTCCAGGATCCGTCCACCACTTGTATTCTTTGGCATTGACGATCAGCTCGGCATTCGGGAACACCGGGTCATTGCTCCCCTTTTCCATCAGCCCCCAGACATGGTCCGGATGGAAATGCGAGATCATGATGGTATCGATCGCCTTATAGTCGATGCCGGCGGCAGCCATGTTGGCCGGCAGATGGGTGGCATTCGCCTGCCACTGGCCGACGCCCGATCCCGCATCCATCATGATCAGCTTGTCGCCGATCCTGAGCACGACGACGGTGAGCGGGATCGGCATGAAATCGGTCGGCAGGCCGGCTTTTGCCAATGCCGCCTTGGTATCGTCGACCGATGCATTGGCGATGAAAGCCGGATCGTGCGGCTTGCGCCAGATACCATCATAGATGGCCGTGACCTCAAGCGATCCGACCTTGTAGCGGTAGAAGCCAACAGTCGGCTCTACCGGGGCGGCAGCCGACGCGGGAGCGATGAATTCGAGTTTTCCGGCAACTCCGAAAGCCGCGGCAGCAGCCGCGGATCCGAGCACCAAGCGACGTGTCATGTTGAACATCGTGATCTCTCTTGTCTGATGCGACGATTTGAAAGCGGTCGGGTGTTTCATTCACCCTGATGACAAGACCTGCCGCCGTCTGGATTTATTCCCGCCGCCGAAATCTTTTTCAGGCGACCCGCGAAAGGCTTGCTCCACTCAAGGGAAGAGTTGTTCGAGGAGCGGAATTTCGACCGCTCCTCGAACGGACGGCGATCAATCAATTGCCCCAGAGATCGTGACCGAAGTCCATCGCGTCGACCTTGGCCTTGCCGGGGGCGCCGGTCTTGATGCTGACGTCGACGTTCTGCCGGGGTTTAGGGACCGAAGCAGTCGTCGAGTGATCGACTGCAGTCGTCGGCATGCTGCCGGCGTTGTAGTGGTCGCTGCCCGCAAAGGCAGCGCTTGAGGCAACAACGATGCCAAGCGTGGTGAGAACAATCCTGATCATGTCACTATTCCTTGACCTGATTTTGACGCGGGCCTTTCCGGCGCCGCTACAGACAAGACCTTGATTGCCCTGATTTTATTCCCGCGTTTTGATCTCTTTCCTTGGATTGGTGCCCTGTCTCTGGAGTTGCGTGCCGGGCATCAACGCGATCATGCGAAATCGGCCCGCAAGCCGCTGCTCGCACGGCCGTCACCCATGAACGTCATCCCTATTTGCTCGGCTTTGCTGCCGTAGGCGAGCACCGGATCAGATCGCAGCCGCAGCCCGAAAACGGGTGACGAATTCATCGAGCACGGATCGTTCCATGTCGGTGATTGCCCAATAGGCGAAAGCGCGGTCGCTCCAGCTCACCATTGAAAAACCGTCCGCCGAACGGTCGACCGGGTTGCTCGCCGCGCCACCATTCCGGGGCTGAGCAACAAGCGTGATCAGATGTTCGTTGTGGCGGTAGACCAGCGCAGGAATGGGTTGTCCATCAACAACCTCCACCCGGCCACCAACAAGCGCAAATCCCTCCTTGACAAGGTCGGGGGCCGGCGGCGACATGCCAAGCCGGCCATCAAGCCACGGTTTGACCGTATGCCGGTCTGACGAGACGACATCGACCGGATTGGCAGCCAGCAGGCTGCGGCGATGACCACTCGCCACGGCTGCGGCGAAATCATCCGAGCCACCTGTCATTGCCCATTGCGTAGCACCGCTCGCCACCACCGCGGTGATGGCGATCGATGCGGCCAGGGCACGCCAGTCGAAAGTCGCGGAACGTGCTGACCATCCCCGATGCCGTCGCTCAGTTCCGGATTGAGACGACTGCGTGCGGAAAGGCAGCACGGACGTCTGCGCCACCTGCTCGGTATCGGCACTTCCGATAGCCTGAATGCGAGCCAGAAAGGCCTGTGTCGGTTGCGTTTTTGGCAGACTGCCCATCGCCATGCGCAAAGCCGTGATGCGTGCATGCTCCGCGGCAAGTTCAGGGTCGGCAGCGATGCGCCTCTCCATCGCCAGCGCCATGGCCGCATCGAGCTCCCCATCGATCAGCGCGTGGACCATCATCTTCATTTCCGCCTTGTCCTCAGGCAATCCATCTTTGTGCGCAGTCATCGCGCTCTCCCAAGGTCAGACATCAACTGGCCGCGCGCACGCGCCAGCCGAGACATCACGGTGCCGATCGGCACGTCGAGCATGGCGGCAATGTCGCGATAGCTCAGGCCGTTGATGTCACGCAGCACGAGCGTTTCGCGAAACGGTTCCGGCAGGGCCGCAATCGCAATCTCCAGCGCCGCCAGATCGGCTTTGGCGATCAGTTTGGCTTCCGGACTATCATCGTCTGGAGACTGCTCCCGATGTCCCGCGCTCATGTCGTCGAGATCGTTCAAGTCGCCAACCGCGACGATGCCACGAGGACGGTTGCGGGCCAGCCATGTGTAGGAGGCGTTGCGCACGATCGCCAAAAGCCAGGCCCTCGCGTTTCCGCCGGCATAACCGCCGATCCCCGCATAGGCCTTCATGCAGGCGTCCTGCACGACATCCTCGGCATCGGCAGCACTGCCCGTGAGCCACCGCGCCAGGGCAAGGGCGTCGCCGAGATGGGGCATGACCACCTGGCTGAATCGCGCTTGCGCCTCACCGTTCAACATGGCGACATCACACGCATCCCTCGCGACCTTCCAGCGTTCGCGCAGAAACATGAAGCGGATCGACCATAGTCCTATTTGGGCAGAAAAGCCCCTGGCACCCGCCAGGTCGAAAACGAGGGCACAAATCGGGGGCAAGACTGCTGCGGCGCATGAGAGCCTTCCTGTCGCGCGGATCATCCATGCAGAAGACCGCACGACAGGACAGATTATTCCCGACATAGGACTATTTTTGTCGGTAGCAGCCGGCGTGAGCGACAGCTCAGCGATTCTGGCGTTTCAGCCATTGGTTTCGAGCCTCGTGCTCGCTTGCGAGTTCGGCTTCGTCCCAATAGCCGATCAGTATCCCCGGCACGATGGCGGGATCGAAATGGCGCAGCTTGTCGTCGTCGCCTGTGAGCCATCGATCTTCGACGGTGATGCGGTTCTTCGGCGTCACGAGCCAGTGGAACAGGGCTCCCCGCAAGGTCGCGACGACATCCGCGAATTCTGTTTTCCGGCCCAGATCGCTGAGCTCGTGCGGATCATTCGCGCGATCGAACAGCATCGGCGGCACACCTTCGCCGTGGATCAGCTTGTAGCGCCCGTCCGTGATCATGAAGAGGCGGCAGTCGCTGAGCGGGAGGTTGAGCTTCAACCTCGCCAGGTCGGCGCCATAGTCATATTCGCTGATCGCGTAGCGCCGCCAGTTGTCCGGCTTTGGCCCATGCAGCAATGGCGCCAGGGACCTTCCCTCCAGGATGTGGGATTTCTGTCTGCCGCCGAAATGATCGAGGAAGGTCGGCGCCAGGTCGATCATCTCCACCAGCGCTTCAGAGGTCGTGCCGCGGGTGCTGTCGGCCTCCCTGGACGGATCGTAGACAATCATCGGCACTTTGACCGAAACGTCGTGGAACATGTACTTCTCGCCGAGCCAATGGTCACCGAGATAATCGCCATGATCCGATGTGAAGACGATCATCGTGTTTTCGAACAGGCCGCGCTCCTCCATGAAGGCGAACAGATGACCAAGCTGATCGTCGATCTGCTTGATCAGCGCCATGTAGCAGGGGATCACCTTCTCCCTGACCTCGTCGCGGGAGAAGTTTCGAGAATAACGTTCCTGTTGGAATGCCTCATAGACCGGATTTGGCGCGACGCGCTCGGCTTCACTGCGGACCGCAGGTTGCACGTCGCCCTTGTCGTACATGGCATGGTAAGGCGCCGGCACGATATAGGGCCAATGCGGCTTGATGTAGGAGAGATGCGCGCACCATGACTGACCCGCGGCTTCCGCCTCCTCGATGAAACGCATTGCGCGACGCGTCATGTAGGGTGTCTCGGAATGCTCCTCCGGGATGCGTGCGGCCTTGTCGGCATGGACCAGCAGCCAGCCATTGAGGTTCTCGCCCTGCTCGCCTTCGCCGGAATTGGCCCAATGCTCCCATGGGTTCTCCGCATCGAACCCCTGCTCCCGCAGATAGGCGTCATAAGTCGGGTCGGGATCGTAGCTGCTCGACGGATGCAGCCCGTCATCCCGCTCATAGGGCTCGAAGCCGCATTCGGAAAGATGGACGCCGATGATGGAATCGGCACTGATGCCGAGACGCTCCATCCCCTCATGGTCTGCCGTCATATGTGTCTTGCCGATGAGCGCGCAGCGGACATCGATCTCACGCAGGTGATCGCCAAGTGTCGGCTCCCCCACGCGCAGCGGAACGCCGTTCTGGGTCGAACCATGCGAACGCATGTAGCGGCCCGTATAAGCGCTCATGCGTGAGGGACCGCAAACTGTCGACTGCACATAGGCGTTGGTGAAACGCACGCCACGGCTGGCGAGACGGTCGATGTTCGGCGTGGCCAGAGTCTTGTGCCCGGCGCAGCTCAGATAGTCGAAGCGCAGCTGGTCGCACATGATGAACAGGACGTTGCGACGCATCGGTCACCTCTCATTGTGCAGGTCTAGGCGGTAGTGCCAAAAGAGCAGACGTCGCTCCAGTCGCTGGACGAGGTCGTTGACGATCAGGCCGACGATGGAAATGAAAGCGATGGCCGCCAATCCATTGGCGATCTGGAAATTCTCCTGCTGCCGCTGCAGGAAGACCCCAATGCCGTTGGTGGCAAGCAGCATTTCGGCCGTGACACTGACCAGCAAAGCCGAGGCAACAGCCAGCCGGACACCCGTGGCGATCATCGGCAGCGACGCCGGCAGGTCGATGAACATCATCGTTTCGAGACGACGCAGGCGCAGGGAGCGTGCCACGAGCGTGGCCATCGGGTGCAGTGTCTTGGACGCCTCATAGGTGTTCATGATCAGCGGAATGCCGGCAGCGTAGGCGATGACCGCGATTTTTGCGGCATCGCCGGTTCCGGCAAAGAGCATCACGATCGGGACAACAGCCGGTGGTGGCAATGTCGCCAGCATGTCCAGGATCGGCTCGAGCAAAGACCCAACCGTCTTCAGGCGACCCAGCAGGATGCCCAGAGGGATCATCACGAGCGCAGCGACCAGGAAGCCGGCGGCGGCACGCATCAAGGTGTAGCCGATCTGCCCGACGATCTGCGGATAAAGCCGCCAGATGGAGACAGCCACCTGCCAAGGACCGGGAAACAACGGTGTGGATGCACGCCACGCCAGCACCTGCCAGGCAAGCAGCAGAACGACAGGCAGCACGAGAGCACTGTAGCCTTGGCGACTGCGTAGAATGCTCATGCCGCCTGCCCCGTCATGCGCAATTGCCAGCCGGCGAATTTCCAGCGCAATCCGTTGACGACCGTGTTCATGATCAGGCCGTTCGCGGCACAGACAAACATCAGCGCGTAGACTTCAGGGATACGAATGGCGAAGGCCTTACGGATGAGCAGGAAACCCAGGCCGTCGTGACCGGCGAGCATCTCGGCAACGACAACCGCGATCAAGCTGATGCTCGACGCATAACGGATACCGGCGAATATTTCGGGCATGGCGGCGGGAAGCTTGATTTGCCGCAGGATCTGCCACCGGCTCAGCCCCAGCATCTGGCCGGTACGGGTTTGAACATCCGACACGCCGGCGAGCGCTGACACGCCGTTGAAATAAGGCGGCCAGACCGTGACCAGGACAACGATGAAGGCATAGAGCTTGGGTCCCAGTCCCAGCATGAACACTGCCATCGGCACGAGGGCTGCGGGTGGAATGGGTTGCACCAGCGCGGCGATGGGCGCGAAGCCGCGACGAAAGGCTGGGAAGAGATCGCCCATAACCGCAAGGCCGATGCCCAGTATCGACGCGGCTGCGACGCCGAGCAGGGCACGCGAGAGCGTGCGCAATTCAGCGGAAACAAGCTCGCCCGACATCATCATGTCGCGAAAGCCGGCGGCGATTGCGACGATGCTGGGGAAGTACTTTTCCGGCACCAGGCCGAGCAAGGCGATGGATTGCCAGACGATGATGACGATCAGGAATGAGATGATGGCGCGGAACCCGGCCAAAATCTCCAGAAGCCGGAAAGACCTCATAGTCAGGCTGCCGTGGCCGCTGCGGCGGTGCGCGATGAGCGGATGCTCGTCATGACGTCGTGGCGTGCTGCAAGAAACCTGTGATCTTCGCGCGTGGTGATCTGGTCGCGCCGCTTGCCGAGGTCGATGGCTATTTCATGGTCGACGATTGTCGGGCGTCGCGTCAGCACCACGACGCGGTCGGCCATGTAGACAGCTTCCTCGACGTCATGCGTCACCAGCAGGCAGGTCTGCTGGAAACGCGCCGCGAGATCGAGGAGGAGGTCCTGCATATCGGCGCGCGTCTGTGCATCGACGGCAGCCAGCGGCTCATCCAGCAACAGGAGTTCGCTTTGCGACGCCAGCCCGCGTGCAATGGCAACCCGTTGCTGCATGCCTCCCGACAACTGCCAGGGATATTTGTCTTCAAAGCCCTGCAGGCCGACTGCTTCCAGCATCTCCTGGGCCTTGTCGCGCTTTTGCGCTGCAGACAGGCCTTCCACCCGCACCATGCCGAAGGCCACATTGTCGCGATTGCTTTTCCAGGGAAAAAGCGAACGCGAATAGTCCTGGAACACCACCGCCACCCCGCGCGGCGGCGCGGTCACGGGCCGCCCATTGAAGGTCACCGTGCCCGAACTCGCCCTCTGCAATCCGGCAAGAGCGAACAGCAAGGTCGTCTTGCCGCATCCAGAAGGGCCGACGATGGAGACGAATTCACCCTTACCGACGGCGAACGAAATACCGCCCAGCACCTGAAGCGCATCCCTGCCCATGCCGTAAGCTTTCACCAGTTGCCTGGCTTCCAACATCACGTCCACAGTTCCCTCCCTTGGCAGCCGCGTTCGCCCCCATCAAGGAGCCATGTTGGAGACCATATCCTTGACCGGAACCTCCTGGGTGAGCATGCCCGCGCGCTTCATGGCATCGAGCAGGACCTGGACCTCAGCCTCGGAAATGGTCAATTCGGGCTTGACCACGGGCAGTTTGAAATCTTTCGCTGCCTCGGGCGTCAGACCGAGGAACTCGGTTGCCGCGGCTTCCATCGCCCCTCTCTCCGCCAGCAGCTTCTGTCGCGTTTCGAAAATGACCTTGCCGAACGTTTTCAGCGTCTCCGGGTTCTTGGCAATGAAGTCGTCGGTAGCGAAAATGACATCGTTCAGCACCGGTTCGCGCTCATCGGCAAGCACGCCCTCTGCGAGAATCTTGACACCGATGGCCTGGTTCTTGGCGATCGAGGAAAAGAAAGGATTGACGGTACATGTCGCGTCGATCGCCCCCTGCTCGAGAGCGGCTTCCTGCTGCGGGAACGGCAGCACGACCAGCTCGACATCTTCCATCTTGAGACCGGCCTTGGCCATATGATCGCTCAGCGTCAGCACGCACAGCGAGCCATTCGCATTGACGGCGACCTTCTTGCCCTTCAGGCCGGCAAGATCTGCGATGGCCGAGGCCTTCGAAGCCACCAGCCAGGAGAATTTCTTGTCCGGGTCGACCTCGTGCCCCAGCGCCATCACCATCTTGACGTTGATGCCGTTGATGCGGGCGTTGATCGGCGGCACTGGCGAAGCGTAGCCGACGTCCGCCGAACCGGATGCGATTGCGGCAACCACGGCAGGCCCGCCCTGGACTTCGGTCAGTTCGACATCCAGCCCTGCCTTGGCGAAGTCTCCGTTCTTTTGCGCGACAAGGATGGGCAGGTCGGAATCTGCGAGCAGGTAGGCAAACCTGAGCTTGACGTTTTCCGCACCAGCCACGCCGATGCTCGCGACCAGGGCAGCCCCGGCAACAAAAACGGCCGCGATCCTGCAGCCGAAGCGTCTTCCGAAAAGTGTCGGCATGCTGTTCTCCTCCATGGGTCCCTTCTTGCGGGGAGCCAGTTTTCGTGGCACATTTTTATTTGATAATATCAAGGATAATTACCTGACAATGTCAACTAATAATGTCGAGCGATATGACGATGAGATGGACGCCACGCCGGCGCCATGGGTTTACCCGCGCGATATCCGCGACCTGTTCTCATATCGGCTGGCGCTGTTGACGAAGGTCAACGATCGCCAGGCCCATGCGATGCTGATGAGCGACTACAAACTGACATTGGGCGAGTGGCGAACGCTGGCCGCGGTTCACTATCTGGACAAACCGTCCGTTCGCGCGGTGGCACACGCGACGCAGCAGGATGAGGCGCAGGTCAGCCGTTACGTAGCCGGCTTGATCAAGCGGGACTTGTTGACAAAGACGACAAGCACCGAAGATCGCCGATCGATCCTTCTGGCGCTTACGACCTCGGCGGAGAAACTCTATACCGAGGTCATGGATTTTGCCTGGAGATTGAACCGCGACATGTTTGTCGACCTCTCCAAGCGAGAACAGCAGACGCTGGTCAAACTCCTCGACAAGCTGTTCCAGTCGATCAATCGCTGAGGGACGCCGACCGGATCTCGTCACCCGGCGGAGCCCCGACAGCGCTGTGATCTCAGTCCCGGTTGAAACCCATGCGGGCGAAGCGAGCCGGATCGGCGCGCTGCAGCCGCAAGGCAAGGATGTAGCCTGCAATTGCAGCGGCTGGGATCAGCGATGGCAGAATGATGCCGAGCGCGCCACCCGTCGTTCCGGTCAGATCGCCGAAATGCAGAAAGATGTAGACAAACAGTCCGGCCATCACCAGGCCCGACACCAGCGGCAGGATGAATGTGGTCAGGGCGGAGCCCTTGTGACCTGTACGGCGGAAAAAGGCGATCACCGCGACCGAGGTCACGGTCATCATCGCCAGCACGCCCAGCGTGCCGACCTGGCTGATCCAGGTGAACATGTTGAGAACCGGATCCAGCCCCAGTCCGGCAAACAGCGCCAGCACGATCAACGCTCCGGCGGTCTGTACCACCGAACCGACATGCGGGCTCTGATGCGTATCGTGCGTCTGGCCGAACACCGCCGGCAACAGGCCTTCGCGGCCCGCCACATAACTGTAGCGCGCGATGTAATTGTGGAAGGCGGAGAGTGCCGCAAACAGGCTGGATACCAGCAGGATGCCGGCAATGGTCGCCACCGGGCCGCCGGCATATTGGCCAGCCAGATCGAAGAAGAAGATGGAAGGATCGGGCAAAGCCTGGATCGTCGGAACAAGCCTGTCGGCGCCGACACCGACGATCAGCAGCCATGTCGTGAAGATGAAGAAGATGCCAATCATCAGCACCGACAGATAGGTCGCCCGCGGTATCGTCTTTTCCGGGTCGCGCGCCTCCTCGGCATAGATCGTCGTCGCCTCGAAACCGATGAAGCAGCCCATGCAAAACAGGATCGCCGCCGTCAGCGAACCCGAGAAGATCGCGTTCTGGTCGAAGAAATTCATTGAGAGCCCATTCGCGCCACCCTTGCCCAGGATGGCGAAGTCGACGATCAGCACCACCAGATATTCCAGCGCCACCACGAAGACGAGGACCTTGGCCGACAGGTCCACTTGCCGGTACCCCAGAAAGCCGACCAGCAGAAGGGCAAGAAGGCTCCACCCCCACCAGGGCAGCATCAGGCCGAACTGCCCGAAGATACCGCTGGCAATGCCACCGAACAGGCCGATCAGTCCAAACTGCATGGCGTTGTAGGCAACGAGCGCGGTGACCGCCACCGCGCCGGCGACACGCCCGCCCAGCCCACGCGCCGCATAGGCATAGAAGGCGCCTGCATTGGTGACATGACGCGACATGGCGACATAGCCGGCGGCAAAAGCCAGCATCACCAGGGTGACGAAGATGAAGGTCGCTGGAACACCTGTGCCGTTCCCCAGCATGAACGCCAGCGGCATCGCTCCGGCGACACCTGTCAACGGAGCCGCCGCAGAAATCACCATGAAGGTGACTGCAATCAGCCCCAGCGAATTCTTGCGGAGCTGATTGCTCCCTCCGCTGTTGATGTCGATAGCCTCTTCCTGAGCCATGTTACCTCTCCCATTTGTCACCGTTTGCCGGCGTTTGTTGTGATGTTCGTCGAAACGACTGCCTGCACTTCGAAATGAAATCCATCGCCGGCCCGCTCCGGTTGTCCACGCGCTTTGCAACAGCGACGACGGCGCCTTCCGGGAAATCCTCGTCGAGCGGTATGGCCCGGAGCTCGGTGCCGTCCGGCGCGGTTTTGTTCTGAGGTTCCTGCGGAACGATCGAGTAGCCCAGGCCCTGCGCTACCAATCCACGCACCATCGCCAGGGAAGGCGACTGCAGCCGGATCTGCGGCTTCAATTGGCTGCGTTCAAAAAAGGCGGTGACGGCGCTTCGGACGGAAGGATAGTCCAGCAGGATCATCGGCAGGCCGGCGACATCGGCCAGCCGCAGGCTGGTCCTTGTTGCAAGCGGATGATCGGCGTTCAGCAGCACGTGAGGCGCCGGAGGACATAGCACTTCGGTTTCAAGTTCCGGCTCGTCGACGGTCCCGAAAGTGATGGCGGCCTCGATCTTGCCGGAGCGCATCTGCTCGACAAGGTCGTCGTGATCCGCCTCCATCAGGCTGAGATCGACAGCCGGCGACTGATTGGCAAAGTCCGCGACGAGGGAAGGCACGAACTCCGGGCCAAGCGTGATGAAGAAGCCGACACGCAGCTGGGTTTCGGGGCTGTGCGTCTGGTGATCGTCAGGCGCGATCGGAACGGCGCGGCGATAGCCCCGATTGGCATAGACAAGCGGCGAGCGTTGCCTGGACAGCTCGATCTGCTCGACCTCGCCGATAAGGATGAAATGCGTGCCCCAGAGCAAGGCGGTCTTCAGTTCGCAGTCCAGCGAGACGATGGCGCCATCGATGATCGGCGCCCCGGTTGCACCTCCATGCCAGGGGATCGCGCTGAACCTGTCATCATTGAGATGCTTGAGACGGCCGGAAAACAGGTCCGAGACAAAACTCTGATTGCCGCTGAGCACATTGGCGCAAAACCGACGGTTCTTTCTGATCGCCTCGCCGGCAGGGCTGAGATGATGGATGCTGACCAAAAGAGATGGCCGTGCCGTGTCTGCCGAGACAGACGTCATCGATGAAACGGTGACGCCGAACCGCCCTGCGTCCCCGTCCGTCGTCACCACGGTGACGGCGGAGGCGACACGGCTCATGCCTTCCAGGAAATGGGCACGCAGGTCCGTATCCATGACGTTCACCCCAGGTCGAAGAAACGTTCCAGCTCCACGTCGGGAATCTTGCGCCGGAACTCGTTGTGCTGGCTTTCGCGCGTCGAGGAAAACGCTTCGACGAAGCGCGTTCCGAACCAGTCCTTGGCAAAGGCGGATCCGCGCAGTCGTTCGATCGCCTCGGGCATGGAGCGTGCAAAATCGCGCGCCGGTTCCTGGCTGTAGCCGTTGCCGATTGTCTCGGGCTCGGGTTCGATCTTTTCCAGGATACCAGCCACGCCCGCGGCGACGGTTGCGGCAACCGTAAGATACGGATTGGTGTCGGCGCCTGGCAGACGGTTCTCGACCCGGAGCGAACCTGTGTCGTGACCGACGATGCGGAAGCAGGTGGTGCGGTTTTCGTAACCCCAGCTCAGGCCGGGCGGCGCGAACGTGCCCGGAGCAAACCGGCGATAGGAGTTGACCGTCGGCTGGAACAGCAGCGTCATGTCGCCGATGTAGGTCTGCAGGCCGCCCAGGAAATGACGGAAGGTCTGCGACACGGCATTCTTCTGGGACGGGTCGTGCAAGACCGACTTCCCGTCGCGATCCTTCAGTGAGACGTGGACATGGATCGACTGGCTGTCGGCCGCTTCGGTCCAGCGCGGCATGAAGGTAACGCATTTGCCCTGCCGCTGTGCCAGAGCGCGCAGGAAGTTCTTCAGCAGCACCAGCTGGTCCGCCGGCTCAAGCCCCTCGCCCGCAGCGATGCAGGCCTCGAGGAAGCCGCCGCCGATTTCCTCATGCATCTTGGCGAGATCAATGCGCAGCGGCTCGCACATCGCAGCCACTGCTTCGTACCATTCCGTCTGTTCAACCTGGTAGAGCACGAGATCGTGGCTGTTGTGATGCGTCGCGGTCCTGAGATTGCGATAGCCCTTGGCGCGCGCACTCTCCGTCGTCTCGTCGAACAGCGTGTATTCGAGCTCCATGCCGTAGCGGGGCACATATCCGGCATCGCCCACGCGATCGAGAACCCGCTTCAGGATTGAACGCGGGCAGAGCTGCGCTGTTTCGCCGGAGTAATTGGACAATACCAGCAGGTCGTGCCCAGGCTTTGACCAAGGCAAACGGCGCGTCGTCGACGTGTCGAGGACAAGCGGATCGTCGTGGAAATCCGAAGTGCCGTCTGTGACCCCAGGGACGAGCTGGATCACGTCGGTCGGATCGAGCGCCAAGGTGACCGGCGACATGCCCATGCCACTTTTTGCGATGCCTTTCAGGCTGCCGGCAGAAACCATCTGTCCGCGCAGAAGGCCATTTGTATCGACCATCGCAACCGTGGCGAACCGGCTGGTCGGATCGGCCAGATATTCATCAACTGTCATGTTCCACCTGCTGCAGGGAATGGGCGCTTTTGAGCGCTTCTAGTGTGGCGACGTCCTCCGCTGGCCGTGTCGAATAGGCCTTCAGGAAGACACGCAAACCGTTGTTTATGTAGCGTTCGATTTCGGCCCGGCTCGGCAGACGATCCGGCATATAGAGGGCCTGGTTTCTGGGTGCCGACAGGATCAGGCCCCAGAGATCCTGCGCTGCCAGTTCCGTATCTTCGAAATCGAGCTGGCCGTGCGCGCGACGGCCCTCGAGATATTCCATGATGCCGCGCAGCAGCCGGTCGGGTCCGGACTCCTGGTAGGCGTGACCGATCTCGGGGAAACGGTGCACTTCGCCGATGATGAGGCGGGCAAGCGACAGCAGATCGGGACGCAGGACCGTATCGGCATAGTCCCACGCGAAGCCCAGCAGATCGGCCACCATGCCGTCGCCGGACGGATGCTGGAAGAACTCCAGCATCAGGTCGCGCTCGCCCAGCAGCATGGCAGAGAACAGCGCCTCCTTGGATTCAAAATACTGATAGAGCGTCGGCTTCGACAGGCCGGCCTGGACGGCGACCGCATCCATGGTTGCGCCCGAATAACCGGTTTCGGAAAACACCTTCAGGGCAGCATCCAGGATGCGACGCTCGCGAATGATCCGGTTTTGCTGACGACGCGGAAGAATGGTCATCTCGGCAGCTTCCCAAGGAATTCCTGCAGGATGTGGTTGTAAGCCGCCGGCTGCTCCACATTGCAGACGTGCCCGGCGTCCATGATGGTTTCGTAGCGCACGTCGGGTGTCGAGGCCCGAGCCAGGATGCGGTGCGCGACACCGCGGATTTCCGCCGGCGGAGCCAGCCGGTCATGTTCGCCGGTCATCATGAGGACGGGCATGCTCAGGCGCGCTAAATCGAACCGCTCCAGCGGGTTCGTGAAACACATGAGCGCGTCGCGATAGGTCGTGGTCGGTATCGCTGCCATGGACTGCAGCAACTGCATCCTGATCGCGTGCGACGCGTTTGGGCCGGCCAGCACCTTCACCACCGATGGTGCAAAGTCCGCCGGCGTCTGGCCGGCATCGATCGGCACCAGCCGGCTGACGCGAAAAGCTTCCCGTTCCTCCACTCCAGCCTCGGACATGCCGGTACAGCCACCGGAGAGCACCAGGCCGGCCAACAGATCCGGATGACGCATGGCAAAGGATGTAGCGATCCAAGAACCGTAGGAAAGGCCGACCAGCACCAACCTGTCCGCACCCAGCATCTCTCGAATATGCAGGATGTCGGTACAATAATCGTCGACGGTGGATTGGTTTGGCCCGAGCGTGCTGTCGCCATATCCGCGCAAATCAAGTGCTGCCGCCGACATGAGGTTTCCGGCAGCAGACAATTGCGGCAGCCAATTGGTACGTCCGCCGCCAATGCCGTGCAGGAACAGGCAAAGAGGCCCCTGTTTTCTTGGTGTGACCGTCAATGCCAGGCGCGGCATCTCGCCGAGGCTCAAACTCTCGCCTTCGATCGACGAAAACGTTGCGCTGGCCTCGGTTTCGCTCCGACGCCCGGCCTGCTTGAAAAGCGCATCGATCCCGGCTTCGAAAATCGGCCTTGTTCCCAGGCAAACCGAGGCGGCACGCTCGGCGTCCGGTGCTTCCACCTCGGCAACCCACTCGATGGTGCTGCCGCCTTCCTCGGCCGATGAGACCGTGAAGCGGGCATCATAACTGTCAATGCCCGCTATCCCGTCCAGATGGCTGTAGGCAAGCGAACGGTCGCTGTCGCTGAGAAAGGTCAGGCGCTCTCGATAAAGCGTGTCCTCGCCATGTGCCGTGAACGCACGAACCAGCGATCCTCGCGCATCGCGCTCGGCGCGGATCGTTGCAACCCCCGGATGCCAATGGCCGCAGAAATCGCGGGCGACAGCCCACACCGCCTCCGGCGAGGCAGGACTGTGACCGATGACCTGGACCTGATCGCGCGCCATGACAGCTACCGGACCGCGCGGGCACCGCTGCCGCTGTCACCCCGCCACAGCGAGGTTCGGGCGCCGCCCTCGTCGCCGGGAGCATGATCGAGCTCATCCATTTCATAGAGGGACAGTACGCCGAGATAATCCTCCATGATTTCGGAGGTGAACGGCAACATCAGCGCGCCGCAACGGCTGTCGCGATACATGCGCTCCAGCGGCAGCGACTTCAGCATCGACTGGCCACCGCATGTGCGGATCGCCATCGAGGTCATCTCGGCGGCGCCTTCCATCACGTTGTACTGGGCGGCATACATGCGCTGCACTTCCGCCTTGTTGGGGAAGCCCTTCGATTCGCTGAAGGCCTGCCACCACAGCGCGCGCATGTTGGCAAGCCGCGCATACATCTTGCCGACGGCGATGCGCTTGGTGGCATACATGCGGCGGTCGACTGGAGGCTGGCCGGGGATCTTGCCCTTTAGGTAGTCCACCATGAAATCGTAGGCGCCCTGCGCCACGCCCATATAGGTGGGCGAGAGCGTGATCATCATGTGCGGCCAGTTGGGCAGCGTCTTGTTGAAGATGCCGCGTGGCATCAACAGATCGTCGGCGCGAACGAAGACGTCCTTCAGGATCAGGTCACGACTGTTGGTGCCGCGCATGCCGAGCGGATCCCAGTCACCCTTGACTGACAGGCCCGGCGTATCCTTGTGGACGACGAACAGCATGGTGTCCTCGTGCCGTGGCTCCTGGCCTTCGAACACCTCGGTGCAGACGATGGTGTAGTAGTCGCAATAGCCGGCAAGCGAAGCGAATTTCTTGAAGCCGTTGATCATCCAGCCGCCATCCACCTTGCGGCACTGGGTCTGGTTGGGCTTCGAGGTCCAGTTCTGGCCACCTTCGGAGATCGGCTGGGAGAAGATCGCCTTCTCGGCGACGGCGCGGCGGAATTGGCGCTCGCGCAGCGGCGCGAAGATCGCCTTCTCCTCAGCCGTCAGGTTCGGCATTTCGAACATGAAACGCGACCATGCCATGGAGGAATTGTGCATGTTGAAGGTCAATGCGGTGGCGCCGCAATATTTGCCGATCTCGGCGCCGACCATGGCATATTCGAACATCGAAAAGCCCCAGCCGCCAAACTCCTCCGGAATGCACAGCCCGAGGAAGCCTTCTTCGGCGAGGTCCCTGTAGTTTTCGACCGGGAACGAAGCATCGTCGTCCACCCCCTTGGCACGACCGGCGAAGCGCTCGCGGCCCAGCTCGTTGACGCGGTTGAGGACCTTCTGGACCTGCGGCCGGATGCGCGACAGGTCGTAATAGTCGGAAATTTCGCTCATTCTCGGTCTTTCTCCAGCGGCGTCAAAGCGCCAGTTCGCCCTGCAGGACGCCGTGCTTGACGACGACCGTTCCGTCGAGCGTGATCGTGCAGTTGCGCATCGGCAGATCGAAATGGCCGAGCGTATAGCGCCCGGCATATTGGTTGGCCCCCGTCGACCAGAGGAACGACCCCGCCAGAGCACGAAACTCGACCGCCTGCATGTCGCGCTTGTCGTACATCGCAGCCGATACCCAGCGCGCGCGCGGATGCATGCCCCAGCCGACATGGCTCATGCCGTAGGCGTTACGGTCTTCCCAGGCTTCCATGTATTCGCGGAAATGGATGGCATCGATGCCGTCGCCTTTGATGGCCGTCACGAAGTCGTTCTCGACCGTGAAGTCGATGCGGCTGGTCAGCGTGCTCTTGAACGTCAGGTTCATGTCGCCGACGTCCATGACGATGCGGCCGTTGACGCTGTTCTGTCCCGGGAAGGCCAGGCAAAGGCCGCCCGGCCAATGCGCGACATCGCCCGGCCTGGTGCCGAAACCAGGCGTACCGCCGCAAGGCGCACCGCGAAGGTCAATGACGAGATCCGTGCCGGCGGCGGAGGTGACGCGCATCTCCTTCGCCTCGCGCAGCATCTGCACGCCCAGGGCCACCTTCGGGCCGAGCTCGGCCATCGGCTCGGTGCGCTCGAGGATTTCAGGATGTTCGTTGCAGACCACCAGCAGGCGCGTATTGCCGGCTTCCTCGATCTCCGGCCATTCCGGAGCGTGGATCAGCCCCTCCACCGTGCAGTCGACGATGACCTCGACGCGCTTCAGCGCTTCGATGACGGCGCGGTTCTGCTGAATGGCCCAGGACGTGCCGGTTGACTTCACCGGAACCGGCGCCGTCTGGCGCGGAGTCGGCATCTGGATCATGCAGTATTCGGCACCGAGATCATGCAGCGCCAGATCCGACAGATGGATCAGCACCGGACGCGACTGCGTTTCGGACAACACGGCCACCCTGGTGCCCGCGCCGATGGCGTTGAGTGCGAAAACCCGCCGGAAGCAGGCAAGCCACTTCCCTTCGATGCGCTCTTGCAGCATCGCGTCCTTCCCATTGATGTATCGCTGTTTTTGCGATTTTCTTTACTTGTCAGTTAAGTTTTATCGGCACGCGCAATTTGTCAATAGGATTTTCGAAAATTATGGCTTGTCCGACAGAATTCCGGCAAAGGCGGCCTGATGGTCACGCCAGGTCGGGCGCACCAGGCTGAAAGTGTCGCGGCTGCGCACATAGTCGCTGCCGTAGGAGCGGGCCACGAGATCGAGTTTCGGAGTGTCGATATGGGCTCGCTCAGGATCGAGCACGAATTCGTCGGCTATGTGCACGGTTCGCACATGGCCGATGACGACAAGCTGCGTCGGCCCCGTTTCGACGGTCGACAGGGAAACGCACTCGAAGGCGACGGGGCTTTCGGCAATGCGGGGCGGGCCTATTCTGTCCGACGGCAGGGTTTGCAGTTCCGCGAGCTTCAATTCCTCGATCCCCGCCGGCGCATCGATCGAGGTGATGTTCATGGCCCGCACGAGCCGCTCGGGCACAAGGTTCACCACGAACTCGCCAGTATCGAGGATGTTGCGGGCCGTGTCCTTGAAGCCCCGGTCGGGGCTGGCAAGGATGCCGAGCGCTATGGTCGGCGGCGCTGACCCCATGACATTGAAAAAGCTATAGGGCGCGGCATTCACGCGCCCTTCGACATCCTGGGTCACCACCCAGGCGATCGGCCGCGGCATGACGGTAGCCGCAAGCAGCTTGTAGGCGTTCTGCGTGCCGACATCCTCGAGGTCGAAACGCATCAGACCTCGCGGACGGCCGGTTTTGCCCGCGTATCGACGACGAGGCTGAAGACATCCGGTCTCGCATAGTGACCCGTGACATCGAAGTCGAACTTGGCACGCATGACTTCGCCAGGATCGATCTCCGCATAAAGGATCGTCTCGCCGGCGAAATCGGGACCCGCAAGCACCTTGCCCAGCGGGCTGATGATGGCGGAGCCGCCCCGCATCATCACCAGACCCGGATCGTCACCCAAAG
Organism: Mesorhizobium sp. NPDC059025; assembly: GCF_042739655.1. Lineage (NCBI taxonomy): Bacteria > Pseudomonadati > Pseudomonadota > Alphaproteobacteria > Hyphomicrobiales > Phyllobacteriaceae > Mesorhizobium > Mesorhizobium sp. NPDC059025. Next base: position 244,423 of record NZ_JBHYIM010000003.1, on the reverse strand, counting down.
CGCTCTCATGATCGGGGCCGAACGCCGCGCGCATGATGTACTGACAGGCAGTGAGCACGAAGGTACGCCCCTCCAGGGCGATATGCTGCATGCTCGGCAGCCAGGTGTCGCGGTCGTCCGCGGTGGGTGCACAATAGAGCGTCACGCCCTGGTGGTACATGTGCATGCGCAAGCCAGGCATGTAGTTTTCCCAGCAGATCACCGCGCCGATGGTGCCGATATCGGTGCGAAACACCGGCATGGTGGAGCCATCGCCGAACCCCCAGATCAATCGCTCCCCGGCCGTCGGCATCAGCTTGCGATGCTTGCCGACAAGCCCTCGCTCGCCGTCGAAATAAAGCACTGTGCAATAGAGTGTGGCGCCGTCGCGTTCGATGACGCCGACCACAGCGAAAGCCCCGGTTTCCGCCGCGGCTTCAGCCAGTATCGCCACCTCCTCTCCATCGAGGTCGATCGCACCGGCGTGGTAGTGGGCAAACGCGGCCCGCCCCTCAGGCTTCCTCATGCCGATGGGTGCGCCGAAGCTTGCTCCCTTGGGATAGCCTCCGACCAGTGCTTCAGGGAAGACGACGAGCTTCGCTCCGTTCGCCGCCGCTTCGCGCAAGCGCCCAGCCGCGGCTTCAGCGGTCGCGCGGGCATTGTCCGGCACGGAGGCCATCTGAACGACAGCCGCTTTGAATGTCTGGGTCATGGACTTCTACTCCGGTGTTGCGTCGACGACGGGATGCCGCAGCGAACCAATGCCTTCCACGCAGGCAACGATGGTGTCACCCGGCCACATCCATTCCTGCGGACTGCGCCCCGCGCCGACACCTTCAGGCGTGCCCGAGGCAATGATATCTCCCGGCTCCAGGGTGATGCCCGAGGATATGTCCGCAATCAGGTCGTCGACTTTGAACAGCATATGGCGCGTGTTCGAGCGCTGTTTCTCCACGCCGTTTACTGTAAGCCAGAGATCGAGTGTCTGGGGATCCGGGATCTCGTCCGCGGTGACGATGCAGGGACCGAAGGGAGCATAGCTGTCCTGGCCCTTGGAGAAGATCCACTGTCCCGCCCGCCGATTGTCGCGAGCCGAAACGTCGATCATCACCGAATAACCGAAGACATGGCGCAGTGCATCCGGCTTCGCAACCCTCCTGGCCGTGGTGCCGATGATCACCGCCAATTCCACCTCCCAGTCGAGCTGCTGGGTGATCTTGCCGTTGTGCTCGATCCCTTCGCCCGGCCCGACGACCGTCGTCGGCGGCTTTGAGAAGATCACCGGCTGCTTGGGCAGATCCTTCGACGTGTCGAGCGACTTCGCGCTTTCGGCGACATGCTCGACATAGTTCAGACCGATGCCGAAGATGTTCTTGCGTGGCCTGGGGATCGGCGCCAGCAGCTTCACATTGGCCAGCGCCACGGCCGTTCCCGTCGGGAAGCGGCCATTGGCGTCGGCAAGGCAATCGCGCAATGTCTCGATACCGGGCCGGCCGGCATCGATCAGCTCCAGCATGCTCGCGGGCAGGTTTTTGCCGGCCGCGTCAGCCAGGGCTGCAACGTCGACCACCAGGTCATCGACGATCACGCCAAGCCGCGCCGCCGCCTCGACTGAAGCGCGATAGGTCACGAGTTTCATCTTGTTTTCCTTAGAGGAGCGGCTGGAAGCCGCCATTGTCACCGAATGCCTGCTCGCGGTAGAGGCCGAGCGCCCGCATCACCGGAAGGTCCGACAGGCAGAACAGGCAGGCGTCCTCCTTGTCTGAACCGTTGATATGCTCGTGCCATGCCCAGGACGGCACGCAGAAGATGTCGTGTTCCTGCCAGTCGTAACGCTTGCCGTTGATGACGGAATGGCCCTCGCCCTTGGCGACGTGATAGAGGCCGCTGCCGGTATGACGGTGGGCCTTTGTGTGCTCGCCCGGGCGCAGCATCTGCATGCTTGCTCCCATGGTCTGCATGACGGGTCCTTGCGTAACCGGGTTCACATATTCCATCAGCACGCCATCGAATGACGAGCCTTCCGTGCAGGCCGAGTATTTCGTCAGCGCTTCGTACGTCGGCGCCCATTCATATTTGAACATCGGGCTGTAGCCCTTGTCCCAGCCCTGCCCCGTCGGCTTCAGCCCAGGATTGCCCCAGGTCTTGGTCATGTCGTCGACTGCAAATCCAACCGCCTGGCGCAGGTCCGGATGCACTTCGTAGAAGTTCGCCTCCATCGCATTGACGAACGGAATGTCCAGCCCGTCCTGCCAGATGCATGGCGAGCCGGTGGCCTCGACACCATGTTCGTGCCAGGTGCCGTTCGGCGTCAGCACGAAGTCATTCGCGCCCAGCGTCATCTTGTGGCCGTCGACGACTGTATAGGCACCGGAACCTTCCATGATGAAACGGATCGCGGAGGCCGAATGGCGATGCGCGCTGGCGACTTCGCCTGGGTTCATCACTTGCAGCCCGGCATAGAGCCAGCCGACGGCCGCCGCGAATTCGGTTCGGCCGGGATTGTTCAGATAGATCACCCTACGGCCCGCTTTTTCCGGCGTGACCAGTTGCACCGAACGCAGGACGTGTTCGCGCAGGTCGCGATAGCGCCAGACGACCGGGACCGATTGCGATTTCGGCTCCCATGGCTCGATCTTGTTCGCCACCGTCCAAAGCGCACCGGCACTGAAACGCCCGAGGTCCCCGTAATACGCCAGCAACTCAGGCGTATCCTCGACATTCGCCCGCCCGACGACATCCTCCCGATGGTTTTCGTGCGATTTCGTCATCGAACCCTCCTGTTCGCAACCCTATCGACTGTCAGCATGGGCGATCACTTTTTCGAAAGCAATAATTATTTTCGAAAATCTTTGGAATTGCCGACAAACAGACCTCTACGCTAGAGTCACAGCAAAGGATCCAGTCATGACTCTTGCCGAGAAGGCCTATGACGCCCTGCGTCACGACATCATTCGCGGCGAACTGACCCCAGGGCGACCGCTGCGCCTTTCCGACCTCAGCGAGCGTTATGACATGGGTTTCTCGCCCCTGCGCGAGGCGCTAAACCGGCTGCACGCCGAGCGCCTGGTGACGGCGGAATCCCTGCGTGGCTTCCGCGTCGCACCGCTGTCGCTCGATGAGTTGCATGATGCCGTGAACGTACGCATCAAGGTCGAATGCGACGCGCTCCGCGCTTCGATGGAGCTTGGCGACGACAACTGGGCGGCAGGCATCGTATCAGCTCTTTACGCGCTCAACCTGCAGGTTGCTCGTGCTGGCCCGGACGCCGATATCTGGGCGCTCGAAGCCCGGCACTATGCCTTCCACCGCGCCCTGCTGGCAGCCTGCAATTCACCCTGGACGCTGGAGTTCTTCGAGCGCCTTTACGCCGCAACCGAGCGTTATCGAATTCCAACGCTGCTGGCAGCGACCCACCCGGCCGGACGCGATGTCCAGGCGGAACACAGTGCATTGGCCGAGGCGACCCTGGCGCGTGACGCCGACAAGGCGACAGCCCTGCTGGAGGCGCATTACCGAAAAACCGCGGACCATCTGAGCAGTGTCTTCAGCACGGATAATCCAAACGGCATGGCAGTTGCAGTCTAACTACCGCTTTTTCCGATTGACCTGCTCCCTGGAGAAGCCGGCCATCGACGCATAGCCGCGCACGATGGCCTCGCGTTCCTGGTAGGTCGCGACCTGCTCGATGTCGTCGAAGCCGTGAGGAGCGCGCGTTTCGATCATATCGATGACGCCCTCGGGTCCACCCTTGCGATTGGCCAGCACGATTTCGCTCGTCGCTGTACGGCGTTCCGTATCGTAGGCACTCAGCCCATCCTGGATCGAGGCGGCACCGCTCAGATGCCTGGCCAGGCAGATCGCATCGAGAACCGCCTGGCTGGCGCCATTTGAACCGACCGGATACATCGGATGGGCAGCGTCACCGAGCAGGCTTACCCTTCCGAACGACCAGCGCGCCACAGGATCCCGGTCGCAGTTGGGGTATTCATAGAAAGGCCCCGTGGCTTCGATCAGGCTTACTGGGTCGATGAATCCGAGCCGGAACTTGTCGCGCACGAAGGTCAGCGCTTCTTCGAGACGTCCCGGGCGATTCCAGTCACCCCGTCCCGATGGCACTTTGCCCGCATCGGTGCGTGCCATGACAGCCCAGTTGGTCAAGCGCCTGTCCGGTTTCGCGGGATCCGCATGGATCGGATAGAATACGAATTTGGAGGTGTTGCTGCCGGCGATGACCATCGTGCGCCCATCCTGATAGACGGGCCATTCAACCGCTCCTCTCCAGATCATGATACCGCTCCAGACCGGCTGGCCCTGATCGGGATAGAGAGTGGAGCGAACCCTGGAATGGATGCCATCTGCGCCGATCAGCGCGTCGCCGTCCGCCTCTATCGATCCGGCCCCCTCGGTCCGTTCGAACCGCGCCGCCACGCGATCGCCGCGTTCCTGGAAGCCAACGAGCTTGTGATCGACATGGATGTGCGCCGGGCCCAGCCGCTCCATTGCGGCCTGGAAAAGCACCTGCAGCAACTTGCCGCGATGGATGCTCAGCTGCGGTGTGTCATAGCCCGCATCCATGCCCCGCAATTCCTGCCAGACTGTCTGGCCAAGGCGATTGGCGTAGATCAGTTCGCGGGTTCTGATGCCCGCTTCATCCAGAGCCGGCAGGAGACCAAGTGTCGCCAACGCCTTGATTGCATGCGGCAGCACATTGATGCCGACACCGAGCTCCCGCACGGACGGAGCCTGTTCGAACACGTCTGCCTCGATACCGGCCGCATGCAGGCAAAGCGCGGTTACGAGCCCGCCTATGCCTCCACCCGCAATCAAGATTTTCATCCGCGCCTCTTCCTGTTCGAGTTCGGCCCCCGGCTTGGTTTGGTGATGATGTTTCCGATTGACCTTTAAGCGCGAGTTTTCCCGCTACCCGGCAGGAACCCGGATGCGGCCAATGCACCGATAACGACCAACAGCGCCCCCGCCGCAACAGTGGTTGACACGGTCCCGACACCGAAAACGGCGAGCAGGACAAGGGAAGCCAACGGCGTCAGATAGGCGATGCCTGAGATCATCGCCGTACAACCCGTCCGGACCGCACGATCCCATAACGCGTTGGAAAGCGTCAGCGGTGCGATGCCGATCCCCGCGATGGCCAGTCCCTGAGGGAGCGAGAGGCTCGCAGATGGCTCGAAGGCCCAATGAAAACCGAGTGCCAGAACCGCAAGCAGCCCCATGGAAGGCCCCACCACATCATGCGTCTCGCGCCCATACGAGCGGACGGCGGCGTAGATGGCAAAGATGAGACCGCTGAAGAAGGCAAGCAGGATACCGGTGGCGTCAAAACCGTTGTCGAAGGCAGGCCCGATCGCAACAGCCGCTCCGATGAAAGCACCCGCAATGCCGAGGCCCTGCACACGTCCAAGCAGCTGCCTCCGAAGCCGTGCCATGATCGCGACGAGCAGCACGGGCCAGAGATAGGAAATCACATTGGCTTCCGCCGGTCCGATCCTGCGTATGGCCAGCAGATAGAGAATGTTGTTGGCCAGCAGGCCGATCGTCACGATGGCGAGTGTTCGAGGTGACGTTGCGAAAAAATCTGCTGTTTTGCCCTGGGCCGTCGAGACGCCGAACGAAATGACGAAGCCGACGGCCGCGGCCAGGCCGAATATAAGGAACGGCGGCGCCGGGTTCGCCACGGTGGCCAGCGTCGGCCATGTTGACCACAACAACACTGCGCCGAGCGCGAGACCGGCGGCCCGCGCCTGCGGACCGAAGGGCGGCAAGCGTTCAAGGAGCGTATCGAGGCCGAGAAGCAGGGACGGCGTGGCAACGTTCATTACCAGAGCCTAACATGGCTGCCCGAACGGTGCGACAGCCAAGGCCGGTCATCAGCACAAGCTGCGCATGTACAAAGGCTGAGCGGGCCAGCCGATGCCCGGTCAGAACCTGACGTTCAGATCCGCTCGCACGCCGCGATCGCTGACCTCGGAGCCGATCTCCGGCACAAAACGATGCATCGGGATGCTTCACGCAATCCGTTGCTGAAGCTGTGCCATATCGACAGTGTTGCGCAGGCCGGTCGCAACGACCGACACCCGGAATTTTCCCGACAAGGCCGGATCGAAGATGGCACCGACGATGATGTCGGCATCGGCGTCGACCTCTTCCCGTATCCTTGTCGCCGCCTCATCGACCTCGAACAGCGTCATGTCGGTGCCGCCGCATATGGACACGAGCAGGCCCCTGGCGCCTGTCATCGAGGCCTCGTCGAGGAGCGGATTGGCGATTGCAGCTTCCGCTGCCGCCCTTGAACGCCCTTCTCCGGTGGCTTCGCCTGTCCCCATCATCGCACGCCCCATGTCTTTCATCACCGACCTTACGTCCGCGAAGTCAAGATTGATCAGGCCTTCCTTGACGATGAGATCGGTGATGCACCGGACACCCGCGTTGAGCACGCCGTCAGCCATCACGAATGCGTCGGCAAACGTGGTCTTGGCGTCGGCGATCCTGAACAGGTTCTGGTTCGGGATGACGATCACGGTATCGGCACTCTCGCGAAGGCGCTCTATGCCTTCCTCGGCTGCCTGCATCCTGCGCCGGCCTTCAAAGGTGAAGGGCTTGGTGACGACGGCCACCGTCAAGATGCCGGCATCGCGTGCGGCGCGTGCAATAACGGGCGCCGCACCCGTTCCCGTGCCGCCACCCATCCCGGCCGTGATGAAACACATGTGGGTTCCTGCCAGATGATCCATGACTTCATCGATGGATTCTTCCGCAGCCGCGCCGCCAACCTGGGGGATGGAGCCAGCGCCCAAGCCTTCGGTCACATGCGCGCCCAGCTGGATCAGTCGCGAGGACTTCGACATGGTCAGCGCCTGGGCATCGGTGTTGGCAGCGACGAACTCCACGCCTTGCAAGCCCTCGGCGATCATATTGTTGATGGCATTCCCACCAGCCCCGCCGACCCCGAAGACCGTAATCTTTGGCTTCATCTCCAGTATTTCAGGCTTGGCGGTCATTGTGGTCCCTCTACGAAAAGCACCCGCTACGCCGCGCAAAACCGAGCAACGAGCATACGAATCAGACGATTCCCCCGCTCCTAGGGAATCAGAGGAGACGCCTTGCTACAAGATCGAGCTGAGGCTGGCACTGGCCTTCACGTTCATTTGTCCCGCCGTCACGCGGCTTTGGCGCGGCGCGCGCACCATTCGACTTGGCCGATCGAAGGTCCCTGCCGCGGACTTCAGAAGGATATCCCGGCCATCGACGAGGTCATTCGAACGTGTAGGTGAACCCTTCCGCCGAGGCGCCTACGACAACCTTCGTCATCTTTTCCCCATCGAGCGAGCGGCTGAGCACGCCGCGGCTCAATTCGGGCAGCAGCGTGTTGGTCAGGATGGCGTCGATCATGCGACCGCCGGATTCGATCTCGGTGCAGCGCGCTTTGACCAGATCCATGACACCGTCGCCGATCACCAGTTCGGCGTCGTTGGTTGCTTTCAGGCGTCTGGCTATCTTGCCGAATTGGTGCCGGGTGATCGCCTCGATCATCGAATCCGAAAGCGGGTAGTAAGGAATGGTCACCACGCGGCCGAGGAATGCTGCCGGAAACACCTTCAGCAGCGGCGCGCGCAGTGCCGTGTCGAGATCGTCAATGCCGGCGCGCACGGTCCCGTTCTTCGTACGATCCATGATGACCTCCGAGCCGACATTCGAGGTTAGCAGGATCAGCGTATTCTTGAAGTCGATGCGCCGCCCCTCGCTGTCGTCCATCATGCCTTTGTCGAACACCTGGAAGAAGATCTCGTGCACATCCGGATGCGCCTTCTCGACCTCGTCAAGCAGGATCACCGAATAAGGCTTTCTGCGCACGGCCTCGGTCAGAAGGCCGCCCTTGCCGTAACCGACATAGCCCGGCGGCGCACCTTTCAAGGTCGAGACGGTATGCGCTTCCTGGAATTCCGACATGTTGATCGAGATCAGGTTCTGCTCACCGCCGTACAGGGTCTCCGCCAATGCCAGCGCGGTTTCGGTCTTGCCGACGCCGGAGGGACCACAAAGCAGGAAAACTCCTACCGGCTTCTCCGGCGCGCCGAGGCCGGCGCGGCTGGTCTGCACACGCCTGGCGATCATTTCCATCGCGTGATCCTGACCGACCACACGCGCCGACAAGGTGGGCACGAGCTTCAGGGCTTTCTCGGTCTGGCTGGACAGCATCCGTCCCGTCGGAATGCCGGTCCAGTCCTGGACCACAGCCGCGACGGCATTGCGGTCGACGGACGGCAGGATCAAAGGTGTCTCCCCCTGCGCCGCGGCTAACTCCGCCATCAGTTCGCGCAGTCGCGCAAGGTCAGCCGCCGATTCCGGCTGCGAAGCTCCGTCCCCCGTCTCGACGCCAGCCGTTTCCGCACGGGCATCCCCGGCCTTGGATTTCCTGGTTTTCTCAACTTTGGCGTCCTTGCTTTTGGCGGCTTTTTCCTCAACCGCCAACGCTTCCGCACCCTCTGGCTCCGCAGCTTGTTCCTCGCCAGCAGCGGCATCCAGCGGCAACCCCTCGCCGCGCAGCTTGGCGCGCAGGTCGAGAATTTCGCTCACCAGCAGTTTTTCGCGATCCCAGCGCGCCTGGGCAGCAACAAGAGTGGTCTCGGTCTCCGCCAGCCCTGCCTCGACCCTGGCCAGCCGGTCTGTGACGTCGATGCCGATTGCCGCCTCGCGACCGATGATGCCCCGCTCGACCTCGAGCGCCTGACGTCGACGCAGGATGTCCTCGACTTCGGCCGGCGTCGCATGCTGCGAGACGGCGACGCGGGCGCAAGCGGTGTCGAGAAGGCTCACCGCCTTGTCCGGCAGTTGCCTGGCAGGGATGTAGCGATGCGAGAGCGAGACCGCAGCCTCGATCGCCTCGTCCAGTATCTGCACCTTGTGGTGACGCTCCAACACCCCGGCAACGCCACGCAGCATCAGCACGGCCACGGCTTCCGACGGCTCGTCGATCTTGACGACCTGGAAGCGACGCGTCAGCGCCGGGTCCTTTTCGATGTGCTGCTTGTATTCCGCCCAGGTGGTGGCGGCGATGGTGCGAAGCTCTCCCCGAGCCAGCGCGGGTTTGAGGAGATTGGCCGCATCGCCGGTGCCTGCTGCCCCGCCGGCACCGATCAGCGTATGAGCCTCGTCGATGAACAGGATGACCGGCGTTTCTGAAGCCTGGACCTCGTCGATCACCGCCTTCAGACGCTTTTCGAATTCCCCCTTGACGCTGGCACCGGCCTGCATCAGCCCGATATCGAGCATGCGGACGCTGACATTCTGCAGTGACGGTGGCACGTCGCCCTGGGCAATGCGCAGGGCGAAACCCTCGACCACCGCTGTTTTGCCGACGCCAGCCTCGCCGGTCAGGATCGGATTGTTCTGCCGGCGCCGCATCAGGATGTCGACGATCTGGCGGATCTCCGGATCACGGCCCACGACCGGATCGATCTTGCTGTCACGGGCACGCTGGGTGAGATCGGTCGCGTATTTTGCGAGCGCAGAATCCGCACCCGCACCGCGTTTCACCGGTGTCTCGGCAACAGCAGCAATGGCAGGTGAGCCGGCCTCAAGCGAGCCTTCCGTGACCTCTGCAAAGCGGGAAATGATCCCCTCCGCATCGATCTTGTCGAACTCCGCGCTGATCTTCGACAACAAGCCTTCGAGCACCGGCGTCTTCAAGCAGGCAAGCAGGATGTGAGCGCTGCGCACTTCTTCCACGCCGAACTCCAGCGTCGCGAGGTTCCAGCCCTCCTGGATCGCGTGAAAGATATGGTCGGAGAATTCCTCGATGGAAGTCGCACCATAAGGCAGCTTGTCGACGGCACGGGTCATGTCGGCGGTCAGGCGGCCCGGGTCCACCCCGGCGTCGGCGACAATCATCTGGACATCCGAGCGCTCGGAAAGCACCAGTTGCTCAATGAAATGGACAAGCTCGACATAAGGATTGCCACGCAGCTTGGTGGCATCTGCGGCCGCCTTGAACGCCCGCTGACAGAGAGAGTTTAGCTTGGCGACGAGCTCCTTGCGCTTGAAGCTCTGTGAAGACCGGCGCTGTTCCATCTGAACCTGCTCCCGAAGTCTGCCAAACATACCCTGCCATATCGGCGGCGGCTTGACAAAGCATGTGACGGTTTTGGCGTTTTGAATGCGCCCCGGGGCGACACCTCCCGGCTGCAAAGGCCTCATAACAAACACCGAATTTCGGTCCGGCCTATGCGAGCCATTTCACATACCGCGACAGGCAATTGCGCGATGGGTTCGTCCAGGAAACGGTCGCATTCGGCTTCCGTTGGCTTTTGAGATGTCGCTCAATTGTGGTAGAGTGAGGCCGTGTGATAACGTTACGTCACACAGGGGTCTCAGGGCCGCTGGCTGGGGGTAGGTGTGATTGATATCGCACTCTGGCTGAATCCTCTGAACGGTGAGAATCCGTCGGGGGAGGATTTGCGCAACGAGCAGACCTTTCACGAGCTCGAGCGTCTTACCGAACCGCAGCTCAAACTTGTCCATGACGGCACCGGCAAGCCCACCTCGCAGTCCACGCCGGTGGATTGGGCTGCAGTCCTCGAGAAGGCGGACGAGCTTCGCTGTCGTGGTCGGGATCTGCGCCTTCTGGTCATAGTCGCGCGCGCCCTCGCCAACGAAGAAGGGCTGGCAGGGCTTGCACAGGGTCTGACCCTCATCTCCAAGACCTTCGATCAGCATTGGGACACGATGCATCCGACGTTGCGGGCCAACGCAGCGCCGCGCGACGCCGCTCTGCGCCGCATCAATGCTCTGCTTGACCTCCAGAATGGCCAGGAAGGCCTGTTGGCGAATCTGAGGGAGACGATCTTCTTCTCGCCGCGTCAGGTCGGGCCGATCAGCGGACGCGATCTGGAAAAAAGCGCACTCGATGAGCGCATCATGCTGCAGGAATCCGCTTCCGGGTTGAATGCAGCCGAGAAGGCGGCGTTGGTCAGTGCTCACAACCAGCTCTTAAACCGCGTCCGGAGCGGCTGCGCGGCACAGGCGGACCAGGCCGATGATGTGATGACCTCTCTGCTCGCCGATACTCGCGCAGCTATCACGGCCCTCGACGAGGTCGACGTAGCCCTCAACAAGCGCATTGAAGGCAATGGCCCGGTGATCCCGGAATTGAAGCGTTTCCTGCAGCGTTTGCTGACGACGCTGGAACGTAATTCGGCGGCCGGCCCGGTGGCGAATGGAGCCGCAAAGCCAACCCCGCCGCCGGAAGAACCGGCGTCGCCCGCCCGAAACGGTCATGGAGCCGAAACGATGGCAAGCGTGGCAAGCCTTGTGGAGCCAAGTGTCGGGCTGCCCGACCGGATCGCCTCCCGCGACGATGTTGTCAAATGCCTCGACCTCGTCGTGGCTTTCTACGACCGCACGGAGCCGTCGAGCCCGATACCGCATCTTGCCCGCCGTGTGCGCCGGATGGTGCACATGGATTTTGTGGAGCTGATGGAAGATCTCGCCCCGTCCGGGCTGAAGGAATTCCGGCTGCTTGCCGGCGTTCCCGATCCCAAGAAACCGGCCCAGAAGGATGAAAGGTAAAAGGCATGCCAGCAGAGAGCAAAGCTAAGGTCATCGAAAGAAACCGCGCCCCGCGCGTGCAGATTGCCTACGATGTTGAGACCTACGGCAGCCCGACGACCATCGAACTGCCGTTCGTCATGGCCGTGATGGCAGACCTTTCCGGTGCCTCCCAGACCAAGGAAGCGTCGAAGTCGGTTCTGGACCGCAATTTCGTCGAAACCGACGCCAATCGCTTCCCAAAATTCATGGAAGCCATGGGGCCTCGCGTGAAGGCGCGCGTGAAGAACACGTTGCCGCAAGCCGAGGGTGCTGAGCGAGACGAGGAGCTGGCCGTCGATCTTACCTTTTCGAAGATGGGCGATTTCGCGCCCGACAAGGTGGCCGAGCAGGTGCCTCAACTGGCCGAGATCCTCAAGATGCGCCGCCAGCTCGAGGAATTGCTCGGCTTCATGGACGGCCGCGTCGACGCCGAAAAGCGCATTGCACAACTTCTGAACAATGAGCCGTTGCTGGGCAGGATCGCCAATCAGGCGATGTCCGACGACGACAAGGCGGGGGAGTAAGTCATGGCTGAACAGCAAAAGACCGCAGCCGCCACGGCCGAGGCAGAAGCGATAGACCTCGGTGAATTCAGCGGACTCCTGGAGAAGGATTTCAAAGTCAAGAAAGACGATAGCGAAAAGCTGCAGCAGCTTGTGCGCAACCTGGCGCTCGCCGCCCAGTCACGTTCCGAGACCACCACGATCTCATCCAATGCGATCAAGTCGATCAAGTCCTTGATAGCAGGCATCGACAAGATGCTGACGACACAGGTCAACGAAATCCTGCACGCACCGGAAGTGCGGGAGATGGAAGGCACATGGCGCGGCCTCTGGTATCTCGTCAACAACACCGAGACGGATACCAAACTGAAGATCCGGGTGATGAACATCTCAAAGGAGCAACTGGCCGACACGCTCGAGGATTATGAAGGCCAGATGTGGGACCAGAGCCCGATCTTCAAGAAAGTCTACACGGACGAGTATTCCATGCTCGGCGGCGAGCCGGTCGGCTGCATCATCGGCGCCTACGAATTCTCGAACCATCCGCGCGATGTCGGCCTGCTGCGCAATGTTTCCGGCATCTGCGCTTCCGCGCACACGCCTTTCATCGCCGCCGCCTCGCCACGCCTGTTCCGTATGGACAGCTGGCAGGAACTGCCGAACCCGCAGGACCTGCAGATGATCGTGTCGAACCCGGCCTATGCCTCATGGCAATCGCTGCGCGAGAGCGAGGACGCCCGCTACATCGGCCTCACAATGCCCCGAGTGCTGGCGCGACTGCCTTACGGCACCGAGACCGTTCCGGTGAAGGGCTTCACCTTCGAGGAAGAGGTAGAGGGCGACCACAACAAATACGTCTGGATGAATGCCGCCTTCCCGATGGGCGTGAACATCAACCGCAGTCACAAACTCTATGGCTGGGGTACGCAGATCCGCGGGGTCGAGAATGGCGGCACGGTGCTGAACCTGCCGGTGCACGCTTTCCCGACCGACGACGGGTCGATTGCGATGAAGTGCCCGACAGAAGTGGCGATCGACGACCGACGTGAGGCTGAACTGGCCAAGCTCGGCCTGATGCCGATCCTGCACCGCAAGAACACCGATCTCGCTGCCTTCATCGGCGCCCATTCACTGCAGGATGACGAGACTCGCGCCGGTCGCCTTGTGGATCCCGACGCACAGGCCAATGAGCGGCTCTCCGCCAACCTGCCATATCTGTTCCCCGTGTCGCGCTTCGCGCATTACCTCAAGGCAATCGCACGCGACAAGATCGGCTCGTTCAAGGAACGCTCCGACATGCAGATCTGGTTGACCGAGTGGATCAACCGGTACGTGCTGGCCAATCCAGCCTTTGCCGACGACAAGGCGCGCGCCAAGCGCCCGCTTGCCGCAGCCGAGGTTCAGGTCGACAGCGTCGAAGGCCGGCCCGGTTACTACAATGCTCGTTTCTATCTACGTCCGCACTATCAGCTGGAAGGCATCAATGCCTCGCTCCGGCTCGTGTCGGAACTGCCCTCCGTGAAGGGCTGAAATAGCAGCGAAATCATCTTGTTTCGTTTCAAAGCGGTGGAGAAAGACAATGCCAACTACAGCAAGAACCGATGCGCCTTCGATGAAGATCGACGGCTTTCTGAAGGTTCCGGATATCAAGGGCCCGAGCCAGCGCGACGGCCACGAAGACGAGATCGAAGTGCATGGCGTCGACTACAAAATGATCGCACCCTATGACCCAAACTCACTCTCACGCCGCGGCCGTGTCGCGCTCGGCATGATCAAGTTCACCAAGCACTACGACAAGGCATCGCCCTACCTGAAGAAGGCGCTGTTCGAGAACAAGGCGCTTGACGAGGTGGTGTTTTCGGCCCGCCGCACGATCGACGGCGAGACCAGCGACTATCTTGTCGTGACGCTCACGGACGCCTCGATCATGGAATACGACATGCGGCAGGCCGACGACGAAGCGGACTTGATCGAGGAAGAAGTCAGCTTTGCCTACAAGAAGATCAAGTTCGTCTACGACAAGGACGACGAGATTGAAATGGACGTCTATGTCGGCAAGTGATGCCAGGCAGCCCGGCGCAAAGGTGCGGCCTGCCGGCAGTTCCCGGGCAAAGCGCGAGGCGGTGCAACCCTCCCTATGGGACCGCCTCATCAACGACTTGCCCGGCCTGACGTCGGAAATCGACGGGCTGCGTCGTTTGCTGGAGGAAGAACTGGGCGCAGATCGCGTCGAGGGTCTTCTTGCCGGCAACACGCGCGCCATCGATACCGATGCGGAACTGACGTCCGAACAAAAGCAGCGCCTGCACCGGCTGGTCTTCCAGGCTGAACATCGCGCGGAAATCGAAAGCCGCGGCATCGTGGTTTCGGCACGTGTGCTCAGAGAAGCCGTTCGGCGCGACATCGAAGCCTTGTTCAACACCGAGCGGTTCGAATCCCAGCCGATGCTCTCCGACGTGGAACAGGAACAGTCCCTGGATGAGCTGCCGTCGCTTGCCGACTTTCCGGAAGTTCGTCGCAGTGTCGTAAATTACGGCGTTCCGTCCTTCTCCGGCCGTTCTTCGCGGGATTTCGACCGCGATGTGCTGGCTCGCGAAATCCGCCAGGTGCTGGCCAGCTTCGAGCCACGCCTCAAGGAAAGCGAGACCACCGTCAACGTCACCCTCGGCGACAAGAGCCTCGGGCTGAAGATCGAGATCGATGCCGTGCTGATCATGACACCGACGCCGGAACGCATGCGGCTGCGCACCACCATCAATCTCGACAACGGCCTGGCTCGAACCGAATTCCGGGAGACCTGAGATGGATCGGGTCTTCGTGGAATATTACGAAGAGGAACTGACCCATATCCGGGCACTGGCTGCGGAATTCGCCGACATGCATCCGGCGGTCGCCCGCAATCTTTCCCTCGACACCGTTCCCTGCCCCGATCCCTATGTGGAGCGGCTTCTTGACGGTGTGGCCTTCCTAGCAGCCCGCACGAGGCTGAAGGTGGATGCCGAGCGTTCGCGTTTCTCGCGTGCGGTGCTCGATGTGCTCTATCCGGATCTGGTGACGCCGGCACCGGCAACCGCGATGGCCGTGCTCAAGCCTGGCCAACAGGTGCAATCGATGATCACCGGCTACGCAGTCCCCCGCGGCACGCGACTGGTCTCCGGCCTTCACCCGGGGCTTTCGACCCGCTGTACTTTCACCACGGCGCAAGAGGTCAGTTTGTGGCCCATCGCGATCACTTCGGTCAGCTATTTCCAGGACCGCAGTGCGCTGGCCGCCGCTGGCATCACGCCAACCGGCAGCGCGCGCGGTGAAGCCGCATTCCGCATCACCCTTGCCAGAAACGGGAAGGGAAAACTCAGCGAGCTGTCCCTCGATCATCTCGATCTCTATTTCGCCGGCCGCACCAAGGCGCCGCTGCTCTTCGACGCTATCTTCGGCGCATGCTCGGCAGTGGGCGCGCGGCCGGAAGGCAAGACCAATCCGGTAACGGCTCTACCCGAACCCGAAATGATAGGCATCCGCGACGACGAAGCGCTGATGCCGCGCACCCGCCCGACCTTCGAAGGATACCGGCTCCTGCGCGAGTATTTCATGATCCCCGAGCGTTTCCACTATGTGCGGGTCGCCGGCCTGCAGCCAGTGGTCCGCAAGTGCGAGGCGGGAATGGAGATCATCTTCCAGTTCCGACGCCAGGTGCCCGAGCTCGCCGATGTGACGGCGGCCGACCTCGAGCTCTTCGTCACCCCGGTCATCAATCTCTTCGAACGCGAATGCAACGTCATCGAGATCGATCCCCGCAGGACGCGTCAGGTACTGCATGCCGATCGGACCCGGGCACGGGATTTCGAGATTTTCCGGGTCACCCGCGTGGAGGATGCCGAGGCCGAAGGCAACGAGGCCGAGATTCCGGAACTGTTCAGCCTGGGACAGAACCGCGGCAGCGGCTGGGTTTATTCGACGGAACGGCGCCCGCGCCGAGCAACGGAGGACGAGCGGCGCGACGGCCTCACCCGCACCTCCTACACAGGCGACGATGTCTTCCTCGCCATCTCGCGCCCGCTCGGCAGTCCCGCCAACCGGCCAATCAAGCGCCTCGATGTCACGGCGCTGTGTACCAACCGCGACCTGCCGATACTGGACGACACACCAAAACTGACCTTGGAGACAGCCGATCCGGTTGAAGCTGT
Source organism: Mesorhizobium sp. NPDC059025 (assembly GCF_042739655.1). Lineage (NCBI taxonomy): Bacteria > Pseudomonadati > Pseudomonadota > Alphaproteobacteria > Hyphomicrobiales > Phyllobacteriaceae > Mesorhizobium > Mesorhizobium sp. NPDC059025. Next base: position 228,150 of record NZ_JBHYIM010000003.1, on the reverse strand, counting down.
GCGGTTGCTCGGCGCGCTACGCCCGCCGCAGCCAGCCATCCCGGCGTCACTCCCGGAAAGTGCCGAAGGTGAATCCCGAGCCGATAATCTTGCCTGGCGACTGGTTGCCCAACTGTCGCTCAACTTCCTGAGCCTTGCCAAGGAAGGACGCGGCGTCGATCCACTGCATGCGCTTCTCGACCTCTACGCCGATCGTGGGGATCCGAGCCTCGCCCGCAACGTGCACTCTATCGTGCGCATCGATTCACGCCCGGTAATCGAGCGGCTTCGGATCGATGGACCCATGTGTTTCGGACGCGGCACGGAGGTTACGCTGCATGTCGACCAATCGGTGCTCGCGGGCCAAAGCACGCTGCTGCTTTCGGCTTTGCTTTCACGGCTGTTCGCTCGCCATGCCGGCATAAACGGCTTTGTGCGCACGCGTACTCGGCTGCTGCAGAAACAGGAGGATGTGCCATGGCCGATGACGCCCGGCAATCGCTACCTGATCTAGGGGCGTCCGCCCTGCCCGAAACGGAGTCTTTGTCGGAGGGCTTCGATTTCTTTGAACTGCTGCGCCGCCTCGAACGGCGTCGCGGACTGTTCGGCTATTCGGGCCAGGCGGACCGCGAGCCGGCCAGACTCGGCCAGCACATACGCCTGAGCTTCTCGGCGAGAGACGTGGTCAAGTTCCAGGAAGCCGACGACAAGGCACCGGCGCGAATAACTGTCGCCAGTCTCGGCCTGCTCGGGCCGGAAGGACCGATGCCGCTGCACCTGACGCGCTGGGTGCTTGACCGGTTGTCACAGCGCTGGTTCAGCGGCGTCAATGCAGAGCAGACCAGCGACACGACCTTCGTCGATTTCGTCAACATCCTCCAACACCGCATGATGGCGCTTTATTACCGCGCCTGGGCTGATGCAAACCCGGCGGTGCAGGTCGAACGTGCGGTTGGTGGACGTGTTCGCGCCATGCTTGAAGCGATGGCGGGGATAGGCCTTCCCGGAACACAGGACCCCGAACTCGACACGATACGTCTGCGCCAGGCCGGATCACTCGCCAGCCAGGTCGACGGCTCGGAACGCCTGACACTGTTCCTCGCCTCGGCTTTCGACGTGCCGGTCCAGATCAAGGAATTCGTCGCCGCATGGATCAGTATGCCGACGACGCTGCAAACGCGTCTCGGCAACGCCTACGCAGCACTCGGGCGCGAGGCAACGATCGGCCCCCGTGTCTTCAGCCGCCAGAGCCGGATCGAACTGCGCGTCGGCCCGCTCGGTATAGAGGACTTCAAGGCGTTCCTGCCCGGCCAGCGTCGGCTTGCCCTGTTCAAGAAGGCAGTTCGCGAGATGATCGGCGAGGCGCTCGACGTCGACCTGCGTATCGTGCTCGCACGCGAAGCGGTACCGCCGCCGCGCGTCGGCACGGTCCAGCTCGGCCGAACCACCTGGCTCACCCGTCCGGCTGAAAAGGCAGATGCCGACGACCTCAGACTGCGCGCGATCGTTGGCTGGCGACCGGAAATGGCGGAGGTGGCGGCATGAGCCTGCTGCTGACGCTTGAACAGGGTCCCCGCCCCCAGGTGGTGAGGCAGACCCGGCTGGATGAAGGCGAGCTGGTGATTGGCCGCAGCGCCGATGCCGGCTGGCAGATAGACGATCCGGACATGTTCGTGTCGCGCGCTCATTGCAAGATCAGCGGCGGCCGCGATGGATACTTCATCACCGACACGTCGAGCAGCGGCCTGTTCATCGACGGTTCCGACAGCCCATTGGGCACAGGCAGGTCCACCCGCCTGGAAAGCGGCATGCGCCTGAGACTGGGCGACTACGTTCTGCACGTCGAGGTCCAGCCGAACCCGAACCAGACATCGGTGGAACTGCCGCAGGCGAACCAAGCTGCGCCGGTATGGTCGCCACTGCAATCGCGAGCACCGGCAGGCATCGGTGGTGACGACTTCTTCTCGGCCAAGGTCGAGGAAGAGCCACGTCGGCCGCGACCGGCAGACTTACCGGATCCATTCGAGCAGCCGGCACCAGGTGCCTATGAACGCGCTTCGATCGGCAGCAGTTCGCCTGCCTTCGACGACCCCTTCAGCCTCGACCCAGTGGCAACGCCTGCGTCGAACGATGCCGTGGCGCGAGACCAGCCAGATCCATTTGAGCCTGCGGAAAAACCGTCGCGCGACGATGGAGTCAACCCTGCGCCGAAACCGGTCAGCTTCGATGGCGACTTCGGCTTCGGGCCAGCCCCGAAACCTGCTCCCATCGAACAGTCCGGTCCCAGCCTGCCCGAAAAGCAGAAGGCGATCCATCCATGGGATCTGCCGATGCAGCCGGAGGAGCCTCCTGCCGCATCACGCCGCGCGCCACGTTTCGCGCAGCCTGGCCCCGAAGACATGCCCCTTCGCGCTGCATTCCTGCGCGGCATGGGCGTTGAGGAAGCCGACTTCCCCGAACGCGATCCGAGTGCCGAAATGGAAAAATTCGGGCGTGAATACCGACTGATGCTGGATGGCCTGATGCAGCTTCTGCGCAAGCGCAGCGAGGAAAAGGGAAGTGCACGCGTCGCACAGACGATGGTGGGCGCTTCCGAGGTCAACCCGCTCAAATTCCTGCCGACAGTCGAGGACGTCATCGTCACCATCATCTCGGAGCGCAGTCCCGGTTTTCTCTCAGGCGAGGCAGCGATCAGCGACGCGGTGAAGGATCTGGCGCAGCATCACGTGCGCGCCTGGCGTGGCGTGCAGGCCGCCTTGCGGCACATGATCGATCGCTTCGACCCTGCCGCGATCGAAACAGAGCTGAAGGCCAACTCGACGATCGCCAACCTGCTGTCCGGCGGACGTAACGCCAAACTGTGGGAACTCTACCAGAGACGCCATCGCGATATCGCCCAAAGCGCGGAGTCGACCTTCCTGGGCGAGATCGGCGCGGACTTCAGGGATGCATATGAGGAGGAGTAGGACATGATCGATCGACGCGAATTCGTGATTGCTCTCGGCGCAACGGGATTGCTTGCGGCATGCCAGAGTGGCCCTCCCAAGCCATCGACTGTTTCCGTCAATGTCAGTGGCGGCGCCGGCATGAACCCGGGACCAGGTGGCGGGGACCGGCCGGTGACCGTGCTCGTGATGCGGCTGCGCAGTACCGGCAAGTTCAACTCTGCCGACTATTTCGCGCTGCAGGGCGATGCCGGCTCGGCACTCGGGGCGGACCTCATCGGCTCCGATACGATCTCGGTCGGTCCCGGCAAGGTCGCGGCAAAGACCATCACGGTCGAGCCGGAAGCCACCGCGCTGGGCTTCGTCGCTCTGATCCGTGAACCTGGCGGACGAAACTGGCGCACAACCAAATCCGTGTCGCCGGGGTCCACATTCACCGTCAACGCCAAGCTCGGCAGCGGCGGCATTTCCGCCTAGGCCGCCAGGCAAATGATGGTTTGATGCGGAGAGTAGCGGCATGAGCGATGCAAACAGGGTGCTTTGGTCCGAGGGCCTGTTTCTCAGGACCCAGCACTTCCAGCAGCAGGACCGGTTCTTTGAGGGGATGGTACGCGGCGCGTTGCAGGCCGGCCAGCTCCATACGTTCGGTTTCCAGCAGCTGACGCTCGACCAGTCGCTGCTCGATGCCGGCCAGATCTCCATCACATCGGCACGCGGCATCTTTCCCGACGGCACGCCCTTTGCCATCCCGGAGACGATGGATGCGCCAAAACCCCTGGCTGTGACGGCTGAGACAGGCGCCGGGCCAGTGCTGGTCGCGCTGCCGCTCGAGCCGCCTGGCGGGATCGGTTTCGACCCCGCGCATGCGGCATCGACAGGCGCGCGCTATCATGGCCGGATCGTTTCGGTGCGCGACGCCGTGCAGGGCGGTGCCGATCCGGAAGAGATCGAGATTGCCCGGCCGCAGGCACTGCTGCTCGCGCCAGGCAAATCGGTGGGCGGCTATACGGCTCTGCCGATCGCAGACATCAAGGGAATCCGCGCCGATGGTGGCATCTCGCTCGAGGAGGCCTTCCTGCCGCCGACTCTGGTCACCGGCGCCATCACCTGGTACCGGCAACTGTTGCAGGAGGTGGTCAGCGGTCTCGACCAGATCGCGGAGGCGCATGGCAAGATGGTGATGGGCGGCCCTGGCCGCAGTGTCGAGGATCTCTTGATGCTCCACCTTGCCAATGCGGCTCGCCCGCGGCTCGCCCATATGCTGGCGCAGGACGTTTTCCATCCGGCCGAGCTCTATCTCGAGCTTGCCGGTCTTGCCGGCGAAATGGCGACCTACGGTTCGAGCTCGCGCCGGCTCAGCGAATTGCCGGCCTATGACCACATGGCGCCCGGCCCCGCCTATATGGCGCTGGCTGATGCGTTGCGCTCTCTCATCCTCAGCCTGCGCTTCGTCGAACCGAAATCGCGCGCACTGTCGGTCATGCGCCATGCGACCAATGTCTGGAAGGTACGCATCGACAATCCGAAGCTCCTGGTTGCCAGCCGCATCGTCATCCGCGTCGGCTCGGAGCTCTCCGAAGACGCGCTCCGCAAGATATTCGTCAATCAGGCGACTGTCGGCGCCGCCGACCAGTTCGAGGGACTCTGGAAGTCGCGCCTGCCCGGCATCCCGTTGAAACCGCTTCATTCGCAGCCGCGCGAAATCCCCTATGACGGCGATCGGCTCTGCCTGGAGCTGGATCAGAAGAGTGAGCATTGGGCCTCGCTGCTCGACGCTCCCGGCTTCGTCATAGGTGTTTCCGGTGTCCTGCCGAGCGAGCCGCAGGTCGACTGCTATTCGGTGAACAGGTGAGGCCATGAGCCGGGATGATCCTTTCGGACTGTCGGAGGATCGCGAACGCACCCGCATCAGGCTGACGGGTGCAGCGCCGAGACCGATGACGCCTCTGGCGCCAGGAGCGCCGGTGAAGCGGGCGCGCGCGCACCCCAATACACTGATCAACACTTTCGCGCCTCTGCTCGAATTCGCGCCGGAACTCGAAAGCGCGCTGGCGCCGGAAAATCCTGAAGTCATGCGCACGCGCCTGCTTGACGAGCTGGTACGGGCACGAGACGCCGCGGTAGCGGCAGGCTCCTCACTGGAACGAGCCGACCAGGCCGCCTGGGCCGTGGCGGCCCTGCTCGACGACCTCGCGCTCAATACGCCCTGGGGAGGTTCCAGCGCATGGCCACGCCAGCCCCTGGTGGTCATGTTGCGCGGCGACGTCGATGCCGGCACGCAGTTCTTCTCGCGCCTCGATGAACTCGAACGGCACCCTAACCGTGACCGCGAAATGCTCGAACTGCAATATTATTGCCTGGCGCTCGGCTTTCGCGGCAAATACCGCGTACCCGGTCGTGCCGGCGATCGTTCGCTCAATGCAGTTCGCGTGGCGGCGGCGCGTTTCCTGCGCAATCCCGACGCAGAGGACACGGCGCTATCGCCGAACTGGAAGGGTGTGCTCGCTTCCGACGAGCCGCAACGCTTCATCGTTCCGATCTGGGTGATGGCAGCGGCGGCGGCGGTCATTGCCGCCGCTGCATATATCGGCCTTTCCATGGTGCTGAGCAGCCAGGCGGTTGAACTCTCCGCACTGGTTCGCGCGTTGCCGCCGCCCTCGCGTGGCGATATCACGCGCGCCGCGCCGAAAGCGGCGGTATCCGAGCCGCCGGAACCGGTGGATTTCGCCCTGCTGCCGGAATTCAAGGCTGAGGCTCCAGACAACCTCAAGGGGGCGCTGAGTGGTACGGAGAGCGTGTCGTTGGCCAAGCTGGTCATCCAGTCTTCCGATCCCGAGCTGTTCCAGTCTTCGCGGCCGACACTTACACAAGGCTACGAGCCGCTGGTGGCGTCGATCGCCAAGGTGATCCTTGCCAACCAGGAGCTGATCGGAAACATCACCGTCATCGGCCACACCGACAATGTACGGCTGCAAAAATCCAACCCGCTCTCGTCCAATCAACGGCTTTCGGAAGCCCGTGCCCGAACCATAGCCGACCTCCTGGTGCGGGCTGGCGTGCCGCAGGAGCGCGTCCGTTCCGAAGGTCGCGCCGAGACTGACCCGGTGGCCGACAATTCGACGCGCGAGGGCCGCGCACTCAACCGGCGTGTTGAAGTCATGGTCGAGAAGAGGCTCTGATGTTCATCCTGCGCTTCCTCTGGGCCGTTGTGACCTCGCGCATCCTTTGGACACTGATCGGCATCGGCCTGCTTTCGCTGCTCATCTGGGTGTTCGGTCCGATCATCCAGGTTGGTCCCTACGCGCCATTCGATTCCGACAATGTGCGCATCGCTATCATTGCCGGGTTGATCATCCTGTGGCTGATCTGGCTGATCATCGCCCAGCGCCGCGCGATCCGCGCCAACCGCTTGTTCGTCGCCGAGATTGCGGCGCCGGTGGAGACGAAACAGCTCACCCCCGGTGAGGAGAATGTCGCTGCCGTCGGCGCCAAATTCGGCGAGGTGATGGCGGAGTTGAAGCGTCGCAAGCTTGGTGGCCGCAAGTTCCTGCGCGAGATGCCGTGGTATGTCATCGTCGGTCCGCCGGCCACCGGCAAGACGACGGCGCTGCGCCAGTCCGGCCTCAATTTTCCGATCGACCTTACCGATGACCTGCAAGGCGTCGGTGGCACACGCAACTGCGACTGGTTCTTCTCGGAGAACGCTGTCCTGATCGACACCGCCGGCCGCTACGTCCAGCAGGAAAGCCAGCCGGACGTCGATGCCACTGAATGGCTTGGCTTCCTCGATCTGCTCAAGAAGCACCGCGGCCGACGCGCACTGAACGGCGTCATCGTCGCGCTGTCGATCGACACGCTGTCGGAAGGCGACGAAGCCATCAAGGCGCACGGTCGCAAGATCCGGCGTCGGCTGTCTGAGTTGAACGATCGGCTCGAAATGCGCCTGCCTGTCTACCTGATGTTGACCAAAGCCGATCTGATCAAGGGGTTCGAGGCGTTCTTCGGCGGCCTGTCGACGACGGCACGCGAGCAGGTATGGGGTACGACCTTTCCGCTCGATGCCCGCATCGACGCCAGGACCATTGAGAAAGAACTCGCCGCGCTTGCCACGGAACTGGAGCGACGGCTGGTACCGCGTCTGGAGGACGAGGACAAACTCGGCGCGCGCGCCGAGATCTTCCGGTTCCCAGCCCAACTCGCGAGCCTTTCCGAACCGATTCAGGTGCTGATCGAAGCAATGTTCGGCGAGAGCCGCTATGAAGAAGCAGCATGGCTGCGTGGCCTCTATCTGACGTCAGCGACGCAGGAAGGCGCGCCCATCGACCGGCTGACCGCTGCGCTGTCCTCCTCCTTCGGGCTTCCGCCGCACCGTGCAATGCTCGCGCCGCGCACCGACAAGCGTAGCTTCTTCCTGCGAAATCTCCTGACCGAAGTCGTCTTCAAGGAAGCCGGCCTGGGCACATTCGATCCGCTTGCGCAACGTCGCCGCACGTGGATCTGGCGCGGGGCTGCCAGCGCCTGCGCGCTTGCCGCCTTGCTCGCTGGCGGTTTGTTCACCTGGTCCTATCTCGACAACCGCCACGCAATCACCGCCCAGGCCGGTCAATTCGAAGCGCTGCAGGCACCGCTGACGGAAGTTGCGGCGACGCCCGCATCTGTGGAGCAGCCGACGATGGATGGAGCGCTGGCCGCGATGGACGCGGTGACCACCGCCCGCACCATGCCGCCCGACGCGATCCACAATCTCGCCGGGCCGACCGCATCGGCCGAGCTCCTGCGCGCGCAGACGGACACTTACGACCACGCGCTGCGCAATGTGCTGGAGCCGCGTATGGTGGCACTTCTGGAGGCAACCATGTGGCGTCAGATCCGTGATCCGGATTTCATGCTCGGCGCACTCAAGACGTATCGTATGATGACGGGCCTGTCGCAGATGGATCCCGACTTCGTGCAGAACTGGTGGGTGAACAGCCTGCCGGAATTTGCGCCTGCACCACCCTTTCCCACCACCGACGCAGAAGAACATCAGCTCGCCGCAATCCGTCGCATGACGGTTGATGACAGTTACGTTGCCCCAGACAAGGAACTGGTCGCAGAGGCGCTGAAAACCGTGTGCACGATTTCACTGCCGGAGCGCGCATACAGGCAACTGCTCGCCGACCCTGAAGTGGCTGCTGTCAAGGAATGGATACCCGCCAACTTCGCCGGTCCCAACGGCGCAAAGGTGTTTTCGCGCCGCTCCGACAAGACGCTGCGTGTCGGTATTCCCGGTCCCTACACCTATGCCGGCTTCCACGACGCGGTCCTCGACCGGGTCGAAGATGTGGCGGCCCAGGCAGCGCTCGATCGCGCGGTCTTCGCCGGTGGCTGTTCTGAGAACTCGGAGACCTCCGTCTCGGCGCTGTCGGAGGACATATTGAAACTCTACTACGACGACTACATCTCGCAGTGGGACAGTTTCCTGCGCGATATGCGCCTTGCGCAGTTGAGCGACCTCAATATCGCCAGCGAAAATCTCAAGGACCTGTCGAGCGCCGATTCCGCACTGAAGCGGCTGCTTACGGCGGTGGTCCAGGAGACAGACCTCACCCGCTCCGACGAGGCGCCCGCCGACGGCAAGAACGACGGTGCCGCGAAGACCGGTTCGAAGCTGTTGAGCAAACTCGGCAAGCTCGGCAAGGTCGTGAAGACAGGGGCGAAGCTCCTTCCGCGCGCGGGCTCCGCCAACCAGGTCGACATGACCGGCAGTCTCGTGGCCGATCATTTCAAACCGCTGAAGGGCACGATCACCGAAGTCGACGGCCAGCCTCCGGCACTCGAAGCCGCCGTGGTGGCGCTGACGGCACTGTCCAACGTACTGCAGACGGTGACGGCCAATCCCGACCCGCAGGAGGCCATCAAGAAGCAGGGTGGCCTCGCCGAACTGACGGGAGCGGTGGCCCGGCAGGCGCAGATCCTGCCCTCTCCTATCAACGACTGGCTCGGCGGAATTGCCGGCGACACCAGCAACCTGTCGCAGAAAGCGGTCACGCATGAACTCAATGCCATCTGGCGTGCCGACATCCTGCCTTTCTGCCAGGCAGCCCTCAACAATCGCTATCCCTTCAGCCCCGAGAGCGCGGTGGACGTCAACGTACGCGATTTCCAGCGCCTGTTCGGCCCAACCGGCATGATCGACGCCTTCATCAACGACCACCTGATCAACTATGTCGATACCGCCAGCAAGCCATGGAAATGGCGCGCCGACTTCGGTCTCGATCCCGCAGCGCTGGCGGCGTTCGAGCAGGCGCGGCACATACGCGACGACTTGTTTCCCGGCGGTACCGGCCCGGTGATGAATTTCACGCTGGAGCCGAAGGACCTGTCGCCCAACCTGGCGCGGGTAACGCTCAACCTCGATGGCCAGAACCTCGTCTATTACAACAACGCGACCAGGCCGCAGCCAATGACGTGGCCCGGCAAGGACGGCACGGGCGTGATCTCGCTTGCCTTCCAGCCGGTCGACGGCTCGCCGGAGGTCTTGCTCAACGAGACCGGCAGCTGGGCGTGGCTGAGAATGCTGCGCGGCGGCAAGTTCACCGGAACCAAGCTCACCGACGTCTACAGCCTGCGACTGGGCACGAAGGGCATGTTTGCCGATTTCGAACTCAAGGCCTCCAGCGTCGAGAACCCATACACCCTCGAAATGTTCAAGAAATTCACATGTCCGCCGCAGATCTGAACATGCCCGGCTTCTACGGCAAGATGCCAGCCACCGGCGATTTCGTCACGCGGCGGCTGACTGGAGACTTCGTGCGCGCCTGGGATCGATGGCTGGCGCAGCATATCGTTCCGCTGTTTGGCCGTGAAGAATGGCCAGAAAGCATGGCGCTCCGGCTCCTGGCCGGACCCGGCGCCTTCGGCGCCTCGGCCGGCATCTTGCTGCAGAGCACCGACAGGATCGGCAGGCGATTTCCGCTCAGCATTGTCGCGCAACTTGCCGAAGCACCGCTGAAAATGGCCCACTCCGACGACTGGTTCGATAGCATCGAGAGTGCCGCCTTCGCCGCACAGAGGGGGGAGCTGACACCCGACGAACTTGATGCCGTGCTGGCGAGCCTGCCCGTGCCGCAGGTCGAACGGGATGGCGAGACGATCGACGATCTCGTCATGTGGACAGCACGAACGGATATTTTCGACGTCGCTTCCGAAATGCCGCAACCGACGCTGGAGCAGATCTTCGCCGCGGCTCGGGAGCTCGGCTGATGCGAGTTGACGTCGACGCGCTTCAGCGCACCGCAAGTTTCGGCCAAGAGGTTTCATTTGGCTTCGCAGAGGCGCGATCGGGAGATACGGCACGACACCGAACCCGGCCACCGAAGGGATGCTCCAGCGCTGGAGGAGTTCGATCAAGATGTTTCCATTGACGAACCTGACGCCGTTCGCGGCAGAGGGCCTGTGGACGCGCGACGAGAGCGGACAGGAAGTATGGCTGGTCGCGATCAAGGCGTCCTTCGAGATTGATCCCGCGGGCGAGCAGGCTCCGCTGAAAAAGCAGATACCGGTCAATATGGCGCCGGTGTTTTCCGCCGACGGCAATGAACTGGTGGATGACGACGATTTTCAAATCGAAAAGAAGCATACGGATGTGCTTGTGGAAGGACATGCCTACACCACTGGGGGTCGGCCAAGCGTCGAGACCACGGCGCGGATCAAGATCGGAGAACTGGACAAGACCGTCAGGGTGACCGGAGACAGAATTTTCGTACCCGGTCCGGTTTCGGTACGCATGACCAATCCCGAGCCGTTCATTCGACTGCCGATCAGTTGGCGCCGGACCTATGGCGGCACGGATATGGAGGCATCCAGTCCGGATTGGGATCAACGCAATCCCGTCGGCACCGGGTTCGCGGTCAGCCCGCAACGGCTGATCGGCAAGGCGGCACCCAACTTCGAATATCAGGACGCGCCTTATCGCGACCACCGAAGTGGCCGCCCCGCGGGCTTTGGACCCATCGCGGCGCATTGGCATCCACGGGCCAAGTACGCCGGAACCTACGGGGAAGAGTGGGAGACGACGCGCAATCCGCTGCTGCCCCGTGATTTCAATCGCTTGCACTACCAGTGTGCGCCCCAGGACCAGCAAACCAGATCCCCGCTGGTGGGTTATGAAGATGTCAGGCTTGGCGGGCTCACCGCCGGCGGATTCATGCAATTTCTGTTGCCCCGCGTTACCTTCGACATCACGTCGCATTTCAAGAACCAGCCCGACATCAGGCACGAAGGCGCATCGATCCACACGCTGCGCCTCCGGCCAGATGACCGACAGTTCGTCATCACCTGGCTTTCAGCTCTGCCCGTGCCATATGACGAAGAGAAGTTGTCCACGACCACGATCCGCATTCGTAGGCGCACAGGCGTTTCTCCGGTGATCAGCCGCACTGGCGTCTGGCAGGGACCTGAATGATGATCGGTGGGAACCCCATAGTGGTCGTCGGCACCGGCGGCCGCACGCCACTCGGATTTTCCACCGAGACGAGCGCCGCGGCAGTTCGGGCTGGGATATCGGCGATACAGGACCACCCCTTCATGATCGATCGTGTTGGCGAGCGGATGAAGGTCACCCGTGACACCGGCATCGATCCGACGTTGAACGGTCCGGATCGACTGGTTGAAATCGCGACCTCTCCGGCACTTGATGCCTTGGCTCCCTTGCGCAAGGCAGATCCGTCGACGCCTGTTGCGCTCATCTTGTCGACCGGCGAACCGCGGCCGGGGCAGGACGGAGATTTCGCTGCCGAAGCTGACAGGCAACTTCGCGCCAGGCTGTCGCAGCATATCGCGTTGGCTGGAGGCGGCTCCAACGCCGGTGGGCATGCAGGCGGGATGCTGGCCATTCATCACGGCTATCGGATGCTGCTGGAAGGCAAGGCGAGGTTTTGTCTAGCGGGCGGCGTCGATAGCTATCTCGAGCCGGAAACCCTGGAATGGCTGGACGAGCGCGAACAGCTCCATTCCGATGAGAACACCTACGGGTTTTGTCCGGGCGAAGGAGCCGGCTTCTGTCTGATGACCAGGCTGAAAACCGCACGGCAGCTTGGAATCCAACCCCTCCTGGAAGTGCTTTGCACCTCCGTCGCCTTCGAGGAAAACAAAATCAAGACCAGGACAATCTGTCTCGGGGAAGGCCTGAGCACAGCCTTCCAGCTGCTGTTCGAACAAGCGCCGATCGATCCGGTCGACCGGATCATCTGCGACATGAACGGAGAGCGTTATCGCGGCAATGAATATGGCTTCGCGGTGCTTCGCAATCCGGGCCGCTTCAAGAATGCCGCCGGTTTCGAAACGCCCGCTGACTGTTGGGGCGACCTCGGTGCTGCGTCAGGGCCTCTGTTCGTCGGCATGGTCGCCGAGGCTGAAGCCCGAAACTACAGCAAGGGCCCGCTTTCGCTGATCTGGGCCAGTTCCGAAAACGGCACCCGGGCAGCTGCGCTGCTTGGTGGTCCAGGGGAACGACGCTGATGCCAACCCACATCACCGTGAACGGCCTTGGACTCACCCACAAGAGCTCCACCGGCTTCTCAAAGGCGACGATACCGGACGTTTGCAAGACACCCACGCCGGGCGGCCCCGTGCCTATGCCCTACCCGAATTTCGCGATGAGCAGCACGTTGGGCGACGGAACCACGACGGTCTTTGCGAAGGGCGGTCAGATGATCGCCATCAAGGGCTCGCAGTACAAGATGTCTACCGGTGACGAGCCCGGCACCGTCGGCGGGGTCAAATCCAACACGTTCAAGCAGGCCACGGATTGGATCACGTATTCCTTCGACGTCAAGATGGACGGAAGCAACGCCTGCCGTGACACCGACAAGAAATTTCACAACAACAAGAACACCGTCGATCTCATGGGCAATGCGAATCCGGCTCCTCCCGCAAAGCCGAACATATTGACCATACCTTGCAAGGACGCACCGGGAAAACCATCCCCCGGGCGGCACAAATTCAACAAATGCGAGCAGGAAGAGATCTGCGCCAAACTTTCTCAGATAAACAAAATGATGAAGAGCCCGGGCGGCGTAAAGAGCGCCGGCGGCGGAAGTGGGCCTCGCGGATACGACCAGCTGCGAGAGGCCGGCGACAAGCGTGCCAGCCAGTTACGGGGCATGGCGATGCGCCGGAGTCAAAATCCGGAACTTCAGGCGCTCAACAAGAAGGGGTTCAAACATATCTCGAACAAGGCCCCCGACTATTGCCGAGACGCCCTGCAGCAGAAGGCAGACTCGAGCACACCACCCTACAGGAGCTTCAGCGTCGATCACGTCAAGGAAATCCAGTTCTGCGGCCACCCGACAAGGCTCGGCAATCTAAGATGGATGTCGCGCCGCCCCAACAGATGGATCGGCGGCCAGCTCAATCAGTTGAAGACGAGCGGCGCCGGCAAACATACGGGTGTCAAAGGCGATTGCTGCTGATCGGTTGAATATCGCCCTTGTTTCGGGCGAGCAAATGCCGCCGCAACCATGTACCACCGAGGGACTGGATCCATGACCGAACCATTGTCGCTTCCGGAACTGATCGAGCAACTTGCCGATGCCCTGCGCATCTATGATCAATTGGCTTTCGACGAGGAATACGAACATCCGTTGGGCAAGCCATGTTCGCCGAGCGAGCTTGCTATCCTGGAGAGGAAACTCGGCAAGCCACTTCCGCCCAGCTATCGAGGATTTCTAGAGCTTCATAACGGCTGGGGCGAGTTGTCAGGCGACGCAAAACTGCTTTCGGTTGAAGACCAAAGGGCCGAATGGGTCGAGGAACATCTCGCCGATCTACAGGAGATTTTCGCGGAATTCGATCAGGAGAACCCCTTTGAAAACGGCGCCCTCCCCGTTTTCCTCGGCGAAGATTCCAACCAATGCCTTTACATTGACCCGCATACGCTCCGCAGTAATGGCGAAATGGACTTCGTCGCACTCGACATCACCACCGAGGAAAGGCGCTTTCCTGATTTCACGGCATTCCTGGTCCATAAGCTAAACCTGCTTCGCGACATGATCGACAATCAGAAAAAAGGCATCCCTCGGGACGAAGCGGAATAGAAGGATGCAAGTCCCCCATCTGTCCACCGCGCTTACACAACCTCTCAGGGTTGGTGATGAAGTTGCGCTGAAAATTATGTTGGATCTGACGATCTATCTTGAGGGACCGACCGAGCGCGATTTCGAATTTCTGCTTGACCTCTACGAAAGGATTTGTCCGCCTGCCAGACTGCGGGAATTCAAGATTGCCGAATTGCCACTATGGTCGTCGATCGCCCAGCCGATATTGACTATGCATGGACGAGCTGCTGCTGCCGCAGGCATCAGGCGTCCCTATTTCGAACCGGTGCGCGAGCGTATACGTCAAGGCAGGGCCTTTGAAGCGCAGTTTTGGGACGGGCTGGAAATCGAGGAGCCACCTGGAAGCTGGAGCCTTAATTGCCGGCGCATTCATCTCAGAAGCGAAGGGCTGTTCACCTTCGCTCGATTGCTGGTGCCACTGGATACGGATCTTGATGTTCTGATCTCGACAGCGCTAGCGGTAGCCGAGAACCTACCCTTGCATTCAGGCCATGGCGGCCTGGCTTTCGTCTACGAACCCTTGCTCCTGGACGACGCCTTCGACACGATTTACAGCCGGGCGCGACGTTTCTGGGGCGTGGACATCGAGTACATGAATGCCACGCTGCCGTTGACGAGAAATAGCATAAAGGGCGTCAACTGGATTACAGTGGTCGGCAATGCCTTTGCCTCGAAACCAGGCGTTCGTACCGCACTCGCGGACCTCGCCAACGTGCCGAGCGTGACTGCGATCCAACGCAAGCAAGCAATCGTCCTCATTGCAGGTGAGAAACCTTCAGCTTGCGATCGAAACCGGCCGGACGCCAGTGACGTTCCTTATACTACCCTGGCCAATGCACTTGCGCCGCTGTTTCTGACCGAGCACCCCACCTTCCCTGGTGAACGCTTTGCGACGGCCGGAAACACGATGGGTTGGATTCGCCGTTTTCTCGATCCAGCCGGGTGGCGTTGACGCAGAACCCCTTGGGTACTGCGTTCCTGTGGAAAACGGAAACGCTCTAGTCGAGCAGATTTCTTTGCTTTGCCCAGTCCTTCACATTGTCGGCGACCGGCAGAAATGGCGGATCGTCGTCGAAATGATCGGCGAAAGCCTCCCCCAGCAACAACGTCTCAACCGAAAAAAGCCGGCCGTCTTCGCGAGCTTCTGGAAAAAGTTCGAGGAATGCGGCTCCTGCTGCAACGGCCAGCGCCGGTACACGCATCTGGCGGATCAACCAATGTAGAAGCGTGCGATCACCAAGCATGCCCGAGGCTCTCACGGCCACCGGTGCGGTTTCCGGTGATTTGAGCAGTTCACCCAGCCACGCGCGGACATCCTGGTCTGGAGCCGCCTTGATCGCTGCGCGGAGCGCGGTCATTGCATCGGGGCCGCCAGCGACAGCCACCTTGCGCAATCCGGCAATGGCCAGGTCACCCGAACCGAGCTCCGCCAAGGCCCAGGAAGCCCATAATCGTGGAGGTTCGTCGACATCATCCAGGCAAATTGCGATCTCGGTGACAAGGTCGGTACGTTTCAGCGTCCCTGCAAGACGCAAGGCGACTGAGCGCACGCGCATCTCCGGATCACGGATCAACCGCGCCAGCATCTGTTTCGGATCGACCTTGTGTCCCATACATGCGGACACACCAAGGAAACGCTGGAAAGCATCATGGCCCCCTATCCAATCGCGCACGAGCGGACCGATCGTCTGCGGTTTGTGCCATGTGAGCGCGCCGACAACACCACGGGCATCTTCGAACCGCCGACCCAGTTCCACCGCTTCGGCGATACGCCTTTCGTCTGCCTGTTCGATCGCCAGCCAGGTGAACAGGAAGAGCTCGCCCTTCTGCGGAAAATCCTCATAGGCGGCGAGGACAAACGGCCAACTGGCCGATCCAGCAATGCGCAGAGCGTCGAGATTCGCCTCAAGCCGCTTGTCGATGCCAGCGACAGCCTTCAGGTCGGGAAGGTCCGTCACCATCAGCGTATCACGCTGGGCCCACAGGAAGGCCGCCTGTTCCACGTGCTGCCTGACAACGTCGCCCACAATCGGTGGCCGCAGCGTAACGTTAAGGTTGGCACGCCCCATCGGTCTTGACATCAGTTCAGGTCGATCGAGCCGCCGCGGATCCTGTTGGTGGCGCTCGCCTGGGTTGTCACGTAAGTGCCGCGGATGATGATGCGCCCATCTTTCTCCATGAGGATCGTCGCCTCTCCGCAGCGCAATTCGATGCGTTCCTCGCCGACGATGCACACCCGTTCACCGTCGCGAGTTATCTGCGCTAAGGACACCCTGCGCACAGGTTCGACAATACGCCCGACAACCAAAGGGCGACCCGGATCGCCATCCTGGAACAGCAAAGCAACCTCGGCGCCGATCTCGTCGGAAGCAAGCTCGGTCAAGCTGCGAGCGGCAATCGCCGTCTCCTTTGGATTGCCGGGGAAGACAACAAGCGGGGCACCACTGTCGAAACCTAGGAAAATCCCTATGACCACCCCGTCTATACGTTCGCGTGTTTCGCCCATGGCCATACCCTCAATTCTCGCTGATCTTCGAGCCCTTCATCGTAATGTCGCCGGAGGCCTTGAGACTGATTGTGCCAGACCCCTTGATTGAAATGTCCTTGCCCTCAATCCCGATCGAGCCATCCTTCTTCATCATGATTTTGGCCGACCCGCATTTGATCAGAATCTCGTCGCCGGCATCGATCACCAGTTTCTTCCCGACCTTGATCGAACTGTCCTCTCCGACGCTGATCGAGCTGCCCTTGGCAATACCCAGCGAATGAGCGCCGCCAACTGTCGTGGAATCATCAGCTCCGATGCTGGCGCTGCGAGCCGCCCCGACGTTGACTGTCTGGGCGCTGCCGATGGTGACACTCTGGTCCGCACCGACATTGACGGTCTGCCCGGCGCCGATGGTCCAGCTGTCCCCTGCGCCGATGTCGTGGCTCTGGCTGATGCCAACGCTCACCGATCGTGTCGCCCCGATCGTGTTTACCTGCGCCGCCCCCACCGTCCTCGCTTCAGCTGCCCCCACCGTATCGACGCGTGCAGCGCCCACCGTCACGGTCTGAACCAGACCCACTGTCTGCGAATGATTGGCGTCGATGTTTTCCGTCGAGTTGGCGACAACGTGGATGGTCTCGTTGGCCTGGACCGTCAATGAGCGGTTTGCGCCCACCGTCTCGGTATCGTTGCTGCCGATGTTGGTGGTCTGGTCGACGCCGATCTTGACCGTCTTGTTGTTGCCGACGTCCTCGTCGAGGTTATGGCCGACCGAATGCCTGGCGTCGTGGTCGATGCGATCCGACTGGTCGTGTTGCACCGTCTTGTTGCGATCGTGCTTGATCAGCAGATGGTGGTCCTTCTGGGCCTGGAAATTGACCAGCTCGGAGCCGGCCTTGTCCTCGAACATGAGTTCGTTGTAACCGCCGCCGCCTTTCGACGAGTTCGATTTCCACCCCGACTGCGTGGCGTTGCCGGGCAGGCCGTAAGGCGGCATCTCGGCGGCGTTGTAGACCCGGCCGGTGATGATCGGCAGATCCGGGTCACCCTCGATGAAATCGACGATGACCTCCTGGCCGATGCGCGGAATCTGGATGAAGCCCCAGCCACTGCCGGCCCAGGTCTGCGACACACGCACGAAGCAGGACGAATTCTGATCCTTCTTGCCCAGCCGATCCCAGTGGAACTGCACCTTCACTCGAGCATATTTGTCGGTGAAGATTTCTTCCCCGGAGGGACCGACCACGGTTGCCGTCTGTGGCCCACGCATGATCGGCCGGGGCGTGATACGCGGCGCCCGATAGGGTACCTTGGTTGGGGCCACCCCCAGCATGACCGTGAAGTTCTCGCTGTGGGCTTCGTTCTGCGTTCGATAGCCCGGATCAAACAGCCGATATTCGGCACTGACGACCAGATATTCCTGGTTCTGGTCGCTGCGCGGAAAACTCTCCAGATTGAACTTGCAGCCGGAGAAAAGGCCGCGAACGGTACCCATCGCCGTCGTGCGCTGGTGCACGGCCTGGAGTTCCTCGCGACGAATTCCTGCAATCGTATCGCCGCGCCCGACATCGAGGTGCGCGCCGGGCTGGCGATAGTTTTCGCCAGCCGCCTCCTTGTGGCTGAACGGCTGCGCGGACTTCGCCATCAGATCAGCCCCGGGCTTTTCGAAATCGTAGTCAGTATGGGCATAGGCGCCGGGCCGCACCATACTGCCCGGAATCCATTCGGTGATGTATTCGACATCACGCCGCGAAGCCCGCCCCTCGAAATTGTAGAGCACCTTGTCGTAACCCGGCGCAGGCTTCAGCTTGCTCATCGCGTCACAGAGCACAAGCGTATGCTTGCCCTCGTCATGTTCGAAGAAATAGAAAATGCCCTCGTGCTCGAGCAGCCGCTGCACGAAGTCCAGATCGCTTTCGTCGTACTGCACGCAGTATTCACGCGAAGGATAAGAACCCTGCAGCCGTTTCTCGAATTTCGCTATGCCGTATTTCGAGAAGATCTTCTCGACGATCTCCACCGCCGTCATGTTCTGAAAGATACGGCAATCGGTGGTGTTGCCGAGAAACCAGAGCCACGGCCTGACCACGGCTTCGTAGAAAGCCAGCCTGTCTTCAATACGGGTAAGCCTGAACTCCGACACAAGACCGCTGAACCAGCGCTTCGGGTCGGATTCCCCCTCAACCGAGACCGTACCACCCAGCATCTTCAGAGGATCGACATCGCGGCTCTTGGAGACAAAGCCGACGGTGTACGCGAAACAGCGGCTGATCTCATCGCGACCGACGAGATGAGTGAAGGTCAACAGGTCGGCACCGACCGGCGTCTGCACGACCGTGGCGCGTTCGTTTGGCATGGGACGTGCCCCTCCTGGACGCGACCGCCAGTGTGATGGATTGAGGTCCCCGTTCTGTTAACTGCGTCACGTTCGGGAATTTCAGAGCCACCGCACGGAACCCCCATAAACGTAGCACATGTTTGATCGAGGCTAAATGCCGGCGTGGCAAAACCACGTCCGGTGCCGCCCATGTGAAACGCTCCTCTCCCGCTGCCCCGACAAGCTGCTACAATGGTCCGTATGTCAGGTTTGCCGGCGGTTCCGGATGTTCATCTCGCTACAGATCAGCAATCTCGATCGACTGCCAGGGGGGACCATCACGCGTTATGCCGCCCGTGATCGCAGCTTCGAGATCGGCCGGGAGAATTGCGACTGGACATTATCCGACCCCGACAAGTTCATTTCGGGCCGTCACTGTGAAGTCTGTTTCCAGGCAGGCGCGTTCTGGCTCCACGATGTGTCGCGCAACGGAACCTTCGTCAACGGCTCCAGACAGCGCATGACCACGCCGCATCGGCTGATCAACGGCGACAGGTTGCTGATCGGTCGCTATGTCATAACGGTTTCGGTCGATGACGAGCGCGCCGCCACCGGTCCTGAAACCGGAACGACGCAACGCGAGCCGCCGCCGACGGGCCGTCCGGTGGAGATCGAAGGATCGTTCCTTAAAGCGACAGAGCGTCACTCTGCTCCGGCAGCGCCGATATCGACGTCGTCATTGCAGCAGTTCGAGGCGGCCACACCGGCTCACAGGCCACCGGGAACGGTCGAGACCCTGCGGGACATCGCCATCGCGGCAGGCATCGCGCCAGATCTGCTGCAATCGCGTGATCCGCATGAAGTCGCGACCGAAATCGGCGCGGTATTGAGAATCTCGATCGAGCAATTGTCGCTGCTGCTCAAGGCGCGCGCCGCCGCCAAGGTTCTCGCCAAAAGCCCGAACCGCACGATGATCAGTGCCGAGGACAACAACCCGTTGAAATTCGTGCCGGGTACCGATGACATACTGGAAATCATGTTTGCCAGGCGCAGGGCCGGCTATCTCGATGCCAGGCATAGTGTCGAGGACGCGTTCCGCGATCTGAAGACCCACGAAATTGCGACCTATGCCGCCATGCAGGCAGCACTTTCCAGATTGCTCGATGATCTGTCGCCTGAAGCGATCGCCAGGAGACTGCCGCCGACATCCTTCTCATCAAAGAAGAGCCAGGCCTGGGACGCGTTGGTCGCCACCTGGCGCACCATGGAAGAGAAGCACGAAAACGGCATGCTGGATGTCTTCCTTGCCTATTTCGCCGAAGCTTATGCCAAGGTCGGCAAGCAAAACTAGCCATGCGCAGCCCGGCAGCGCAATTGCGCTGTCTGTGACGAGCCTCATAGAACAGGCCGCCTCTTTGATCATGCTGCTTTCTGATTTCAATCGGCATCCTGTGCGATTAAAATAGCGCATGGGAGCTTGCCTCGCGGGCAACGCGGCGTGGCTTGGGGCGTGCAGCAATGTCATGTTTCAGCGAAAAGAGCTTTTCGATCCGACCCAGGTTCCGGACCGGAACATGTAAAGCAGGCCCCTTCGACACCAACCGCACTTCGACCACGGATCTCCGATGAGCGCACCGGATGATCCCTCTGAGCCTCCGGACCGGACCATCATCCGCGCGCCACGACTGAGGCAACGGCCATCATCGGCTGCCGAAAATTCCGGTCCGCCAGGCGTTAGGCCAGTTCCTCTTCCTGCCAGGGAAGCGACGGTTTTCGACCACGGAATGGACAGACAGATGCCGCCGGGATGGGCATCGGGGACCGCGGTCTTTCAAGGTTCTGGTCCAGGCGTGATCGCCGAGCCGTCGCCAGCACTGCAACAGGACATTCTCCTGGCGGCTGCAGATGGCGTGAAATACGCAAGCGCAAATCCGATCGTTGCTGCCGCAGCTCCGCTGTTGATGCTGCTCGGCCAATTGCGGCTGATGCCGGTGGACCGGAAAGCTTCATCGTTGGCGGAGCACATCGCGAGCGCGGTTGAGACAGTCGATCACGCCCTGGCAAAGGCGGGCGTCGGCGAGGAGGATGCGCGGATCGCGAAATTTGCTCTTTGCGAAACCACCGACGATCTGGTCGGTAACCTGCCCTGGCCAAACGAATGCTCCTGGGGCGATCATAGCCTGGTGGCGCAGTTCTTCCATACACCCCCCACCGGCGCCGGTTTCTACGAGGCCCTCAACGACATCCTCGCCAAGCCCGAAGCACGCTTCGATCTGCTCGAACTGATGCATGTTTGCCTCTCGCTGGGATTCGAAGGCCAGTATCGGGGACTGGCGAGCGGGCGAGAGCCTCTCGAGCGTGTCCGGCGCGATGTCTATGACACGCTTCGCTATTTCAAGGCGCGCGCGGCGGATGACATTTCTCCCCGCTGGCAGAGCATGGCGGCGACGCAGCCGAAGCCACGAGCCAGTCCCCCGCTCTGGGCGATTGCGGCGGCGGCGGTCGCACTGGTGACAGCGGTGTTTTTCGGCATGCGTGTCGTGATCACCGATGACGGTGATGCGACCGCCGCGGAATTGCTGGCGCTCAACCCTTCGGCTCCGGTCACGATCGAGCGCGCCAGTGTGACGACGGTTGTCGAAACCAAACAGGGAGGTCCGCCACAACCGGCCGTCCCTGCCACTGCCCAGATCGATCGCATCCGCGCGGCACTTGCCAAGGAGGTCGCCGGCGGCGGGTTGAGCATCGTCACGAAGGGCGACTTCATCGTCATCGAGATCAACAACCAGCTTCTGTTCGGACCCGGCCAGGCAGAGCTGAAGACACAGTTCCAACCGGTCGCCACAGACATAGCCACGACGCTCGATGCGGAATCCGGTCCGATCAAGGTCGTTGGCCACACCGACAATGTGAAGCCAAGGAAATCGAGCCCGTTCAAATCGAATTTCGACCTTTCAATCGCCCGGGCGAAAGCGGTCCAGTCGATGATGGGCAACCTGTTGAAGGATGCCTCACGACTGAGCGTCGATGGCAAGGGCGAGGACGAACCGATCGCTGACAACGCGACGGCAGACGGCCGCGCCAGGAACCGCCGCATCGATGTGCTGATCCAGAGGGAAGAGGCTCAGTGAGCGGGTGCGCCGGAGAACGGACCTGATGCGCTGGATGCTGCGGATATTCAGCGTTCTCGCGCTCGCCGGCTTCTCGGCCGCCATCTGGTATGCCGGGCCGCTGGTCCGCTTCGCCGATAGCCGCCCGCTCGGTTCCGTGTGGTTGAGGGCTATGATCATCGCAGTGACCATCGCCCCGCTCGCCCTGTTTTACGGCATCCATTTCTGGGCAAGGCGCAAGGCGCAAAAAGCGCTCGAAAAAGCCATCACGCGCAACGACGAGCAGAACGACGATACGCTGGTGCTCGAAGCGAGCATGAGCGAAGCCATTGCAACGTTGCAGCGGACGACCGGCAAGCGCAATTTCCTCTATGACATCCCCTGGTACATCGTCATCGGTCCGCCCGGCGCAGGCAAGACCACAGCGCTGGTCAATTCCGGGCTGAAATTTCCACTGGCAGGCTCTGCGAATGTGCAACCCGTAGCCGGCGTCGGTGGTACGCGATCCTGCGACTGGTGGTTCACCGACGAAGCGGTCCTGATCGACACGGCCGGTCGCTACACGACATTCGAATCGGACACCGCACGGGACAAGGCGAGCTGGCTAGCCTTCCTCGGATTGCTCAAGAAATACCGGACCAGGCAACCGATTAACGGCGTCATCATCGCCATCAGCCTCGCTGACCTCATTGGCCTTGACGACCGGCAGCTTGAAACGCATGTCCGAGAAATAAAGGGCCGCCTGCGCGAGTTGTACGAAACGCTGAAAATCCAGTTTCCGGTCTATCTGCTTTTCACCAAGGCCGATCTGGTCGCGGGTTTCATGAATTACTTCGCTGACTTCGACGAGGGGCGCAGGCGTAAGGTGTGGGGCGCGACGTTCCAGACGGCCGATCGCACCCGAAACATGGCCGGCGAGGCACCTGCTGAATTCGATGCGCTACTCGAGCGTCTGGCGGAGGAAGTCGTCGACCGGCTGCAGGAAGAGACCGATCCGGTTGCGCGGATCGCCATTTTCGGCTTCCCCGCTCAACTCGGGGCACTCAGGAACCGGATAACCCACTTTATTGGCAGTCTGTTCGATGCTTCCCGGCCACAGGCGAATGTCAGCTTGCGCGGGTTCTATTTCTCGTCCGGCACTCAGGAGGGAACTCCTTTCGATCAGGTATTGGGCGCGATCGGACGCAGTTTCGGCAGCAGGTCACAGGGGCACCTTTCGGGCACCGGAAAGAGCTTTTTCCTGCACGATCTGCTGACCAATGTGGTCTTTCCGGAGTCGGGCTGGGTCTCCTTCGACAGGGCCGCTGAACGGCGCGCCGGGCTGGTCCGATTTGGCGGTCTCGCGGCGATCGCGCTGGTGGTTTCTGCGGCTCTTGGCGTCCTGGGCCTCAGCTTCTTCACCAACAGATCACTGATCGATTCCACCAGGCAGGCGATAGCGCAATATCGTGACAGCGCGGCTTCGCTGCTCAAGAGCACGACCGTGACCGATGTCGACCTGGAAAACGTCATCGGGCCGCTCGACCAGTTGCGCAATTTGCCAGCCGGTTTCGAAAGTGGTGACCAGGGCAAGCCGATTGAGGAAACCTTCGGGCTCAGTCAGCGGGAGCGGCTGTTGTCGGCCTCTACGACAGCTTATCGGCAGGCGCTCGAGCGAACCTTCCGCTCCCGTCTTCTGGTTCAGGCGGAGCGAACGATCCAGTCGAGGATGGCCGATCCGGTTGCACTCTACCAGCCGCTCAAGATCTACCTGATGCTGGGGGGCCAGGCGCCAAAGGTCGACGACGATCTGATTGTCTCCTGGATGACGCAGGACTGGGAAGAAAACCGCTATCCTGGCGAGAACAACCGCGAAGGCCGAGCGCAGATCGAAAAACATCTGCGCGCCATGCTTGAGCTCGATGACGCGTACGATCCGGTCTTCGAACTCAACCAGCCCTTGATAGAAGCTGCACAGCGCTCGCTCGGGCGCATGAGCCTGGCCGACCGTGCATCGGCGCTGATCGGGTCGGCGGTCTACGCAGCAAGGCTGAGGGATTTCTCCATCGCAACCAACGCCGGTCCAGAGGCCCGGCTTCTGTTCGAGCGCATGGACGGAAGCGACCTCGCCGATCTTCGTGTTCCCGGCCTTTATACCCATGCCGGGTTCAATCACTTCTTCCTGCCAGAGCTTTCGCGCGTCGCGCAGATGCTCGTCGACGAGCGATGGGTACTTGGCGGGGGTGGAGAACAGGGCGGCATCAACCAGGACCTGCCCGAGCTCGGCCCTCAGCTTGTCGACCGCTACGGCAAGGAATTCGCCACCGCCTGGAAAGGTGTGCTCGACCAGCTGAAATTCAAGGCGATGCTGAAGGATAAGCCGCACTACATCGCTCTTTCTGCCGTGACTTCGCCAAGCTCGCCGCTGGACCAGTTGTTTACGGCAATCGCCGAAGAGACCGCGCTGACCAAAGGCGATACCGCCTCCGGGGATGAGACCGGCATTGCGCTGGAAGACCCCGCAGCGATGGCCAAGGGTCTGGCTCGCATCGGCTTGCAGGTCGCCGGGGGCAAGTCGCAAAGCCGTGCCGGTACAAGCTCGGCACTTGCACTCAATGCCGGCGCCAGCGTGGAGGCACAGTTCCGCGCATTCCAGACGCTGGTCAGCGGAGCTGCCGGCCGCCGACCTCTCGACGCACTGACCCAGAACTTTCGCGATATTTTCCAAAGCCTGAAGCTCTCCGCCGATGTCCCTTCGCAGACTGAACGCATCAATGCGAACCTGCGGCTGCAGGTCGCGACGCTGCGTGCCAATGTCTCGCGCCTGCCCAAGCCGCTCGCACGCATGGTGACCGCTGCAGCTGACGAGTTTGAAGGCAGTGTCGCCGAGACTTCCGTGACCAACCTCAACCAGAACCTTGATCAGTCCGTCACGCGCGCCTGCGAGGAGGCGGTCAATGGTCACTATCCCTTCGCGGGCGACGGCACGGAAGAGATCTCGATGGCGGATTTCGCCAGACTGTTTGCGCCCGGCGGCCTGATGGACCGCTTCTTCGCCCAGAACCTTGCCCCGCTCATCGACATGACCGGCCAGGAATGGACGTGGAAGCAGGATGTCCGTTCCAGCCGCGGCCTGGCAAAATCGACCTTGAAAGCCTTCCAGTCCGCAGCGGAAATCCGCAGCGCCTTCTTTCCCTCCGGCGGTTCGACGCCGTCGGTGAACATCACCTTCACGCCTTTCTCGCTCAACGGCGATGCCGACAGTGCGACCCTCAATATCGATGGTCAGACCGTCCAGAGCAGTCAGGCCGGGAATGTGCCAAGCACGGTGACATGGCCAGACGGCACGGCTTCCGCGTCCGCGAACCTCAGCCTCCAGCCGGAAATGCCTGGGCGCGAGTCCGCGCTCAAATTCGAAGGACCATGGGCGTTGAAGCGGCTGCTCGACAGGGCAACCATCACGAACAACGGCGGCAACACCGAAGCGCGCTTCGTCATCGGTGGGCGCGACGTAGCTTACACCATCCAGCCAGGTTCCGGGGCCAACCCCTTCCTGCTACCGGCCTTGTCCGGTTTCAGCTGTCCAAAGGCTTTTTGAGATGGCTCCATTCCAGCAGAGCAGCTTCAGCCGTCATTTCGATACTCTAATGTACGCGCCTGTGGCAAAATGGGCTGAGTACGCGACCCATCATTCGTCACAGAGGACGCTCGCGAAGCGCTTGGTGGCAATTTGAACACTGTCGCCCTTCCCGCAGAGAGCTTCGGAGTGAGCCATAAAGGCTGTGTTCGCGATCACAACGAGGACAACTACCTTGTCGAACCACAGATCGGCCTCTGGGTGGTGGCCGACGGAATGGGTGGCCATGAAGCCGGTGAACTCGCGTCGGCCAGCATCGTCGATCATCTGGCGACGATCGGTATTCCAAGTTCCGCGCCGGACCTTCGCGCCCGCTTCGAAGACCGGCTGAACCGTGCCAACGCCGAAATCCGCAACATATCGCGCTCGCGTGGCATCACGATCGGCTCAACCTTTGCAGCCCTGCTTGCCATGGACGGTCGCTTCGCCTGCCTGTGGGCCGGCGACAGCCGTATCTATCTGGTTCGCAACGGCCTGATCAGCCAGGTCTCGAAAGACCATTCGGAAGTTCAGGAACTGCTCGACCGTGGCGTGATCAGCGCGGAGGAAGCGCTCACCTGGCCTCGCCGCAACGTAATTACGCATGCAGTCGGCGTCAGCGATCAGCTCAGGATCGATTTCCAGCAAGGCGTGTTGATGCCAGGCGATGTTTTTGTTCTGAACACCGACGGGCTGACCGCGCATGTCCGCGATGACGAGATCGAAGCGGCTGTCAGGTCGGCTGCACCACAGGCAGCATGCCGTAGTTTGCTGGAGACGGTGCTGGCGCGCGGCGGAAGCGACAATGTAACCATTGTACTCGTGAAGATGGGCGGCGAGCGCAACGGGAGCTTCAATTCGGATCGGTCCGGAGCGGAAGGCCTCGCAAGATGAGCGACGACGACAAGACACGGCTATCGACGAATGTTGCTTATGCGGGTGTGGGCACACAGCTCAGCGCCATCTACGAACTCGACGAGAGGATCGCGTCCGGCGGCATGGGCGAGGTCTATCGTGGCCACAACATCCAGACCGGCGATCATGTCGCGATCAAGATCGTGCTGCCCGAATTCGCCCGCGACCAGACCATCCTTTCCCTGTTCCGCAAGGAAGCGTCGATCCTCAATCATCTGTCGCATGACGCCGTCGTGCGCTACCACGTCTTCACAATCGATCCCGGTATCGGCCGGCCCTACCTCGCCATGGAGTTCGTGGACGGCCAGTCCCTGTTCGACATCATCCGCCTCGGCGCCATGCCGTCGGCAGATGTGCGCCGGCTCTGCCATCGCCTCGCCTCGGGGCTCAGCGCCGTGCATCAGGCCGGTGCAGTCCATCGCGACCTGTCACCTGACAACATCATCCTGCCGGGCGGCCGGGTCGATCGCGCCAAGATCATCGATTTTGGCATAGCACGATCGGCCACCGTCGGAGGAGAGACGCTGATCGGCGGAAAGTTCGCCGGAAAATACAACTATGTTTCGCCGGAACAGCTGGGCCTCTTTGGCGGCGAAGTCAGCGAACAGTCCGATATCTACAGCCTTGGGCTGGTGCTGGCCGCAGCGTTGCGCGGAAAGCCGCTGGATATGAGCGGCTCGCAATATGAGGTGATTGAAAAACGCCGAACCGTGCCAGACCTGTCGGACATCGACCCCGATTTCCGCGATCTCCTCGAAGCGATGCTGCAGCCGGATCCACGTGACCGTCCGGCCAGCATGGCAGAAATCGCCAGGGCGACGCGCGACGAGGATCTCGATGCGACATCGCCCCCGGCATTGTTCGGTGCACGCGAGCGTTCGGGCTTGCCGCACACCGGCCGGACAAACCCTCCCGATGCGCAACAGGCTTTGCCCTCTTCTGTTGAACAGCGCTTCGTCCAGCATGTGCGACCGGCACACTTGCTGGAGCCAGGAGCAGCACCGGCGCCCGTTGCCGCCAGCCTTTCAACGTCAACCGCGCCGACAAAGTCCGCTCGACTGCCGCTGATCGTCGGCGGTGCGATGGCATTGGCACTTTTTGCCGCCGTCGGTCTCTATTTCAGTGGCGCTCTTGCACCCTCGCCTACCACCGGTAAGGTTGCCGACAACCAGACAAAAGACATGCAGCCAGTCCAGCCTGCACAACGTCCAGCAGGGGATTCGAAAACCGCCGAAAGCCAGAAACCGGAACAACCGACCGGCGAGCCGTCTGCCACCAAGGCACCCGAAACAAGCGCAACGGAAACTGACACCCGTCCGGTACCAGATACGAAACCGCCAGTGACCAAACCCGACATATCGGGCACCAACGACAACCTTCCGAAACTGCCTAAGGCGAATACGCCATCCTCTCCTGCTGCTGAAAACCAGAAGCCCGGACAATCGCAAGTGCCGAGCTGGCCAACGCAACCGCAACCACCGGCCACCAAATCGCAGGAAGACAACGACGTCGCGGTCAATCTGCCCAAGCCGGAAATTCCGTCGACGAACAACGTCGACGAAATGGCTCAGCGCGCTTCCTGGGTGCGTGACTTTGACGGCGGCGACTGTTTCTACGCGTCGCTGACATCGGCAACAGATGGTGCGGCAGCGATAGAAGGCTTCGGAACGGTCGTGCAGCCTTTCGAGCGGATGCTCGGTGACTTCCAATCGAGGTTCCATCTCGAGCCGGAGATCAGCGTTCGGCTCATCGCCCCGCCGCAATGCGAGTTGACCAGCTTTCTGCGGTTTTTCGACCGCAACAGTGCCGAACGGCCACAACTTGTCCTCGACAGGACATCGGTGCCGGATGGCTCTCCGATCAGGGGCTCACTGGTCACGCGTGGCGGCCTTGTCTCGAACGTCATGCTGATCGACCACAAGGGCATTGCTTTCAACCTCGACGACCGCATGGTCGCGCAGACCGACAAGGCGGCATTCAGCATCCCCATCGGTCTTGGTGTCACCGACAAGGCAGCCGGCAAGGCCGTGCCGCAGATCATGCTGGTGATCACCGGACCTCGGGACGTTCAAGCCGCGATGTTCTCAAGACCGACGCCAGCCTCCGAGCTCTTGCCCAAGATTCTCAAGGAGATCGAGGCGGACGGTGCACAGTTCTCCGCCACCGCCAAATATTTTCGACTTGGCGGATAGATATGGATGCCGATGGATCTCCGCTGCCCGCGCTTGTTTTGGCCACTGTCACGCGAGCGGCGTGGCTGGTTTCGAACATGGCCTGAATTCTCGGGCCACATGGCAGCCATGCTGCTCGCGGCAACGCTGCTGTCGATCCTGTCGATCGACACGGCTCGTGCAGAATTCACGGTGTGCAACCAGACGCTCGACGTCGTCAATCTCGCTGTCGGACAGAAGGTCGACAGCGCCGACCAGACCGACGGATGGTGGACCATCGGCGCCAACCAGTGCGTGAACGTCATCCGCGAGGAACTGGCCAACCGCTACATCTACCTCTATGCAACAGATGTCTTCGGTCACGCGATCCTCAACGGGTCGATCGAAATGTGCGTCGACCGACGCCGCTTCTCGATACGTGGCATAGAGGAGTGCTGGCAGCGTGGCCATATCGCGGCGCGCTTCGTCGAAGTCGACACGCTCGAACAGGTGCGCTGGACGTATTTCCTGACCGGAAGCGGCCCGTGACGCACAGCATCGACACGAGCTTCAAACAAAAAAAGCAGGCGCGCCGGAACGAGCGCCGGCGCAAACTCTGGCGCCGGATCCTCGTCAGCCTCTCCACGCTGGCGATCGTCGTCATCGTCGCCGGCTTTTATCTCACCAAGGATTATTGGTCTTTCGGGGACGAGGACGAGGAACTGCATCCCGTCGAAGACATGGAGGACGTACCGCCCGATGCCCGCGTCTATGTGCCGGCGATCATCGATCTCGCTGGCGATCCGATGTGGATCACGCTTGCCCCTGATGCCGCCACCGCAACGAAAAGCCGCACGATCGCGCGCCCGGCCGAGCTCGACAGTTCAGGCGCATCGCCTCAGATCGAGGTCCTTTCCGACATGATGCTGAGTGCCAGCGAAAAATTCATGACGACGATCCCGTCAACACAGGAGGATTTCGCATTCTTCCAGGCGCAGCGACAGGCGGCACCAAAATCTCCGACGACCACGGGCGGCGATCTGCAGCCGGCCTCGCCCACGCAGGGCGAGGTCGCCGGCGATCAGCAAGGCGATCTGGAAAACGATCTCCAGCCTGCGCCGGATGGAGATGCGGCCTCGCCCCCCAAGACAAGCGTGGACGATCCCGAGGCCGGCTGGGGCGAGACCATCGATCAGGGCGAAGCGGCCCTTCCCGCGTTCAAGAAAACCGCGATCGACAACACAACCACCGTTGCGACAGTCACCAGTGAGTATCAGCGCTTCGAGGCGACTGAAGACACTTTCGTGAAGATCTTCAACGACCGTAGCCTGGATAGCGTAACGCTCGACGCACACTTCTCCGCCGATGACGCGAGGCTGGCAGGCGAGGCACTGAAGACGCTCTTCAACCGCGGCGGACTGGAGCCCGGCTTTGTCGTCGCCTTGCGCGGGTTTCGGCCGAACCGTGAGACGACCACCATGTCGCTCATGCAGGTTTCGGTCTATGCCAGGAATGTCTATGTCGGCACGTTGACCCGCAATGCATCAGGCGCTTTCGTGTCGGGCGTCGATCCATGGGTAAGCCAAGACCTCTTCAACTATTCCGGCACGTCCGATCAGGGGGGGCCCAAGCGGCAATATCGCCTGCTCGATGCGATATATTCGACGGCGGCACGCAACAAGGTCCCGACGAGCATTATCGGCGAGGCAATCATGTATCTGTCCCGCGGACAGGACCTGGATGCCTTTGCCAGCGAGGACCAGCGTCTGGTGCTGATCTATTCGCAGACGCCGCGCGGCCAGGACGAAAACTCGGGAAAGGTCCTCTATGTCGGCGTCTCGGGTACAACCAAGAGCCTCGACTGTTTCGTCTTCCAGCAGAACGAAGGCCAATATGCGTGCGTCACGGGCAACGACGAAGTTCGTTCCCTGACCATGGTCAACGGCATGGTCACCCCGGTGAGCGGGGTCATGACTTCGACTTTCGGTCCCCGCAAGCACCCGATCCTCGGTACGGTTCGAATACACAAAGGCACCGATTGGGCTGCTCCCGTCGGTACCCCTATCGTGGCAGCTTTCGACGGCGAGATCACCTTCCAGGGCGATGGGGGCGGCTACGGCAATCTGGTGAAGATCACGCATGCCAACGGGCGGGAGACGCGTTACGCCCACATGCAAAAATTCGCCATCGCAAATGGTATTGGCACCAAAGTGAAGGCCGGCGACGTCATCGGCTACGTCGGAACCACCGGGCTCTCGACGGGTCCCCATCTTCATTTCGAGCTGTACCAGAACGGAGAGGCGATCGATTCCCTGGGCACCGTCACCGCGGTCGCCACCAGCAATTCCGGCAGTTCCCCCGACGTGGCTGTCGAGACCCTCACCGAACGGATCGTCCATGTCGAAAGCGGCGGTAGCGCTCGTGCCAAGAATCCAAATTCGTCCGCAACCGGCGCCGGCCAGTTCATCACCAAGACCTGGATCCGGATGATGAACACTTATCGTCCCGATCTCGCCAACACCCTGTCGACCGCGGACCTGCTCGCGCTTCGCTACGACGCCACGCTCTCGCGCGAGATGGTGCGCAACCTGGCGCGCGAGGGCGAGGCCTATCTGCGCGGGCGCGGCCACCAGATCACCGCCGGACGCCTCTATCTATGCCATTTCCTGGGTATGGAGGGTGCACACCAGGTGTTGGCGGCGTCGGGCTCGTCACAGCTGAGCGCGGTATTGGGATCAGCCGTGATTCAGGCCAATCCATTTCTCACCGGCAAAACCGCCGGCTATGTCATCGACTGGGCCGAGCGCAAGATGGGACAGAAGGTGACGCGCGTGGCGGTCGAACAGAGCCAGTCGACGACGACAACGCAAATTCGGCAGACGTCGCCGGAATATGAAAAGTACAAGCAGGCAATAACGGCATTGCTCGGATCAATCGAAAACCCGCTCGAGCCAGGTTAGCCGAAGCCCGCTTCGCAGGATCCGCACCATCGCCAGGTCGATTGGTTTTCAGGCCGGTGGATGGTATACTGCCTGTTTATTTGCAGAGGCTTATCCGGCGCCCTGTGAACCGCATATGTGATCGGGGTCACATACGCCCAGAGCCATTTTTGGCAGAAGCGACTTTGTCGCTCACCTGTTCGAGCATGCACAAATATCAATGATGCACCCCAACGGGGTGGAGGGCTGATCCATGAAAGCGTTCGCCGTCCTCTTGACTGGATTATTTCTTGTCTTTCTGACAGCCTTCGGCGTCCAGGCCGCCAAATCCGACACCAAGCGTGTCGCGCTGGTCATCGGCAACAGCAAATACGTCAATGCTGTCGCCTTGCCCAATCCCGCCAACGATGCCCGCCTCATCGCATCCACGCTGCGCAATGCCGGCTTCGAGGTCATCGAGGGTGTCGACCAGGACAATGCCGGCATGCATGGTCTGATCGGCAAATTCACCGAGGAATCCTACAACGCGGATCTTGCGATCATTTTTTATGCTGGCCATGGCATGCAGGTCGACGGCAAGAATTACCTCATCCCGGTCGATGCCGAGCTGACATCACCGGCCTATCTCAAGACCCGCACCGTTCAGATCGATGAATTCATGGCAGCGCTGCCCGCCGATCCGGCTGTCGGCATCATCATCCTCGATGCCTGCCGCGACAACCCGCTGGCCCGCACGCTGGCGGCAGCACTGCCGAAGAGCCGCTCGCTGGGAGCCGGCCTTGCTCCGGTTGATGCAAAAGTCGACGGCGTCGGCACTGGCGGCGTGCTGATCGCTTATGCAACGGATCCCGGCGCCATTGCCTACGACGGCAACGGTGTCGACAGCCCCTACTCCCTGGCACTCGCCAAGCACCTCACTCAGCCCGGCGTTGAAATTCAGAGCGCACTGACACGCGTCCGCGGCGAGGTTACGGAAGCCACGCAAGGTCGGCAGCGGCCATGGCACAATGCTTCCCTGGGGCGCGAGGTTTTCCTGGGCAAACCCGCGGCACAGGTAGCCACACCGATCACCACGTCCCCTGATTCAGCCAAGACCACAGTGGACCCGACCCAGACTGTCAGCGGCCCGTCATCTTGGGAGATCGAGCAGCGCCTGTGGGATGAAGCATCGAAGAGGAATGCCGTCCCCTTCTACGAAGCCTATCTCGAGCAGTTCCCGAACGGCCGGTTCGCCACGGTGGCAAAGCTCAACATCGATCAGCTGAAGGACCCGAAAGCCGCCAGCAAGCAGGTTGCCTCGCTCGACGCAAACGGAGCAACCGCCAATTCGGGTTCCGCCGTGCGCACCACGGTCGGTATCACCGATGAGATGAAGCAGACGCCCGGCACCGAGCTGACTGAAAAGGCAATCGGACTCGACCGCAACGGCCGCATCGACCTGCAATTGCGCATCGAGGCGCTGGGCAACGAGCTTGGCTACGTCGACGGCAATCTCGGTCCGAAGACACGGCTGGCCATCGGTGTCTGGCAGGGTAAGAACGGACTGCCGCAAACCACCTATCTGACACGCGAGCAATTGGCGTTCCTGGCGATCCAGACCGACCCGATATTGGATACGATACGTGCCAAGAAAGCGGCCAGCCGCGTCGACATGGCACCGTCCAGGAAACAGACAGTGCAGAAGACCCGCACGCTCAAGCCTGTGGTGCAGCAGAAACCGCGCAAGAAGCAGCAGATTGTCCAGCGCAAGCGCGACAGCGATATCGAGATGCGCGACCGGCCACCCCCGAGAGACGACGGTGACTTCCTGACCAAGGCGCTGATCTTCGGCACCGGCATCGCGGTGGGCGGCGCACTCAAGAATTGATCCCAGAACGATCGGAGGAGCCCTGCCTGCGGCAAGGCTCCCTCACCTCTTTTCACTGGCACCAAGGGCTGACGCCGGCCGCTTTACTCGGTCCTGATCCGCATTTCGACGCGGCGATTGATCGGGTCGTATGGATCGGCGACCCGTGGATGCGACTTGCCCAGGCCGATCGCCTGGAGGCGGGCCGGCTCGATGCCGTTCGCCGTCAGGAAGGCCGCCACGGACTGAGCCCGTCGCTGTGAGAGGTTCTGATTGTAGCCGTCAGAGCCGGTCGCATCGGTGTGACCTTCGACGACAAAGCTGAAAGTGCTCAGCCGTTTGTCCTCCAGCGCCTTGGCGAACTCGTCAAGTTCGCTGCGGGCAGTCTGGTCGAGCTGAGCTGAATCCAGGGCGAAATTGATCATCATATCGAGGCCGGCCCTTTGCGGCGGTTTCCCGCTTTTGTCGACCTTGCCCTTGCACTCTTCCTCGGTCCCGACACAGATTCCGCGCGACGTACCAAGGTTGCCCTGGTTGGCGAAGAATTTCACGATGTCTTCTGATTTCTGAAGCGGATCGGCGAAAACATGCGTGGAAAAAAGAAAGGCCGCCAATACCGAGGCCAAGCTGCCCCAACGCATAACCGTCTCTCCTTTCGGGCGGATTTTGCTGCTGCAGACCATATCAAATCGGACGGCAATTGTCTGTGAACAAACTCACGCTGCCGGAAGCCACCGCCTGCTAAAGCAGAGGCTTGACCGGCGCTCGACCTCGGGCTTGAGTGCGACGCTGCTCCTGTTCGGGTGTTACAGCCATGGCCAATGAACTTGGGTACAGATCAGCAAGGGATCTTTTCCTCGCGTGTCCCGCCATCGCCAGGGACATGAAAGCGCCTGCCACCGATCGGCCACCGCTCGAGTTTTGCCATACCTTGCTCGCAGGGCGCGTGCCGGAAGAAGCAATCACCTTCTGTGCCTATCTCCTGCCCGAACGGGCGGCAATCTGGTGGGGTCACGAATGCCTGCGTAACCTCGCTGAACTCCTTGCCGACGTGGATCTGAAATTGCTGGCGATTGTTCACGACTGGGTTGCCGACCCGGACAACCCGCGGCACCGCGCGGCCTTGAGCAGCGTCATCGATATGTCGCCCGTCACCCCGGCTGCCTGGATTGTTCTTGCGGCGGCATGGCGCGATCCAGCCTTCAACATGGCCTCAACCGGATATCCGGCCGCCCATGCCGTCAATGCTGGCATTCTGACAGGGCTGGCGAGCGTCTCACGGGTGGATCGCTTTGCCGTACTTTCGGCCTTTCTCGAAATGGGCATTCAGATCGTGGAGATGGAGGCACAGCGGCAATCGGCCGACACCTCCAGGCTCACCGATTGGTCGAGGCGAGCCCCGTCAGCCTAGATCCAGCATCACTGGCAGCCGCTTTGCGCCCATTTGGCCAGCGCTACCTTGAAACGCGTGCCCAGGGGATGCTGCAGGCGCATGACGGATACGTCGTTGGTGGCGAAATTCTTCGCCTGCTCGCAAAGCCGCGCCTCATTCCACTGATGGCAGCCGTCGCAGTGCTTGCCCTGCCACATCGACTTGTCGAGGCCTTCCACCGGGCTGAAGAGCGGCTCGCTCTTGATCAATTGGGCGATGCTCTTGCCGTCGATTGCAGGATCACCGAATTTGATCGGGCGATCGAAGAAGATCGGCTCATCCGTCGCCAGTTTCGGGATTTTCTGACGCAGGACATCGAGCGCGAGCTGGTCGCCACTCTGAGCGGCTGCCACGCCCGTATTGCGCGTCCCGGAATTGGTCTCCTCTTGCGGTGGACGCGCCTCTCCGACAATCAGCGGCGCATTGAGATCGACCCTGTGCAACACAACCTCGGTGGTCAGCGAAACATTGATCCAGGGCCGCTGCTTGCCATTGGTTGCCTTGAAGACGTCGCTGGTCACCCGGTTCGCCGCTTCGGTGATGGAGATGTTGGTTTCGCCGATATGTTGCAAAAGCGCCTTGGTGAAAGGCGAGTGATCGCCCGATCCATCATAGGTCAGCTGATTTGGACTGGCAGCGAAGGCAACCAGCGTGCCGGCGCCCCCATTCTCGATCGGAATCTCGGCAAGACCGCTGCTTGCGCCTTTGACACCGGCCGTCTTTGCCAGAACCTGCGCAAGCGGATTATCCCGGCAGGCGTCCAGGAACACCAGCCTGATGCTGGTTTCGCGCGACATCTGACGCAGGACGAAATCGACCGATACGGCCTCGAAATCGAGCGAGGTCTCATCCTCGAGCGCGGCGTCGATGGGAAGCAGATAATTCTTGCCCGACACCTGCAGGCCGTGGCCGGCGTAGAAGAAAAGCGCAACGTC
Source organism: Mesorhizobium sp. NPDC059025 (assembly GCF_042739655.1). Lineage (NCBI taxonomy): Bacteria > Pseudomonadati > Pseudomonadota > Alphaproteobacteria > Hyphomicrobiales > Phyllobacteriaceae > Mesorhizobium > Mesorhizobium sp. NPDC059025. The sequence goes on along the minus strand of NZ_JBHYIM010000003.1, from coordinate 192,400 downwards.
GGCACCACGCACCTGCTTGGCGAACTGGGCAACCGTGGTCTGTGTCTCCTGTTTTGTGAGGTCAAAGCCGGAAATCACCTCGAAGCCAAGGGCCTGCAGCCGCTCGGCCATGGCCTGGGCGTCGCGTACCGGATTGGGAAGCGCCGCTGCATGCTGATACTGCGAATTGCCAAGCACCAGCGCGACGCGTCGCTCGGCGCTGGCGGTCGTCGTCATGCCCAGGAGCAGGAACAGCACCACCACTCCGGCGACACGAACCATGCCACCATAGAAGGCGATAGCACCGGAACCCACGACGGCCTCAGTTGGCGAGCTTGCTGGTGGAGAATTCGATGCGCCGGTTGAGAGCCTTGTTCTTGGGCGTATCGTTGGCGGCAACAGGCCGTTCCTCGCCATAGCCGGCAGCACTGATCTGGTTGCGCGGCACACCGTCGACAACCAAAGCATCCGCCACCGCCTGGGCCCGCCGCTCCGACAACAGCTTGTTTGCTTCCGGCGATCCGTCGGAATCGGTGTAGCCGGACACCTCGACTTTGAGTGTCGGGCATTTGCCGACGACACCTTCGACCTCCGTCAGCAGCGGACGGCTTTTGGCATCGAGCCTGGCACTCGCGGGGCGAAAATAGATGGCGCCGGTGCGCGAGAGCACGGCGAACCTGTTGAAGCATTCCTCATCACTGAAATTGGCTTTCGCGGCATCGGTGGTGACGGGACCAACCGCGCCTGCAGCGACGGTCTGGATCGTGGCCGGCTTGCTGCCGTCGACGGTAAAAACGAAATCGAAGGAAACCGATGCGGTCGGCACGATGTTGGTCACATTGGCTGCCTGTTGCAGCTTTTCGACATTCGGCAGCAGGCCAAAATCCTCGACGCGCACTGCGACCGGTGCCTCGGAGGCGACAGAGACCTGGGTGTCGCCGATCATGGTGACGACAACGCTCGCCTCCAGATCCTTGTCGACACCATGCAGGTTGAGGCGAAACGGCAAGGTGGTCTTGACCCGGCGCTTGGTTGCAAGATCGGCGAAAGCGGCGGGATTTACCTTCGCTGTCACTTCTGCCGTCGGGTAGTTGAATGTCTCGAAGAACAGGAAGCGCATGCGAACGTTGCGGAGGTCGACGCCGGTGTCGACCGAATTGAGGTCAAAACTGATCTTGGCGTCACCAGCCGAGCTCAACGTGCCGGTGATGTTCCTGATCTTGTTGGTCTCGACGATGGTGTTCTTCTTGACCGATTGGTAGGTGAGCACGGAAGCGGATGGATCGAGCGTCCAGTTCGGCGCGGCATTCGCGATCTGCGATGCGAACATCAGCAAGCCAAGAAGTACGAATGCGACCACGCCAAGTTTTTGGGACGCAGCTTTCGCCCGCGCATCCCGCCAGAACGCAACGACTTCAAACATGGAACGCCCCTGCCAGGACCACCAGTTCTCGTGCTTAGCAGTATAAATCACTTGTGTTTGCTTGGCGAGCAAATCCATGAATCGACGACATCCGACGGCAGGGACAACCACGCGACCGGCGCAGGCTTGAGCGTCACAAAGCTCTGCGGGGATCGGGACTCCGTCACGCTTGCAGTTTCGCCGCATGGCAAATCCTCGGCTTCTCCATCACTCGATCAGCGACAAGAACGCAGCTTGCCACGCGGCGGTCTGTTAGGGACTTCACATTTTGCCACGCAGGAAGCTTCCCCGATGGTGGGCGTCTCGCGCCAAATCCCGGCCGCGCGACGCACGAGGACTATCTGATGGTTGCCGAAAGCTATTCGGAGCAACGGTCAGCGCTGAGCTGATCGGCCGCCGAAGCAGGAGCGGTCTCTAAAGCGATGCTTAAGCCGCCAGCCTCTCAGATTTGTTGGTACTCCCTACCAACAATCATCGGCCGCATTTGCAGCCCCAACATTAAAATGAAGTTCCATGGTGGGCCCGGAGGGACTCGAACCCCCAACCAAGCGGTTATGAGCCGCCGGCTCTAACCATTGAGCTACAGGCCCCACGCGGGCTGGATAGTGTTTTTCGTGGCGCCACACAAGGCTTTACGAGCACACTCGCCAACATCGCCCAAATCAATCCATATTCGGCGCCTAATCGGGCCATCGCCACTGGCGAACAACGGAGTTTTTCGATGACCAGAGCCTTTTTGCCCCTCGCCCTCGCCGCCGCCGTCGCAATGCCTGCGATCGCCAGCGCAGCCGAAACCCCACAGCCGCTACGCATCATCGTGTCCGGCGAAGGCGAAGCCACCGTCGCGCCCGATCTCGCCCTGCTGTCGCTCAGCGTCATGCGCGAAGCCAAGACCGCACGTGAGGCGCTCAACGCCAACAATGACGCCATGGCTGCCGTGATTGCCGCTATGAAGGCAGCCGGCATTGCCGAGCGCGACCTGCAGACGGCCGGCATCCAGATCAACCCGCGCTACAACTACACCAACAAGCCCGACGGCAACCAGGAGGCGGAGCTGATCGCCTACCAGGTCACCAACACGCTGTCGGTGCGTGTGCGTGACATCTCCAAGACTGGTGAAATCCTCGACAAGGCCGTGTCGCTCGGCGTCAATCAGGGTGGCGGCATCTCCTTCACCAACGAGAATCCCGCAGCCGTCGTCACCGAAGCGCGCAAGAAGGCCGTGGCCGATGCAATCGCCAAGGCCAAGACGCTTGCGGAAGCCGCCGGCGTCAGCGTCGGCAAAGTCTTGGAAATCACCGACCAGAGCTACGCGCCTCCGCCGATGCCGATGAACGCCAAGGCCTATGATGCCGCCGGCGCTTCGGTGCCCGTACAGGCCGGCGAGAACGCCTACAAGGTCATGGTCAACGTCACCTTCGAGCTGAAATGATGTGGTAGGACTGGTGCCTGATATCAGGCACCAGTCTGTTGGGTCGTAAAAGAGAAGGCCCCGGAGGATCGCTCCTCCGGGGCCTTCTCTTTGGACTTTGCAGCCCGGCGGTGTCTTAGCGGTAAAGCACTGGGCAGCCGCGCTCGCGGCCGAACACGACCATGGTGCGTTCGCCGTCCTGGCGGCCGGCAACCTTGATGACGCGACGGTTCACGTCGACGATGCGAGCCCGCCAGACACCCATGCGCTCGGCCTTGTTCAGCGCCCATTCCGGCGAGCAGCCGGGACGATCGCGGTCCCAGCCACGGTCGCGGCGATCCCAGCCCCGCTCGCGGTCCCAGCGATCGCGGCGCCAGTCGCGCTGGTCGCGGTCACCGGCGTAGACGCCGAAGCGCGGCTCGCCGCTGCCGAGGTTCAGATAGATGCCGTCGGCCTGCGCGGTGGCAGGAACGGCAGCGAGAGCGCCAAAAGCGACGAAAGCCGAAAGTGCGGCAGCCTTGATCTTGGTCAACATGATCTTCTCCTTGTGGAAGCCTGTTTGCTGTGAACCCTGTTCGCCGAAGCGATAATGTGACCCTAGCGGGACATGGCTGAACCGAACGGGAACCGCTCGTTCATGCGAGGTTCATTTCGCTGATGACCATAGTCGGGCATGGAAAAGGAATGGCGGCGTGGCCGCATGCATGCCTGTTCGACGGCTCGCCCTGTTTCAGGGCTCCTCGTCGAGCACATAGTCGAAATAGTCTTCAGGCTCAGCGAGATCCGTCTCGCTGGCGCGTACCCGGCCACGCATCGAGATGCCTGCCTCGTGCACAGTCTCCGCGCTGCCGGAGAGCAGGCGGTGCCACCAGTAGAGATCATGCCCTTCAGCGACGAGCCGATAGGCGCAGGTCGACGGCAGCCAGCTGATGGTGCGGACATTCTGCGGCGTGAGGCCGACGCAGTCGGGCACCTTGGCCAGACGGTTGGTGTAGTCGTGGCAACGGCAGGTGCCGGCGTCGAACAGGCGACAGGCGACGCTCGTCCAGTAGATTTCGCCGGTATCTTCATCCTCGAGCTTCGACAGGCAGCACTTGCCGCAACCGTCGCACAGCGATTCCCACTCCGCGGGAGACATCTCCTCCAGCGTCTTGGCCTTCCAGAAGGGTTCGCTTTCCATCCGGCGCATGTGGCGCGCCGCAGCCGCGACGTCAAGCGTCTCCGGCCAGTGTCATCAAAACGCCTGTTCGATACCCCTACTCTCACCGCTGCGGCTCTTGCCGGTCGAACCGACCGCGCCTACGGGCCTCGGCAGCGTCCCTGCACAGGAGATTCGATATGAAACGCCAACAACGGATCCTGACTGGAACCGCTCTCGGCCTGCTGATGGCCTCGTCGCCGCTTGCTGCCCTGCCACTCAAGAACGACCTTGCAGCGGGCACGCCATCCCTGCTGATCCTGGCCCAGGCGGAAGGTGACGGCTCTGCCGAGAACAGCCAGCCGCCGGTGGAGCAGGCCGCTCCCGAACCACAGCCCGAACCGGCTGCTGCGCCTGAACCGGTGGCAGCACCCGAACCTGCACCGGCAATCGAACAGCCCCCTGCTCCGGAACCACAACCGGAACCGGTTGCCGCACCGGAACCCGTGGCGGCACCGGAACCCGCGCCAGCCGTCGAGCAGGCCCCTGCTCCGGAAGCAACTCCGATACAGGCGCAGCAGGAACCAGCGGCAGAACCACCTGCCGAGCCTGAACAGCCGCGCAAGAAACGCAAGCAGAGCGAGGAACAGGCCGAGCCGGCGCCGGCAGAACAACCGGCACCAGCGGAAGCTGCCCCTGTCCAGCAGGAAGCGCCCGCCGCCGAGCCGGAACAGCCACGCAAGAAGCGCAAGCAGAGCGAGGAACAGGCTGAACCCGCTCCGGCAGAACAACCCGCGCCCGCTGAAGCCGCTCCCGCCCAGCAGGAAACTCCAGCCGTGGAGCCGGAGCAGCCGCGCAAGAAGCCCAGGAAAGAGCAGGCCGAACCTGCGGCTGAGCAGCCGGCGCCGGTCGAAAAGGCGCCGGACGCGAAACCCGCAGAACCCGAGCAGAAACCGGCTGAACCGGAACAGAAGCCGGCTGAAAGCAAGCCAGCCAAGGAAGAGCCCGCAGCCAAGGAAGAACCAACCCAGGCAAAACCGTCCGATAGGCCGGAAGAGGCGAAGCCTGCCGACAAACCGGTTGAGCCGGAGGCAAAGCCGACTGAGCAGCCGGCGCAAGGCGGCGAAAAACCGGCGACTGGCGAGCAAAAGCCTGCCGGTCAGGGTGACGCATCCAGCAAACCTGCCAGTGAACCTCAGCCCGGCGAACAGCCGAAACCCGGTGATGCGACGCAGCCGGCGCAAGGCGGACAACCGCCGGCTCCGGCCGATGGCGGCCAGCTACCGGCAGCCGGGGAACAGAAGCCGGCGGGGCAGCAGATCGACACGCCGGCCAACCCTAACGCCGCGCCGATCTTCGACAGCCAGAAGGATGCCCAGCCTCCGGTCAGCGGCCAGAAAGGCGACAGCGTCCAGCCGCAGCCTGGCCAGACACCAGCCGGGCAGCCGGTGACACAGCCCGCCCAGCCAGTTCAGCAGCCGACGGAAAAGGTGCCGCCACCCAAGGACGACAAGGCGGCACAGGTGACGATCCAGCCGGAAAAAATCGCCCCGGTGACGGAGGAGAAAGGCACGCGGCTCGAACGCGCACCGGATTTCGACGTACGCCGGCGTCCGCGTCCTGAAGGGGCCGATATCGTCAAGAACTACGGCGATCGCACGATCATTCAGTTCAACAACCAGATCATCGTCGAAAGCAACGACCGTCCCCGCATCACCCGTGACGCGCAGGACGTCTACTACGAGGACCTGCCGCGCGGCCGCACCCGCGAGACCATCGTGCGCGACAATGGCAACCAGATCATCACCATCCGCAACCGCAATGGCGATATCATCAGGCGGTCTCGCATCACGCCGGACGGCCGCGAATATGTGCTGAGCTATGTTGACGAGCGTTATTACGAAGACATCAGCGAGTGGCGCGACCCAGGCGACGAGCTGCCGCCGATCTACATCGACATTCCGCGCCGGGAATACATCCTGGAATCGGAGTACGTCCAAAGCCCCGAAGACTATTATGTCTTCCTGGAACGACCGCCGGTGGAGAAGGTCAAGCGTCTCTATTCGATCGACGAGGTCAAGCGCTCGGCACGCGTGCGCGACATAGCCCGCCGCATCGATCTCGACACGCTGAATTTCGAGTTCGGTTCGGCAACCATTCCCGAAACCGAGGTCGAGAAGCTGCAAGGCGTGGCCGATGCCATGCAGAAGCTGCTGGCCAAGAACCCTGCCGAGACCTTCCTGATCGAGGGCCACACCGATGCCGTCGGCTCGGACGTCGCCAACCTGGCGCTGTCCGACCGCCGCGCCGAGGCCGTCGCCAACGCGCTGAGCAGCGTCTTCGACGTCCCGCCGGAGAATCTGAGCACGCAGGGCTACGGCGAACGCTACCTGAAGGTGAAAACACAGAAGCCGGAACGCGAGAACCGGCGCGTCGCCATCCGCCGTATCACCCCGCTGGTGGCACCGGTGGCAAGTGCAAAATAGGCGCGACGCCCCGCTAGGGCATTGATTCGCCACAATGGGAGCCCCAGATATTAACGGGGTTCCCTGCCCCGTCCCGTCCTGAACGGGACGTCAAGAGGCCCGGCCGGCTTACTCCACCGACCGGGTCTTTTGTTAGGATCATTTGGCATCAACGGATCCGGCATGGCGCATTTCGTGTCTTGCCAAGACCGCGCCGCTCACTAGAGCGTTTCCGTTTTTCACGGAAACGCGGAAACGCTCTGACTTTTGCTTTTGCGCAATTCCGGACGAAAAACCGCTACACACTTTTTCTGGAATTGCTCTAGAACGACGCCGACTGGAAGCACGGACGCATCTTATGAAACGCCTCGAACTCGCCATCGAATCCATCATCCTGGCCTCGCGCTGGCTTCTGGTGGTGTTCTATCTCGGGCTTGGCCTGGCGCTTGCCATCTATGCGCTCTCGTTCGCCAAGAAACTCTACGAGTTTGTGAGCACCGTCATGGTGCTGGGCGACACGGATACGATCCTGAAGATTCTCGGCCTCATCGATGCCGCCCTCGTCGCCTCGCTCGTGGTCATGGTCATCATCTCCGGCTACGAGAACTTCGTCAGCCGTTTCGACGAGCATGAAGGCAAGGTGCATTGGCTGGGCACGATCGATGTCGGTTCGCTGAAGGTCAAGGTTGCCTCGACCATCGTCGCGATCTCGTCAATCCATCTGCTGCAGGTGTTCCTGAACTCCTCGTCCTACTCCACCGACCAGTTGATGTGGCTGACCATCATCCACCTCACCTTCGTGCTGTCGGCGCTGATGTTGGCATACATCGACCGTCTGATGGGTCATGGAAAAGGCGACAAGTCGCCGGACTGACCCGCGCAATCGGCCGGGTACCCGCCTCAGAACAGGCCCGTGACCTTGGTGTCCGTCCTGGCGAACACCTCGTCGGGCACGAAGAAATCGCCGGCGAGTGCACCCTTCGCGCCCGGCGCATACTTCGAGAAATCGCTGACCCCTTGGGCGCGCAGCACCTCTTCGTCGATGTAGAAATTGCCGGTCGCCTCGCGCGACGGCCGCGTCAGGATCGCATGTGCCGCATCGGCCATGATCTCGGGCGAACGGCTCATTGACGCAACCGTCTCACCGCCGAGAAGATTGCGGACCGCCGCCGTGTCGATCGCCGTCAACGGCCACAGCGAATTGACCGCAATGCCCGCCGAAGAAAACTCCGCGCTCATGCCCAGCGTGCACATCGACATGCCGAATTTCGCCATCGTGTAGGCGACGTGGCCCTTGAACCATTTGGCTTTCATGTCGAGTGGCGGCGCCAGATTCAAAATATGAGGGTTCGACGCCAACTTCAGGTGCGGAATGCACATTTTGGAAACAAGGAATGTGCCGCGCGTATTGATCTGATGCATCAGATCGTAGCGCTTCATGTCGGTTTCGAGTGTACCGGTGAGCTGGATGGCGCTGGCATTGTTGATGCAGATGTCGATGCCACCGAAACGCTCGACCGTCCTGGCGACGGCTTGCGCAACCTGTGTTTCCTCGCGGATGTCGCACAGAACCGGGAGCCCCTTGCCACCAGCCTTTTCGATCTCTTCTACCGCCGTGTGGATGGTACCGGGCAGCTTGGGATGCGGCGTGTCGGTCTTGGCCGCGATGGTGACGTTGGCGCCATCGCGGGCGGCGCGCAAGGCGATCGCCAGCCCGATGCCGCGCGACCCGCCGGAAATGAACAGTGTTTTTCCCTTGAGCGACATGCATCGGCCTCCTTGCAGCAATCGCCGATCCTTGCCCGGGCAGGACTGGGATGCAAGGTGCGATAGCCCTTGATGACGGTGCGGAGTGCCCGGTCTTTAGACCAGCACCAGGCCCTGTCGCATCGCGATCGCGATCGCGTCGGTGCGGTTGGCTGCTCCGAGCTTGGTCAGGATCGCCGCGACATGGAACTTGGCGGTATGTACGGAAATGTCGAGTCGGCGGGCGATCACCTTGTTGGGTGCGCCTTCGGCAAGCAGGGCCAGCACCTCTGCCTCACGCGGAGAGAGCGATGGCCGCGCCACGACCTCGTGTTCGCCGGGATGATCGCCTGCCTCGGCCGGGAAACCGGCGTCCAGGGCCTCTTCATCGCGCACCGCGTGATATCCCGCTGCTGCCAGTCGCGCCGCGGCGCCGATCAGCCCATCCTCGGCGTTCGGTGGCAAGACAGCGAAGACACGGCCCGCACTGCCGTTGACGGCGGCAACAGGACGAGGCGACAACAGCACCAGCGGTGCGTCCAGCTGGAGGGTGGCATTGTCGACGATGGCGACGTCGAAGCCTGACACACTGCCCGCCGGAACAGGCGCGAACTCCTCCCCGGCAGCCAGAGATGCCGACAGCCGCTCGGCCCGCCCGGCATCGCCGAGCGCGATCAGCACTGTCAGTCGCCTGCCTGTCATTGATCCTCTCAGTTCAGCGGCTTTTCGCCGATCGTCACGGGAACTTCGCTGCGGCCGCCGCCACGCAGGATGCCGAGTTTGACCTCACTGCCGGCACTGTCCGACCCCAGCCTGCGCATCAGGCCGCGCGGCCCTTCCACCGGCTCGCCGTTCCAGGCCACGATGATGTCGCCGACATGCAAACCGGCCGCCTTGGCGGGACCGCTTTCGTCCAATCCCATCACCATGGCACCGGCGGTGTCGCCGTCACGGGCGGGATGCAGGGCAGCCCCGAGATAACCGCGCACGACATGGCCCTTTTCCCTCAAGACTGCCACGGTGCGTTCGATGGTTTCGAACGGAATGACCAGCGCGCGGCGGCGTGGCCCGAACAGAAGCATGCCGATCAGCGCGCCTCCGGAATCCAGCACCGGGCCGCCTTCGAAACGGCTGCCGGCGCCGACGGCAAGGTTGATACGACGGTCGATCGTTCCGCCCCGCATCGAACGCCAGGCTGGGCCTGCTTCACCGACCGTTCCAAGCACCGCAAGGGCCGCGCCTTCGCTGTTGCCCGTGGCGATCGCGATGTTGCCTGGCCGCACAGCTGAGGCGCGCGCCAACACCGGCAGATCGATTCGCTCGGTCTTCAGCAACGCGATGCCCGTCGAGGGATCGCGGCCGGTGAGCGTCGCCTTGGCTCGCTCGCCGGAGCCGAGTGTCAATTCGATTTCATCGTCGGCATCGAGAACCTCCTCGGCGGCGACGAAGTAGCCAGCCCCCCAGTGGAAGGCTGAGGTGGTGCGGCCATGGTGCGCGTCGAGACTGGCGACGACAGGTGCCGCGCCTTCCGCGATATCGGCGATGGCGTCCGAGAAGGCGCCAAGATTGAAGTCGCTCATGATGACCTCCGGGATTGTTGGTTCCCCAGATATCGCTGGCTGGCGCCGGCAATGATACTCGCCTGACGGCTAGGAAGACCGGCTGCTGGCCATCTGGTCAGGTCGCGGCGAAAGCTCACGCTCCGCACATATAGGCATCGATCCACGTTTTCACATGGGAAGCCTGCCATGGCGCTGCCAGCTCTCGATCCAGCTCCCCGGGACGACATTCTGCTCGATGCCTATTCCACCACGGTCGCCGACGCCGTCGACCGTATCGGCCCTGCCGTCTGCCGGATAGAGCGGATCGGCGGACGCGGAGGGCACGGTTCGGGTTTCGTCATTTCGCCGGACGGCTTGATCGTCACCAACTTCCACGTCGTCGGCGACGCGCGTGCCGTGCGTGTCGCCATGCCCGACGGCACCGTCGATGAGGGACGTGTGCTCGGTGCCGATCCGGACACCGACATCGCATTGGTGCGCGCTGGCGGCTCCTTCGCCAATGTCGCACCGCTCGGCGATTCCAAACGGCTCAGGCGCGGCCAGATCGCAATCGCCATCGGCAATCCACTGGGATTCGAGTGGACGATCACCACCGGTGTCGTCTCGGCACTCGGTCGCTCCATGCGTGCCACGACGGGTCGCCTGATCGATGACGTCGTACAGACCGACGCCGCGCTCAATCCCGGCAATTCCGGCGGGCCGCTGGTGTCTTCCGCAGGCGAAGTCATCGGCATCAACACCGCCATGATCCCCGGCGCACAAGGCATCGCCTTCGCTGTGGCCTCCAACACGGCCAACTTTGTCATCTCCGAAATCATCCGCTTCGGCCGTGTGCGCCGCGCCTTCATCGGCATTTCCGCCGACACGACCAACCTGCCGCGTCGGGCTGCCCTGCTTTCGCAGGTCACCAGCAGCACCGCAGTGCGGCTGCGGAGCATCGAGCCGGGTGGTCCCGCGGCAAAGGCCGGTTTGAAAGAGGGCGATATCATCGCTGCCATCGACGGGCGGCCGGTGACCGGCGTCGACGATCTGGTCCGGATGCTGGATGCCGAGCGCATCGGCCGCGAGACGGTCTGCACGGTGCTGCGCCGCACCGGCATCAGCCGCATCGCGGTGACGCCGGTGGCAAGAGCCGGCTGAAGTTACCAGCCGGCAAGCACAATCTTGCCCAGCGTGGTGCCGGATTCGATCTGGGCGTGGGCGCGCTTCAGATTCGCCGCCGAGATTTTTCCGTAGTTGTCGGTGATGGTCGAGCTGACCTTGCCGGCATCGACCAGTCCGGCAACCTTGGTCAGAAGCTCGTGCTGCCGGATGACATCCGCTGTCTGGTGTACAGGTCGCGCGAACATCATTTCCCAGTGCAGCGACAGCGCCTTCGATTTGAACAGCATGATATCGAAGGATTTGGGGTCGTCGATCAGTGCCACCCTGCCCTGCGGCGCGATCAGTTTTGCGATCTCGCCGGCATGGGCATCGCTATGGGTCAGTGAAAACACGAAAGCTGGCGCCCCGATACCAAGTGCGGCCACCTGTTCCGCCATCGCCTTGTTGTGGTCGATCACATGATGCGCGCCGCGCGCCTTCACCCATTCGACCGTTTCGGGTCGCGATGCAGTGGCAATGACCGTCAGATCGGTCAGGGCACGCAGAAGCTGGATGGCGATCGAGCCGACGCCACCTGCGGCGCCGACTATGACGATGGCGTTGGCCGCACCAGCGACGGGCCGGGTCACGTCCAGCCGATCGAGCAGCGCCTCATAGGCGGTGATCGTCGTCAGCGGCAGAGCGGCTGCCGCCGCAAAATCCAGGGAGCGCGGCTTCAGCGCCGCGATCCGCTCGTCCACGAGATGGAATTCGGCGTTCGAGCCGGGCCGGTTGATGGCCCCCGCGTAAAAGACCTCGTCGCCGGGCCTGAACAGGCTCGCTTCGGGACCGGTTTCAACAACCACGCCGGCGGCGTCCCAGCCGAGCACCCTGTGCTGGCCTTCAGCCGGCTTCGCACCGGCACGCACCTTGGTGTCGACGGGATTGACCGAAACGGCCCTCACCTCGACCAGTATGTCCCGGCCAAGAGCCTTTGGGCGCGGCAGCTCCATGTCGACGAGGGATGAAGGGGCCGAAATCGGCTGTGGTTCCAGATACCCAATGGCACGCATGGCATGTCTCCTGTTTTGCGTACATGCCAGATGTGCTCTATGTGCTGTTTCCGCAAGAATGCACATTTAGTGTATATAGTGTCGAAAATGATACCGTGGAGTAATCCCGTGGGCCGCATCCGTCATCAAGATCTGCGCAATTCACCCGCATGCCCCGTGGAGGGCACGTTGGAACTCATCGGCGGCAAGTGGAAAGGTGTCATCCTCTACCACCTCATCCAGCAGGGTACACTTCGCTTCAACGAATTGCGCCGCAAGATGACGGTCACCCAGCGCATGCTGACCAATCAGTTGCGCGAACTGGAGACGAGCGGCCTGATCGATCGCAAGGTCTATGCGGAGGTGCCGCCCAAGGTCGAATATTCACTGACCGAACGTGGGCGGTCGTTGGAGCCGATCATTCTGGCGCTGAAGCGCTGGGGTGACGACAACATTCTGGCCACGGGTTACGTCGCGCCTGGCAACTGCTAGCGATCTTATGTTCGCGCGGGCGGGTTAGAAGCCGTCAAACACCCTGCGCAGGAAATTCACCAGCCAGACTGCCAGTTCACCGGTCTGATCCAGGTCCGGGTCAAAGATCGTCACATCCATGCCGACGCAACCCGGTCTGGCGACCAGTGCGGCCAGGATGGCAATGAGCTCATCCGGATCGATCCCCGGACTGCCGGGAGAATCGACCGCCGGCATGACAGACTGATCGAGCGCATCGACGTCGAAATGCAGCCAGTGACGGCCGTTGCCCGCCAGCACAGGCTCGCTTTTGGCAAGAACGCCTGCCGCGCCAAGCTCGCGCGCGGCGAATACATCGACCTGTGTGATATCCGTGGCTTCGATGTCACGCCAGGCGTAGTCGGCATCGCGGTTCTCGCGCTCGCCGATCTGGATCACCTGATCGTCGCGGAGCAAAGGTCCCGCTATGCCCGGCCAGTCGGTGAGCAGTGTTTCGCCGCGCCCCGTCGCAGCCGCCAGATCCATGCCGGCGGCCGAACCAAGCGGCAGATTGTCGTCGTCATTGCCTGGATGACGGAAGTCGCTGTGGCCGTCGACATGAACCAGCGACAACGGCCCGGAGCATCGCGCGCCTGCCAGGGCGCCGAGCAGGATCGTGCAGTCGCCGCCGATGACGAGCGGAAACGCCCCTCGCCCGATCGTATCGGCGACCAGATCGGCCAATCGCAGGTTGAAGCTGCGGATCGCCGGGCCATTGCGCAATTTCGTGTCAGGCTGTGGTTCGGTGCTGTACGAGGGGCGTTGCAGATCGATGATCCGCGCCGGCACCAACGCTTCGACCAGTCCAGCCTCCGTCAACGCCTGCGGCGCCCGCCAGGTACCTGGCTCATGGCCGGGCCGGAGTGGACGCAAACCGAGATTGAAGGGAGCTCGGATAAGATTGATGTCACGCATGGAATGGGCCCGGTTCAACGGGCCCAGCATAGGTTGCGTGCAACGTCGGCGCCATCGCGTGCGGGTAGTCTTCCGGTTCACTACCGACAGGTTCTGTCAGTTGACCTGCCTGCTATTTGCCGACTGCCTCGGGCGCGAACTGTGCCAGGAACTCCTCGCTCGGTGGGATCGGCTTGATCACGTCGATCAGAACGCCGTTCGGATCGCGGGTGATGAAATGGCGCTGACCAAATGGCTCGTCGCGCAGCGAACGCAGGATCGGCAATCCAGCCGCCGCGACCCGCTCGTGTACGGCATCGACATCCTTCACCTCGAAGTTGATGAGCAGCCCGGACGCACGGCCTCGTCCCTCTGCCGGGATGGTCTCGTGGTCGCCCTGCACGACGCCCAGATTGACACGTTTGTCCTCGGACGACTGCAGGTGCACATACCAGTCGCTTTCGAACAGCGGCTTGAAGCGGAAATGCTCGACATAGAAGGCAGTGGTGCCGGCGACATCGCCGGTCATCAGCACGGGGTAATAGCTGGTGGTTTTCATGCTTTCCTTCCTCTCGAAATAAACATACAGTCTGCATGTAGATTGAATTAACATACAGGCTGCATGTATGCAAGAGGCGAATTCGCGCCGGTCCAACCGCGACCGCACCGAGGCCACGCGCGGCGAACTGGTCGCCGCCGCGCGGCGGCTTTTCACCGAGAAATCCTATGCGGAGACCGGCACGCCGGAAATCGTGGCCGCTGCCGGCGTCACGCGCGGCGCGCTCTATCATCACTTCGCCGACAAGCAGGCGCTGTTCCGAGCCGTGGTGGAGGCCGAGGCAGCAGCGGTCGCGAAAACGATCGAACAGGCCGCTCCGCGCACGCTTTCAGCGCGAGACGCACTGCTTGCCGGCGGCGAGGCCTATGTCGCGGCCATGGGCCTGCCCGGCCGCACGCGACTGCTGCTGCTCGACGGGCCGGCGGTACTCGGGCGGGCCGAGATGGACGACATCGATGGCCGGCATGGCAACCGCACCCTGCGCGAAGGACTGGCAGCGACGATGCGTGCAGGCGACTTGCCCAAGCTGCCGCTGGAAGCGCTGACATCCCTTTTGGGAGCAGCATTCGACCGTGCCGCGCTCGCGGTCGATGCAGGTGCTTCCGCGGACGACTATCGTGTGGTGCTTGCTGCCGTCATCGACGGACTGCTACGCAAGGATCGTTCCTGACCCTCTTTTCTGCGCGCTTCGTCGGTCATGTGCTCCAGCTTCGAACAGACATTCGGCAGTTCCTGGCTGAACCGTTCGATCAGCCAGGCGCCAGCCGGCCCCGGCGGTGAATCTGCCCTGTAGAAGGCATGCAGAGGGTAAGGCCGCTCTGGATACGGCTCGAGATCGAGCACCTTCAAGCGCCCCAGCCGAACGTCTTCCAGGATCATCCATGTCGGCAGCCCGCCCCAGCCGAGACCGGACAGGATCAGGTCCCTTTTCGTCGACATGTCCGTCATGCGCCAGGTGCGATAGGCAAAAACGCTGAATTCCTTACCCTCGGTGACCTTGCTGACGTCGGAGACGACGAGCTGGATATGCTCGCGCACAAAAGACAGCGGCACCCTGCCTTTGTACATTGCCAGCGGGTGGCCTGGCGCAGCGACCGGCACCATCGAAGCTTCGCCGATACGCACCGACACCAGATCGTCGCCGAGATCACGCGGCGATCCGCCGAAGCTCAGATCGCTGAGCCGCCGCGCAAGCTGCTCCCATATCACGCCGAGCGCGCCGACATTGAGTTTCAGCGACACGGATGGGAATTCGGCCTCGAAAGCCGCTAGCGCCCTGACCAGGGCCGGCGAAGGCACTGTCACATCGACGGCGATCGTCAGTTCAGCCTCCAGCCCGCGTTTCAGCCCGTCGGCGCGAGCGCGGATATCCTGCAGCACGCCGACCATGCGACGCGCATCGGCCAGCATCGCCTTGCCTTCCACGGTGAGTATAGGCTCGCGTGTGCCTTCGCGGGTGAAGAGCTTGAGTTCGAGCTGCGCCTCCAGATTGGCGATGGTGTAGCTGATCACCGATTGTGCGCGGTTGAGATGGCGCGCTGCACTGGAGAAGCTGCCGGTTTCAGCCACCGCCAGGAACACCTGCAATTGGTCGAGGGTCGGGTTCGCCAGCATGCCTTATCCAATTTATAGATATATTCGATAGATATTTTCCCAATTTTTTAGATCGATGTCGAGCGCTATCTGTCTCTCCGAAATCAGGCGGTCGCCCGCCATCACCAACGGAGAGCTGAAATGTCCAACATCCTTCTCGTGACCTCGAGCCCACGTGGCGAGGCTTCGCATTCCACCCGGGTCGCCACCGAGTTGGCCAACAAGCTGCAGGCTGCGCTGCCCGGATCCACGCTGACCAGGCGCGATCTCGTTGCCAACCCGCTGCCGCATATCGAGCCGGATTATGCCAGCGGTATCTTCACGCCGGCGGAGGCACGCACGCCGCGCCAGACCGAGGTCGTCTGTGTTTCCGATGCCGCCGTTGATGAACTGCTTGCAGCCGATCACATCATACTGGCCACCGGCTTCATCAATTTCTCGATTTCCTCGACGCTGAAATCCTGGATCGACCACATCATGCGTTCCGGCCGCACGTTCTCCTACGGTGCGAACGGCCCGCAAGGTCTGGTTACAGGCAGAAAGGTCTATGTGGTGCTGGCTTCTGGCGGCATCTATTCCGAAGGCCCCGGTGCCGTGATGGACTTCGCCGTCCCCTATCTGAAAAGCGTGCTGGCCTTCAACGGCATGACCGACGTGGAAATCATTCGCGTGGAAGGCGCAGCAAAGGGTGAGGACGCGCTGAATGCCGCGCTCGCCGAGGCCGCAAAACAGGTCGACACGCTTGCCGCCTCGGTAGCCGGATCAGCTCTCCAGGCTGTCGCGGCCTGAGCCAGTCGACCAAAGCAACAGCCGCCGTGTCGTCACGGCGGCTGTTGTGTTTTTGCCTGAAATCAAACGACTTAACCGAAAATACGCTCACCCTGCTCATCGATGAGCTGAACGCCCTTTTTCAGCGTGATGTCGACGGCATCATCAAGCCCGGCAAAACGGTCGGCGCGAATGAAACGATGCTCCTTCATCACGCCGTCGATCTCCTTGGAGATGACACCGCAGGTCTGGTACTGCCCATCCGCCTTGTAAGGCGTGGCGGCGATGGTGAAACCCTTGTGCTCGATTTCCTTGGCTGGTTTGGCTTTGCCGGGTGTTTCCGGTTCGCTGCCGCCACCGCCGCCGAACAGACGTTTAAAAAAGGACATGGGCGACCTCCACCGATTCAGCAACGCAGCGGCTCAGGGGTAGCCAGCGCGATTTCCAACCGTTCAGTAGCCGTCCTGACAGCAAGGGGCAAGCGCGGTGGGCTCCACCGGCCTGCCCCTTGCCTTGTGCTCTTGGCGCTTAGCGCTTGACCAGCGTTTCCAGCGCCTCGGCGGCATCCTTCAGGATGCTGGCCGCTTCAGCCTGCTTGTCGGCAGGCGCTTCGAGTATCTCTGCGAGCGCGGCACGCAGCCGGCGGCGCAGCAGCTTGAGTTCGGGGTTGCGCCGCTCGTCGCGGTCATGCCGCCGCTCGCGATCGTCGTCCCAGCCGAACCATTCGCGCGCCTTGGCCATCTTCTCGCTGACCCGCTCGAGGTGTTCGAGCGCACGCTCGACCATGTCGCGGTTTTCCTCCAGATGCGCCTCGCCGGCCTCCGTGATGGAAAACACCTTCTTGGCACCCTCGGTGGACGAGACGGCATAGCCCGCCTCTTCCAGGAAAGTCAGCGTCGGATACACCACGCCGGGGCTCGGGCTGTAGATGCCCGAAGACCGTTCCTCGAGCGCCTTGATGATGTCGTAGCCGTGGCGCGGCGCGTCCGACAGCAAGGAAAGAACAATCAGCTTAAGGTCGCCGTCGCCGAACATGCGGCCGGCTCTCAGCATTTCGCCGGGTCCGCCATGACCGCGCCGGCCGTGACCGAAGGGACCCTGACCGCCGCGCCCACCGCCGAAACGGCCGGCCATGTGCCAGAACGCACGCTCGGCACGCTCCCCGAATGAATGATGTCTGTGCATTGATAACTCCTTACGTTATGTCTTACGATATATCTTAATTAGGAGCGCATCTTCGATGAGTCAAGATATATCTTACGATGCATCTTATGCGATTTGAAGCGAATGTTGATTTACCGGCGCGCCGCCGCTATATGAGCGGCGAAGGCAATCGCCTCTCCGTAAGCGTCTGACGTCAAGCAACGCATCCAATCCCGGTTCATCCGGGCTGAGCCCATGAGGCCAAGGATGCCCTGCCATGAACCGGACCTTTTTCGGAAAACTCCCATGACAAGCAATGTCACGCGTCGCAGGAAGCTGCCTGCGCGTTATGCCGCCATCATCAGCCCGCTTGTCCTCTCGCTGCTGATGACCTTCATCGTCTCGCTGATCTCGACGCTGAAGAGCCTCGGCCTCCACCCATCCATGCCCGGCATCTGGATGGTCGCCTGGGGCCTGTCGTGGCTGGTCGCTTTTCCAACCTTGCTCGTCGTGCTGCCGATCGTGCGCCGCGTCGTCGGCATGGTCTGCGAGCCGGCACGTTGAGCGGAGGTGCTTCGGCACCTCCCCTTTTCAGGCCAGATGAAGCAGCACCTCTCGCCGGTGCGGAAGGCTGCGATGCTCGAAAAGATAAATGCCTTGCCATGTGCCGAGCCCGAGACGGCCACCGACGACGGGGATCGATATCGAGACCAGCGTCAGCGCGCTCTTGATGTGCGCAGGCATGTCGTCCGCCCCCTCGAGACGATGGACAAGATAGTCCATGGATGGGTCATCCGCTGGCGGCACCAGCCTGCGGAAGAAGGCTTCCAGGTCGCGCCTCACATCCGGGTCGGCATTCTCCTGGATGATGAGCGAGCAGGACGTATGCCTTACAAAGGCAGTCAGCAGGCCTGTCTCCACTGAGGTGCCAGCAATCCACCGTACGACCTGATCGGTGAACTCATAGAGTCCTGCCCCATTGGTCGCGATGACAAGCTGCTTCTGCGTTCCAGCCAGTTTTCCCAGAACCTCTATTGCTGCGTCGTCAAAGCCAGCTTTGCGCTGAGCGCCACGAAGGCGGCGGCAAAGCTGCGCCTCAGCCAAGTCATCACGCGCACGCTGCCGACGATGCGGTCACGCACGGAGGCCGCACACAGGCCATAGATGGCGAAGATGATGAAGGTTGCCGCCATGAATATGCCCGACAACTCCAGCATGCGTGCCAGAACATTGGGTTCGTTGGGCGCGATGAACTGCGGCAGGAAGGCCACGAAGAAGATCGACAGCTTCGGATTGAGCAGGTTGATGAGCACACCGTCGACCAGGACCTGGCGGACGCTGCGGGCATCGGGCTTTGTCTCCACCTTCAGTGCGCCATGCTCGCGCAGGCTCTGCCAGGCCATGTAGAGCAGATAGGCGACGCCGGCATATTTCACGATCTCGAAGGCGATGGCGCTGGCATGCAGCAGCGCCGCCAGTCCGGTCAATGCGGCGACCAGATGTGGCACGATGCCAAGCGTGCAGGCGAACGCCGCCAGCACACTCGCCCGTCCGCCGCGCGAAAGCCCCGCGGCAAGCGTGTAGACGACGCCGGTACCCGGCGAAGCGACGATGATCAAAGTGGTGAGCAGGAATTCGGGCGACATGGGCGTTCTTCACCTGGACTGTTCGGTTGAACCCTTTTGACGTACCACACTTGGCGACGCACCATAAAGACCGCGGAACTGGCGGCCGAAATGCGAGCGCGAGGCATAGCCGGCCGCGCTGACCGCAGCCATGACATTGCCCTCGCCCCTGGCAAGGACATCATGGGCAAGCTGCATGCGCGTGGCGGAAAGCACCGCTCTAAGCGAGGTATCTTCATCGGCCAGTTGCCGCCGCAATGTCGAGGCACCCATGCCAAGCGCCTGACCAAGCATCTCGGCCGTCCAGCGCCGTGCGGGTGCCGAGGCGACCAGCAGGGCAACACGTTCCGGCAGGGAGACTTCGAACAGCCAGGCCGCAGCCGGCACGTTGCGCAGCAGGAGCAGCACTTCAGCCAGTCTGTGCTCGGCCAACAACGCCGCGTGACCCGATGCAGCGAGTACCGGCGCTGCGTGGGAAAGTGCTGCAACCAGATCTTCCGTCAGCGGCACGCGCAGATCAAGCCCGGCAGCGGGGACTCCGGGCGGCCGGCCAAGGCGACGCACGGATTCCGGGACATGGTCCACTTCGACGATGAGGGACTCATAGATGCCGCTTGTCTCGGCCGGCACATTGACCACGTCGAAGGCCCGACCGTGCGGAAAGACGAACACGTCACCTTCTTCGAAACGCTGCCCGGCGTCGCCCAGCCAGATTTCCTTCGAACCGCTGAGGACGATGCCGATAAGTGGCTTCTCGTTGCTGATGCGGGCAAGCCGCTCGGCCGTAAAGCAGCAATAGCTGAACAGCTGCCGTCCGTGCAGGTGCATTCCGGGTTGTTTTTGCGGCCGGGCCGGGTCGAGCGCGAGTGGCCGCAAAGCCTGCAACAGACGCTCGGCGAGCCGGGACGATTTCGTGTCGTTCATTCACCGAGCTTAGTCGGCCGCAGAGTATCGCGCAACATGATGAGCGTTTCCGGCACATAATTCAAGCGCTTCCGGCACCACTCGCACGACGACAGATCGTAAACCCTGATCCACCGTCAACACAGGATCCAACGACGATGTTCAGAAATTTCATGTTCGCAGCGACCATCGCCGCCAACGCAGGCACCGCAAATGCCGCACCGCAGGTTGAACTCTGGCGCCTCGATTGCGGTCGCATCGCGGTCGGCGATCTCAGCGTCTTTTCCGATACCTTCGCCTATGCCGGTGAAAAAAAGACACTCACCGACAGTTGCTACGTCGTCAGGCACGGCAACGACTACATGCTGTGGGATACCGGCCTGCCCGCTGCCCTGCTCGGCAAGCCGCTGGCGGCCAACGAAGTGCTGGCACCGACGCTCGACCGCACGGTCCAGGATCAGCTCCGGGAGATCGCCGTGAAACCGGAGACCATCGGCCTGATCGGAATCAGCCATTATCACTTCGACCATGTCGGCCAGGCCGCCGGCTTCCCGAAGGCACGCCTGATGATCGGCAAAGCCGATCTGGAAGCGCTGAAGTCGAGGCCGGTGCCGTTCGGTGCGGAACCTTCCTTGCTTGCGCCCTGGCTCGGCGGTGGCGCGCCGGTCGACGCTGTTGAAGGCGACAAGGATGTCTTCGGCGACGGCTCGGTTGTGATGCTGTCCACGCCCGGCCATACACCCGGCAGTCACGCATTGCTGGTACGGCTCGCCGAGAAAGGACCTGTTCTGCTGAGCGGTGACGTCGCTCACTTCGAAAAACAGTTCGAAACAGGCGGTGTCCCACCCTTCAACACCAACCGCGCCGACAGCCTTGCTTCTATGACACGGCTGCAGTCGATGGCCAGGACGCTCGGCGCGACCCTGGTCGTCCAGCACGACCCGGACGACATAGCCAAGCTGCCGACCTTCCCGGCGAGCGCGAGATAACCAGACCGAAAGGAAAACCCGGCCAATGACTTGGCCGGGTTTTTCGAATCTGCTCCCGAACGCGTTGAATCATTTTCTCCGATCGGATTGCTGCCGATCAACAACGCGCACCTGGCAAAGCGTCACTTCCATTCATCACCAAACTGCCGCACTGTTGCCCTTGGGTCTTGGGTGTCGTTGTCCTCGCGTTTTTGACGAAACCCTCCCTTGCGCCTCCCACTTGTCACGATCGAGCCAATCGCTGCCGCAAGAGGCACTGGTGTTGTGTCCGCGTCCGCATTTTCAGCGTCACAGGGCGCGAATGCCGATATACGCCTCAGCGTCGGCGCGTCCTGCCTGTTGCATCTGTTGCTCCTGGCCGGTGTGATGTTGCTGCCCGTCCCGCAAGCACTGCGCCTACCCCCGATCGAAAGCATAAAGGTCGATTTCGTGCCGGCACCGAAGCCACCGGAACCAGTGCAGCGAGGTGAAGCGGCCTCAACACCCAAAGCGGTGCCAAATGCTCCCGCAGCGCAGCCGGCCCTTGAGGCACCGCTCGCAGCCCCTGCCCGGCAACCGATGGTCAAGGCCGAGAAGCTCTATTCCGCGCAGGTTCTTGCCGATCCACGCAGCCGCGGCGCGCGCAAGGCTCTGCCGCAACTGGCGCCGCAGGAGCGGGTCATCCAGCTCTGCAACATAGAAGCCCTGGCGCAACTGCGCCGACAGGGAACCGGCTTCCAGCCCGACCTGGTCGTTCCATACGCGATGAAGGACGCAAAGGTGACAGGCCGCAGGCTCGAAGCAGGAGGTGCTGCGATGCGCAGCAGGAAGCATTGGTATGGGCTCGCGTTCAATTGCGAGGTGGCACCGGACCTCAAGACCGTCGTCGCCTTCGAATTCCTGCTTGGTGCCGAGATTCCACGAGACCAATGGGCAGACCACGATCTGCCCCTGGACGACGGCCCCGCCGATTGAACCAACATGCGCCCCGCCTCTGGGCTAACACACAGGTCTACCGTACAACCCGTTGAATTCGTGCGTGAAACGGGCCTTGGCATTGGCTTTGCATATCTTCGGATATAACTGGACTCTTTTAATCAAGTATAATATCCGAACGCCGTTCAATCGGAATCCAAAAGCCTGTCATGAAATTCCCAAGCCTGTTCGCAGCGGCGCTGATCAGCGGCACCGCCCTCTCCAGCCATGCCTTTTCGCAAGTCCAGCAACCGATCCTGGAAGTCGACGGCAATCTCGCCTACGGCAACGGTACCGGCGGCATCGGCCTGTTCCTGCCCTGGCAACTCGACAAAGGCAATGCCGCCTTCTTCGACGTCAGTGGCAGCTTCGTCGAAGGCTCGGCCCGTCAGGGTTCCTTCGGGCTCGGCTATCGCCATCGCGCCGCGAATGACTGGGTCTATGGCGCCTACGGCTATTTCGACAGCTTCAACAGTGAATACGGCCACAACTTCAAGCAGTTGTCCTTCGGCGTGGAAGCACTTGGGCCGCTCTACGAGGCACGCGCCAACATCTATCTGCCGCTGACCGACGAGAAGGCCATCGCCAGTCTCAGTCGCGTCTTCATCACGGGTGACGAGCTGAAATTCCGCGCCGGCGGCGAAATCGCCCGTGGCGGTTTCGACGCGGAAGCAGGTGTTCGGCTGCCGCTGTTCCCGGAAGACATGGCAGCCCAGATGAAGATCTTCGGCGGCACCTATTGGTATGACGGCAAGGGAGCGATTGACGACACGCTCGGTGTAAAGGCCCGGGCGGAGCTGAGTTTCGCCGGTCTTCCCGGTGTTTCGGGTTCGACACTGGCGCTCGGCGCCTCTGTCTCATACGACAAGCAGGATCGTACCGAGTTCGCCTTCACCGCACGCCTGCGTGTTCCGCTCGGCGGGTCGAACCGGGTCGGCCAGGCTGCCTTCGACCCGATGTATCAGCACGTCGAACGCGCCGATTTCATCCGCACCTATGCCGGCGCAACTGGCGCCGTGGAAGCAGCGGAATTCGTCTCGAATGGTCGCAAGATCGGCAAGGTGGTCAATGTCTCGGCCGCAAGCGACGCCAAGACCATCAATGCTGCGTTGACCGCCGCCGGCAAGGACGCCCTTGTCCTGGCCAGTGGCGATATCACGCTTGGCCAGACACTGCAGCTCGGCGTCGGGCAGTACATGCTTGGCGGCGGCGGCGTCATCGGGGTGCGGGGCACCAGCAGCCGCCTCGAGGCCGCCTTCCGCAACGAGGGCGCTGCAACGCGCCTGAGCGGCTCAAATCCGCTCGCAAACGTCGTTGCCATGGCCTCCGGCAGCACCATCGACCATCTCGCCATCAGCGGCGGCCTGAGTGCCATCGCCAGCAACGGGGCATCCGGGATCACGGTTCGCGACGTCCAGATCAGCAAGACCGCCGGCGACGGTATCCGCCTCGACAATGTCACGGGTGCACTCGTCGAAAAGACCTCGATCCGCGACCTCTACATCTGCAACAACAATTCGGATTGCGAGTTCGCGGTCGGCAACCCGAACCGGGCCCCTCATGCCGCGATCAGCGCGCTTGGCACCAGCGGGCTTACCGTGCGCGACACGACCATCGACAGCGTCACCTACGGCATTTTTGCCGGCAGCCGCATCGACGACACCGACTGGCCGCCGGTCATCACCCATGCGGCGAATGGCATCACGCTCGACAACGTGACAATCAGCAAGTCACGCCGCGAGGGCGTGCTGCTGGTCGCGGCAAAAGACGTGACCATGAACAAGGTGACGGTCGACAATTCCGCGCAGGGCCTCGACATGGACCTCGTCGTGCTGCAGGGCACGTCCAACGTCGCCATCACCAACATGACGCTGAAGGGCGGCATCAATGGCTTGATGCTGGTCACCGCATCGACCCTGCCCGAGGAAGCCAGGACCACCAACGTACGCGTCAACGGGCTGTCGATCGACAGCACCCGCAACGCCGGCATCTTCTTCAACCCGGTCTCCGACATTCATCTCAAGGATGTGGTGATCACCAATGCCGGCACCTATGGCGCCTTCATCTATGGCAGCGACTGGGACTTCCTCGGCGGGCCGGTGAAAAACATCACCTTCAAGAACATGCGCATCGAGAATGCCGCCAAATCCGGCCTCTACTTCATGGGACCGGCCGTCGATGTCGGCGGCGATGTCACGATCGAGGGCACACCGCGCAATTGCCTGGTGTCGAGCTTCGGTTCCTATGTGAACGGTTCGCTGACGCAGTCACCCGGCACGTCGCTGCTGATCAACGGCCGTGAGCTCAACGCCGGCAACTTCAAACCCAGCTGCCTGTGATCCGGGTTGTGGCCCTCGCATCGTCGCGGGGGCCATTTTTTCAGCCTTTTGGCCTTACGCATTTCTTGTCGCGGAACAGCGCCCATTCCTCGCAGACGCGGCCATTCGGCAGGCGGCAGTAACCGGACTGATTGCCATTGGCGTCCGTGCGGATTTTCAGCTTGCCGCCGATCTTCAAGCAATGAAGCGAGGCTGGGTTGGCCATGCCGATCTTCTTTGCGGCTTGCGCGTCTTCGATTGCCATGAACGGCAGGGCCGCAAGGCAGACGATTGTCATCAGGATGTTACGCATCGGTGACCTCCAGAGCGTTTTCCGCTTTTTGCCGGGAATGAGGAAACGCTTCAACTCTTGCTGGACTTGCTGAAAAGAAAAAGCCCGGGACGTGCCCGGGCTTCTTTTGTCTTAGCTGTCGAGGAAGCTTCTCAGCTTGCGGCTGCGGCTCGGATGCTTGAGCTTGCGCAGAGCCTTGGCCTCGATCTGGCGGATACGTTCACGCGTCACCGAGAACTGCTGGCCGACTTCTTCCAGCGTATGATCGGTGTTCATGCCGATGCCGAAGCGCATGCGCAGCACGCGCTCTTCGCGCGGTGTCAGCGAAGCCAGCACCCGCGTTGTGGTCTCGCGCAGGTTCGCCTGGATCGCGGCATCGATCGGCAGGATCGCGCCCTTGTCCTCGATGAAATCGCCGAGATGCGAATCCTCCTCGTCGCCCACCGGCGTTTCGAGCGAGATCGGCTCCTTGGCGATCTTCAGCACCTTGCGCACCTTTTCCAGCGGCATGGCGAGCTTTTCAGCCAGCTCTTCCGGCGTCGGCTCGCGGCCGATCTCGTGCAGCATCTGGCGCGAGGTGCGCACGATCTTGTTGATCGTCTCGATCATGTGCACCGGGATACGGATGGTGCGGGCCTGGTCGGCGATCGAACGGGTGATCGCCTGCCGGATCCACCAGGTCGCATAGGTCGAGAACTTGTAGCCGCGACGGTACTCGAACTTGTCGACCGCCTTCATCAGGCCGATGTTGCCTTCCTGGATCAGATCCAGGAACTGCAGGCCGCGGTTCGTGTACTTTTTCGCGATCGAGATGACGAGGCGAAGGTTCGCTTCCACCATCTCCTTCTTGGCGATCGCTGCTTCGCGCTCGCCCTTCTGCACCTGGTTCACGATCTTGCGGAATTCCAGGATCGAGATCGCCGTCTCGGTAGCGAGGTTCTGGATCTCGGAGCGCAGGTCCTGGATCGCGTTCTGCTCGTTCTTGGTGAACTCCTTCCAACCGCGCGTCGTCAGGTTGGCGATGTTCCGGGTCCAGTTCGGGTCCAGCTCGGAACCCTGGTATTCCTTGAGGAATTCCTCGCGGCGCACGCCATAGCTTTCAGCGAGACGAAGAAGCTTGCCTTCGTTCTGCACCAGGCGCTTGTTGATGTCGTAGAGCTGCTCGACCAGAGCCTCGATGCGAGCCTGGTTGAGCGACAGCGACTTCACCGCCGTGATCAGTTCGTCCTTCAGCTCCTTCAGGCGCCGATCCTGGCTCGGCGAAAGCGTGCCCGCGGCAGCGAGACGGTTTTCGACCTGCTGATCCTGCAGCTTGCGCAGCTTCTTGTAGGTGTCGGCGATGACGTCCAGCGTCTCCATCACCTGCGGGCGAAGCTCCGCTTCCATCGCCGCCAGCGACAGGCTCGCCTCATCCTCGTCCTCTTCGTCCTCCTCGAGGCCGCGGGTATCGCCGCCGACATTGGTGATGTCGTCCTCGTCGTCGCCGCCGCGGCGGCGCCCGGCCTTAGGCTCTTCCTTCGGCTTGGCGTCTTCCTCGACACGCTCGACGACCGGCGCCTGCTTGCCCTCGGGGCCGGCATAGGTGGCTTCGAGGTCGATGATCTCGCGCAGCAGGATCTTGGCTTCGTTGAGCTCGTCGCGCCAGATGATGATGGCCTGGAAGGTCAGCGGGCTTTCGCACAGGCCCGCGATCATGGTCTCGCGGCCAGCCTCGATGCGCTTGGCGATGGCGATTTCGCCTTCGCGCGACAGCAACTCCACCGAACCCATCTCGCGCAGATACATGCGCACGGGGTCGTCGGTGCGGTCGGTCGGCTCCTTCTTGGCGACGGTGGCAACGGCGGTGCCGGTCTGTTCGGCAAGCTCGTTGGCGTCATCTTCAGACGAATCGGCGCTCTCGCCCTCGGCGTCGTCGCTCTGTTCGTCATCCTCGACGACGTTGATGCCCATGTCGTTGAGCATCGCATTGATATCTTCGATGCGGTCGGGGTCCGTCTCTTCCGACGGAAGCACCGCATTCAGCTCGTCAAGCGTGACATAGCCGCGTTTCTTCGCGGCCTTGATCATCTTCTTGACAGCATCGTCGGAAAGGTCGAGCAACGGGCCGTCAGTCGTGCCCTCGCGTTCGGTTTCGACCTCTTCCTTTTCCTTAGTCGCCATTCTAAGTCTTCTCCAGGCGGCCGTCCAAGGGGCCGCTTCGCTGCTGACAAATCA
Source organism: Mesorhizobium sp. NPDC059025 (assembly GCF_042739655.1). Lineage (NCBI taxonomy): Bacteria > Pseudomonadati > Pseudomonadota > Alphaproteobacteria > Hyphomicrobiales > Phyllobacteriaceae > Mesorhizobium > Mesorhizobium sp. NPDC059025. Next base: position 165,779 of record NZ_JBHYIM010000003.1, on the reverse strand, counting down.
GTTGCGCTCGTTCACAAACGCGCCAGTCATGCCAGTACCTGCTTCTCACTTAAGTCCAGATTAACCCTGATATCTGTGGCGGGTTTCCCTTCCCGTCCAGTGCATACATCGTCATTTAGCGCCGATGCCGGGCATGGGTTAACGTTTCGAATCGTTCTGATTCCGTCATTCTGCCAGAAGGTCAAGCGCCTCTCGCATGATTCGCCTTAAAAAAGCGAATCAATTAGGCGCGCCTGATTGGTCGGCTATGCCCTGCCCGCCCGGCCGGAGGATACGCCAAACCCTTCGATCAATGCTTCTGTTGCCTGCACGTCGCGGAACTGCGCCTGGATTTCGACCAGATGCCGGTAATTCTCATCGGTGGGATCACTGGCGAGCGCCGCTTCGGCCTGCTTCAGCTCCCTATGTAATGTGCGTTGGCTGCGGTGCAAGTGCAGCACCTGGTTGAAGGCGTCGCGTGCATCGTCGGTCGCAGCACTTTCCAGCGCCGGCCACTGTCTGGTGCGGCGGATCAGCGCCACTGCCCGCTCCCATATCTCCCGACAGCCAACGCGGTCGATCGCCTCGATGATGGTGTCGCGGTCGCTCGCCTGGTCATGCGCCAGCGCATCCAGCAGCGCGGCATGCAGCCGGCGCAGGTCGCTGTTGGCGAGGTCAAGGAACTCGACATGCTCGAAATTCTCGTCGATCAGTGCCGGGTGGTTGACGAGCGCCACCATGACGGTTGCCTCACGCACCGACATCACGTCACCAGCGCGTTTCACCAGTGCCGAGCGGCCGAGGCTTTCGGTGATCGCATTGCGCCCGGCAGCGCCAGCCCCGCGCGACCATTGCCCGCCCTGCCGGTTGCCCTGGCCTCGTTCGCCACGTTCACCGGTCCGCGGAGGACGTCCTCCGCGTTGCGGCGCAAAGAAGCTTTGTACGCGTTCGCGCATCTCCTGCTGGTAGTGATAGCGGACGCTTTCGTCGCGGATCCGGCTGGTGATCTCGCGCAGCGTCTTTTCGAGTTCGGCGCGGCGCTCCGGTGTCTCGAAGATTTTGCCCCCGGTTTCACGCGTCCAGATCAGGTCCGCCAGCGGCCGTGCTTCTGCAAGCACCGCACGAAAGGCGTCCGGGCCGTCAGCCTTGACCAGGTCGTCGGGGTCCTTGCCTTCGGGCAGAAGCGCGAAACGCGCGGTGCGTCCGGACTGGACCGACGGCAGGATCAGGTCGGCCGCTCGCCAGGCGGCCTTGAGGCCGGCGCCATCGCCGTCGAAACACAAGACCGGCTCAGCCGACATGCGCCAGAGCAGCTCCATCTGGTTTTCAGTGAGCGCAGTGCCGAGCGGTGCCACTGCGTTCTCGAAACCGGCCTGCGCCAGTGCGATCACATCCATATAACCTTCGACGGCGATCACCGTGCCGCCGCGCGCCACATCCTTGCGGGCACGCGCAAAATTGTAGAGCACATTGCCCTTGTGGAAGAGCTCGGTCTCGGGAGAGTTCAGGTATTTCGCCGAAACGTCCGCCGACATGGCGCGCCCGCCAAAGGCGATGATGCGCCCGCGCGAATCCGGGATCGGAAACATGATGCGGTCGCGGAAACGATCGTAGGAGACCGGGATATCGTCGCCGAACACCACCAGCCCGCAGGCCTCGATCTGCGCCTTCTCGACCCCCTTCGAGGCCAGGAACTCCTTCAGCGCGTTGCGGCTGTCCGGCGCGAAACCCAGCCGGAACGACTGCTGTGTCGCCGGCGTCAGGCCGCGTTCGCGCAGGTAAGCGCGCGCCCTGGCCCCTTCGGAACCCTGCAGCCGCTCCTGGAAGAAGGCAGTCGCCATCTCCATGACATCGGTAAGGCTGGCGCGCTGCTTTTCGCGCTGCTCCGCCTGTTCGTCACGCGCAGGCATCGGCACGCCGGCCATCTCGGCAACGCGCTCGACCGCCTCGGGGAAGCTCATGCCGTCCAGCTCGGTGAGAAAGCGGAAATGGTCGCCCGAAACACCACAGCCGAAACAGTGGTAGCGCCCCTTCTTGTCCTCGCAATGGAACGATGGCGTCTTTTCGCCGTGGAACGGGCAGCACCCCCAATAGTCGCCGCGCGGCGCATTGGTCTTCTTCCTGTCCCAGGCCACGCGCAGGCCGATCAGCGAGGAGATCGGCACGCGGTCGCGTATCTCGTCGAGGAAGGTCGGGGGAAAGCGCATGGCGATCATATAAGCACGACCGCCGGAACTGGCTATCGTAATCGCTGGCAATGCCCGGTTTTCACAGACGGTGACGACAACGAAAAAAGCGGCCCCGATGGACCGCTTTTTTGTCTCGGAAGAATTCCGGCTCAGCGCGCGGCAAGTGCGCCGGCGATCAGGCCGGTGGCAATACCGACAAGCAGATATTGATCGCCAACGCGGATCCACTGTTGGCCGGTACCCGGGCGGCGCAGCCCGTAGCGATCATAGTCGCGAATGCCCTGATAGCGCTTCCATTCCCGATAACGCTGGCCGGCTTTCCAGTGCGGCTCACGCACCACTTCCCTGCGGATGATCACGCGCTTTTCGACTGTGCGACGGTCGTAGCGGTTGTCGTAACGCCGGTCGCCATGGCGCCGCTCTTCGTAACGACGATCCTTGCGGATCGGCTCCTGCCACTGGACCTGGGTGACATTCGACTGCGGCACGGAGATCGTCGCGACTGGTGCTGCGAAGCCTTGCAGGGTCGATGCCGCCAGCATCGAAACGGCCATGGCCGAGAGAACAAGACGTTTCATGGGTGTAACTCCTCGTTTGTACACACGACGGAAATAGAGTTCACAACATGAACCAAAACTGAATGGCAGCATTACAATTTTGTAATGAACACTGATGGTTAGAAGACTTTCCGAACCTTCCCCGAAGAATAATCCTGTCTCTTTGACCCAGCGCTTTGCAACAGCTGACCCGTCCATGCGTTTCATATCGGCCAACGACACGGCATGGCCGTCCATGTCCAAATCCGACACCGGCCGCCGCTCGTCGAAGCACGGCGACATCAACAGCAAATTATTATCCGGCTAATGTAAGAATCGGCTCTTTTGCCCTATATGTAGCTTTCATGATGAACTCTGTTTCAAATCAGGCCGACGCCAGTTTGGCTCCACCGGCCAAGCGTCCAGCCGCAAATCCTGACGGATTGCGGCATGCCGTGCGCTGCGTATCGAGGCTGCGTCCATGAGCGGCTCGGTCGTGCTCCTGCATCTGGCCGGTGCCGTGGCGCTGATGCTGTTTGCCACCCGGATGGTGAAGACCGGTGTCGAGCGCGCCTATGGCGATGTGTTGCGGTTGAAGCTGCGCGGCACCATGAAGAACCCGCTGCTGGCGGTGCTGACGGGAACCGCGCTGGCGATCGCACTGCAGAGTTCGACGGCTGTCACGCTGCTGGTCGGCTCCTTTGCCGGTGCCGGCATTGTCTCCGGCATGGCCGGACAGCTCGCGGTGCGCGGCGCCGAAATCGGCTCGGCGCTGGTCGTCAAGCTGCTCACCTTCGATCTGACGCTGATCGTGCCGATCTGCCTGATCACCGGCACGATCATGTTCATGGCCACCGAACGGCGCGACTGGCGCCAGATCGGCCGCATCCTCATAGGCGTCGGCCTTCTCCTCCTGTCGCTGGAGATGATCGGCCAGGCCTCCGAGCCGCTGCGCGAGAGCCAGTTGCTGCCCGTCATCATCGACTATTTCAAGGGCGACCCCGTTACCGCCTATCTTCTGGCGGCGCTTGCCACCTGGTTGTTCCAGTCGAGCATCGCCGCAGTGCTCCTGATGACCACGCTGGCCGGGCGCGGTTTCATCCCGTCGGATCTCGGTATTGTCCTGGTCCTGGGCGTCAATCTCGGCTCATCGATCATAGCACCCCTGCTAACCCGCAACGCCGAGCCGGCCGTGCGTGTCGTGCCGCTTGGCAACCTTCTGATGCGCGGGCTCGGCTCGCTGCTGATGCTGACCTTGTTCCTTGCCTTCAAGCCACCGGTGACGTTCCTCGGCAGCACCGGGCCGGACCAGATCGTCAACGCGCATATCCTGTTCAACGTCATCGTCCTGCTGGCAGGCCTGCCTTTGGCCGGGCTCGTCTACAGGGCTTCCCAGAAGATCGTGGCAATGGGCGTCAAGGAAACTCCCGCCGACGCTTTCCAGGTCACCGAACTGTCGGCACTCAATGAAGCGGCGCTCAACGTGCCGTCGCAGGCGCTCGGCAACGCCACCCGCGAAGTCGTGCGCGTTTGCGAAACCGTCGAGATCATGCTGAAGCGCGTCATCGACCTCTATGAACAGGCCGACGAAGACAAGATCAAGGCGCTCGCAGCCCTCGACGACCGGGTCGACCAGAAGCACGCCGCCATAAAGCTCTACCTCGCCAAGGTGACCAAGAACTCGCTCACCGAGGACGAGGCCTTGCGTTGCCAGGAACTGATCGGTGCCTGCGTCAAGCTCGAACAGGTTGGCGACATCATCGTGCGCAATATGCTGCCCCTGGTGCGCAAGAAGATGGAGCGCGGACTGGAATTCACGCCCGAGGGCTGGCGGGAACTCACCGCCTTCCACGCTTCGGTGCTTGCCAACGCAAGGCTGGCCTTCAACGTGCTGGTTTCCAGCGACGCCGAGACCGCTCGTCAGATCGTTGAGGAAAAGGACCGGTTGCGCGACCATGAGAAGCAGACCAGCCAGGCGCATTTCCTGCGTTTGCGCGATGGCTCGCCCAACAGCATCGAAACCAGCAGCATCCATCTCGACACCATTCGCGACTTGAAACAGATCAACTCGCTGCTCGCCTCCATCGCCTATCCGGTGCTGGAGAAGCGTGGCCTGCTCAGCGATTCCCGCCTGCGCGCCAGCTGACCGCAACGGATGGCTATCCAGAAAAACTAAACCGTGGTCCACGATTTCTGGATTGCCTGACAGACGCGATCGTGTTCTGAGGCCGTTTCATAGGCCTTTTGAGCAATATGATGCCGCTTCCCCTGATTGCCCTTTTCCTTGCCGCTTTTGCTTTCGGCACGACCGAGTTCGTCATCGCCGGCGTGCTGCCACAGGTGGCGGAAGGTCTGAGTGTCTCCATTCCGAGCGCCGGCTACCTCGTTTCCGGCTATGCACTCGGCATCGCCATCGGTGGTCCGCTGCTGACACTCGCCACGTCAAGGGTCTCGCGCAAGACGTTGCTGATCGCCCTTGCCATCGCCTTCACCATCGGCCAGGTCGCCTGCGCCGTGGCGCCCGATTTCCTGTCGATGCTGGCGCTGCGCGTTGCAGTCGCGGTCGCGCATGGCGCCTATTTCGGCGTCGCCATGGTGGTTGCCGTCGGCCTGGTTCGCCCCGAACAGCGCGGCATGGCGATCGCGCTGGTCCTGTCCGGCCTGACCGTTTCCAACATCATCGGCGTACCGGTCGGCACCGCGATCGGCAATCTCTGGGGCTGGCGCGCCACTTTCTGGGTGATGAGCCTGCTGGGTGTCGCCTCCCTGCTGGCCATGGCGGTTCTCCTCCCCCGCGCCACCGGAGCCTCCGCGAGACCGGCCGGGCTGGCGCATGAAGTGCGGGCTCTGGGCCGCCAGCAGGTATGGACCTCGCTCATCCTGATGTTGATGCTGATGATGGGCCAGATGACGCTCTACACCTACATCACCCCATTTCTCGAGGAAGTCACAGGGCTGACCAAGGCGCAGGTGCCGTGGGTTCTCCTGCTCAACGGCGTCGGCGCCACGATCGGCGTTTTCGTCGGCGGGCGATTGGCGGACTGGAAGCTGATGCCGTCACTCATCACCATGTTCGCGCTGCAGGCGGTGATGCTGACAATTGTCTATCTGGTCAGTCCTTACCCGCTGCCGATGGTCGTGGCGATCACTCTGTGGGGAGCACTCAACTTCTCCATCGGTGCTCCGATCCAGGCCCGTATCCTGTCCTGGACAGCCGACGCCTCCAACCTTGCCTCGTCGCTGATCCCGTCAGGCTTCAACATCGGCATTGCGCTCGCCTCTTCAGTCGGTGCCATGGTCCTCAGCGCCGGCTACGGCTATCGCATCCTGCCGGTGCTCGGCATCGTCGCCATGGTCGTGGCGTTTGCCGTAGCGGTCATCTCCTACGCCGCCGAGCGCCGCAGCGGCCTGCGGCCACCCATGCCGGCGAGTGCAGCTGAGTAATCCCGAAAGCGTGCGCCCTACCAGAGATAGGGGATCAGCCGATAGCGCACGCGTTGGCTGTAGTCGCCATAGTCGACGAACTGACGCCGCAGCGCCTTTTCCTCGTTCACGGAACGCCATGCCAAAGCAACGGTGAGCACCAGAGAACCCCAGAGACCGCTCCACGAACCGAGCAGCAGCGGCATGCCGAAGAACAGAAGCAGCGCGCTCGAATACATCGGGTGGCGCACCAGCGCGTAGGGTCCGGTGTCGATCACCGTCTGGCCTTCCTGGATCTTCACCACGGGTGCAGCGAAGGTGTTCTCGTTGAAGGTCCAGAAGCAACCTGCGTAATTCGCGAGAATCAGAAGGCCGCCGGTGATCTGGAGCCACATGGGCACGGCCATGAAGTTCGACCGTGCCGCATCCCACGGCATGAACGCGAACCACGCAAAGAAGGCGAGCGTGAACAGCGACAGCCAGATCTTGTCCCAGCCCTCCTGGTCCTTCTGGATCGGCGACGCCATCCGTTCCCGCAGCAATTGCGGGCTGCGGCGTGACAGCCAGGCAATCATCGCAATGCCACCGCCACCAAACAGGATGATCATCGTCCATCCGGCTGGATAGGCGAGCGTGCCGGCGGCGAGAAAGGTGATCCCCGCCATGAACAGCATCCAGACAATCAATTGCAGATAATAGCGGATCATGGCCGCCTCGCTTCGACGTGCAGAGATATTCGGCCGCCTCATGGCCCGCGTCAATTTCGCTGGCAGCGCTGCAATGGACTTCATGCTGCGATCAATAAGCGCCGCCCTCGCAACAAGGCTGCTTGAGCTTAGTTCAGCACACGCACCAGCCACAGCGAGAGCACTGGCAACGCCGTCAGCAGCGCCAGCCTGATCACGTCGGCGATGACGAAGGGCATCACTCCGCGATAGGTGCGGGTTATCGGCACATCGCCGGCGATCTTGTTGATGATGAAGACATTGAGACCGATCGGCGGGGCGGCGAGCCCGATGCCGACCACCACCAGCACGAGGATGCCGAACCAGATCGCCACATCCTCCGCGCTCATGCCGAAATCCAGCGCCAGCACGATCGGCACGAAGACCGGCAGGGTAAGCAGGATCATCGCCAGTTCGTCCATGACCGCGCCCAGCACGATATAGACCAGCAGCATGCCGACCAGCACCGCATAGGGAGCCATGCCGGAATTGCCGATCATCTCGGCAACGGTGGAAGGCATGCGCGTCAGTGCCAGGAAAGCACCGAACACTTCCGCGCCAAGCAGGATCAGGAAGATCATGCCCGAGGTCTCGGCCGTCTGCAGCAGCGCCTCGCGCATGTTGCCGACATCGAGCTTGCGCTGCGTGAGCCCGAAGACAAGCATGACGATGACACCGACCGCCGCTCCCTCGGTCGGGGTGAAGACACCGCCATATATGCCGCCCACGACGATGACCGCGACGGCAGCAGCGGGCACCAGCGCGAAATCGGCTACCAGCAGCACCAGCCCGATGATCGCCGCCAGCACCGCGACTGTTATGCTGACCAGCCCGAAGAACCCCGCGCCGATGGCAGCCAATGCAACCAGGCCACCCGCCGGGCGCGCCCACGCCGGTTGTGGCAGGCGTTCGACCTCGCGCTCGACCGGCGGGGCCAATTCCGGCCGCCGCCGCACGACGACGGCAATCGCGATGCAGTAGAAGGCAGCAGCCAGCAAGCCGGGAATGAGCGCCGCCTGGAACAGCTTGGCGATGTTCTGCTCGGCGGTGATGGCATAAATGACCAGGATGACCGAGGGCGGGATGAGGATGCCCAGCGTGCCGCCTGCCGCAATCGTGCCCGTGGCGAGCCCGAGGTCGACTTTGGCTCGTCGCAGTTCCGGCATCGCCGCGCGCCCGAATGTCGCGGTGGTCGCAACCGAGGAACCGCAGATGGCGCCAAAACCGGTACAGGCAAGGATGACCGCCATCGGCAGACCGCCGCGTGTCTTGCCCAGCCGCCGCTCCGCTGCCTGGAACAGCGTCGCGGCCATGCCGGAACGCTCGGCCAGCGCCCCCATCAGGATGAACAGCGGAATGACCGAAAGCGTATAGGAGGCGAACTGCCGATAGGTATTGGTCTGCAGGTAGTAGAACAGCGCATTCCAGCCGGAGAGATAGGCATAGCCCCCTGCCCCGACCACCAGCATGGCAAGCGCGATCGGCATGCGGATGGCGATCAACACCAGCATCGCCGCGAAACCGAGAAGGGCAAGTTCGACGCCGCTCACGTACGGCCTCCGAACTTCAGCACGGCAACCGCCAATGCACCAAGAAAGGCCACTGCAGCAAGGACCGCACAAACGGCATAGACCGGCCAGATCGGCCAGGAAATCTGAACCATGGTTTCATTGTACTGGAAGGACTCCTGTGCGCCGGAAACCAGCCCCCAGGCGAAAAAGCCGAGGAAGGCGGCGAGCACGAGATCCCAAACCGCATCGATCCTGGCATTCACCCTGGCCGGGAGGCGCTGCGTGAAAGTATCGACCGCTATGTGGCCGTTTCGCATCTGCGTGTAGGGCAGGAAGGCGAAGACTGCTACACCGATGCCGATCTCGACAAATTCATAGTCGGCCGGGATCGGCTTGCTGAACAGCCAGCGACCGACCACACTTGTGGTAACGAGCCCTGCGACGATCAGGATCAGCAGGCCGCCTGCAATCGCCACGGCGGCCGCTATCTTTTCAGCGACAAGGGCGAAGCGCCCCGGCGATCCCGATTGCGCCTCCATCAGACCTCCCTCATGCGGATCAATGCAAAGGCGCAGCCGACCACGCCAGAGCAATTCCGGAAAAAGTGTGCAACGGTGTTCCGTCCGGAATTGCGCAACAAAGAACCAGAGCGTTTCCGCGTTTCCGTGAAAGACGCTCCAGACATCAAGCCGCGCTGTATTTGGTGATCAGCGTCTTGGCCTGTTCAAGCAGCGCAGCACCATCGAGACCCTTGCCCTTCATATCCTCGACCCATTTGTCGCGGACGGGCTTCGTCGCCTCGACCCAGCGGGCTTTCTCCTCTTCGCTGATCTCGGAAACAGTATTCTTGCCGCTGGCCTTCACCTTCTCGGCCACTTGCGTGCCGACATCGTCCCACATCCTGCCGGCCAGCTTGGCAAAGGTCATGCCTGAGTTCTTGTCGAGCACCGCCTTCAGATCGTCCGGCAACCCGGCATAACGATCCTTGTTCATGGCCAGGAAGAAGGTCGCGGTGTAGAGCGTCGGCGTGCCCGGAACCGAGGTGTGGTAGCGGGTCAGTTCGTCAACCTTGATCGAAGGCACGACTTCCCACGGGATCACGGCGCCATCGATCACCTTCTGCGCCAAGGCTTCCGGCGTCTGCGGAACGGGCATCGACACCGAGACCGCGCCGAGCGCCGAAAGCGCCTCGCCGGCCAGCCTGGTCGGGTTCCGCAGCTTGAGGCCCGCAAGATCCTCCATCTTGGCGATCGGTTTGTTGGTGTGGATCAGGCCCTGGTCATGCGCCCAGAACGACAGCAGTTTGACGTCTGCAGTCTCCTTGGCCAGGTTGGCTTCGCCATATTCCTGTGCCGCCGGCGCATTGGCTGTGGCCTTCGACGCCGCGACAAAGGGCAGTTCGAACACTTCGGTCGACGGGAAACGTCCAGGCGTATTGCCAGGCAATGTCCAGACGATATCGACGACGCCGTTGCGCGCCTGGTCATAAAGCTGCGGCGGCTTGCCGCCGAGCTGCATGGCTGGATAGATCTCGATCTTCAGCTTGTCGCCGCTGTCGGCGGCCACCTGCTTCGCCCATGGCTCCAGCAATTTGGAATGCACGTTGGATACGGGCGGCAGGAAGTGATGCAGCTTGAGCGTCACGGTGTCCTGCGCGCGGGCACTCGTACTGCCGAGCAGCGTCGGCGCCGCCAGAAGCGAAGCGGAACCCTGCATGAATTTACGACGCGAAATGGCCATTCCCATCCTCCCTGGAACAGTCGATAGTTAACGCGTTATCTACAATGCGGAACTTGTAGGCTGTGCCGGGCCTTGTCAAGCAAATGCCAGCCAGAAATTTCACAATATGAAATTGGTAGCGTCCTTCATCGCAGAAGCCAATGCCGTGAAGAGCGGTGAACGATCCACCTTCACCGAGTTGTGTCATCATCCATGCAGGCGCAGTTCCATGACCAATGCCTTGCCGAGCAAGGTTTCCGTCTCACCAAGCAACTCAAAACCGCAGCGGTGATAGAACCCCTCCGCTTCCAGCGCGGCGACGACCTTAAGCAGTACGGCACCTGAACGCCCGGCACGCCGTCTTGCTTCCTCGACCAACGCCCTGCCGACGCCGTGTCCTGCCATTTCCGGCTCGACGAAGAGACCATCAAGTTCTGATTCCCCGCCTACGACCGGCAGCATGATGGCGAAACCCACCACCTTGCCGTCGATCTCCGCCACGATACCGCCGCCGTCGGAAAGATGCTCTGCGGGCAGATGCACGATGCTTCTATTCTCGAGCAGGGCATCGCGATAGGCCGGATGAACCAATGAGGCCCGCCATTGCAGTTCCTCGAGGGAGCGACGCTCGGCTGGATAAGCGTCGCGTAGAACGATGGAGGCTGTTTTCTCTTCCACGACGGTGCCTTTTGATCCTCTGCGCAATGCAGACGCAATGAACATGCCCGAACAAGACGCCAGATGACCACAGTGCCTTGAAGCGAAAATGACCCAGATCAGAAAGACCATTGCCCAAGGCAGGCTTGCCGCAGTGGCCACAGTCCTCACGGGCCTTGCACTGTTTTCCCAATGTGGTCCGGTCGGGTTGCAGGCCGCTGAATCGACCGCGGCGCGAACCGTTGCGATCACCTTTGACGACCTGCCGCATGTGAACGCGGCCGATCCGGAAGCACCGGTGCCGCTGACGCTCGATGCCGTTCGACAAGTGAACCGCGACATTCTCGGCGTGCTGAAGTCACATGCCGTGCCAGCAACCGGCTTCGTCGTCGAAAAGCGCGTGGAGCAGCTTGGCCCGCTCGGCAAGGATGTTCTGAAGGACTGGGGCGACGCCGGGCTCGGCCTCGGCAACCACACCTATTCCCACGCCGACAGCAACGGGCTGGACATCGATGCCATCGAAAAGGAAATCGTCGACGGCGAACGCAGCATCGGCCCATACCTGTTCCGGTCGGCGATTGCGAAGCCACGTTTCCTGCGCTTGCCCTACAACCATGTTGGCAACACGCCAGAGAAGCAGCTGGCGATCGCGACCGTGGCCGCGAAACACGGCTACACCCTTGCCGCTTCCACCATCGACACGTCCGACTACCTTTTCGACCGCGCCTATGAAAAGGCCGTCGCTGCGAAAGATGCGGCCAAGGCCGAGCGGATCACTGCCGCCTATCTCGAGCACACCAGGGAGCAGATCGCCTATTATGCAGATCTCAATCGTCAGGTCCTGGGACATGAACCGCCGGCTATCATGCTTTTGCATGTGAACAGCCTGAATGCCGTTACCCTCGACCGTATCCTGATCCTGTTCGAAGAGGCCGGATATCGCTTCACCACGCTGGAAGCGGCCCAGGCCGATCCCGTCTATCAGAAGCCGCTGACGGCTGCGACCAAGTTTGGTCCGATGTGGGGTTACCGGTGGGCGAGGCAATACGACGTCAAGGTCAACGGCAGCGCCGAGAAGGAGCCGCCCGACTGGGTCGTGCAATACGGTCGCTAGAGAGTTTCCGTTTCTTACGGAAACGCGGAAACACTGTTTGTTTTACGGAATTCCGGACGAAAAGCCGTGGAATTGCGCTAGCCGCTATCGATCTCGGCCAGCCGCGCCTCCAGGAAACGGCGCTCGGCCGGTTGCCGCGCCAATTCCAGCGCATGCATGTAGGAACTGCGGGCGGCCCCGGTCTGCCCAAGCCTGCGCAGCATGTCTGCGCGGGCCGCATGCGCCAGATGATAGTCGTCGAGAGCGCCCGTGCTCAGCACCGCTTCCACCGCCGTCAGTCCTGTCGTCGGCCCATCGCGCATGCCGATGGCCACGGCACGATTGAGCGACACGACCGGCGAAGGGTCGACACGCAGCAGCGTGTCATAGAGGCCAACGATCTGCGTCCAGTCGGTGTCGTCGATGCTGGCAGCTCCCGCATGAACGGACGCGATCGCCGCCTGCAGCAGATAAGGCCCCACGTGCCGCATGGCGAAGCCACGTTCGATAAGGCCAAGGGCTTCCGCGATCAGTTCCCTGCTCCACCGTGAACGGTCCTGGTTCTCCAGCAGCACAAGGTCGCCCGCGGCATCGACGCGTGCTGCCCGCCTGGATTCATGCAACAGCATCAGCGCCAGCAGACCAAGCGCCTCCGGTTCCTCCAGCAGCCCCACCACCAGCCGTCCAAGCCTTATCGCCTCTGCACCCAGGTCGGCCCGGGTCAGTTCCGGTCCGTCGGTGGCGGCATAGCCTTCGTTGAAGACGAGGTAGATCACCTTCAGCACGCTTTCGATGCGGGCCGGCAATTCGGCGCGGTCGGGCACTTCATAGGGGATCGCCTCGTCGCGGATCTTCGCCTTCGCTCGCACGATGCGCTGCGCGATCGTCGGTGCCGGCGCCAGATAGGCGCGGGCAATTTCTTCCGTGGTCAGCCCGGCGACCTCGCGCAATGTCAGCGCGATGCGCGCGTCCGGTGCCAGCGCGGGGTGGCAGCAGGTGAAGATCAGCCTCAGTTCATCGTCGTGGATTGTCTCCGGCAACACAGTTTCGACAGTCGTGTCGGCCAGGGCGGTCAGAGCCGGTACGGCGGCGGCGAGCCTGGCCTGGCGACGCCAGCGATCAACGGTCTTGAAGCGGCCGGTCGAAACCAGCCAGGAGTAAGGATTGGCCGGCACGCCATCGACTGGCCAGCGCTGCGTGGCGGCGGCAAAGGCCTCATGCAAGGCCTCTTCCGCCGCCTCGAATCCGCCGAGCAACCGGATCAGCGTTGCCAGCACGCGCCGCTTTTCGGTGCGGTAAACCGCCTCGACGGCAGCGCGTGCCTCGGCTTCGGTCACTCAGAGATCGGCCAGTGTGGGAGGCGGCGTCGAGAAATCCACCGCAGGCCGCACTTCGATCGAGCCGATGCGGGCCAGCGGGTGGGTGCTGGCAACCCGCGCCGCTTCGTTGAGGTCGTGGGCATCGATGACGATGATGCCGCCCAGCATCTCGCGGGTTTCCATGAAGGGTCCATCGGTGGACGACATCTTGCCGTCGCGCACCTGGACTGTCATGGCGCTGCTTGGCAATTCGAGCGCCTCGCCGGCGACGAAATGGCCGCTTTCCTTAAGCTTCTCATCGTGGTTGGCGCATTCAGCGAGCGCGGCGTTGGATTCGGCGCTGCCGTCGAACAGCTTTCTTGCATCATAGTAGATCAGGCAGATATAGCGCACGGGTCATCTCCTTGCGGTGCGTTGTTGACGCCCCTTGTCGAATGGCTCGACATGGATTCGACATCGCTCGAAAAAAATCTCGGAAAAACTTCCAATCCCAGGGAAGGCGGCCGAACCGTCGCCTTCCCTGCCCTGCTCGGCTCTTCTAACCCAGCAGGCCCTTCACCACGCCGCTGGCCTTGCCGAAATCCATCTGCCCGGCGAATTTTTCGCGCAACGCAGCCATGACCTTGCCCATGTCCTTGACTCCGGCCGAGCCTGTCTCGGCGATGACGGCGCGGATCGCGGCTTCGGTCTCGGCGGCATCCATCTGCTTGGGCAGGAAATCGCGAATGATGTCGATCTCGGCACGTTCATTGGCGGCTAGCTCCGGCCGGCCGCCATCCTCGAAAGCCTTGGCCGATTCCTCGCGCTGCTTCACCATCTTGGCGAGGATCTGCAGGATTTCATCGTCGCTGGCGGCGTCCTTGGCATTGCCTCGGTTGGCAATGTCGCGGTCCTTGATCGCCGACTGGATCAGCCGCAGCGTGGTGAGCCGCGGCTTGTCGCCCGCCTTCATGGCTGCCTTGACCTCTTCGGTGACCTTATCGCGCATCATCCTGCTCCTTGGTTTTGACCTGATAAATGGCATTTCGGTCGAAATCACAAGCTCGCGTCACAAATCCTGCCTCCTCATGCCCGCAACGATTGACCGTGCCCGCCCCTTCACTTAAGGGAGGGCCTTGCAACCAAACTGGTTACATGGATTGGCGCGGGCAAAGCTGCCCGGCGCTTTTTGGCGCGCAGTCTGTGACCGGAACGGTTGCCATTTGTTCGCCTCTTGATGGAGAGCCGCCATGGCCGCCACTGCCCCCTGGACCACCGAAACGCCGACAGCCCTGCTGGTGCTGGCCGATGGCACGGTCATCGAAGGGCGTGGCCTAGGCGCTTCGGGTTCAGCCGTCGCCGAAGTCTGCTTCAACACTGCGCTCACCGGCTACGAGGAAATCCTCACCGACCCATCCTATGCCGGCCAGATCGTCACCTTCACCTTTCCCCATATCGGCAATGTCGGCACCAATGACGAAGACATCGAGGACCTCAACCCGGCCGCGCGTGCCGGCGCCGTCGGCGCCATTTTCAAGGCCGATGTCACCGACCCGTCCAGCTTCCGTGCCGCCGGCCATCTCGACCAGTGGCTGAAGCGTCGCGGTATCGTCGCTTTGTCCGGCATCGACACGCGCGCGCTCACCGCGCTGATCCGCGAGAAGGGCATGCCCAATGCCGTCATAGCGCATGCTCCCGACGGCAAGTTCGACATCGACGATCTGAAGCGCCGCGCCGCCGCGTGGTCCGGCCTCGTCGGTCTCGACCTCGCGAAGGAGGTAACATCCGGGCAGTCCTCGGTCTGGAAGGAAATGCCCTGGGCCTGGAACGAAGGCTATGGTGAACAGGCAGAACCCACCATGCACGTGGTGGCAATCGACTACGGCGTGAAGCGTAACATCCTGCGCCTGCTCGCGGGCCTTGGCGCAAAGGTCACCGTGGTGCCGGCCAAGACGGGCGCCGATGAGATCCTGGCCCTGAAGCCGGACGGCATCTTCCTGTCAAACGGCCCCGGCGATCCGGCTGCCACAGGCGAGTATGCCGTCCCGGTCATCAAGGACCTGCTCAAGACCGATATCCCGGTGTTCGGCATCTGCCTCGGCCACCAGATGCTGGCGCTGGCGCTCGGCGGCAAGACCGAGAAGATGCACCAGGGCCATCACGGTGCCAACCATCCGGTCAAGGATCACACCACCGGCAAGGTCGAGATCGTGTCGATGAACCACGGCTTCGCGGTCGATTCCAAATCGCTTCCGGAAGGCGTCGATGAGACCCACATTTCGTTGTTCGACGGCTCGAACTGCGGCATCACGCTGAAAGGCCGTCCGGTTTTCTCAGTGCAACACCATCCTGAAGCCTCCCCAGGCCCACAGGATTCGCACTATCTGTTCCGCCGCTTCGCCAACCTGATCCGTGCGAGGAAGGGCGAACCGGCACTGGCCGAGCGGGGCTGACGTTTCCAATTCGGTAAATGAAAAAGGCGGCCCTGGCCGCCTTCTTCATGTCAATGACCGCCGGCCGCGCCCTCCTGCGCATGCATCTGCTCGACCTCCCTCGGCGTCGGTTTCGCTACCTTGGTGACAAACACAAGTACCGACATGGCCAGGAAAAACGCGGCCAGCAGGTAGGGAGCGCCGCCGAACAAAACGGGTGCGTTGGGCCCGGTGAACCACGAGAAGATCGCTGTGTAGAGCAACGGCGTGATGATGGAGGTGATCGAGAAGATCGAGGTCATCGCTCCCTGCAATTCGCCCTGCGCCGAAGGCGGCACCTTGGCTGCGGCGAGACTGCGTAGCGGCGGGTCCGCGAGCGCCTCCAGGCAGCCCGCCACGATGACGGCGTAGATCATCCAGCCCTGCATGGCGAAAGCATAGCCAACGGCACTGGCCGCGGTGAACGTCAACCCGATCGCTGCCGTGCGCCATTCGCCGAGCGCGGGAATGACACGTGGCAGGACCGTTGCCATGATGATGGCGCCACACAGGCCGAAGGCGCCAAGCGAGAAGCCGATCTGTTGTTCGCTCCAGCCGTAGCGATAGGTGGAAACGAACGACCACACCGCCGGATAGACCATGTGGCCGAGCGTCATCAGGAAAAACACCAGCCCGATCCAGCCAATGCCTTCATAGTTGCGCATCTGCATGAGCGTGCCGACCGGGTTGGCACGCTTCCACTCGAAGCGGCGGCGATGTTTCTTGTCCAGCGTTTCGGGCAACAGGAAGTACCCGATGATAAAATTGAGCAGCGCAAGGCCGGCCGCAAAATAGAACGGCACGCGCGGCCCGAATGTGCCGAGCAGGCCGCCGAGCACAGGGCCGATGACGAAGCCGACGCCGAAGGCGATGCCGAGCAAACCGAAATTCTTGGCTCGGTTCTCGTCGGTCGAGATATCGGCGATGAAGGCCGAAGTGGTCGAATAACTGGCTCCGGAGATGCCTGCAAGCACCCGCCCGATGAACAGCATCGGGTAGGACCAGGCGATGGCGCAGATCAGATTGTCGATAGAGAAGGTCAGCACCGAGGCAAGCAACACGGGACGACGGCCGAAGCGGTCGCTGAGGCCGCCGATGATCGGCGCGAATACGAACTGCATGGCGGCGTAGACAAAGAACAGCCACCCGCCTTCGATGGCTGCCTCGCTGACGCTGACACCGGTCAGTTCCTGCAGATAGGCCGGCAGCACCGGCATGATGATGCCGAAACCGATGATATCGAGCAAAAGCGTGGTGAAGACGAGGATCAGGCCCCGTCTGGCGGTCTTGGCTTCCAACATGGTGGCTCTTCCCTCGTCCGCCGGTCTGCAGCGGACGGTTCTTATAGGCGAAGCTTGCCATAGGAACAATGAAAGAACGACCGCCTGGATTTTCTCCTGACAGCAGCCGTCAGGACAGGGCCGGTTTTGCGAGGCAATCTGTCGAACACTGGTCGATCGGCTGACAGACGCTTCATTGCTGCCAAACTATGGCACCGGCCTGCCCTCGCTGGCTTCCAGGATCGCGAACCAGTGCTGGCGGTCGAGCTCGATGTCGAGTGCCTTGGCCAGTTGGGCGAGCCGCTCCGGTTTCATCGTGCCCAATACCGGGATCAGTCTTGCCGGGTGGCGCAACAGCCAGGCGATCGCGACCGCCGAGATGTCGCCTGTGCCATACGCATCCGCTGCCCTGGCCAGCGCCTTCCGCACCCGTTCCTCACGCTCGCCCTCGCCGGTGAACAGTGCCCCGCCACCAAGCGGCGACCAGATCATCGACGCATAGCTTAGCCGCTGCGCATGGTCGAGCCGCCCATCATAGAGCGCGGACGTTTCCAGAACGGAATGCTCGATCTGATTGGTGACGACCGGAAACGGCAGCCGCGAGGCAAGCAGATCGATCTGCGAGGGCGTGAAGTTGGACACACCCACCGCCCGCACCTTGCCCGAGCGCACCATGTTTTCCAGGCCCCGTGCCGTTTCGTCGGCATGCATCAGCGGGTCCGGTCGATGCAGAAGCAGGAGATCCAGATAGTCGGTGCCGAGATTGGCAAGCGATCGCTCCACCGACGCCGCGATATGCGCTGCGCTGGTGTTGTAGTGCGTGATCCAGTTGTCCGGACGGCTCTGCGAGACCAGCATGATATCGCATTTGGTGATGAGCTGGATGTTCTCGCGCCTGCCCTTCCAGGCGGCGAGGCCAGCACCGAAGGCTGCCTCGACGCCGTGATCGCCATAGATGTCGGCATGGTCGAAACTGGTCAGACCAAGATCGACGGCCGTGCCGACAAGGCGCGCCACGGCCAGTGCATCGGGGCGCTCCGGCGCGTCGAGCAGCCGCCATGCCCCGAAAACCAGCCGCGACAGCGAAAGCTGCGCGTCAAGCGCGATGCGCTTCTCGGTCGCCACGCCGGACAGCCGTCAGATCGGGTTGTTGAAGGTATCGCAGGACGACAGCTTGCCCGAATCGAAGCCAGCCTTGAACCAACGCTGGCGCTGCGCCGAGGTGCCGTGGTTGAAGCTTTCCGGCACGACATAGCCCTGCATCTTCTTCTGCAGCGTGTCGTCGCCGATCTGCTTGGCCGCGTTCAGCGCTTCTTCCAGATCGCCCTGCTCCAGAATACCCTTCTGTGCAGTGAAGCGGCCCCAGACCCCGGCGAAGCAGTCGGCCTGCAGTTCGACCCGCATCGACATCTGGTTGGCGTCGGCCTCGCTCATGCGCTGCCGCATCTGGTTGAACTTGGGCAGGACGCCGGTGAGGTTCTGCACATGGTGACCGACTTCGTGCGCGATCACATAGGCCTCGGCGAAATCGCCCGAGGCACCGAACTGCCGCGACAGCTGGTCGAAGAAGGCCGTGTCCAGATAGACCTTGTGATCGCTCGGGCAGTAGAACGGCCCTGATGCGGAACTGGCAAAACCGCAGGCAGAGCGGATCTGGCCGGAGAACAGCACCAGCTTCGGCTGTTCATAAGTCAGGCCATTGGCCTGAAAGATACCAGTCCAGACGTCTTCCGTTTCGGCAAGGATTGTCGCGACGAACTGCTTCATCTCGTCATTGGCCTGCGCACTATTCTGGCTCGGCTGGCCGGACTGGCTGATCTGCGTGTCGTCGCCGGGCAGTAACCCGCCGCCACCGCCGCCCAAGACCTGCATCGGATCGATGCCGAGGAACTTCAGCCCGAAATAGAGCACCACCAGGATGATGATGGTCGACAGCCCGCCACCGCCGGCGCGGCCACCGATAGGGATGCGGAACTGGCCGGGACCGCCACCGAGACCACCCGGCAAACCACCACCGCCATCGGTGCGGTTGTCCTCGATGTTGTCACTCTGCCGGCGACCCTTCCAGAGCATGGCAACTCCTCGCATAATTCGCTTCGGCCGCAAGGCCGAACGATAGCAGTGTTATCGCAACGGTTGCGGCAAGTCACAGGATTTTTCGTTCCGCGAGCATGCCCGCCGGACTGCAAATCAGCACCGACCAATCACCAAGGGTGCCGGACGTCGCTTGCTGAGCAAGACCAGGATTGCCCATGCCAGCGCCGAGCATACGGCCGTCAATGCGAGCACCGCGTTGCCGTTGAAGTGGCTGAGAAGCGCCGCCAGGATCGGTGGAGATGACGCTGAAAGCAGATTGAGCGGCAGCGCGATGCGTGATGCCGCCCGTGCGTAATCCGCCTTGTCGTAGAAGGCCAGCGGAATGGTCGCGCGTGCCACCGCAAGCGCGCCGCTGGCAAGACCATAGACGATGATGAAGACAAGGACACTTGCATAGCCGTTGCCGCCAAGGATCAGCAGCATCAGCGCCAGCGGCAGAGCTGCGCCGGCAACAATGGCGGTGGTAATTCCGTCCCAGCGCCCACCGCCCAGGAAGTCGAGGCCGCGCGCCGCCACCTGGACGATGCCCAGCATCGATGCCAGGCCCACCGCTTCCGTCAACGGAAGCCCCCGCGCCTTGAGGAGCTCTATCAGGACGGCCGACAGGCCGTAGGTGACGAAGGCATTCAACGCGATCGCCGACGCGATCAGGTAGAAAGTTCGGCCTCCGACAGCAGTACGCCCGCGGCCTGACGCCGTCGGCGCCAAGGCAAGGTGTGCGGGAGGTCGAGCCGGAAGGCCGAGCCCGTACAGCGGCAGGCAGACGAACACCATGACACAGGCGAAGATAAGGCAGCTCGAACGCCAGCCGAGGTGCTCGACCAGAAACGCCGTCAGCGGCCAGAAGATACTGCTGGACAAGCCGGTCATGAGCATCAGGGCGCTGATCGCGCCTTTGGCTTCCCGGCCGAGCACTTCGTTGAGATAGATGTAGGCTGCTGTCGACAGCATCCCGGCTCCCGCTATGCCAAGGATCGCCCAGGCAGCGAAATAGGAAACCGGCCCTTGCGAAACGGCAAGCAGGCCAAAGCCCGGCGCAGCAAGCATCGAGCCCGAAATCATCACCTTGCGCGCGCCGCAGCGCGTGAAAACAGGAGCAAGCGCGGGTCCACAAAGTCCCATCGACGCGTACAGCACCGAGGTCCCGGCAAAAATGGTCGGCAAACTCAGCTGAAGTTCGGCGGCTATTTTCGAGCCGGTCACCGCCAGCAATCCGACAGTGCCCCAGCCGGCTATCTGTGCGATCGCCAGTACAGCAAGGAGCCGAATGTTGTGTCCTGGGAGGCGAAAGAAAGGCATGGGGCAATTTCGACGATCAAGCCCCTCGCTTAGCCGCCTTCGATTTCAGATCGATGACGGCCGCGGCCATCGGTGGAAACGATCTACAGGCCCTTTGCCATGGCACGCTGGATTGCTTCCAGCGTTTCCGCGCTGACATGGTGCTCGATGCCTTCCGCATCGATGCGCGCGGTTTCGGCGCTGACGCCGAGCGCGCGCAGGAAAGCTTCCACCGTCTGGTGGCGGATACGGCTTTCGTCGGCCACCTTGCGCCCGGCTTCCGTCAGGAACACGCCACGATAGGGCTTCCGCGACACCAGCCCGTCGGCGCAAAGCCTGGTCAGCATCTTGGCGACCGTCGGCTGGGCCACACCGAGCCGGGCAGCAATATCGACCTGGCGCGCCTCGTTGCCATCCTCGATCAGGTCGGCAATCAACTCGACATAGTCCTCCACCAGCGCGCTGCGGCGTGCTTCGCGGGTATGCCGGAATCCTTCCGAATGCACTTCGGCATCCGGCAGCGGCTCATCGCGCGGGACGGATCTCGGTCTCGACGCCAATCGTTTCTCCTCGATGTTTTGCTGCCGGTTTGATCCGGCCTTTCGCATTTATAGCACAGGCTCTGATTTTTCAGGACCTTTTATGTTTTCGGCTCCCAAGGCCGGGAACCCCGTAGTTCCGGTGCGCGGCAGGCGATTCAATCGGGTACATTACATCGCCTTTAGGCGAAAACCGGCGTGCAATCAAAAAGCCGAGACAATGAAATATAGCATATTGCATAATGTTGAGCAGCGGCATAGATTCAGGGTGTAAACCCTCCAGACTCCAGCAGGACTTCGCATGCAAGACGCGGGCGCCACCGAAACGATGCCTTCCCAACGGGCCTTCTTCCGGCCGATGGGCGATGGGCGACCGAGCCTCCCGGAAGTCAATTCCTCCATCGCCGTCCCCACAACCGGCACATGGTTCCGGCGTCTGTTTGCCTTCATGGGACCGGGCTACATGGTCTCGGTCGGTTATATGGACCCCGGCAACTGGGCGACCGATCTCGCCGGCGGCGCGCAATTCGGCTACACGCTGCTCTTCGTCATCATGCTGTCCAACCTGATGGCGATCCTCCTGCAGGCACTGGCCGCCCGCCTCGGCATCGCCACCAGCCGCGATCTCGCCCAGGCCTGTCGCGCTTACTACCCAAAGCCGGTCGCCTACGCCCTGTGGGTGGCCTGCGAACTCGCCATCATCGCCTGTGACCTTGCCGAAGTGATCGGCACGGCCATCGCCCTCAATCTTCTGTTCGGCATCCCGCTCATTGGCGGCGCGCTGATTACCGCGCTCGACGCCTTCCTGGTGCTTCTTTTGATGAACAAGGGCTTCCGCTATCTCGAAGCCTTCGTTGTCGCCTTGCTCATCATCATCTTCGGTTGCTTTGCCATCCAGATCTTTGCGGCAGCGCCCGAGCCCGGCTCGATCCTGCATGGCCTGTTCGTGCCGTCGTCCGAGATCGTCACCAACCCGGCCATGCTCTACATCGCCATGGGCATCATCGGCGCGACGGTGATGCCGCATAACCTCTACCTGCACTCATCGATCGTGCAGACCCGTGCCTATCCACGCACGGAGTCCGGCAAGCGCGACGCCATCAAGTGGGCGACGCTGGACTCCACCATCGCGCTGATGCTGGCACTGTTCGTCAACGCCGCCATCCTCATCGTTTCGGCCGTTGCGTTCCACGGCAGTGGCAACCAGAATGTCGCCGAGATCGGCCAGGCCTACGAACTTCTGTCGCCGCTGCTTGGCCTCGGCATTGCCTCGACACTGTTCGCCATTGCGCTGCTCGCCTCGGGTCTCAACTCGACGGTGACGGCGACACTGGCCGGCCAGATCGTGATGGAGGGTTTCCTGCACCTTCGCATCCCGCACTGGGCACGTCGGCTGCTCACCCGCGGTCTCGCCATCATCCCGGTCGTGTTCGTCACCGCGCTGTATGGTGAAAAGGGCACGGCCGAACTCCTGGTGCTCAGCCAGGTGATCCTGTCGATGCAGCTTCCCTTTGCCGTGGTCCCTCTGGTCCAATTCGTATCGGACCGCAACAAGATGGGTTCATTTGCGATCTCCAGATGGGTCGCAGTGCTGGCCTGGATCGTCGCCGCGCTCATCCTCTCGCTCAACTTCAAGCTGCTCTACGACATCTTCACTGGCGTCGCTTGAGGCGGCAGCGGATACGCCGACTTCAAAAAATAGGCTATGCTTGCGGCGGTGCGGATATCGTGTCCACACCGCCGCAAGGTTTTCAAAAGACCCATGACCAGTGTCGCCGAAGCCCGTTGCTTCTATGCCCGGCTGCTTGCCGCGAATGCCGGCGCGCAGGATCCGCGCCTGGAAGAGGCCCTTGCCACCGTCCCACGCGAGGATTTTCTCGGTCCAGGTCCCTGGACGGTGATCGTCATTCCCTGGACATCCGGCCGTCGTGCCATCGAAACACCGAGCGCCGATCCGGTCCATCTCTACCAGAACCATCTTGTGGCGCTGGACCGCGACAAGGGCATCAACAACGGCGAACCGTTGCTGCACACCATGTGGATGACAAAGATAGCGCCGAAGCCTGGCGAGCACATTACCCATATCGGCGCCGGCACCGGCTACTACAGCGCGATCCTGTCCAGGCTCGTGGCTCCCGGCGGCAAGGTGACAGCCTATGAGTATGAGGCGCATCTCGCCGCCCGTGCAACCGCCAATCTCACGGCCTATGATCATGTGAGCGTGGTACACGGCGACGCCGTGCATGCCGAACTGCAACCGTCGGACGTCATCTATGTCAATGCCGGCGCCATTGCTCCGCCCGCTTCCTGGCTGCAGGCGTTGAAACCCGGAGGACGGCTTGTCTTTCCCTGGCGCCCGGCGGAAAAGATCGGCCTTGCCGTCATGGTGACGCGACAAGAAAAAGGTTTTGCCTGCCAGCCCTTCATGCGTTCGTGGTTCATCCCTTGCGTCGGTGCCTCAGCCCTTGGACCGGACGGTGCGTCCATCAAGATACCGACTTCAGATGAGGCAAGACACAGCCGTTCCGTCTTCATCACGAAAGACAGCGCTCCCGACGCAACCGCCACCGCCATCTTCGGCGATGTCTGGTTCTCGTCGAAGAGCCCTGATGGCCGACGGCCTGTCTGAGCCTATTCGGCAGGCATCGCCGTCGGCCTTGCGACGCGCAGGCTGAGCAGCAGCAAGACGAGCCCGACGAACGGGAACAGGGCCGCGGCGATACCGAGATCGACCGTGCTGCCATATTGCAGCACTACGCCACCGACCACCGCTCCCAGCGCGACGCCGAGATAAAGCGCCGATGCATTGAGCGAGAGCACGATCGGCGCGGCATCCGGCGCCAGCTTCACGATGCGGCTGGCCTGCGCCGGCGGGAAAGCCCAGCCGATCAGGCCCCAGGCAGCGATCAGCGCAAACAGCGCAGGCCCCGCGAGCGGACGCGGCAGGACCGGGACGGCCGAGATCAGCGCCAGAACGATGGTGACCAGCCCGAACGACCACGCAACGGTGCGCGTGGCACCAAAGCGATCCGCCATCTGCCCGCCTGTGATGTTGCCGAGAACCGCACCGATGCCAAAGGCAAGCAGCAGGCCCGGCAAGGCGAGTTCGTTTAGACCTGCCCCTTCGATTGCGAGCGGTGCGATGTAGGAGAAGACCGTGAAGGCACCGGTCAGGATCAGCAGGGTCTGGACAAGGATCGGCAGAATGCCAGGGCGCAGTGCCGCGCGCAACCGCTCACTGAGTGGCAGCCGGGTACCAACCAGCCCGCGCGGCAGGCGCCAGGCCAGGACAAGCCCCGCCAGCGTTCCAAGCGCCGCCACCGCAAAGAAGGTGCCGCGCCAGCCGGCGAAGGTTCCCAAAAGCGCCCCGAGCGGTGCTCCCACCGCCACCGCCACGGTCGTGCCGCCGACCACCACGGAGATGGCGCGCGCACGGTGATGCGCGTCGACCAGCGCGACTGCCGTTGCCTGGGCGGTGGCGGCAAAGAGACCCGACGCCAGCGCCATGACGATGCGCGCTGCAAGCAGCACCGCGAAGGAAGACGAAAGTCCGGCCACGATGTTGCCGAGCACGAAGAAAGCCAGCGTCCACAGAATGATGCGGCGACGATCCCAGTCGCCAGTCAGTGTCGCCAGCACCGGCGCACCGACGGCATAGGCCAGCGCGAAAGCGGTGATCAGAACCCCCGCCACAGGCACCGAGATGCCGGCATCTGCTGCGATCTCCGGCAGCAGGGCGGAAATGACAAAGCCCTCGGTCGAAATGGTGAACGAGCCGAGCGCGAGCCAGTAGAGGCGCTTGTCCATGGGATGTCCTTAGTTCAAATATTATTGAACAATTGAACCTGCCCTGGCGATTTGTCAATCGTCCGCAACGAGGCCTTTGTTCAAAAAACATTGAATATTTGAACAAGGCTTGGCGGTTTTTCAATTCCATGGCACAACACTCCTGCCAGCATCATGTCAGCGGACCGTCCAGGCGCGCGGTTTGCCGGCGCATTGAATCAGGCCGAAAACGGCCCTACCTTTGAGCGCATGTCGATGACCCTGCCCCACCCGACCCCCGATCAGATCAGCCTGCCGCTGGTGCTTTCCGTGCTGGGTGATCCGACAAGGCTGGCCATCGTCGCCCACCTCGCCCGCCGCGAAGGCGGCAAGGGGCGGATGAGCTGCAGCCGCTTCCTGGCGTTGGGATCGAAGACCAATCTCAGCTACCATCTGGCCAAGCTGCGCGAAGCGGGCGTCACCCGCACCGAAGCGGTCGGCACGCAGCGCTTTCTCACGCTGCGCCGGGACGATCTCGACCAGCGCTTCCCCGGCCTGCTCGACAGCATCGTTGCCGGGGCCGAACACGCGGGGCTCCCCACGCTCGAAGACACGCTCGAAGTGGCATAGGTCCGTCGGCCATGGCAACGGAATCGACACGGTCCGAGACCCTGTTGGACCGTGACCGATGCCGAGCAATAAACTCGATCGCCCGTGCACAACACAAGAGGTCCCGTCAGCGCAAGATTCGGTATCCTCTATGGCATCGCGTCTGACCTTGTCCGTTTAGCGCGAAGCCTGCGCGTATTGGATTGTCAGGACGAAAGGTTGATCTCCTCAACCTCGGGAGCGATGGGAAACGGATTGACCGAGTAAGAATTGGACGTCAGGCCGCTGCCGGTGCGGATGATGATGCGTTCTTCCTTGAACCGCTCGAAAGTGGCGCGGGAAATGCGCATGGATTTGCCCTTTGCATCGGCCGCTGCGACTTTGTTCGACCAGGGGAAATGGGTGATGGTCGCGACACGCTTCAGGAAGCGTTTTTCCTTGTCGCTCAGCTCGATCGAAATACCCGCTCCACCCATATCGCGACAATACGAACAAGCGGGAATTTGTCCAGCCGGACACGTCCTACCTGGCAACAGCCAGCACGATGGCAATCACCACAAGCAGCGGGCCCATCCACTTGAAATGTCCGATGAGATGTTCCAACCACCCCGGCTGCCCGGGATTGGCCTGAATGGGAAAAGCAAGCAGCCCAAATCCTACGCCGGACATCCAGAGCCCCGCGCAGAACATGATGAACTGATCAATGTAGTCGGCGATCATCTTTGCACCCCTGCTCTCCGTCAAACGATCGGAGCGGGACAGCCGCGGAAGCTTTCGACAGGCTCGTCCTGTCGCGTCACGTGTGTCACCGCCCTCACGCAGACTGCGTAAGAAGTTCCTTCAACCGCGCTCTTTCGTCATCATTCAGTTTCTCCACACAAGACACAAAGAGTGCATCACCCAGCTGGTTTCCGGCGGCTTTGCTTCGTGCGGCCCAATAGCTGGCCATAACGGGGTCGCGTTCCACGACAATACCCAAATCATAGGATACAGCCACCATCGCCGCCGCCCCTGAGTGTCCCTGATCCGCCGCAGCGCGGAACCAGCGATAAGCCGATTCCGGATCTCGCTTTATTCCCAAGCCCTCATGGTAGGCGGTGGCCAGCATCGTTTGCGCGACAGCGTCTCCTTGTTCCGCCTGAGAAACGAGTTCGGGCGTAAAGCGAAAGGGTTCATCGGCTTCGTCTATGGGTGGCGAAGCCCGCAACCATGAGATCAGCTTGCCTATACTTGCCAGTAACTTGAACATCTTTCCTCGCGAGGGCGGCGGGTATCAGATGATGCAGGCTGAAGACGAACTGGACGAAAGATTGCGTTCAGTTCGCCTTGACCAGAACCACGCGTCGGTTCTTGGCGCGGCCCTCGTCATTGTCGTTGGAAGCGATGGGCGCCATCATGCCGGCTCCCGCTGCCGTAAGCCGCTTCTCATCGATTTCATACTTTGACGCCAATGCCGCCTTGACCGCCTGCGCGCGGCGCGATGAAAGGTCGATGTTGTGATCGAAGCTGCCTTCGCTGTCCGTATGACCGACCACGAGCACGGCCATTTTCGGGTCGTTCTTCAGCAGGGTTGCAATCTCTTTCAGGGTGGGGTCGGACTCCGGCTTTATGTCGGCCTTGTCGGTATCGAAATAGATGCCGTAGAGTGAAATCGACCCTGTGGCCGAAAGCGATTCATTCATCTTTGCGGCTTCGACGACGACCATTTTCTTGTCTCGCGCCTTGGGCTCCAGGACCTGGACAACCGCCACCGTACGGCCGTTCAGTTCCTTGCAATAGAGGTCGTCGATCATGGTGTAGGTCTGCACCGCGACATAAGCGTCACCACCATCCTCTGGCACTTTGGCCGTGAAATAGCGCTGGTCCGTGATCGTCGACGTCAGCGCGCATTTGCCGTTGCTGAAGTCGGCGTCCTTGAGATCGCTGTCGTGGAAGAAGAACATCGTCAGACTCATGTCGTTGCCGCCACCGCTGGAGGAGCGATCGGCGGCCCCGCCGCATTCCTCCTTCCTGCACTCGAACAACACCTCGCCCCTCTTCTGGGCGATCACATCCTGGTAGTTGCGCAGCACTTCGAGCGGCGAGCGATCTGGCGGCAGGACGTAGGCTATACGCGTGAGGGCGCCTTCAGCCTCGACCTTCTTCTCAGGCGCGAACTTCCGGTTGTTGTTCTTGTCACGGGCGTCCGGGTCCTCACTGGGCTTCAGCGCGGAGAGCGGCAGGGTGAAATCCGTGTAGGCGAGCTTCTCGTAGGAGACGATGAAGGAGCCGTCATATCTTTTGACCAGTGCATTGTCTGAAGCGCCGTCGATATCGGCCGTTGGATTGGTGGCGTCGGCGAGGCCTGAAGTGGCGGTGACGACGAGAGCCGAGACCACGGCAACGGAAAGAGCGGCAATGCGGGTGAAAATCCGGGTGTTCATGCTTCCCCCAAAACGATGAAAACGGACCGGGGGCAGGAAATCACACCGCGCGCTAACCGACAAGCAGCCCGCTGCATCTCCATCATCCGCTGGCGAACCCTGGTTGCCCACTAATACTGGGCGATGTTCTTGAGCATAGGCACCAAGAAGATCGACACCGCAGCCAGCCCGAACAGCCACAGGGCAACAGGCCCGAAGAACGCAACCGGCAGGAGAATGGCCCACGGTGCGTGACGTATGATTTTCTTGCGCAGGGCATAGGCTGACAGGATCAGGCTGTATGCACCTCCGATCGTGGTTGTAAGGGCCACGAACGTAACGATTGCCGCCAACAGTTTTGCCAGGACCCCATACTCCAATATTTCCGGGCTCCACGCAAAGACCATTACAGCTGCGCAGAGCGCCGTCCAGGTGAAGACGGTCAAGGCGGTTCTCAGGAAGTCCAGGTAATCTTTCGCCACTTCATCCTTGGTCATGTGTCGGCTCGCCGTTTTCGAACGTTTGCATGGCCACCTGATGCCGAAACAGCGCACCGCCCGCAAGGAAAAGCACGAAATGCGTGAGAAGCGCCCAAGGGTCACTGTATCGGCCGGTAGACCCGTACAGATTGTCGAATCTGCTCCGCACTGTCCCTGTCCACCCCGGCAGAGCCTCCCCTAGACAGCAACGCATGAGCACGATTGACATGTCCCCCATCCGGATCGGCGTCCTGGCTCCGCTGACACCGCCGGGCTGGGTTCAGGCAGGCCGGCACCTCCTCGCCGGGCTTCAGTTGGGCGTAAGCGAGGTCAACGACATCGGTGGCATCGCCGGAAGGCCGCTTCAGCTCGTGGTCCGGGACACCGCCGCTGATCCTCGAAAGGCCGAGGCGGCAGTGGAAGAGCTCGCAAGCCTCGGCGTCGTCGTCCTGGCGGGTGAATATCACAGCGTCGTTGCCTGCGCTGCCGCGGCCAGGGCCGACGCCCTTCGCCTGCCGTTCCTCTGCTCGTCGGCGGTGATCGACATGCTGACCGAGCAGCCAACGCAATGGGTAGCGCGGCTTGCTCCGGCGCAGTCCCGCGGCTGGCGTGTCTATGCGGACTTCCTGCGGGCCGTCGGCCACAGCCGCATTGCTCTGGCGCTCGACCAGAGCGTCTATTGGACATCCGGCGCCCGCATTCTGCGGGACTGTGTCGGCCGGCATGGTGGTGCCGTCATCGAGCTTGATGCGCGCGCCCCAAGCCCAGAAGCGCTGTGCGACGAGCTCGTCGGCAATCGCGCGACAGCACTGCTGCTTCTGGCCGGCTACCCGGAACCGGCATTATCCCTTGTCAAAGCCGTCCGCAGGCGCCTGCCCGGGATCCTGATCGGCGCACCGGCGGGGCAACCGGAATTTGCTGAATTCGCGGCAATGCCGGGAGGTGCCGCAATCCCATTCCTGCGCTACCTGCCCGAACACCTCAGCGCCCTTGGCGCACGCGTCGAGGCGGACCTTCGCGACAGGCTGTCGGAGACGCCATCCTTCGTCGCCTTCGAAGGGTACGACACGATCGCCGTCCTCGCACAGATACTGCATTCTTGCGGTGCGGATCGGGATCGCATCGCCCGAGCCTGGCCGACCATCGCCGTCGAGGGTACCCGAGGGCAAATCCGGTTCTCCCGCGCGCCGGGGATCAGCGTCTGGCAATGGACCTGGCCGCCAATCCAGGTCGCGGAACGGCACCCGGCAGACCCCGACCGCCTTCGGGTTCTCCATATCGGCTGAGCCGGCCCGTCTCATCGAACGTTACAGGCTGCATCATGATGTGCTCGGCCGCGCACAATCCCGCCCCTCCTTCGCCTGAAACTGGCCCTACGTGACGATTCCATGACTGTTTTGCGACAGCGAGGTGTTGTGGCGAGAGATCTCCAGGGCGGTCACTCCGCCAACATCGATCTTCCCAGCGGGACGGATCGGTTCGGGCTCCTGATGGGAGCGTTTCTGGTTGTCGGCGTCGTGACCGTGGCGGCGGCCTTCGTCGCCGTCGAGGCGCCGGATCTTCGGCCCTTGCTTCTGCAGGAAGACGGCATCGTCGAAATGGCCACCGCGGTCTTCTTCGCATTGGCGGCGTTCGGTGCCGCCGCTTCCCTGACAATGTGGGGGATGCAGCTCCCGCTGCTGCTGGCGGGACTGGTCGGCTTCGCCGAGCTGATGGACGAAACCAGTTTCGGTTCGCGCCTGCTCGGCTCCCAGCCGCCACCGCTCTATGGTGGCGGGCAGCTGGATGGCTTCCACGACCTGCTCGTCGTCGTCTTTCGCCTGGCGCGCGATCTGAGCCCGCTTCTGTCCTGGCTCCTGGTGGGTTTGCTGCTTGCCAGCTCCATCGCAGTCGCGGGTTTTGTCGCGACGCAGCTGCTGAAGGGATTCCGAGGCGATCTGAAACATCTCTCGGGCCACACGCTGTTTTTCGCACATGTCGCCTGCATCGGATTGGCTCAAGTCATCGACATCTCGGCATCGTCCTCGCATGCCCTTTCGGCGATGGAGGAAGTCTTCGAGCTTGACGCGGCGATCCTGCTTGCTTTCTACGTGTTGCAGCAGGCCCGCGAGGCATCGACCATCAACCGGGCGCGTCTGTAGCCCATGAGCCTTCACAAGGTAATGCGGGAACCACAATGCATTCGAATGTCGCTCGTCTGATTGTTCTGGCCGTCAACGCCGGCCTGGCAGGTCTGCTCCCGCTCTCGACGGGAGCGGCCAACGCAGCCGAAAGCGTCGAGACCGTCGTCCTGATCCGTCATGGCGAAAAGCCGCCGCAAGGGCTCGGCCAGCTCAACTGCCAGGGCCTCAACCGGTCCTTGCGGCTGCCCAGCGTGATCAAGGCCCGTTTCGGGGTTCCCGCCGCCATTTTTGCCCCCAATCCGGCAGACCAGAAGACAGACAAGGGCACAGCCTATGATTATGTCCGGCCGCTTGCCACGGTCGAGCCGATGGCCGTCAGCTTCGGGCTGCCTGTCAACGCCGGCATCGGCGTCGAGGACATTTCCAGGCTCAAGGACAGGCTGGAAGACAAGGCGTATGCAAATGCGCTTGTTGTCGTCGCCTGGGAGCATAAGCAACTGGTCAAGCTGGCGCGCAAGATGATGAAGGACCACGAAGGCGATCCCGACGCCGTGCCCAAATGGCAAGGCGATGATTTCGACGGCATCTATGTCGTGCGGCTCACCCGCAAGGACGGCGAAACCACCGCGACGTTCCAGACCGCGAAGCAAAGTCTGAACGGCCTGCCGGAGACCTGCCCCGACCGCTAGGTCGGATAGGTCGGGTCGGCTGCTTCCGGCAAAAACCCCGCACCGACGGTGAAACGGTTCACATCCGGCTTTCTGGCCTTGCTGTACACAAAGCATGCCCTGGCGGGGCGTGGACCGTGTTCATGCATGAAACACCGCCGGCTGGGGTCGGGATGGGATAGGTCACGGAGGCGGGCCATGGAACCAATGTTCTGGATAGCGGGAACCGTGATCCTTCTCATCCCGTTTGTCGGTACGCTGGCGATGCGGAACTGGCTGACCAGCTTGCTCGCTGTCGCCGTTCTGGCCTTTGTCATCTCATGTTTCTGGGTCTGGCAAGAGTACCGCTACGGCGGCAACGACGCCGCGCAGGCTCTCGCCCGAATCGTCACCGGCATCTGGCTTGCCGGCCTCGCTGCCGGTTTTGCACTCAACATCGGCCTGCTCTGGCTGCAGCACCGCCGGCGAACAGCCCGCCTGATCCGCGCCCGCTAGAGACATCGATCGAACGGCTGCAGCTGCGCGGCGATCCGTCAACCGGTCACCGGGGCACCACCATCACCGTCGCAAGGCTCATGCCGACCACCAGGCAACTCGTGTAGATTGTCCAGTAGAGTTTGACGGACATTGTCATGTTCCCTTATGAGAACGGTGAACGGCGAATGCAGACAGCCGTTCCAAGAACTGCGTCCCGCCATGTCTTTCGAAGGCTCGTTTCAGGCGTCGGACAGCACTTCCTCCACCTCCGGCGTGACGGGAGCGTTGATCGGTTTGTAGGTGTTGGAGGTGAGGCCGCTGGAAGAGCGGATGAGGATGCCGTCATCGCGCAGCCGCTCGAATGTCGCCCGCGACAACCGCATCGCCTTGCCGTAGCCGTCCACGGCTTTCACCTTGTTCGTCCAGGGGAAGTGGGTGACCTTGTGCACGCGCTTGAGGAAGCGCTGTTCCTTCTCCGTCAACTCGATCATGAGCGTGTCTCCATCGCACCAGGGCGATTGACACCATCAGCGCGGCCAGGGCGCGCGCCAGAGCGTTTCCGCTTCAGCGGAAACGCGGAAACCTCTATCTCCGTGTTTCTACGCAATTCCGGGCGCAAAACCGCTACGCACTTTTCCTGGAATTGCTCTGGCGCAACGCGCTGCCCGCCGGATCGTCCGCCAGGATGCGATTGTTATGGGCAAAGCGCTGGAACGCCTGCCGGGCTTCCTTGCCGGTGCGTTGCCCCTTCAGTGCCTTGCGGCAGACCGCGATGGCGCCGGTATGATCAAGGTCCGGGATGCCTTGCCAGTGGATCAGGACTTCATAGGCGTCCCGTGCGGTCTGCACATCGCGCGGATCATCGATGCGGATGGGCACGGGACGGTCGAATTCCGGGTTCGCCATTTTGCATGTGCTCCTCAAGTGGGCTTTCATTCCACTATGAGAAACGGGCGAGAACTGGTTTGCCGTCGTCACAAATGAAGAACCGGCATCAGAGTTCGTGAGAAGGCAACCCTGAAAAATCGCGACAAGCGTCAGGCGCGGTCCAGTTCATAGACGGTATATCCATTCTCCTTGCCCTTTTCCCGGAAACCGAGGACCCGGAACCATTTGGCGATCTCGGGGCGATCGGACCAGCTGAACGAATCGATCGGCAGATTGCCGCAGAGCGCCTGGATGCGCCGGATATGCGCCTTGCAGAATCGGACGCTGCCACGCGCGAAAAAGCTCTCATGCGCAGCGAACGCCGTCTGCGCGGCATCGCCGGTTTCCCGCCAGGCGATGATCGCAACAGGGTTTCCGCTATCCAGCAACGTGTGGGCCCGCCCCTCCTTCAAACTCATCAGGAATTCGTCCTTGGCGTCTGCTATGTTGAGCCCGGCTGCGGTGTACTGGTCAGCCATGCGCAGGGAGAGATTGCGAAAGATCTCGGCAAGATCGGCAGGGGTCGCTGTTCGATAATCCATTGCTCACTCCTTCTGGGAGCGGCGACGCTACCCGCCAGGGTGCCGCCGGGCAACTCACAATTGGCCGCAGCAGGGATAGTCGGCGGATGCCGGCAGATTGGTCCACCTGACCAGCTCAGGTGGATTTTTTTTCATACGGCTTCAGAGTCGTCGAGAAGATGCGCGTGAGCGCCGTTACCGCCTCCTGGCGCGGCAGGCGGCCTGTCGCGGCATCCTGCGCCAGGGCTTCAGCGGCTCCGAGCAGGCCTTTGTAAAGCGCGCCGGCCATTGCGGAATCGAGATCGATCAGCCTGCCGAAGGCCCGGCGGTAGCGTTCGACATAACCGTCACGCAGCGCCTGGCGGAAAGCGGCCGTCTCCTCCGTCGCGGCAAGAGCGGCAAAGGTGGCGCCCATTTCAGGCCCCATGTCGAGCACGCAGCCGACATAGGTCGAGGCGAATATCTGCGCCACCGCTTCGACGGAATCGCCACCGGCGTCGAGTACCCTGGCCTGTGCCGCGAGCTGCCGGTCATTGTACTCGTCGCACAGCGCGATCAGCAGGCCCGCGCGCGTGCGGAAGTGCTCGTAGGCGATCGGTTTGGAAACACCGGCCTGCTCCGCCAGATGGCCAAGCGTCAGCGCCTCGGTGCCTTCGTTACCGATGACGTGGCGTGCCGTCTCCAGCAATTGCTGGCGCCGGTCTGCCTTGGCGAGCCTTTTCGTCTGGTTCATTTCCGCACCGAATTCTTTTCGCGACCTGCTTGAACGGCATATCCGGACACTTATGTTACCACCAGTAAGTTACGATAGGTAGCTTACCGTTGGTAATATAAGAGAGACACGATGTCTGTTGTAGCCCAGGAAATTCTCTTGAACAGCCGTCCCACCGGTGCCCCTACCCTCGATACGTTCCGTTCAGCCACGCGTCCCCTGCCTGCCACCGGCGATGGCCAGTTGCTTGTGCGGACACTGTGGATGTCGGTCGACCCCTATATGCGTGGCCGCATGCGCGATCAGCCGAGCTACATCGCACCTTTCCAGGTCGGCGAGGCACTCGAGGGGGCTGCCGTCGGCGTCGTCGAGGAATCACGGACCGAGGGCTTCGCCAAGGGTGATGTGGTGAGCCATTTCTCTGGCTGGCGTGACCATGCGCTGATCGACGCCCAGACCGCCACCAAGGTCGATCTCGCCGCCGCACCCGCAGAGGCCTGGCTCGGACCGCTCGGCGTTCCTGGTTTCACCGCGTTTGTCGGCCTCGAACGCTTCGGCGCGCTCAAGGCAGGGGAAACCGTCTTCATTTCGGCCACGGCCGGCGCGGTCGGCTCGATGGCAGTCCAGATCGCCAAGGCCAAGGGCGCTCGCGTCATCGCCTCCGCGGGCAGCGACGACAAGGTCGCCTGGGTCCGCCAACTCGGCGCCGATGAAGTCATCAATTACAAGACGACCCAGGATCTGACTGCCGCGCTGCGCAAGGCCGCCCCGGAAGGCATCGACGTCTATTTCGACAATGTCGGCGGCAGCCATCTGGACGCGGCCCTCGCGGCAGCCAAGGACTCCGCCCGCATCGTCATCTGCGGCATGATCGCGGGCTACAACGACGAGCAGCCTTCCGAGACCATGCACCACCTGTCCGCCATCATCATCAAGCGGCTGTCAGTGCGCGGCTTCATCGTGCTCGACCACTACGATCTCTATCCGGAATTCTCCGCCGCGATGATCGGCTGGCTGAAAGACGGCAAGGTTCAGTCGCGCGACACCGTCTATGACGGCCTCGACAATGCGCCGAAGGCATTCCTTGGCCTGTTCAGCGGCGACAACACGGGCAAGATGCTGGTCAAGCTCGCTGATCGATAGGGTCTGTCAGCCCGCCGTCCGGCCTCGTTTGGCCGGATGGCCCTCCAATCATTCATCGGCGATTTTTTCCGCTTCCATGTAGGAGCGCCATCTGCCCATCCGTCCTAGGGCCGACTTCGGAATTGGCCGAGGAAAAGATCCTGGAGACCATCATGAGAAAGATCATCGTCGCCACCTTCGTCAGCCTCGACGGCGTCATGCAGGCGCCGGGCGGCCCGCAGGAAGACCCGACTGGCGGCTTCAAATTCGGCGGCTGGGTCGCCTCGCATTTCGACGAGGAGCTGGGAGCGGCGCTGGGTGAAATCTTCGGCCGGCCGTATGATCTTTTGCTCGGCCGCAAGACCTACGACATCTTCGCCGCGCACTGGCCTTTCATGAAGGACGGCCCGGACCAGGCGATCGCCGACAGCTTCAACAGCATCACCAAATATGTCGCCTCGCGCTCGACGCCAAAGCTTGCCTGGCAGAGAAGCCAGTTGCTCGGTTCCGATGTCGTCGCGGCGCTGAGGAAACTCAAGGCCGAAGACGGCCCCGACCTTCTGGTGCAAGGCTCCGGCGATTTCCTGCAGACCTTGTGGAAGCATGGCCTGGTCGACGAGCTCAGCGTCCTGACCTTCCCGGTCCTGCTTGGCAAGGGCAAGAGACTGTTCGGCGACAGCGTCGCTCCATCCGGCCTGAAGCTGGTGAAAGCGAAGTCCTATCCGAGCGGCGTGATCGTGGCCAACTACGTGCCGGACGGCGACGTCAAGACGGGCGATTTTTCGCTGGGTGAGCCGTCCGAGGCCGAGTTGGAGCGCCGCAGGAACCTGGGTTGAAGTCGGACTGCCTTGCCTCCAGGCCGGCAATCCGCTCGGGCATCCTCCCAAAACGCAGCGTTTCCATTGGAAGCGCTGCGTTTGCGCGATGTACTAGGTCATCGTCAGGATCGCTTTCGGCTTGATTTCACGAGCCTCTCCGTGCCTGCTGATGGATGCGGGACGAGCGTTCGCCGATCGATGGGAGATCGCGACAATGAGATGGCCAGGTCTGGCGCTTCTGGCGCTGGCACTCTTCGCATCCTCTGCCCTTGCGCAGCAGGCTGACCTCGACAGTCAGCTCGAACAGGAGAACATGCGTCTCCGCCTCGACCCCAACGATGTCGTTGCTCATCAAAGACGCGCTTCGATCTGGTTCAGCAAGGGTGACAACAAGAAGGCGATCACCGATCTCGACGAGGTGATCCGGCTGCTGCCGCAACACGCCCAGAGTTACAACAATCGTGCCACCGCCTATCTGCGCATGGACGAGCTCGACAAGGCGGTCGCGGACTACAGCCGTTCGATCGAACTTGGCTACGTCCGTGCCTACAGCGGTCGCGGAGCTGCCTATACGCGGATGAACAGATACGAACTTGC
Source organism: Mesorhizobium sp. NPDC059025 (assembly GCF_042739655.1). Classification (NCBI taxonomy): domain Bacteria; kingdom Pseudomonadati; phylum Pseudomonadota; class Alphaproteobacteria; order Hyphomicrobiales; family Phyllobacteriaceae; genus Mesorhizobium; species Mesorhizobium sp. NPDC059025. Next base: position 129,764 of record NZ_JBHYIM010000003.1, on the reverse strand, counting down.
CTTCGCTGACCTCGACAAGGCGCTGCAGGCCAACCCCAACGATGCAGACGCGATCGGCAACCGCGCCATGGCCTTTGCGCGGCAAGGGCAATTCGGCCGCGCCTTCCCGGACTACGACAAGGCCATAAAGCTCGCCCCGAACAACGCTGTCTTCTATGAAGGAAGGGGCGACGCCTGGTTCCGGGTGAATCAGCCCGACAAGGCTGTAGCCGATCTCAGCAAGGCAGTGGCTCTCGACCCGGCAAACATCCAGGCCCTTTTCACCCGCGGCAAGGCCTACGCACAGCTCAACCGTCAGGATGAAGCCATCGCCGATTTCAACCAGGCTATCGAACGGATCGGCGGCCAGCGGGTGAAGGGTCACGCGATCATCTATGTCGCGCGGGGCAACGCCTACGCTTTTTCCGGTCACTCCGAGGCCGCCATCGCCGACTTCGACAAGGCGATCGAGATCGATCCGAGTATCGCCATGGCCTTCGGCGGTCGCGGCGCCATCTATGCGGCGCTCAAGCAGTTCGACCGCGCTCTGGCCGACATGGACAAAGCGATCTTCCTCGATCCCGGCGATGCCGACATCTACAATTCCCGCGGAACGGTGCTGTTTCTGCTCGGGCAGTCCGACAAGGCGATCGCCGACCTGGACAAAGCCATCGACCTCAATCCGAAACAGTTCAAGGCCCACGTCAACCGCGGCGCGATATACGCCACGAAGGGACGTCTCGCCGAAGCGATCGCCGACTACAACGAGGCGGAGAAGCTGCGGTCCACGGATCCCGAGGTCTTCTATCGTCGCGGTGTGGCCTACAAGCAGAAGGGCGAGACTGCCAAAGCGAGGGCGGACCTGAAGAAGGCGCTGCGCCTGATGCCGCACTTCAGCGAGGCAAAACAGGAGCTGGAGGGGTTGAAAAGCAGCAACAAGAAGTAAGGCTCCGCCCGGCCAGTCATACCGTCTCGGCACAAGGACAACGATGTTCGCAAGATAGCAAACCTGCCTACTTCCGCGTCGGGCCGAACGGCGCGATGCGCGGGTTGGAAAACGGACCCTTCACCGCCTGGTTGCCGGTGTCAGCGGTCGGGCGTTCCCTGATGGCGGTTTCGTGGACCTGCACGGCATAGAGCCCCTTTTGCGGATCGAGCACGACCACGCCGAACCCCTTGTCCATCTCGGCGGCAGGCACGCCGAGCAGTTCGGCGGCCCGGTCGAGACCGGGCTCGCCTTCGGGACAGGCAATGGTCATGAGCACCATGTCACGGGACATTCCGTCTTCATCTCTCGTCTGCCGGCCGATCTTCGCCCGAAGAGCCTGCAATTATGCCTTGCAGACCATTGGGTTCGCGGATCACGCACCGGCGCCGGCCTACAGCCCGAAATGCTCGGCCACCGGCAATGGATCGATGATCCCGGCACCGTAATCGTTGTTCCACCCGGACTTCGGCCAGGGCTGCTTCCGCGCCTCTGCCTTTATACGGTCAAATAGGTCGCGCGGCGAGACTTTGCCACGCGACAGGCCGCTGCGGATCGCCGCGACGCAGCCCGCCGCGACCGGGCTCGCCGTCGACGTGCCGGTATCGGGCGAGCCTTCGCCGAAGGCCTGCGAACCCAGGAAATGGCTGTAGCTCGTGAGATCGGGTTTTTCGCGCGCCATGCCGGGAATGGCCGGCCCCTGGCTGGAATAGCCGAGGCGCGTGCCATCGATGTCGCAGGCGGCAAGGGTGAGCACGTCGGGATGCGCGTTGGCGCCGCTGATCGAGTGGCGCGTTACGCCCTGGCAGCGGCCACTCGGGCAATCGGCGCCGCAGTTGCCTGCGGCGAACAGCACGTCGGCACCTGCCCGCGCGATCGTGCCGACCATGATGTTGAACGGGTGGTTCGGATTGTCGGCGTAGCGGCCGGGATGGCCGGGCGGGAAATCCCAGCTCGGATGATACATGCCCCAGCTGTTGTTGATGACCAGCGCCTTGTATTTCCAGTCCGGACCGGTGAACTGCTGGTGCAGGTAGGAGAAGGCCAGCAGCGCATCGCTCAGGAAACCGGCCATGACGCTGCCACCCGGCGTCTCCGACTGCAGGATCGGGAAATCGAGCAGGCTGCAGGCAGGTGCCGCGATCAGCGCGTCATAGGCACACATCGTGCCGTGGTCGACCGCATAGTCGCCGGGCGTGTTCCTGATGTTGGACGGTGCCCAGGAGGTCTTCCTGTCGAGCTTCGGCGCCAGTCCCTGCGCCTTCAGGTGCCTGATGTTGATGCCGGTGTCCATGATGGCGAGCGCGACATCCTTGCCCTGCAGCCCCTTGTCCTTGAGCTTGTCGAGCCTGAGCAGCCGGGCGACGTCTTCACGCGTGCCGACGGCATCCACGCCGCAATAAGGGTCCTTGAACATGCCGATCTGCGGGTCGGCGAAGATCTGCACGCCGCGGCCGGAGCTGCGCACATCGTCGATGCGGTTGGCCTCGATCGTGCCGCGCACGGCAAAGACCGGCGCCTTCTCGATATGCGAGGCCGCCAGCCGCACCTTGCCCGGCGTGCGCGCCGCGATCGGCAGCGGTGGAAAGCCGGGATCGACCAGCAACCCGCCCTTCCTGGTCGGGGCAGCGATCGGGTCGTAGCGTTCCCTGGAGAAAGCTAGCTGGCTGCTCTCCCGCACGAACGCCTTGGCCGGAATGGTGACGATGACGGACACGCGCATGACATGGGCCTCCTCGTTGCATCGACCCTAACACAGGCCAATGGGGCGTGGAGTAAACTTGGGCTCACATGCTGACACATGCCTGCCATCGAGGTGTGGTGCGACACCTCCTGCAAACGGCACCAAAGGCCGGCGTTTTGTGGCCATCCAGCAAACAAGCGGATCGGCGCGGCAAAACGGCAACGGTATCGTGCATTTTCGGGGTTACATCGGCGAAAACTCTCCCCTATAAGGCCCGCCTAGCCTGATACAAGAATCCATCCTGCGCACCCTGGCCGGGCCTCTGCGACGCATCGTCATGCGAAACGGAGAATCCCCCGCCCCGGGTCTTCCGCGCAGGCTAGAATGAACGGACCGAACCCATGCCAAGACGCACCGACATCAAGTCCATCCTGATCATCGGTGCCGGCCCCATCGTCATCGGCCAGGCCTGCGAGTTCGACTACTCCGGCACCCAGGCGTGCAAGGCGCTCAGGCAGGAAGGCTACCGCGTCATCCTGGTCAACTCCAACCCGGCCACGATCATGACCGATCCGGAGCTGGCGGACGCCACCTACATCGAACCGATCACGCCGGAAGTGGTGGCCAAGATCATCGCCAAGGAGCGGCCGGACGCGCTGCTGCCGACCATGGGCGGCCAGACCGCGCTGAACACGGCCCTTTCGCTGCGCCGCATGGGCGTGCTCGAGCGCTACAATGTCGAAATGATCGGCGCGGATGCGCATGCCATCGACAAGGCCGAGGACCGTTCGCTGTTCCGCGAGGCCATGGCCAAGATCGGCCTGGAGACGCCGCGCTCGATGCTGGCCAATGCGTCGGCCGTCAAGGACGAGGATCGCAAGAAGCATGAGGCCGAGCGCGCTGCGCTGAAGGCCTCAGGTGCCGACAATCTCGACGCCGCGCTCGATGCGCTCGAAACCCAGTGGAACCTCGGCGAAGGCGACCGCAAGCAGCGCTACATCAACCACGCCATGGCGATCGCCGCCCAGGCGCTCGACCATGTCGGCCTGCCGGCCATCATCCGTCCGTCCTTCACCATGGGCGGCACCGGCGGCGGCATTGCCTACAACCGCACCGAGTTCTTCGAGATCGTCGGCTCCGGCCTCGACGCCTCCCCGACCACCGAAGTGCTGATCGAGGAATCGGTGCTTGGCTGGAAGGAGTACGAGATGGAAGTCGTGCGCGACCGCGCCGACAACTGCATCATCGTCTGCTCGATCGAGAACATCGACCCGATGGGCGTGCACACCGGTGACTCCATCACCGTCGCCCCGGCGCTGACCTTGACCGACAAGGAATATCAGATCATGCGCAACGCCTCGATCGCGGTGCTGCGCGAGATCGGCGTCGAAACCGGTGGCTCCAACGTGCAGTTCGCCGTCAACCCGGCCGATGGCCGCCTCGTCGTCATCGAGATGAACCCGCGCGTCTCGCGCTCCTCGGCGCTCGCCTCCAAGGCGACCGGCTTCCCGATCGCCAAGATCGCCGCCAAGCTGGCCGTCGGGTATACGCTGGACGAGCTGGAGAACGACATCACAGGCGGCGCCACTCCGGCTTCGTTCGAGCCGTCGATCGACTATGTCGTCACCAAGATCCCGCGCTTCGCCTTCGAGAAATTCCCCGGCGCCTCGCCGGTGCTGACCACCGCCATGAAATCGGTCGGCGAAGTGATGGCCATCGGCCGCACCTTCCAGGAATCGCTGCAGAAGGCGCTGCGCGGCCTGGAAACCGGCCTCACCGGCCTCGACGAGATCGAGATCCCCGGCCTCGGCGGCAATGGCGGCGCCGACGACAAGAACGCCATCCGTGCGGCGCTCGGCACGCCGACGCCGGACCGGCTGCGCATGGTGGCGCAGGCGATCCGCATGGGCACCTCGCTGGAGGAAGTGCATGCCATCTCCAAGATCGACCCGTGGTTTCTCGAGCAGATCGGCGCCATCATCGCCATGGAAGCGCGCGTGCGCGAGCATGGCTTGCCGCAGGACGCCGCCAACCTGCGCATGCTGAAGTCGATGGGCTTTTCCGACGCCCGCCTGGCATCGCTGACCGGCCAGGACGGCGATGCGGTCGCCAAGCGCCGCACGGCACTCGGCGTGCATCCGGTCTACAAGCGCATCGACACCTGTGCCGCCGAATTCGCCTCGCCGACGGCCTATATGTATTCAACCTACGAGACGCCTTTCGCAGGCAGCCTCGCCGACGAGGCCAAGGTTTCGTCAGCCAGGAAGGTCGTCATCCTCGGCGGCGGCCCCAACCGCATCGGCCAGGGCATCGAGTTCGACTATTGCTGCGTGCACGCCGCCTATGCGCTGCGCGAGGCAGGTTATGAATCGATCATGATCAACTGCAACCCGGAGACGGTCTCGACCGACTACGACACCTCCGACCGTCTCTATTTCGAGCCGCTGACCGCCGAAGACGTGCTGGAGATCCTGCGCGCCGAAAAGGCGGCCGGCACCTTGCACGGCGTCATCGTGCAGTTCGGCGGCCAGACCCCGCTGAAGCTGGCGGACGCGCTGGAACGCGCCGGCATCCCGATCCTCGGCACCTCGCCCGACGCCATCGACCTTGCCGAGGACCGCGACCGCTTCCAGAAGCTCTTGCACAAGCTCGACCTGAAGCAGCCGAAGAACGGCATCGCCTATTCGGTCGAGCAGGCCCGCACCGTCGCCGGCGAGCTCGGTTTTCCGCTGGTCGTGCGCCCGTCCTATGTGCTCGGCGGCCGCGCCATGCAGATCATCCACGACGAAGGCATGCTGCAGACCTACCTGCTCGACACGGTGCCGGGTCTCGTGCCCGAGGACATCAAGCAGAAGTACCCCAACGACAAGACCGGCCAGATCAACACGCTGCTCGGCAAGAACCCGCTTCTGTTCGACACCTATCTGTCGGGCGCGATCGAGGTCGACGTCGACTGTCTCTGCGACGGCAAGGCAACCTTCGTCTCCGGCATCATGGAGCACATCGAGGAGGCCGGCATCCATTCGGGCGACTCGGCCTGCTCGCTGCCGGTCTATTCGCTGCCGACCGAACTGGTCGACGAGTTGGAGCGGCAGACGTCGGCGCTGGCCAGGGCGCTCAATGTCGGCGGCCTGATGAACGTGCAATACGCCATCAAGGATGGCGTCATCTACGTGCTGGAAGTCAACCCGCGCGCCTCGCGTACCGTGCCGTTCGTCGCCAAGACCGTCGGCAAGCCGATCGCCAAGATCGCGGCACGCATCATGTCCGGCGAAAACCTCGACGGCGCCTTTGCCCATTACGGCGACAAGCCGGACCCGCGCCGGCCCGGCCATGTCGCGGTTAAGGAAGCCGTGTTCCCCTTCTCCCGCTTCCCCGGCGTCGACATCCTGCTCGGACCGGAAATGAAGTCGACCGGCGAGGTCATGGGCCTCGACCGCGACTTCGCCATGGCCTTCGCCAAGAGCCAGCTTGGCGCCGGCGTCGACCTGCCACGCTCGGGCACGCTGTTCATTTCGGTGCGCGACGAGGACAAGGCCGGCGCGCTGCCGGCGGTGAAGCGCCTGGCCGGCCAGGGCTTCAAGGTGCTCGCCACCTCCGGCACCGCCCGCTACCTCAAGGAAAACGGCGTCGAGGCCGAGAAGATCAACAAGGTGCTGGAAGGCCGCCCGCACATCGAGGACGCCATCCGCAACCGCCAGGTGCAGATCGTCTTCAACACCACCGACGGCCAGAAGGCGGTGTCGGACTCCAAGTCGCTGCGCCGCGCCACGCTGATGCAGAAGGTGCCTTATTACACCACGCTCGCCGGCATGGGCGCGGTGGCCGAGGCGATCGCGGCGCTACGCGCGGGCTCGCTGGAAGTCAGGCCGCTGCAGGAGTATTTTTGAGGACTTGAGAGGAGCGGTCGTTGGGGCGCTCGAGCGAGCCACTAGCGCGTCGCCCTTCACCTCCACGCCCTGAACTCCGCCATCAGCCCCTCATAATCCTCCATCGGCGGCAAAGCCTCATAGCTCTTCACGGCGCCGGTTTCGGCGAAAGACAGCTTTTCGCCGATCCATGTCTCGATATAGGGCGCGAAGTCGCCGGCCCCTTCCAGCAGGGTCGGGCGTACATTGACGAACCAGTCCATGCCTTCGGCCCTGGTGAACATCCACGTCATGCAGTGCGGGCAGAAATAGTGATGGGCTTCGGCGCCATGCAGTCCGCCGATCACCGGCTCACCTTCGGTCACCGCAAAGCCTTCGGCCGGGACGGCGGCCGAGAGCGAATAGGCGGAAGAGCTCATCTTCTGGCAGCCGGTGCAGTGGCAGGCCATGGTCACCAGAGGTGCCGCGCGCACTTCGATCCTCACGCGCCCGCAACGGCACGCACCCTGTCTCGGCAGTTTCCAGTCCATCGCCTTCTCCTGTGCTTGTCGCAGGATAAGCGGACGATGGCGGCAGGCAAGCGTGGCAGCTCGCCGCGCTAGCCAAAGCAATTGCTTATGGCGCCAAAGATCCTCTCTCCGTCGCCGCGGCGCGGCAACTCCAGAAAACCGGATGCGTTTTCGCCTTTGCGAAAAAGACCGAAACGCTCCGGTTTTAACCCTTCCAGATCGAATATTCGATCTTGCCCTTCAGCTCCGGATAGGCGTCCGGATCGAAGCTTGGCACGCCGGTCTTCTTCTGGTCGAAATAGTCTTTGGTCAGCTTCGCGACCGTGCCGGACAGCAGCATGATCGCGACGAGATTGACGGAGGCCATCAGGCCCATGGTGGCATCGGCCGCATTGAACACCACCGCCACCGAGGTGTAGGCGCCCCAGACCACCATCAACAGCACGCCGACACGCAGCGCGCTCAACGTACCCTTGTTGTCAACCTTCAGGAACACCAAGGCATTTTCCGAATAGGCGTAATTGCCGATGATGGACGTGAAGGCGAAGAAGAAAATCGCGATGGCGATGAAATAGCGCCCGGCCTCGCCGATATGGGCGACCATCGCCTCCTGGGTCAAAGGCGTTCCGGTCAGTTCCGAACCTGGCGTCATCACGCCGGACAACAGGATCATGATGCCCGTGGCGGTACAGATCAGCAGTGTGTCGATGAACACGCCCAGCGCCTGCACGAAACCCTGGCTGGCCGGATGATGCGGCGACGGCGTCGCCACGGCGGCGATGTTGGGCGCCGAGCCCATGCCGGCCTCGTTGGAGAAAAGCCCGCGCTTGACCCCGTTCAGCATGGCGCCGGCGACGCCGCCGGCCGCCTGCTCGATGCCGAACGCGCTCTTGACGATCAGCGCCAGCACGCCGGGCACTGCCGTGATGTTGGCAAGCACCACATAGAGCGCCATGCCGAGATAGGCGATCGCCATGAACGGCACGACGTACTCGGCCACCTGCGCGATCTGGCGGATGCCGCCGAAAATCACCACCGCCGTCAGCGCCGCCAGCGCGAAGCCGACCCACAGCTTGTCGACGCCGAAAGCGCCCTGCATGGCATCGGCGATCGAGTTCGCCTGCACGGCATTGAAGACCAGACCGAAGACGACGATCAGGCAGATGGAGAAGAGCACGCCCGCCCAGGGCGCGTTCAGCCCCTTCGAGATGTAGAAGGCAGGTCCGCCCCGATATTGGCCGTTATGGTCGGTGATCTTGTAGAGCTGGGCGAGCGCGCTTTCCGAATAGGCGGTGGCCATGCCGACGGCTGCCACCACCCACATCCAGAACAGCGCGCCCGGTCCGCCGAGATAGAGCGCGACGGCGACGCCGGCGAGATTGCCGGTGCCGACGCGCGAGGCCAGGCTGGTGCACAACGCCTGGAACGGCGTGATGCCGCTGGTGTCGTTCTGCGGTACCCGCATCACCGAGCGGAACAGTTCCGGAAAATGCCTGATCTGGATGAAGCGGAGCCGCAGCGTGAAATAGATGCCGACCGCGATCAGGCCATAGATCAGCACATAGCCCCAGAAGATCGTGTTCAGGAAATCGATGACTGCGTTGAGCGCGCTCATGCAGGTTCCCCTCGTTCCAGCCGGGCCGCCTCAGCCGTTCCAGTCGACCTCGACCATGCCGTGACGCCGGTAGAGGCGGATGGCATTGGCGTTTTCGACCACCTTAGTCTTGAGATCGACACGGCTGGCGCCACGTGCCTTGAACACCGCGAACACATGCAGCAGCAGGGCTTCCGCCAGTCCGTTGCGCCGCGCGCTCGGATGCACGGCGAGATACTTGAGGTAGTCGCTGGTCCAGCACAGTGCCACCGCGACCAGTTGGCCCTCAGCATCCTCCACCACGAACCACAGCGCGGGGTCGTATTCGGTATCGTCGGAATGCTGCGCCCACCAGAGGTCGAAGTTCTTTTCTTCCTTCTGCAGGGTCTGGGTGAGCAGCTTGTGCACGGCGCGTGCGTCGGCGGGCTGGAACGTCCGCATCGTGAAACCGTCGGCCCAGACGGGAGCCGGCAGGTCGCCGGCAAGCGAACGTCGCAGACGGATGCTGATATCGTCGGCCGATCCGGCCTCGGTCTGCGTCATCGGTGTCCCCCTGCGTCAGGCCGCGCCCGGCTCAGGCGTCGGGAGCCGATTTGCGCTTGCGATCGCGGCCGAGCCCGGTTTCCTCGAGCAGACCTTTGCGCTTGGCGTCGTAATAATAACCGGTCTGGTAGAGGCGGTCGGCGCGCTTGTAGTCGCCATTGGCCACCAGGAAGGCGCCGCGCAGATATTTCACCGCGTATTTCAGGTTGGTTTCGGCATCGAACAGCCCCTTGGGCGAACCGCCATAACCCATGCCGCGCGCGGTGGCATGCTTGATCTGCATCAGGCCCCAATGGCCGTTGTTGTAGGCGAGCGGATTGAAGGTCGACTCGCGCTTGACCACCGAGCGCACCAGTTCCACCGGCACTTCGTAAAGCGTGGCATATTTGGCGATCAGGCGATCGACCTCGCCGCGGCCGGCGCTGACCGGTCCTGGCCTCTCGGCCTCCGGTTCGGGGATCATCAGATAGGTCGGCACCGGGCCGGAATAGGCGATGGGCTGAACGCCGGGCAGCGATGCGATCGCCTTCGGAGCGGCGGGAGCTGCCGGGAACACCAGACTGGTGGCGGCGGAAGCAACGACCACCGGTTTCGGCTTCGGCGTCGGCAGGTCACCGCCCATGCGGGCCGACAGCGTGCTGACGCGCGCGCCGGTCTGGGTGGTTGTGGCGGCCTGCGGCTGAGCTACGGCTGCCTGAGCCGTCGCAGCCTGGGCAGTGGCGGCTTGCGCGGTTTGCTGGCCCTGGGCCACCGGCTGTACCGTTGCCGCTTTGCCGTTGGCGGCAACAGTTGCCGGAGCAACGGGCGCACCACCCGGCTGCACTGGTGCGGGCGCGACAAAGGACGAGTTGTTGGCGAGCCGCGCGCTGGTGCCTGGCGTCGTCGCCAGTGTGGCAGGGTTCTCGGCATGCTGTTGCGGGGTTGCGCCGGCAAAGGCATTGCCAGCGGCTTCAGCCGGAAGTGCCGCGAACTGGACGGGTGCCAGGCCGGACGACTCCGGCAGCACCGAGACAGCCTCGGGCAGCGCCAGGGCAAAGCCGGCATCAGACTCACTCACCGTGGTCGTGGCGGGAGCCAGGGACGGCTTGACGGCAGTCGTTGAGGTGCAACCGGAAACACCGGCCGCAGCCAGAAGAATGCCGATCGACAGGGTGTGGGTTGTTGTTCGCAAGCCGCGCTCTGTTCGTGCAAATCGTTAAATGCTCCTTACACCACCACTTTTGGTCGGGCAACATGGCCGATTATCGGTTTTCGGGTGGCGAAACGCCGCAAAACATGCAGAATCGTTCATGATTTGTACTTGAAGACACCGTTGGCTTTGCTGGAAACCGGTGTCGGAATGGAAGGAGCCTGACCATGCAGACCGCCATTGAAAAAAATGACGAAAAAAATCTCGGCGTCGTGCCGGGCCACACCATTTTCTCCACGGCGCTCGGCTTCATGGGCATCGCCTGGAACGAGCGCGGGCTGATCCGCCTATGCCTGCCGCAATCGAGCGCCGAGAGCCTGGAGCGGCGCCTGCTTCGGCTGGAAAGCGTACCCGGCAAACGTTTCGAGGACGGCACCGCCCCCGGCTGGGTGGGTGAACTGGTCGCGGCGATCAAGGCCTATGCCGCCGGTGAAACCGTCGACTTCTCCACCGTGCCGGTCGACCTCGACGGCGTCGACGATTTTCGACTCGCCATTTATGACGCCGCGCGCAAGCTGGCCTTCGGCGAAACCACCACCTATGGCGAGCTCGCCAGACGTGCGGGCCACACCGGGCTTGCGCGCGAGACGGGTGCGGCCCTCGGCGCCAATCCGGTACCGCTGGTCATTCCCTGCCACCGCATCACCGCGGTCGGCGGCAAGATAGGCGGCTTCTCGGCGCCCGGCGGCTCGGCGACCAAGGAAAAGATGCTGGCGATGGAAGGCGTTCGGGTCGGCCCACCTCCTTCGAAGCAGGCTTCGTTCGGATTCTGAGCGACCGGCGCGGTTGCGTCGGTGCAACCGATGCACCGTTCAGTCGAATGGCAGGATGAAGCGTCGGCGATCGAAATCGGGGCGCTTGCATCTGTACACAGGGCATGAGCCGTTGTCGGCGCTCGGTACCGATGCGCGGCTGCGCAATTCGCCCATGTCGCAGAATTCAACACTGGCGACATAGCGGTCATAAAGCGTGAGGCGTGGATTGCGCGGCGACCGATAACGCAGGATCACCGCGCCTTCGCGGTCGACCAGCCTCTGCACCCGGTCGCAGCTCATGCGGGTCGGATCATAGCGCGAAATTGCCTGCGCTTCGGCCGCGACAAGCGAAAGGCATGCGGCAAGCAGGATCGTCTTTCTCATGGCTTCCTCCAGCGCGAAGCATCCTTTGATCATAGATTACGCCGACGCCCCGCACCTTGCCAGCCGTGCAGTGTCTCGCGTCAGGATCAAACAACACCAGCTTGTTTTTAGTGAAAAAGTCGCCTATATGCGTTGCGTTGATATTTGGGCCGATTGACCCCACGCCTCGCGATCTTCGCGTTTGCTCCGTCTTTCTCCAAAATCTCGATACCAAAGGCCGGATAGGGTCCGGTCTGAAGAAAACGCAAGTGAATGTGAAGGAACATTGATATGGCAACTGGAACGGTCAAGTGGTTCAACGCCACCAAGGGCTTCGGTTTCATCCAGCCTGACGCCGGCGGCGCGGACGTTTTCGTCCACATCTCCGCTGTGCAGCGCGCTGGTCTCACCACCCTGGCTGATGGCCAGAAGATCAGCTACGAGATCGAGCAGGACCGCCGCACTGGCAAGTCGTCGGCTGGATCTCTGTCGGCAGCCTGATTTGGCGCAAGGCGCGCGCCGGGCATCTGCCCGGGGCGCGCGGCAAGTCACGGATGTACTGACGGTCGCGCGAGAAGCGCGCCGGAGCGGAAACGGAAGGACCGCCGAAGTGGCAGATTGCCACCGGCATCACCAGAGACGCTCCGGGTCAGGCTAGCAGACTTAACGAAAGGCGGGATTTTTCCCGCCTTTTTGTTTTTCTCATTCTGCTTTGGGATGGCGTGCGGTCGCGCTCAGGCCGGTGCCACGAACTCCTGCGCGACAAGCCTGAACACCGGCAACGCTTCCAGCTTCGCGGCATGCTGGGCGATAGCCGGAAACCCGGACATGTCGACTAGGCCCGGATGCGCATCGTTGAGGAAGCGCAGTGCCACCGCCACGGCGATGTCGGCATGACCGATCCGGTCTCCGAACCAGAATTCGCTCACCTGTCCGGCACGGTCTTTCTCCAGCACATCCAGCACTGCGGCTATCTGCGTCCGGCATCGATCGGCCCACATATCGGACATTTTGCTGTGCAGGCGCTGCTCGTAGAACAGGCTCACCGCCTTGTCGGCCATGCCGGTGGCCAGCGCGGCAACCTTCAACGCCTTGTGTCGCAAGGGCTCGGTGCGCGGGAACATCGCCTGACCGGCCGGAACCAGACTGTCGAGATAGTCGAGCATGAGATGGCTCTCGATCAGCACCTCGCCATCATCCAGCACCAGCGTCGGCACGCGGGTCAGCGGATTGTAGGGCCGGATCCTGTCGGCATCGCCGAAGGTCGACCAGGGCTTCTGCTCGAAGGAAATCCCGTAAAGCGTCAGCGCTATGCCGACCCGCCTGACAAAGGGTGAATCATATTGCCCGATGAGGATCATGCGTCATCCTTGTGACCAGTTTCCGCAGCTGTCTGTGATCCGGATCACGGCAGCCATTCGATCGGCACGTGACCGGGGTCCGTCTCCACCCGCTTCAACCACGCACCGATGGCCGGGAAGGCCTTGAGATCGAAGCCACCGAACTCTGCGGTGTGCGTATAGGCGTAGAGCGCGATGTCGGCGATGCTGTAGCTATCTCCCGCGAAGAACGGGCTCTGCACGAGCCTGTGCTCCATGACGCCGAGCGCCTTGTTGCCGCGCTCCAGCGTCGTTGCTAGGCGTTCCGGCGTGGCATCCCTGGCTCTTTCGGGAAAGGTCAGCAGTGCCTTGCGCACGGCAATGTTCGGTTCGTGGCTGTATTGCTCGAAGAAAAGCCACTGATAGACCAGACCGCGCTGATAGCGGTCGGCAGGCAGGAAGCGTGTACCCTCGGCAAGATAGAGCAGGATGGCGTTGGATTCGGCGATGCGACGGCCATCGTCCAGTTCCAGCATGGGCACCATGGCGTTCGGGTTCTTGGCCACATATTCCGGAGTGCGCGTTGCCCCGTTGTGGGAAGACACCTCGACATTGGTGAAGGACTGACCGAGCTTGGCCATCAGCAGCCGCGGCTTGTAGCAGTTGCCGCTGTCGATCATGCTGTAGAGAATGGTCATGCTGGCTCCCTTGAAGCATCCGTTTGCCCGAGCAGCCCCCGGGCATCCAGCGATTTCTTTTTGTGAATACCGATAAACGCCGTTGATACGTCCACGCCGCCCCGATGGGCACGTTCGGTCGTCGACAGCATGCCCGCGACGATGCGGCCACCCGAATCCGGACAAACGAAGAGCTGGAGCGACGGGCTGGCCGCTCCGTCACGCCCTCACTGGACGATCCGTTTTCCGAAAGTCCTCGCCGGGCGACTCGAGTGCTGGGCGGAGATGCCGCTGCCAAGATCTTGACCGGCCTGCGGCCCTGGTTCGGGCATATGCACGGCCCGGGCATAACTGCGGAAACTGGTCGGCGCGATCTCGGGCCTGGCCAGAACGTAGCCCTGCACCATGGACGCACCGGATTTTTCGGCGAGATCGAGCTGCCAGCTCTCCTCTATGCCTTCGAAAACCGTCCGGATGCCCCGTCCCTCGAAGGCCGCCACCATTGTCATCAGCAAGGCGAAACCGGCACCGGACTCCATCAGCTGGGTGATCCAGTGGGCGTCGAACTTCACGATGTCCGGCTTCAGCTCCTTGATCCGGTTGATGTCGGACTCATCGGCACCGTAGTCATCGACCGCGATCCGGAACCCGTTTGCCCTCAGCGCCTCGACGAAATCGCTGAGTGCAGCCTTGGAGGCCGAGCGTTGTTCCGTCACTTCGCAGACTACCCGCTTCGGATCGATGCCCGCCTCGTGCAGCACCAGGCGCATTTCGCGCAATGCATTGTCCGACACGGCCCGGTCGATGAAGACGGACGGATCGAAATTGATGAAGATGCTGGCGTCCTCCGGCAGGCAGGCGCCTGCATTGAGCAGATGCAGCGTTCGCGTCAGCGCCTCGATATGCAATCTGTCGGCCGGCGGACAGGTGGCGAAGAACTGGCCCGGCGGTTGCGGTTCGCCATCGCGAAACGGCCGGATCAGTCCCTCGAAAGCCGCAATGGAGAGCTTGCCGTCCTGAAAGGCGAAGATCGGCTGAAACGCGCTCTTCAGCGTGTACAGGCCCCACACCCCGGTCGAGGTGCCATCATCGTGACGGATGATATGGGCGAGCCCGATGCTGCGCGACACTGTCCCTCGCTTCGTCGCGTGCTAAAACCAGGCAAATCTAACGGCCAAGGTTTTACCGCGCGTTAATGATCCGATTGGCCCTGCGGAGCCAAAACCGAGCCACTGGCTCAGCAAACGAAGCTTGCGCTTGTTTTGCCGATACGACAATAGAGACGCCGCTGCCGGGTTTGGCAGCTGCCTCTATGGAGATTTGTCATGGCCTTCCTCGCCGACGCCCTTTCCCGCGTAAAGCCTTCCGCGACCATCGCGGTCACGCAGAAAGCGCGCGAGCTGAAAAATGCCGGCCGTGACATCATCGGCCTCGGCGCCGGCGAGCCGGATTTCGATACGCCGGACAATGTCAAGAACGCGGCCATCGAAGCGATCCGTCGCGGCGAAACCAAGTATCCGCCCGTATCCGGCATCGCCCCGCTGCGCGACGCCATCGCCAAAAAATTCAAGCGCGAGAACAATCTCGACTACAAGCCGGAGCAGACCATCGTCGGCACCGGCGGCAAGCAGATCTTGTTCAACGCCTTCATGGCAACGCTGAACCCCGGCGACGAAGTCGTCATCCCCCGCCCCTATTGGGTGAGCTACCCGGAGATGGTGGCGATCTGCGGCGGCACGGCG
Organism: Mesorhizobium sp. NPDC059025; assembly: GCF_042739655.1. Lineage (NCBI taxonomy): Bacteria > Pseudomonadati > Pseudomonadota > Alphaproteobacteria > Hyphomicrobiales > Phyllobacteriaceae > Mesorhizobium > Mesorhizobium sp. NPDC059025. Next base: position 114,556 of record NZ_JBHYIM010000003.1, on the reverse strand, counting down.
ACCTTTGCCGAGACCAGCATCGACAATGGCTTCAAGCTGACGGCGGAAGGCCTGGAGAAAGTCATCACGCCGAAGACCAAATGGCTGGTGATGAACTCGCCGTCCAACCCGTCCGGCGCCGCTTATACGGAGGCCGAGCTCAAGGCGCTGGCCGAGGTGCTGCTGAAACACCCCCAGGTCTGGATCCTGACCGACGACATGTATGAACACCTCACCTATGGCGACTTCGTCTTCAGGACGATCGCCGAGGTTGAGCCGCGCCTCTATGAGCGCACGCTCACCATGAACGGCGTGTCCAAGGCCTATGCCATGACCGGCTGGCGCATCGGCTATGCCGCCGGCCCGCTGCCGCTGATCAAGGCCATGGACATGATCCAGGGCCAGCAGACCTCCGGCGCCTGCACGATCGCGCAATGGGCATCGGTGGAAGCGCTGAACGGCCCGCAGGACTTCGTGAAGAAGAACAAGGCGATCTTCCAGGCCCGCCGCGACCTCGTCGTGTCGATGCTGAACCAGGCGCGCGGTATCACCTGCCCGTCGCCGGAAGGTGCTTTCTACGTCTATCCATCCTGCGCCCAGCTGATCGGAAAGAAGACGCAGGGCGGCAAGGTGATCGATTCCGACGAGACCTTCTGCTCCGAACTGCTCGAAGCCGAAGGCGTGGCGGTGGTGTTCGGTTCGGCTTTCGGCCTCGGCCCGAACTTCCGCATTTCCTACGCGACGTCCGAGAAGCTTCTGGAGGAAGCCTGCACCCGCATCCAGCGCTTCACGGGAAGTCTCAGCTGATCCGCAGAGAATCTCGCACAAAAAAGCCCGGTCTCGACCGGGCTTTTTTTCGTCGGAAGGCGGCTCCGTTCATCCCTGATACTGTTCGTCGCTGACCGGCTCCAGCCAGTCGACGGGCGAACCGTTGAGCGCCTCCTGCATGGCGATATGGGTCATCGCCGTCTTTTGGGCGGCACCATGCCAGTGCTTTTCGCCGGGCTCGAACCAGACGGTGTCCCCGGCCCTGATCTCCTGGATCGGTCCGCCCCAGCTCTGCGCCAGCCCGGCACCCGAGACGACATGGATCGTCTGGCCGAGCGGATGTGTATGCCAATGCGTACGCGCGCCTGCCTCGAAGCTTACCGAAGTGGCTCTCAGCCGTGCCGGCGACTCCGCCTCGATGATCGGGTTCTGCGTCACCCGTCCGGTGAAATAGGCGTCCGAGGCGATGATGGTCGGCACGCTGCCGCAGGCGATGATCTTCATCGAATTCTCCTTCCGTTTCTGCAAATCGAGCCCTTTGTCGACCAAGCTTTGGCGCTCGTCATCTATTTTCCTTGCCCTGCTTTCGAACCCATGTTTCGATGTTTCCGGGTTGCTGGCAAACGCTTTCGACCCGCGACGGCCGAACAGGCCGGCCGCCGCTCTCAGCGGAATGCCTGAGTGGAGGTCAGCATGGGTAATCGCGCCGGAGGACGACGCTCGGGACCGAAATGCATTGCCATAGTCGGTCCCTTCGCAAGCGGTAAGACGACACTTCTCGAAGCCATTCTCGCCCGGACGGGCGCCATTCCTCGACAAAACCCGGTTTCGTCCGGCAACACCGTATCGGATCATTCCGCGGAAGCCCGCGCCCACGCCATGAGCGTGGAAGCAACCATTGCCACCACCGAATTCATGGGTGACGAATTCACCTTCATCGATTGTCCCGGCTCCATCGAATTCGCCTTTGAGGCGGAACCTGTCCTGGCGGGTTGCGACATGGCCGTCGTGGTGGCCGAGGCGGATGAGAAGAAGATTCCCGCGCTGCAGCTGATCATGCGCAAGCTGGACGATCTCGGCGTGCCGCGCATCCTGTTTCTCAACAAGGTCGACAAGGCAATCGCCGGTGTGCGTGAGACACTGAAGATGTTGCAGCCGACCAGCTCCGTGCCGCTGCTGCTGCGCCAGATCCCGCTGCGCAAGGATGGCGTCGTCATCGGCTCGATCGACCTCGCGCTCGAGCGCGCCTACATCTACCGCGAATACGCCGAGAGCGAAGTCGCCGAAATACCGGGCGACGACAAGGCGCGCGAGATCGAGGCGCGGTTCTCGATGCTGGAAACTCTTGCCGATCATGACGACCAGCTCATGGAACAGTTGCTGGAGGAGATCGAGCCGCCGAAGGACGCCATCTTCGACGACCTTGCGGCTGACCTGCGTGCCGGCACGGTGACGCCGGTGCTCATCGGCACGGCCGAGAAAGGCAACGGCGTACTCCGTCTCCTGAAGACGATCCGCCACGATGCACCCGACATCGAAGCCACGCGCAAGCGCCTAGGTGCACCCGCTGGCTCGACCACCGTCGTGCAGGTGATGAAGACCATCCACACGCCGCATGGCGGCAAGCTTTCGGTTTCCCGCATTCTTTCGGGCCAGGTCAACGACGGCACCGAGCTGTTCCTGCCCGACGGCAACAGCGCGAAGGTGTCCGGCATCTACCGCATGCTCGGCAAGGACCAGTCGAAGCTCGCTACGGCAAAGGTCGGTGAGACCGTCGCGCTCGGCAAGCTGGACGAGGTCCGCACCGGCCAGACCCTGACGTCGGCAAAAGGAGGCATCGAGCCACTCGCCGATCTCGCTCCGCCGCAACCGGTGTTCGCTTTTGCCTTGCGGCCGAAAGAACGCAAGGACGACGTCAAGATGTCGGCAGCCATCCAGCGCCTTGCCGAGGAGGATCCTTCGCTCAGCCTCAAGCACAACCAGGACTCGGCCGAGACCGTGCTGTCGGGTCACGGCGAGATGCATCTGCGCGTGGTACGCGAGCGGCTGGAGGGCAAGAACCAGATCCCGGTGGAAGGACATGCGCCAGCGGTGCCCTATCGCGAGACCATCCGCAAATCGGTGCAGCAACGCGGCCGCCACAAGAAACAGTCCGGCGGCCACGGCCAGTTCGGCGACGTCGTTCTGGAGATCAAGCCGCTGCCACGCGGCACCGGCTTCCAGTTCACCGACACCATCACCGGCGGCGTCGTGCCAAAGACCTATATCCAGTCGGTGGAGACAGGCGCTCGGGATTATCTGAAATGCGGCCCGCTCGGCTTCCCCGTCGTCGACGTCGCCGTCAATCTGTCAGACGGCTCCTACCATTCGGTCGATTCATCCGACATGGCGTTCCAGATGGCGGCCAAGCTCGCCATGAAGGAAGGCATGGCAACCTGTTCGCCGGTACTTCTGGAGCCGGTGATGAAGGTCGAGATCGTCACCCCGTCCGACGCGACCGCCAGGATTATCGCGCTCATTCCACAAAGGCGCGGACAGATCCTTGGTTATGACGCCCGCACCGATTGGCCGGGTTGGGACGTCGTCGAGGCAACCATGCCGCAAGCCGAGATCAGCGACCTGATCATCGAGCTGCGGTCGGCGACGGCGGGTGTTGCCAGCTACCGGGCAAGTTTCGATCACATGGCGGAATTGACCGGCCGTCTCGCCGACGACGTGATGAACGCCAATGGCAAGGCTGCCTGACGGCTGATGGCAAAAAGCAAAACGGCGTCCGGTTCACCGGACGCCGTTTTCGCGGACCGCTTTCTTGGGAGAAAAGAGCTCAGGTCCGCCGCATGTATCCAATCCAGGTGTCGTCACCTCAACCGGAAGAATAAGGCTGGACGCGGTCGTTGCCAGAGCCCGATCGAGCGTGAGATGCCCCCATCCCTCGAACGATTCTGACCGCGTCCTGATCAAATGCATACGCGCTAATTCGGGCGTTCTGCATGTTACTTAGGGTTACACGTGACCGTTACATGATGGAAAGCTAACGTTCGACGGTACGGACGGTGGCGTCACGAACACCCATTTTCAGACAGATGGCCCACGGTTCCGAATGATCTCTCAAGCCACCCGGCCGCCCCACGAAAAGGCAACAAAAAAGCCGGATCAAGAAGACCCGGCTAAGTTGAATGGAAGTGCCCGTTAGGGCTAAACCTCCAGAGGGGAACACTCGAGGGCGCTAATGGGAGGAGAACGCGCCCAGGAGATGATTGATATATGGGCGCATCCTGCCCAACAAACAAGCACCTATTTTGCAACGCACACATGCAAAAAGGCATAGGCTGTGGTCCAACGTACATTTCTTGGCCATAGGGCCAGAAAAGCAGGCATATTGCCCCGGAGCCGGCATGCTGCACCGCAAATCGATGCATTCATAGGCGGACGAAGGATCAAGGCCTGCCGACAAACAAGGCAAGGGGCGGCACCCATTTTCTTCAACAGGACGATTGAGGGATCGCCATGAAGACCAGGACCTCAGCAATTCTCGGCAGCGCGGTTTTCTTCCTGATGGCACCCTGCATCGTCGCGGGCCTGCTGCCCTGGCTGATCCTGGATCGTTACCGTCTCCCCCTCTCGACGTCTTTGGCGTGTATCGTGATCGGCTGCATCCTGATCGCGGTGGCGGTCCTGGTTCTCCTGCATTCCTTTGCCCGCTTCGCGCTCGAGGGACTGGGCACCCCGGCACCGGTTGCACCCACCGAGAAGCTGGTGGTGGGCGGCATCTATCGCCATGTCCGCAACCCGATGTATGTCGCGGTGCTTTCGATCATCGCCGGCCAGGCGCTGCTGTTCGCGAGCTGGGCGGTACTTCTCTACGGGGTGGTAATGGGCATCGCCATGGCAGCGTTCGTGCACTTCTACGAAGAGCCGACGCTCGTGCGACGCTATGGCGTCGAGTATGAAACCTATCGGCGCGCCGTGCCGGGCTGGCTGCCGCGACTGACGCCATGGCACGGCGCATAGCCGCAGCACGCGATCACGGTCGAGAACGAGCGCCGTGCCAGCTTCGTGAGCGCAAGGGTCAATATGACCAGTTGCGAGCCTTGGCGATGATGAAGTCGCGGAAGACGTGCAGCTTCGCCTGGTTCTTCATTGCGTCAGGATAAGCGAAGTAGGTGTCGAAGGACGGTACCTCGGTTTCCGGCAGAAGCTGCACCAGGCCGGCATCCTTGCCGACGACATAGTCGGGCAGCATGGCGATGCCGGCGCCCCCCTGAACTGCGCGCTTGATCGACAGGATGTCATTGATCTGCAGGGTCGGCACGCGCTGCCCGCTTTCGAAATCGCCAACCGTCTCCAGCCAGTTGAGCTCCGACAGATGCGTCGGTACCGGCACGCCGAACGTCACGATGCGATGGTTCTTCAGTTCAGCCACCGTCGACGGCTTGCCGAACTTGTTCACATAGGCGGGCGACGCATAGAGGTGGAAGTGCACCGTGAACAGACGACGCTGGATCAGATCCGGCTGTTGCGGCTGCCTCAACCGGATCGCGCAGTCGGCCTGGCGCATGGTGAGGTCCAGTTCCTCATTGGCGAGGATGAGCTGCAGATGGATTTCAGGATAGAGGTCGATGAACTCCTGTACCCGATCGGTCAGCCAGCCAGCGCCAAGGCCCACCGTGGTCGTCACGCGCAGGATGCCCGACGGCCGATCCTTGGATTCGGCCAGCCGCGTCTTGATCGACTCCAGTTTCATCAGCACGTCATGCGCCGTGCGAAACAGCATCTCGCCCTGTTCGGTCAGAACCAGCCCGCGCGCATGGCGATGAAACAGTGGCACGCCGACATCATGCTCCAGCGCGCTGACCTGTCTCGAAATAGCCGACTGCGAAAGATGCAGTGTCTCGGCCGCATGCGTGAACGACCCAGCCTCGGCGGCTGCGTGAAACACGCGAAGTTTGTCCCAATCCAGCGCCATGATTCCCCTCGTTTCGTTTTGGCGTCTGAAGAAAGATTTCGGAGATTTTGCGGCTTACTCAGCCGCTTCCCGATGCACCTCTATCCCAGCGAGATATTTTTCCGCTTCGAGCGCCGCCATGCAGCCCATGCCAGCCGCCGTCACCGCCTGGCGATAGATATCGTCCGTCACGTCACCAGCGGCGAACACGCCAGGCACATCGGTGCGCGTCGAATCCGGCGCGGTCCACAGATAGCCGTTCGACTTCTGCTTGAGCTTGCCGGCAAACAACTCCACTGCCGGCGCATGGCCGATCGCCACGAACACGCCGTCGATCTTCAGTTGGCTTTCCTGTCCGGTCGCCACATTGCGCAACGTCAGCCCTTCGACCGAAGGCGGCAGCGGGGTCTTGCCCGGACGCCCGGTGATCTCGTCGACCACCGTATCCCAGATGACGCGGACATTGTCCTTCTTCATCAACCGCTCACGCAGGATGCGCTCCGACCTGAATTCACTACGGCGGTGGATGACGGTAACCGTCTTGGCCAGATTGGAAAGATAGAGCGCCTCCTCGACCGCCGAGTTGCCGCCACCGATCACCGCGACATCCTTGCCGCGATAGAAGAACCCGTCGCAGGTGGCGCAGGCCGAAACACCGAAGCCCATGAAAGTCTGCTCCGAAGGGATGCCCAGCCATTTCGCCTGCGCACCGGTGGCGATGATCAGCGCATCGGCCGTATAGGTCGTGCCGGAATCGCCCTTGGCCACAAATGGGCGAACATCGAGGTCAACCTCGGTGATGATGTCGTTGATGATTTCCGTGCCCACATGTTCGGCCTGCTTCAGCATCTCGCTCATCAGCCACGGACCCTGCACCGGGTCGGCAAAACCGGGATAGTTCTCGACGTCCGTGGTGATCATCAGCTGGCCACCCTGCTGGAGACCGGCGACCAGCACGGGCTTCAGCATGGCACGAGCGGCATAGATGGCCGCGGTATAACCGGCCGGGCCGGAGCCGATGATAAGGACGGGCGCGTGCTTGACGGTCATGGAACGGCCTTTTGCGAAAGACGGCCGCGTCAAGCGGCCCGAAACGAGCGGCAACTGTTGCGCGCAATGTAAGTGCTGCCCAGTCCGCCAGCAAGGACGTGCGACAAGTGTCCCCACAATGCTTGTGTGGCCGCGGGAAACCGACACCTCATGGTTAATCCGGGATGAATGCCGAAAATTCCGGGTGTGCGGGGATGGCGCGGCCCGCAAACTCGTTTAATGACGTGTTTGCGAAAGATTCTTGCGCGACAGGCGGACAACCATGCCGATTAAGGCCGATCTCGACGCCATTGACTGGAAGATCCTGCGGGAATTGCAACGCGACGGACGCATGACCAATGTCGAGCTTTCGCGTCGCGTCGGCATTTCCGCGCCCCCCTGCCTGCGCCGCGTCAAACGACTCGAGGAAACCGGTATCATCCGGGGGTATCGCGCCCTGCTTAATGCGCCGGCACTTGGCATGGACGTGGTGGCGTTCTGCCTGATCGGCCTGCATCATCAGGCCGACGCGGAATTGAAAGCCTTCGCCGAGCGTACCCGCAGTTGGCCAATCGTGCGTGATGCCTGGATGGTATCGGGTGAGTCCGATTTCCTGCTGCATTGCGTGACCGGGGATCTGGCGACGTTCCAGGGCTTCGTCATCGAAGAACTGACTTCCACCCCGAACGTCGATACGGTGCGCACCGCATTGACCATCCGCCAGGTGAAAGATGAAGGCCTAGTCGAAATCAACGCCTTGAACCAAACGCAGTAAAGGCGCATGGCTGGACACAGCCTGTCCCGCTCCTAATTTTCCCCTCATGTCTCAGTTCAACACGCCCGTCTCCGCACTGATCATCTGCAGGAACGAAGTCGACATGATTGCCGACTGCCTGGAGAGCGTCGACTTCTGCGCCGAGATCGTCGTGGTGGATTCGGGCTCGACGGACGGCACCCTGGAGTGCGTCCGGCAATTCATCGCCAGGGGCTATCCAATCCGCCTCATGCACAATGACTGGCCGGGTTTCGCCAGGCAGCGGCTTTTTGCGCTGGAACGAGCCTCCCAGCCCTGGTGCCTCTGCATCGAGGCCGACGAGCGCGCCGATGCCGAATTGAAGCAGTCCATCGTCGAAATCACGCGTTCCGGCAAAACCGATATCGACGGCTGGTACGTCCGCCGCCGCGATTATCTGAAAGGCTATGGTTATGCCCACCGCTGGGTGGCACACAACCGTATCTTCCGCCTTTTCCGCCGCGACAAAGCGACGATGGACGTTGCTCAGCGTGTGCATGAATCGTTCAGGGTACCTGGCAAGACCGCGATCATCGAGAAAGGCATGTTGCTGCACCGGCGCGCGACATCGTTGACCGACGAAATGAACCGCACGAACTCCTATTCGTCGCTCAAGGTCGAAGCGCAGGTTGAGCAAGGCGCGAAGCCGAGCATGTCGCGGCTCATGTTCTCGCCCTGGATCAATTTCCTCAAATTCTACGTTGGCAAGCGCTATTTTCTGTGCGGCCGCCACGGCTACGTCCACTCGGCGATGGTTTTCCTCTACTCCTACGTGACCGAGGCGAAGCTGTTCGAGGCACGCGATGAACGCCGCGCCGATCGAGCGAACCTCAAAGCCGGGAAATAGCCTGGATCTCGGCGATCGCCGCCTGCTCCGCTGCGGTATTCGCCTCTCGTGCCAGAAACAAACGCGACAGCCCTGCCCGGCGCCCGGCCTGGATATCGGCATCCTTGTCGCCGATCATGACCGAGCCCCCGGGGTCGGCTCTCAACATCGCGGCTGCCTTCAGCAGCATGCCGGGATTGGGTTTGCGCATCGGATGATCGCTCATGCCGAGCACGCCCTTTCCTGCTTCGTGGTAGGCGCAGGCGAGCACCATGTCGACAAAACAATCCTTCTCACTCAGCAGTGTCAGGATACGGCCATTGACCGCGGCGAAAACATCCCATCCAAAATATCCGCGCGCGATACCGGACTGATTGGTGACAATCACCACCGGCCAGCCGGCGCGGTTGGCCGCCTGGATGACCGGGAGGATTTCATCACGCAGCGCCACTTGCGCTGGATCGCTCGGATAGCCGGTGTCGACATTGATGGTGCCGTCCCGATCGAGGAACAGCGCCGGACTTCCATCTGGAAAGGCCTTATCGCCGACCCGCTCCACCCAAAGCCCCGGCTCCTCGAGCGGGTACGGAGCCTTTGATCCGAACATCAGGCCGTCGGGCCGTTGCTCAGCCGGTTTTCCACCTCTTCACAGAGATAGTGATAGAGGCAGATATGGCCCTGCTGGATGATCGGTGTGGAACCGGACGGCACATTGAGCAGCATATGGCACAACGGCTTCAGCTTGCCGCCGGTATCGCCGGTCATGCCGATGACCGTCATGCCCATGGCGCGCGCCTGTTCCGCGGCAGCCAGGATCGACGGGGAATTGCCGCTGGTCGAGATGGCCAGCAGCACCGCGCCCTCGGCGCCATGCGCCTCCACCTGCCGTGAAAACACGGTGTCGAAGCCGTAGTCATTGCCCCAGGCGGTCAGCACGGCCGCATTGGCGGGCAATGCTATGACGTTGTAGGCTTTGCGCTCCTTCAGGAAGCGGCCAACCAGTTCGCCGGCGATGTGGATCGCATCGCTGGCCGATCCGCCATTGCCGCAGATCAGGAAGGCTTTGCCTGCAGACAATGCCGTTACAACCGCATCGGTCGCACGCTGCATTTCGGCCGTCAGGTCGCGTTCGACCATGGCTGTGATCGCGGCCGCCGAGCGGACAAGATAATCATTCAGGTTGGACATGGGGTTTCAGGTTCCGCTACGGGCGCGCAATTTGCTTATGGTGCCGGTGGTGCTTTTGCCGGCAACGAGATCGATGAGAACCACACGGCCGCCGGCTTTTTGCACCACGTCGGCACCCACGACCTGATCGACGGTATAGTCCGCGCCCTTGACCAGGATATCGGGTTGCAGAGCCTCGATCAGTTTCAGCGGAGTATCGTCTTCGAAGACCACCACGGCATCGATGGAAGCCAGCGCCGCCAGCACGCAGGCACGGTCATGCTGGTCATTTACGGGTCGGTCGGGGCCTTTCAGCCGCCGCACCGAGGCATCGCTGTTCAGCCCAAGCACCAACCTGTCGCATTGGCCGCGTGCGGCATTGAGCAGACTGACATGACCGGCATGCAGGATGTCGAAGCAGCCGTTGGTGAAACCGACTGTCAGGCCTTCTTCCTTCCAGGTCGCCACCAGACGCTGCGCGGCGGTTATGTCGAGCACGGCATCCTTGTGGACCGCGCCATGCGAGCGGAACAATGCGCCGGTCAACTCATCCGCCGTCAGGCGCGCCGTTCCACGCTTGCCGACCACGACCCCGGCGGCGGCATTGGCAATGGCTGCGGCGGCCGCACGGTCAGCGCCTGCAGCGTGGGCAAGTGCAAATGAGGCAATCACCGTATCGCCGGCACCGGAAACGTCGAACACCTCACGCGCCTGCGTCGCGATGTGGCGCGCCGATTGCGCATCGACCACGCTCATGCCCTTCTCGCTGCGGGTCGCCAGGACGAAGTCGAAACCATTCGCCGCGATCAGTGCGCGCGCGGCGGCAACGATATCGTCGTCGGCGAAGACCGAGCGCCCAACCGCCTCGCCCAGTTCCTTGCGGTTGGGTGTCACCGCGGTCGCACCGCGGTAGCATGCATAATCACGCCCCTTCGGATCGACGAGAACCGCCTTGCCAGCCTCGCGGCAGATCGCGATCAATTCGGCGGCAACGCCATCAAGCAGGATGCCCTTGCCATAGTCGGACAGGATGACGATGTCGGCCCCGGCAAGTGCTGCCCGGAAATCCGTGAGCAGTCTTGCCCGCTCCGCGGCATCCAGCGCCCGGATTTCCTCTTCGTCGAACCGCAGAACCTGCTGGTTGAGCGCGCTGAAACGGCTCTTCGATGACGTCATGCGATCGCGCGTCTGTCCGATGCCATCCGTATCGACACCCAGTTCCGCGAACATGCGCAGGATGTTGCCGGCGGCGGCATCGTCGCCGAGTGCCGAGATCGGGATTGCCTTGCCACCCAGCGAGACGATGTTGGAAACGACGTTACCGGCGCCGCCGACCGCCTGCGTTTCACCACGTCCATGCAGGACCGGGATCGGCGCTTCCGGCGAGATGCGTTCGATCACGCCGTTGACGAAGCGGTCGAGGATCAGGTCACCGACCACCAGCACGGTGATATCGGCGAACCGGGCGATCGCGCGGTGAAGGATTTCGGGAGAAGACAGGTGCAACTCGCTCATGCGCAAGCGGATATACCGCAAAGCTGGGCAGCGCAACTGCGGCGACGTTCCTTGCCTGCCATGCGATGCACCCTTGTCGACACGCTCCCTTGCCTCTCCTATAAGGACCGCGATCCGCTCAACAATTCGAGGTCCCGATGATCATCGTAACCGGCGGCGCCGGCATGATCGGCTCCAACATCGTCGCCGCGCTCAATGCCGAAGGCCATGACGACATCCTTGTCGTCGACGACCTGACCGACGGCCACAAGATCGTCAACCTGGCCGATCTCAGGATCGCCGACTATCTCGACAAGGACGAATTCCCGGCCGCATTCGAGGCCGGCAAGCTCGGTCGGATCGAAGCGGTTTTCCATCAGGGCGCCTGCTCGACCACCACCGAATGGAACGGCAAATTCATGATGGAGGTGAATTTCGCCTATTCGAAGCACCTGCTGCATGCCTGCCTCGAACAGCGTGTCCCGTTCCTTTACGCATCCTCGGCCTCCGTCTACGGCGGCGGTTCGGTGTTCCGGGAAGAGCAGGACTTCGAGCTGCCGCTCAACGTCTACGCCTGGTCGAAGAAACTCTTCGACGACTATGTCCGCCGCGTGGTCGGCCCCGGCCATTCGCAGGTTGCCGGCTTGCGCTATTTCAACGTCTATGGCCCGCGCGAACAGCACAAGGGCACAATGGCCTCGGTCGCCTTCCATCTGTTCAATCAGGTCGGTCGCGGCGAAAACCCGAAACTGTTCGGCGCCTATGACGGTTTCGGCCCGGGCGAGCAGAGCCGCGACTTCATTCATGTCGGCGATGTCGCCGACGTCAATCTCTGGCTCTGGAAGCGCGGCGCCAGCGGCATTTTCAACTGCGGCACCGGCCGCGCTCAACCGTTCCGTGCCATCGCCGAAACCGTCATCGCATCGCTCGGCAAGGGCAGCATCGAATATATCGACTTCCCCGACCACCTGAAGGGCAGCTACCAGAGCTTCACCCAAGCTGATATGTCCCGCCTGCGTGCTGCCGGTTACAACGGACAGTTCCGCGACGTGGAAACCGGTGTGAAAGACTATGTCGAATGGCTGAAAGCCCGACGATCCTCGTGATCGGCCCCCGCTGGGTGGGCGACATGGTCATGGCGCAATGCCTGTTTTCGGCATTGAAAGAGCTCTATCCGAATGCCGGAATCGACGTCATGGCGCCAGCATGGGCGGCCCCGCTGGTTGGGCGCATGCCGGAGGTCCGCCAGCAGATCGAAATGCCGGTGCCGTCGGGCAAGCTGGAGCTTGGCGTTCGGCGCAGATACGGCCGTATGCTCAAGGGCCGCTATGACATGGCCTATGTGCTGCCAGGCAGCCTGAAATCGGCCCTGATCCCGTTCTTTGCCCGGATTCCGAAACGCGTCGGCCATCTGCGCGAAATGCGCTACGGCCTGCTCACCGACATCGTCGGGCAACCCAAGAAGGAAAAGCGGCGTACCGCCTACGGCTTCTTTTCCCTGGCGCGTGGCGGCACGTTCCAGCCCCCCCAACTGACCGTGGACGCGACGAACCAGTCCGAACTGCTTGCGCGCAACGATCTCCAGCCGGGCAGGTTCGTGGCGATGATGCCGGGAGCGGAATTCGGCCCGGCCAAGCGCTGGCCAAGCGCATCCTATGCCGGCTTTGCCCGCGCGATGATGGTGCAGGGTTTGAAGGTCGTGCTCTTCGGCTCGAAGAATGACAGCGCGGTGACGGCGGAGATCGCGGCACTGGCACCTGGCTGCGTCGACCTTGCCGGCAAGACCCGCCTGGAAGACGCCATCGACGTCATCGCCGCGGCGAAGCTGGCAGTGTCCAACGACAGCGGCCTGATGCATGTCGCCGCGGCCGTCAGCACGCCGATCGTCGCCGTCTACGGCTCGACGTCGCCGGAAAACACGCCGCCGCTCGCTGAAAAACGCGAACTGGTATGGCTGCAGCTTTCCTGCTCACCCTGCCACAAGAAGGTCTGTCCGCTCGGCCACATGAATTGTCTCAACACGCTTGATGTCGAACGTGTCGTCCAGGCAGCGGATCGGCTGATGGAACAAGCGACGGCGGCATGAAAGTCCTCATCGTCAAGACCTCGTCGATGGGCGATGTCATCCACACCTTCCCGGCCGTTCAGGACGCTCTGCGTGCCCGGGCCAACATCAGCTTCGACTGGTGCGTGGAAGAAGCGTTCGCCGGCATCGTGGCGTTGCATCCAGCAATCGGCACGATCCACAAGGTAGCGCTGCGACGCTGGCGCAGGCAGATCTTGTCGCCTGACACCTGGCGCGAAGGAGCCGCCTTGCGCAAGACCTTGCGCGCCGCTCGCTACGACCTGGTGCTTGACGCGCAGGGGTTGCTGAAATCGGCCTTCGTCGCGAGATTCGCCGGTGCGCCGATTGCCGGCTTCGACAAGGCAAGCGCGCGCGAACCTTCCGCCGCCCTTTTCTACGATCAGCGCTACGGCGTCCCGCGCGATCTGCACGCCATCGAGCGCACGCGACGCCTGTTTGCGCTGGCGCTCGGCTACGAGCCTGACCTGTCGATACTCGATTCCGGCATCGCCGTGCCCTCGGGCAATACGCCGATCCCGACCGGACAGGTGGCGACCCTGCTGCACGGCACCAGCCGCGAGGACAAGAAGTGGCCGGTTCAGGAGTGGATCACCACTGCCGGGCTGCTGGTCGGGCGGGGATTTACGCCGGTCACGACCTGGTCGAACGAAAAGGAACGAGCCGTGGCCGAGGCGATCGGCAAGGCCGTGCCGGCAACGCTGGTGCTGCCGAAATCGCCCTTGTCGGAGGTCGCCGGGCTGATCGGCCGCTCCACGCTCGTCATCGGCGCTGATACCGGCCTCACCCATCTGGCAGCGGCATTCGGCTTGCCCACAGTTGCGATTTTCCTGACGACGGAGCCGGGCCTCACCGGCCCGCGCGGGCAATATGCCTCGACCCTTGTCGCTCATGGCGACCAGCCTGTGACACCACAGGCAGCGGTCGCCGAGGCGATGGCTTTGCTGAGGCTGCAGGGCAGATAGCCAAAGGAGAGGCTGCGCCTGGACGACGGCCCGGCCTCGAATATCGAAGGGCCTAGACGAACTGGACCTTCACGATCTCATAGCCGCGGGCACCACCTGGCGCGTTGACTTCGATGGCGTCGCCGACCCCCTTGCCGATGAGGGCGCGAGCGATCGGCGAGGAGATCGAAATCCTGCCCGCCTTCACGTCTGCTTCCTGGTCGCCGACGATCTGGTAGGTCTTCTTCTCTTCGGTGTCTTCATCGACGAGGACAACGGTGGCACCAAATTTGATTGTGCTGCCGGAGAGCTTGGAGACGTCGATGACTTCAGCACGCGCCACCAGATCCTCAAGCTCGCTGACGCGGCCTTCATTGAGGCTCTGCTGCTCCTTGGCGGCGTGATATTCGGCGTTTTCCGAAAGGTCGCCATGCGAACGTGCCTCGGAGATCGCTTCGATGATGCGCGGCCGCTCTTCCTGCTGGCGCCAGCGCAGCTCTTCCTTGAGAGTCTCGAAACCTCCGCCTGTCATCGGCACTTTGTTCATCATCTCACCTTTTCCTGCCAGCCCCTGAAGCGGGACCGACCCTGTCGCTGGGTACAAAAAGAAAACGGTCCGGCAGCTTCTGGCTGACGGAACCGTCTCACCTCAGATTCCCGTAATATAGCAATCTCTAGCCGATTTTCATCTCAAAAAAGCAGGGCGCAAGCTCCCGTATCGGCAGGTTCCGCCGACCGCGACGTCTGGCCTCGTTCTCCTGATTCCGCCAGGCAGGCACTCAGCTTCTGTCGTAGTGGTCGATCTGCTCGGACAGCATGCCGTATTCGCGCGACTGCTTGCCCGTGCGCTTTTCGATCTCGCCCAGCTATTCGCGCGCACCGGCGACATCGCCCATCTGCAGGCGTGCTTCGCCCAGATATTCGCGCACCAGCGTATAGTCCGGATTCTGCCGCAGCGCCTCTTCATAATAGCCGAGCCCGACGACGATGCGACCGGACTTGCGATGCGAGTACCCGAGATAATTGAGGATGCGCGGATCCTTCTTGTTCGAGGCTAGCGTCAGGACCGCGATCGCCTCGTCATAGCGACCGGCCATAGCCAGATCGTGCCCTGCCTCGTAGATGTTGTCGTCGTCCAGCATGCCTTGCTTGGGCGGCGCGCACTTCTTGGACTTGGTGTCGTAGACCTCGCCCTTCTTGCATTTGGTCACCGTCGGGCTGGGCGTATCGCTACCACCGCCACCACCGGCAGCCTGGACCTGGACGGTGACAAACGGCATGGCGACAAGAACGGCCGCCGCGTGGATCAGAAGTCGCTTGTGCATTGGGGGAACTCCTCCTGGCCTATCAATGACAGGATAACGCCGAAGGCGTTCGATTTCATCCCGCCATGTCCATAATCTATCCCTTGAAAATGAACGCTGCTCCACCGGCGATCAGCGCAAAGCCGACGGCATGGTTCCAGGTCAGCGTTTCCTTGAGATAGAGCACGGAGAACACCGCAAAGACGGTCAGCGTGATCACCTCCTGCATCGTCTTGAGTTCGGCAGCCGAATAAACCTGGTTGCCGATGCGGTTCGCTGGCACGGCCAGCCAGTATTCGAAGAAGGCGATCAGCCAACTGCCCATGACGGCAATCCAGATCGGCGAGCTTTTGAATTTCAGATGCCCGTACCAGGCGAACGTCATGAAGACATTCGAAGCGATGAGCATGAGGATCGGCAGGACGCGAGGCGAAAGTATCAGCGACATCGGGAAATCCAGAGACAAGGAGGGATGCCCATTTCAAGCCACCCGCCGCACCAGTCAACTGCCTTTGTCCATTGCAGCAGCGAGCCTTCTGCAACAATGCCGTAACCCATTGTGAACGAAGCGTTCTCGGCGCCAGGCAACCAAAGGGAGCAGTCGTCGTTTGCGTTTCATGACGCTGTTGAAACGGCCGCTGGCGGCAATCGGAATCACGCTTCTGGGTACCGTCGCCTCGTTCGACGGCTCCCTGGCCTCGGCAAGATCTCCGAAACTGCCCGCAACGGCGCCAATCCCGGAAGCCCACCGCAGGGACATGAACGAAATCGCACCTATCTCTCCTGAAACCCCTGTCCCCTCTGACGTGCCACTGCCACAGGCGCGCCCGGACAAGGCTCCGGACAAGGCTGCAAATGAGCAGGAAGGTCGCAAACCGTTTCAGGGGCCTGAACTACCATCGGACTGGAAAAAACCCGTGGCCACGAAGCCGTTGCCCGATCCTCGCTCGAACATCGCACCCGCTGAAAGGATGCCTGCGGAGGAAACCGCATGTCGTGAACGGCTGAAAACGCTTGGTGCGGAATTCGACGAGGCAAAGGCAAAGCACGACGATGCGCTTGGCTGCTCGCTGCCTTATCCGCTGATGCTGAAGAAACTGGGACAGTCGGTCGAAGTCACACCGGATGTCGAACTCGACTGCGCCATGGCCGAAACCATGTCCCGCTTCGTCAAGGATGTGGTTGCGCCTGCTGCAAAAGCCGAACTCGGCCAGGAGTTGAAATCCATCTCGCAGGCGTCCGGCTATGTCTGTCGCCCTCGCAACGGCAGTTCCAAGCTTTCAGAGCATGCTTTCGGCAACGCCCTGGACATTGCCGCGTTCACATTCAAGGACGGCACCACCGTCGAGGTCGGCAAGACCTCATCGGCGCCGCAGGCGAAGCTGATCGACCGGATCCGCAAGGCAGCCTGTGGACCGTTCAAGACGGTGCTTGGCCCCGGCAGCGACGCCGACCATGCCCTTCATCTGCATCTCGATCTCGCCCCGCGCAAGAATGGCGGCACCTTCTGCCAATAGCCCCTCCGCCGCATTTCGACCACAGCCGTAAACCGCTCCGCTGAGCTTTCCTTTACCGTTCAGGCGTAAAACAGCCTTGGCTCGAGGGGCTTGCCCGAGGGACGGGAAGAACGATGGCCGGAGTAACTTTCATCGCCGGGCGACCCTGGCGCGAACCGTGGACCGCGGTAAGGCGACTTGCCGCGCTGAGCATTCTGGCGACGGTCGCCGCCTGCACGACCGGCGATGTCTTCGAACTGAAGCCTGCAGTCGATGTCGGCTCGACGACCTCTGCAGTACCAAGGATGGCACCTGCCGCACCGGAATTGTCAGGCATGCAAACCCTGGTACCGTCCAACCCTTACATGACGGCGGCCTATCCGCGCATGGACGAGCCCATGTCGCCCGTGGAGCAACTGTCCTCGGAAGAGATCGACTGCCGCAGCGAACTGAAGCGGCTCGACGTCGCCTACACCGATCTCTCTCCGATCCGCGAAGGACAATGCGGCATCGCACATCCGGTCAAGGTGACGGCGATCGGCAGCGTCCAGATGAAGCCGGCAGCGACGCTGACCTGCAATATGGCCGCGACCTTTGCCGCATGGACCAAGCGCGAACTGGTGCCGACCGCACGCTGGCGTTATCTGTCAGGCGTCAAAACCATCCGCCAGGGGTCAAGCTATTCCTGCCGCAGGATCGCCGGGGAAGGCGTGCTGTCGGAACATGGCAAGGGCAACGCGCTCGACGTGATGAGCATCGAACTCAACAATGGGGAGGACATCGACGTGCGGAAGCCCGGCTGGTTCGCCTTCCGCACCAGCGGCTTCCTCGATTCGGTGCGTTCCGACGGCTGCGACTACTTCACCACCGTGCTCGGCCCCGGCTACAACTACGATCACCGCAACCACTTCCATTTCGACATCAAGAACCGCAGGAACGGCTATCGCGCCTGTCGCTAAAGCAACTCCAGGAACAGTGTGAAAACGGTTTTCCGTCTGGAATTGCGTGAAACAAGGCGTTGGAGTGTTTCCGCGTTTCCATGAAAATGGAAACGCTCCAGGGCAGCGCACTCAATCAAAGTTCAATGCGCTTTGGACAAAACGCCTGCCGCCGCTTTTCGAAGTGGCAGGCGGGATGCTATTGAGCGCGCATGCTCTACGCTGAAATCGCTATCGTGGTCGCTCTCATCTGCGTGAACGGCCTTTTGGCAATGTCCGAACTCGCCATCGTCTCTGCCCGTCCGGCAAGGCTCAAGGCGATGATCGATCGCCATGTCAGCGGTGCGGCGCGCGCGCTGGAGCTCGGCGCCAATCCTGGCAAATTCCTGTCTTCCGTCCAGATCGGCATCACGCTGGTCGGTATTCTGTCGGGTGCTTTTTCAGGCGCTACGCTCGGCGAGCGGCTCGCCGATTTCCTGGCCGATTCCGGTGTCGGCCCGCGTTTTGCCAATCCGGTCGGCGTCGGTATCGTCGTGGCGATCATCACCTATGCTTCTCTAATCGTCGGCGAACTGGTGCCGAAGCAGATTGCGTTGCGGGATCCTGAGCGTGTCGCCTCCCGTGCGGCGCCCTTCATGGCGGTGCTCGCCAAGATCGCGGCGCCGATCGTTTTCGTGCTCGACATCTCCGGCCGCGCCGTTCTGTGGCTGCTCGGCTTTCGCGGCGAAAGCGAGGAAAAGGTCACCGACGAAGAGATCAAGATGCTGGTGGCCGAAGCCGAACACCACGGCACGATCGAGTCGGACGAGCGCCGCATGATTGCCGGCGTCATGCGCCTGGGCGACCGCGCCGTGCGCGCCGTGATGACGCCGCGTACGGACGTTGACTGGATCAACCTTCAGGCCGACGACACGGCGATCCGCAAACTTCTGATGGAGACGCAGCACTCGCGCCTGCCTGCTGGCGAAAGCGTCGACGCCATGATCGGCGTCGTGCAGACGAGAGACGTCCTGGCTGCTTTGCTCGCAGGCCGCACGCTCGATCCGCGCAAGCACGTCAAGACCGCGCCGATCGTGCACGATCAGGCCGACGCGCTGGACGTACTCGCAACCCTGCGTGAATCCGAAGTGCCGATGGCGCTCGTCCATGACGAATACGGCCATTTCGAAGGCATTGTCACACCGGCCGACATCCTGGAAGCGATCACCGGTGTGTTCCGATCCGATCTCGATGCCGGCGACGACGAGGAAAGCGCCGTCCAGCGCGAGGATGGCTCCTGGCTGCTCGCCGGCTATATGCCGGCCGACGAGATGGCCGACCTGCTCGGTTTCGACCTGCCGGAAGATCGCGACTACGAGACCGTTGCCGGCTATCTCCTGTCGCACCTTGCCCACCTGCCGACCACGGGTGAGACTGTCGACGCCCAGGGCTGGCGCTTTGAAGTCGTCGACCTCGACGGCCGCCGCATCGACAAGGTCATCGCAGCGCGGCTGGCTGGCGGGCAACAAGGCGCGGCGCGCTGAATCCAAAGCAAAGGCGGCAAGCCGCCTTTGCTTGAAGGAACAACCTCAGGCGGCTTCGACGTCAGCCGTCGCCAGATCGGCATCGCGAGCCGCCTTCAGCGCACGCGTGTACCAGGACAGCTGGTTCAACATGTCTTCCGCGGCCTGGTTGACATGTTCGAGCTCCGACAACTTGGTGCCGCCCTTCACGGCCATGTAGTCCGCCCAGACGATATGGACCGCGGTGCGCACGGGCACCATCTGCAGCTCAATCGCGTGAAGGCGCAGCTGTTCGATCGAGCGGGCGCCACCGACGCCGCCATATCCTACGAAGCCGACCGGCTTCTTGTTCCATTCGGTATAGGCATAATCGAGCGCATTCTTGAGCACGGCACTCGGCCCATGCGTATATTCGCTGGCCGTGAAGATGAAACCGTCGAACTCATCGACTTTCTTCTGCCAGCGTTGCGCGACCTCGTTCCTGGATGGCGCCCAAAGCGAGGATGCCGGCTCGTCGAAAAACGGCATCGGATAATCACGCAGATCGACAAGCTCCACGTCCCATTCACTGTGCCTGGCGGCAAGTTTGGTAATCCATTCAGCCGGCACGTCGGCGAAGCGGGTTGCGCGCGTCGAACCAATCACGACGGCGATCTTGGGTTTTGACATCGGAGACTCCTTGCAGGGACGAATTGGGAGTATCATTTGGATACCGACGCTATATCTGATACTGTCAACTCGATTGGCAAGGAGGCACTTTTTTGAAACCGAGGCACCCACATGTCACCGGCGACTGCCTGGCAGTCAGCGATATTCTGCAGCGCATCG
This sequence comes from Mesorhizobium sp. NPDC059025, assembly GCF_042739655.1. Classification (NCBI taxonomy): domain Bacteria; kingdom Pseudomonadati; phylum Pseudomonadota; class Alphaproteobacteria; order Hyphomicrobiales; family Phyllobacteriaceae; genus Mesorhizobium; species Mesorhizobium sp. NPDC059025. The sequence continues at coordinate 94,460 of NZ_JBHYIM010000003.1, read as the reverse complement.
GCGACAAATGGTCGTTGCTGGTTGTCCAGAATCTGGGTGGAGGCCCGCAGCGCTTCAACGAATTGAAGCATTGTATCGGCAACATCTCCCAGAAGATGCTGACGACGACACTGCGCAGTCTGGAGCGCGACGGCTTTGTCACACGCACGGTCTTTCCGACCATTCCACCACGGGTCGACTATGAGTTGACTGACCTTGGCCGCGAGCTGCTGATACCGGTCAAGGGCCTCGCGGAATGGGCCATCGCCAATGCAGGTCGCGTCAGCGCAGCCCGCGCCCGTTTCGACGGCGTCAAGGCTGCGGCCTGACGCCCGAAAGAATCATTCGGCAGGTATGGGTTTCGGCTTGCCTTCGCCGTCAAGCGCAACCATGACGAAGTCGGCATGTGTCACCATCTCCATGAGATCGGAGAGGTAGCGTTGTGCCCAGGCTTCGACCTTCAGCGTCATGGAGGTGCGGCCGACGCGTTCCACGACGGTGTAGATGCAGAGCGTGTCGCCGATCTTCATCGGCTTGGCGAAGGACATCTCCTTCACCGCTGCGGTCACCACCCTGCCCTTGGCACGCTCGGCAGCCCGGATACCGCAGGCCAGATCCATCTGCGCCATCACCCAGCCGCCGAAAATATCTCCGGCTGCATTGGCGTCCGAAGGCATGGCCAGTGTCCGCAGCGTCAGGTCGCCGTTCGGTTTTCCGTCTGCGTAGTGCACCATGCGAAATCCCTCGTGCCGAATGTCATGATGCCGTAGCGGCGCGACGGGAAAGCGTCAACGCCGGCAGGCAGGAACACCGCCCTTGCGGGAAATGAACAGCTCGGTTGTTTCGGTCGTTTTTCTCACACCGCATGCCGGAAGTGCCGGTGATAGCGACGAATGCGACAGCTAGTCTGGTAAAAAAGCAGACCGGGCACCGCCATTCGCCATGCAGACTTATGATTTTATCGTCGTCGGTTCCGGCTCGGCCGGCTCGGTTGTGGCGGAGAGGCTTTCGGCATCGGGACGTTTTTCCGTACTCATCCTCGAAGCCGGCGGCAGCGACAGGCGTTTCTTCGTGCAGATGCCGCTGGGTTACGGCAAGACCTTCTTCGATCCCGCGGTGAACTGGAACTACAAGACCGAGCCCGATCCGGGCCTTGCCGGCAATGCCGATCATTGGCCGCGTGGCAAGATCCTGGGCGGATCGAGCTCCATCAACGCCATGGTCTGGATCCGCGGTGCCCGCGAGGATTTCGACGCCTGGGCGGCCGCCGGAAATCCCGGCTGGGGCTATGACGATGTTCTCCCCGTCTTCAAGGCCATCGAAGACAACGAGGCCGGCGCGGACCAGTGGCGCGGTCGCGGCGGCCCGATCCACGTCACCGACAATCGCGCCCGTGTCCACCGGCTGACGATCCGCTACTTGAAGGCCGTCGAACAGGCCGGGCTGCCCGCCAATGACGACTTCAACGGTGCCGACCAGGAGGGCGCAGGCATCTACCAGATCACGACCAGGAATGGGCGCCGCATGTCGACGGCCCGGGGCTTCCTCCGCCCTGCCATGAAGCGCGCCAATGTGCGCGTCGAAACACATGCGCTGGCGACGAAGATCCTGTTCGAAGGCAGGCGCGCGGTCGGCATCGAATATATCCAGAACGGCGAAACCAGAATCGTGCGCGCCGGCCGCGAAGTGATCTTGTCCGGCGGCTCGATCAATTCGCCCCAGCTTCTCCAGCTCTCCGGCGTGGGTCCAGCCGATCTGCTGTCCAGCCTTGGCATTGCGCCCGTACAGCAGTCGGAAAATGTCGGTCGGAATCTCCAGGACCACCAGGGTGTCAACTACACCTGGAAGGCCAAATGGCCCACCCTCAACCAGGTCCTGCGGCCGTGGTGGGGCAAGCTGCTGGTCGGCCTGCACTATCTTGTATTGCGCTCCGGCCCACTGTCGATGTCGATGAACCAGGGCGGCGGTTTCTTCCGCACCGATCCCGACCAGCCTCGTCCAAACATGCAGCTGTACTTCCAGGCCTTTTCCACCGTGCTGCCGAGACCAGGCGAACGGCCGATCCTCTCGCCGGATCCGTGGCCTGGCTTTTCCATCGGCCTTTCCAACTGCCGTCCATCCAGCCGCGGCGAGATCATGATCCGTTCGAAGAATCCACAGGACCATCCGAGGATCACCCCCAACGCTTTCTCGACCAACGAAGACGTGTCGGAAATGCTCGACGCCGTGAAGTTCCTGCGCCGGATCGCAGCGCAACCGGCGCTCGCCGACATCATCGCGGAGGAGGTTTTACCTGGACCTTCAATCACTTCCGATGCCGACCTGATTCAGGATTTCAGGAAGCGTTCCGGTACCGTCTATCACCCCGTATCGACCTGCCGCATGGGCCCGGACCCTGCCCGTGCCGTGGTCGATCCACGCCTGAAGGTCCATGGCCTGAGCGGCCTGCGCGTCATCGACGCGTCGATCTTTCCTGACAACATCGCCGGCAACACCAACGCCGCCTCGATCATGACGGGGTGGAAAGGCGCTGAAATGGTTCTGGAGGACAATCGATGAAAGTCACAGACGTAAAGACCTGGGTTGTCGGCAACCCGCCACCCGGCATCGGCGGCAAATATTTCATCTTCGTCAAGCTGACGACTGATTCCAATATCGTCGGCTATGGCGAAGCCTACAACGCCACCTTCTCCGGACACGTCACCGCCCGCATGATCGAAGACATGGCCGAACGCTACTTGATCGGCCGTGACCCGCATGATGTCGAAAGTTTCTTCCGCCGCTGCTATTCGTCAGGCTTCACCCAACGCCCGGACGTGTCGGGCATGGGCTGTTTCTCCGCGCTCGAAATGGCTTGCTGGGACATCATCGGCAAGGAGGCCGGCAAGCCGGTCTACAAGCTGCTCGGGGGCCAGGTGCATGAAAAGCTGCGCTCCTACACCTACCTTTATCCGCACGAGGGCAGCGTCCATTCCGAGGATGCACAAGGTCGGAACGTCTACAACGATCCCGACCTCGCCGCCGAATGCGCGGCACTTTACGTCGATCAGGGCTTTAACGCCGTGAAGCTCGACCCCGCCGGTCCGTATACAGCCTTCGACGGCCATCAGCCGCGCCTCCTCGACATCGACCTCTCGGCCCGCATGATCAAGGCGATCCGCGAGGCGGTCGGCACCCGAGCGGATATCCTGTTCGGCACCCACGGCCAGTTCACGGCTTCCGGTGCGCTTCGCATGGCCCGCGCCATCGAACCCTACGACCCACTCTGGTTCGAGGAACCAGTGCCGCCGGATATGCCGGAAGTGATGGCGCAAGTCGCACGCGGCACCTCGATCCCGATCGCCACGGGCGAGCGGCTGACCACCAAGTTCGAGTTCGCTCGCGTCATCGAAAACCGCGCTGCCACCATCCTGCAGCCAGACCTCGGCCGTTCCGGTGGCATTCTCGAGACCAAGAAGATCGCGGCAATGGCCGAGGCCTATCACATCCAGATCGCACCGCATTGCTATTGCGGCCCGATCGTGGGCGCCGCAAACATCCAGGTCGCGGCAACGTTGCCGAACTTCCTTATCCTGGAATCCCTGAAGCAGTGGGATGGTTTCCACGCCACTCTGCTCAAGAAGAAGCTCGAATGGCAGGACGGCTGGGTCATTCCATCAAAGGAACCCGGCCTCGGCGTTGAACTCGACCAAGCGGTCTGCGAGGCCCATCCCTGGAATGGCAAGCAACTGCATCTGGAAATGGCGCCGGACCCGCTATTTCCCTGAGATCGCGAGAGAGAAGTCGAAAACTCGAACTCTTTCAGCAACTTGCTGAAATCTCCGGAATCAGTTCGACAGGAAGCTGATTCAAGATGCGAAGCGCTTGAATCAGCACCTCAACTTCAGGGCACGGGGCATGATCTCGAACTCTGCAGGGACACGGCCCGGCGCTTCCCCATCGATATCGACCAAAGCACTGTTGTCGAAAGCACCGCTTGCCGGCTCGACCAGGACCTTCCTGCCGCGAAGGATGGTAACCGCCGGATGGTTGCGGTGCTGTCCGGTGTAGAGCAGGCGGATGTCCCGCATGAGCGCGACCTTGCCCCCGGCGCGCAGGATGACGATGTCGAACTGTCCGTCGTCCAGCGAGGCGTCGGGTGCGATCATCATGCCGCCACCGAAGAAGGGGCCGTTGGCAATGGCCACCAGGGCGACACGCCCCGCGATCGGTTCCCCGTCGTCGATCGTGACGATCACATCGTCGAAATGGTAATTGAAGAATTCCGTGACCGTCCGCCACAGAAACAAGGCCTTTGCCGGGATCCGTCCTTTGCGCCTGTCCGCGTTCACCGCGCGATCGACATGACCGGACAGGCCGAGGCTGGCAATGTTGATGAAATGCCGGCTGGCCAAGGCGCCGTGATCGTCGATGTAGGAGATGCGCCCGACATCGATCATCCGTATTTGGCAAGCGGCAATCCGCTCGAGCACCGCGTCGATATCGTCCGGCAAGCCGAGCCCGCGCGCGAAATCCGATCCTGTACCGCACGCAAGCAGGCCGAGCGCCGCGCTGTCATAACCCTCCCTTGCCGCCTGAAGCAGGCCATCCGCGGTTTCGGAGGCTGTACCATCACCACCGGCGGCAATGACCAATTCGTATCCCTCGGCTGCGAATTCGATCGCCAGGCGCTCTGCATCTCCTTCCGCCAGTGTCTCGCGCATCTCGAAGCGGCCGAGGTGGCGTTCGAGCGCGCCGGCGACGTCGACCCAGTCGCGCTTCAGCCGACCATCACCGGCAATGGGATTGAGAATGATGCCGACCTTCAACCGCGTCTCCCCTTGCGGTGGCCCTACCCGTATGAAAACGTCTCACTCAGAACTCGGCAAGGGCGGCGGCGGTTGCACGCAAGTTGGCGGCTTGGGCAAAACCGTCCCGTTTACCCGAAAAAACTCCTTTTACCACACGTTATTCCCGATAACCCCAGTATTCACAGGCCGTCCGTGGTTCCACATCCCGGTGATCGGGCGTATGGTTAAATCATCTCAGGCGGCCACGGATTGAACGGTCGAAAGACAACGGCAACCGCGCGGAACTCCTGAGGCCTGCACCGCGCAGATCAGCAACGGGCTTGCTCGTTGCGAAATCAAGAGCCGCGATGTGCGGGGCCGCGGAAAGCGTGCGAACGCCAACGGCGGACCGATGCGAGCCATGAAGGCCGGGCAAGACCTTCGATGGCACGTCGACCGAAGCCCGCAAGGGTAGAGACCGGCGTGATCCGGATGAACGCAGCCCTTCGGGGAGGCCGACGGACGGGTCGTCAAAATCAAGGCCGGCAGGTGCAATGTCCTTCGGAAATTGCCGCCGCTGACTGGTCCTGGTCTGACAGGGAGGCGCTGGGAGAGATCCCGGCGCCAACTGTTTTTGGGGCCTGCTTCACAATGGCGATTTCCAGATGCTCCGGTCGCCGGCACGGCCACTGCGTGACCCAACGCGCCACGGCTGCACACAGGAACGGAATCGGCTATCGTCCCCTTGTCATTCGAGGAGAGAGGGACCTTCCATGACGCTGATCCAGAAACTCGCCCTGGCTTATGCCGTGCTTTTCTTCGCCGTCGTGGCGATCGGTTATGTTCCCGCCTTCAACGATGCCAACGGCTACCTCTTCGGCCTGTTTTCCTTACAGTGGTACGATGATCTGCTGCATGCCTTCTCAAGTGTCTGGGCTGCGGTCGCCGCTTTCGTCTCGCACCGGCAGTCGGTGTTTTACTTCAAGCTGTTCGGCTCGGTTTACCTTTTCGACGGCGTGCTCGGCCTCATCACCGGCTCCGGCTGCCTTGACGGAGGCATCTTCATAAACGGCTTCCGTTCCTTCAGCGACATAGAGTTCCCGGCACGCTTCTTCGCCAACCTGCCGCATATCCTGATCGGAGGCATCGCCGTCTACATCGGCTTCCGGCTGGCCAAACGTGTACACGACCACTTCGCGACGGCTTGAACCATGTTCGTGCTGCGTTGGCTGAAACGCATCCTGAAGACGATCGTCTGGCTGGCCGTCATCGTCCTGCTCATCCCGATCCTGGGCCTTGCCTATGGTTGGCTCTCCACCTCACCCCTCGACACTGCCCCCCTGCCCGGCATTGCCGAAGGCGCACCACCGAAGGAACTGGCAGACAAGGTGCGCGCCGAGATTCCCGGCTACCAGCGGCCGGAAGAATCGACCTTCCTCACCTATCCGGAATGGGCCATCGTCTATGCCGCGCGCGAATATGCCGGCTATGTGAAAGACAATCCGCCGAGCGGCTTTCCCTACTGGTCCTACATCGGTCGCTTCTGGCAGGACTATGCGATGGTTATCCGTGCCAGTTCCGCATACCCGTTCAACGGGCAGAACCATCAGATGCTGGCGGTCATCGGCACCAGCCACACGATCGAGCACGTCATCCAATGGGCCTATGAGAACACGGTCGGCCGCGTCACGGAAGCGATCGGTGGCCATCGCACGACCGCAGATGTCTACCAGGCCAGGGTGGCGGCAGACTATGCCGCCTTCCTCGACCAGGTACCGTGGTATCAATTCCCTTATGCCGAAAAGCGCGCAGGTCTGTTTGCGGTCGAGCCCGCGGCAAGTGACGGCGCGGTGCGCCCAAATGAACGCAAGCTCGCCTTCGGCCTCGCCGACACGATCAAGCAGGGCTACGCGGATCTGATCAAACAGGCGCTCGCCGCCACCTCCGACCCCGCACTGCTCGACATCCATGTCTGGGCCAAGGGACCGGTCGGTGAGGCGACGCGCGGCGAGCCTGACACCTTGCTGGAACGCGATCATGGCGCAGATGGCGCCGTCTTCGTCACCAAGCGCTACCAGGTCTTCACGGAGATGATCCCGCGTTTGATCGGGAAAGGCGTTTCCTTCGTCGAGATCGGCGGCAATGACGAGATCATGGCCACGGTTCTGTCCAATGCCCCGGTTGCTGTTCCCGAAGGCGCCCGCGAGTTGTTCTCCTATCCGCTGCCGGCCGACCACGCGTTGCGTCGCACCGGCCTCGTCGTCGCCGTGCGCAAGCTCCATACCGTCGTCCCCACTTTGATCGAGAGTGGGGCAAGACTGGAGCACGTCTACGATTATTGACCCTTTCCGCCACGCTGATTTCACAATCGCAGCGAAATCCCGCCGTGTTGCTGAGCGATCCTGTTTCTGATTTCGAGGGGCTCAGCCGTGATCAAGACCGCACTTGTCGCCATGACCATCGTGGGATGCGACTGCGACGCAAAGCTGTGTGAATATATCGGCGAAACACCGGCCAAATGGTCGACGGTCGCCGACTGTGAAGCTGCGATGAAAAACCAGATGCTGCAGCACCGCAAGGGATTCAACTATCCGGTGGTCTCCGGCATATGCCGCACCGTCCAGCCGCAAACGGCTATGACCGTCTCAGCCGCTCTGCCAAAAGTCGCGTCGGCTCCGCTCGATGATGAAATCGCTGCACTTGGCCTGCATCGACCGGAAAATCCGGTCGGCCCACGTCCCGCAGCGGCAATCAAAATCAGGACGGAAGCCCGTGAACCCGATGTCGACGGCAGTGACGCAACCCTCTATCGGACAGAGAGTGGTTACACGCTGGTCAGGACCAGGCTGGACCGGACCGTCTCGAACACCGCCATGATCCTGAAACGCTCCGCCGGCTGGCTTTCGGCGCAACTGCAGGGCGGATGGTGATCACCGTCTACTTGCCCATGTGGAGTTTCAGGCTCTGCCAGAACTTGTCGATCATCGGCAGGTCGGCTGCTGCGTTATCATCATCCAGGCTGGTGATCACCACCACACCCTGGTCTGCGGTTCCGTAGCTCATTACCTCGTAAGCAACCTGGTCGGTGCGGGACTTCACCGTAGCCGTCAGCCCCTGCAGCACCTTGCCGTCGGCAAGCTTGCGCGAGCCGGCTTTCTGCGTGAGCTTTCCACCCGCTCGTACCGATTCCTTGGTGATTTCCTGCAGCATGAGCTGGTTGAGCATAACCGGGTTCATATCGGAATATTCCTGGATTATGACCATCGAGCCGACCGCCGAGGCCATCAGATGCTGGTCGATTCCCTTGGACAGACTGGTCTTCGTTACCGTCACCGTGCTCGGGTGCACGAAAGAGAAGCTGTTGCTGCTGAAGGTCGCGAATGCATTGCGTTCCAACCTGATCCGCGCATCCTTGCCGTTCGGCAGGGTCACGGTCGCGTCCTCGCCGGGATCGATGTCGATTGAAACGCCGTCGATGGTAAGTTTGTAGGCCTTGAGATCTTCCGAAACCGCTGGGGCAGAGACAAGCATGACAGCAATGACACCTGCCATCGTCGCTCCGTATCGCATCCCAATTCTCCGCTGCGTCAGGTTGTGGGGCTGAGTGCCTTCAAGGCCCGATAAAAGGTCGAGGAGAACAGCTCGTCGGGGTCGTAGCTGCGCTTGCGTGCCAGGAAGAGCGGCAGTTCCGGATAGGATGCCAGCAATTGCGCGCCGGTGTAGTGCAACTGGTAGGGCAAGAAGAAACGACCGCCATATTGGATGGTCACGTCGATCAGTGCGCGCGTCAATTGCCGCATCTGCGCACTGCCTTCTTCGGATGTTGGCTGGTTGATGTAGAGCACCAGCGAGAAGGCGGGCTGCGGCGCATAGTTCAGCGCAATGTCCTCCTTGTGCACCACTCGCACCGAGGCATTCAGCACCGGCAAGGGCTGGTTGCGCAGTATCGTGCGCACCTCGGCGACATAGGCATTGTAGGCAGCGCGCGGCACGAAATATTCGTGCAGGATATCGGTTTCACCCGCCAGATCGTTGAACAGATACGGCACGGAATCGTGCATGGGGTTGTTGCGGGTCACGAGACAGGCCTCCCCCTCGCCCATCGCCGCGGTGCGCGCCACCGTGCAGCTTTCAAAGCGCGGCTCCAGAGTCTTTTCGGTGAACCATTTCACTTCCTGGAACGGCGCACCCCATTTCGCCAGGTTCATGATCAGGCGCTTGACACCGACCGCACCGGGCTCGCCGATCGATGGTTGATCGCCGGGCGGCTGCTCGGCCACTTTTTCGTAGCGATAGACGATCATGTCTTCGAGGAAATTTCCCGGTGCCGTCGACAGATGGCCGTAGAACAGGCCGATCTCGCGGTTTGGTTCCAGGATCTCGCTGAAGAACCGCGGAAACTCCTCGGATTTTATGATTTCGCGGCTGGTCCGGTAGACAGCATTGTCGACGATGTCGAGCGTTGCTTCCAGCACCACGCCGAACAGGCCGTAGCCGCCGACGACATGGCGAAACAGGTCGGCATTCTCTGACGCCGAACACCTCAGCACCGAGCCGTCGGCCAGCATGAAGCGCAGCGACCGGATCGAACCGGCAACTGAACCGGCCTGATGGTCCATGCCGTGCGCATTGACCGACAGCGAGCCGCCGACGGAAAAGATATCGGTCGACTGCATCGCCTTCACCGCAAAACGCGGATGCAGGATGTTCTGGATGTCGTGCCAGGTGGCACCGGGCTGCACCGTCATCGTCTTGGCAGTCGCGTCGACCGAGACGGCATTGAACTTGCGCATGTCGAGGACGACGGCATTGTCGTCGAAGGCATGACCACCCATCGAATGTCGTACCGCCGCCATCGAGACCTTCAGGCCATTGGTGCGCGCAAACGAAAGTGCTTCCGCTACGTCTTTTTCATTGCTCACTTCGACCATGCCGTAGATGGGTGTGCGCGAAAGCCCGCTGGCATCATTCACGGTCCCGCCCTTGGTCAGCCAGGTCAGACCCGCATCATGGCTCGGCGCATTTTCCAGTGGCTGGAGAGGCAAGGCGTGACCATCCACGTCGGCGATACGTCCGGCGTCCTTCGCTGAGGAAGGGCTGCGCATCAGCCGGGCTATGGTGTTTCCGCCCCACAAAACGGCACCGCCGACCACCGCCGCACCGAGCAACAGTCGCCGGGTAGGTCGCCAGCCGCTTTGACGGTTCCCCATGCGTTGCACGGCCATGTTGCCCTCGTTTTCCAACCGATAGCGCGGGCCTTTTGCAAAGGCCATACCACGACGGTGCGATCGGCAGCCGCGAGACACAAGAAAGCCGACCTGTCGGCCGGCTTTCTCCGAACAGCACGCAGATTGGGAGGAAACGCCTTCGCGTCGGGCTCAGGATGATTTGACGATCGAGGTGACAATGCCTGTCTTGTCGTCGACGGTCACCGCCACCTTGATGCCGACCTTAAGCTTGTCGACCGTCGACTCCGCCGGAAGCTGATAGATCTTGCCGTCATCGAGGGTGAACGACTTGGTATCCGGGTCGATCGATTTGATCGTGCCTTGCACTGTTGCGGCATAGCCGGCCGATACAGACAGCGCGACGAAAGCGGTCGCGGCAAGCATCTTGATTTTATTCATGGTCAGAGCTCCGTTTTTTGGGATCGGAAGCGCCCCGGTCAGCTTCACACAATCACCTGCGGCGCTGCGAAAACGACGGGACATCAGAAACTAAGGAGCCCAAGGCGCCGGGACCAAATCACATTGAATAACTTTGCCAAACGAAATCATAGACTTAAAGTCATGTAACTCGGCGGGAAACGCCGTTTTTCGTTCTCCTTCAGCTGGTTAGGGCAAAAATCACACACCCAGGACATTTTTACCTCGATGCCCCTCGATGAGCCCAATTCTTCTTTGGTCCAGTTCGCACCTCTCTTCCCAAGAATCGCGCATTCTGGCATATTGGACCGGTTCAATCGGCGCTCCCGGCCGATCTTTCTGAAAGTTTACGTCTTGCACCCCTCGATCGAAATTATCGGCGCGGTCGCTGCTTTCATCACGACGGTCGGATGGATTCCGCAAGTCGCCAAGATCGCCCGCGAGCGTCGCGCAGGCGACATCTCGCTTGTCACCACCGGCGTCCTCGCCTTCGGCATCCTGCTGTGGGCGCTGTATGGCATCCTGATCGGCTCCTGGCCGGTCATTCTCGCCAACGGCTTCACCTTCATGCTGGTCGGCGCCATCGTCGCCATGAAACTGCGCTACGGCTGAGCTGCCCCCAGAACCCGAGCCAGCCTCTCGTCGACACGGGCACGCAAAGTTCCGCCAAGATCCGTCGCCGGCACCAGTCGTTCGCGGCCGCTGTCCCTCAGCCGTACAAACGGATGCATCCGATATCCTGCGACCTTGCCGAGACTCTCCGGTTCAGCGCTTATGTCGACAGTGAAGATCCCGCCGATACGCCCCGGCCAGGGTTGCCGTGCCAGTGCAGTGCCCAGGAAGTCGCCCAACCCATAAGCAACAGGCGCCTGTCCGATCAGGTCCACCGGCTGCAGGACATGCGCATGATGTCCGACAACCAGGCCGAAGCCGTATTCGGTCAGCCGCCGCGCCAGCACCAACGTTTCCGCTTGCGGAAAATGCCGGAATTCCCAGCCCCAATGCGGCACCGCGCATAAGAGATCCGCATTCCCCAGGCTGCCCGTGGGCCAGCGCTCGGGGTTGGATTCTGTTGATACGCGGCCAGAAAACAATGCCTCGGCAGCGTTTCGCCAAAGCGTGAAGGCAGCAAAACCGATGGTGAGACCGCCCGCGTTGACCGGAAGCATTGGGCCACCGTGTGCCGTCCCGATCATACGGATGCCGAGCCGCTGCAACGCACCGACCGTCTCCTCGAAGCCCTCGATACCCTGGTCGAGCATGTGGTTGTTGGCGAGCGACAGCACCAGCCGTTCATGACGGATACCGACCGCGGCCATCGCCTCAATGAAGAAAGCCTCCTTCATGGCGTGGTGTGTACCGAGCCACGTGCCGAACCTCGCCCGCACGCACTCGACGATCGGACTTTCACAATTGCCGATTACCAGATCGGCGGAGCCCAGCAACTCCTTCAGCCTTGGATCACAAATCGGCGCCTGGCTGGAAGCGACAGCCGAGATATCACCGACAAAAGCCAGTCGCACAGTCCTGGCTGGCCGAGGCACCAAAAGGTCCGCCGCTGCCGGTCCGAAATCCTCCGCATCGCTGTGCAGCGACGGTTTCAGGAAACGCGGCAGCCAGGAGAGCTTGTAGGAAAGCGGATAGTTCGACACGCGCGACCCAGGATTTTTCACCCCGGTTTATACACTCCGCCGCAAGCGGTGAAGTGGCACATTACGAGGACGAAGCGCTACGCGGCCCGGCCGAAGAACTCCCGCCTTGCGCCATCGTCAACCAGCCGAAGCTTGCCCATGCTGCGCAGCAGGCGCCGTGGCCGTTTCAGGGCTTCCCAGCTCAGGAAATATTTGACCAGCAGGCTGGGCGCCTTGCTGTGCGAGCCGGCATGGCCGACACGGTAGACAGCGCCACGGAACGGCAGTGGCGCCAATGGCGTACCATTTTTGGCCAGGATGTCGGCGATGCGGACATGGCTGCCCAGCATCGACTTGATCCAGTCCAGCGACGCATCTTCGAAACGCTCGGGCAGGCCATAGAGCGCGGCCCGAATGATGAGCGATGTTCCGCACAGATGGCTGAAGTCGTCATACCCGAGCAGGATCTTGCCACCGTCGTCCCAGATGTAACCCTTGTCGATCGTCCAGCCATTGGTGTTTTGATTTTCCGCCACATGTTCGACGATGCGGGCGCTGACGAAATCGTCATCGTCCACGATCATGAAGAAGCTACTGTCGCGCGCGGCCAGCATGCCCATCAGCACGCGCCGCCCCTTGTCCGCGCGGAAAGCGTCGTAGACGTCTTCGACATTGGCCTTGTCGATCTCATGCAGGACATTGGGCGGGAAGGTCACGCGCACGACGCTGAAGCCTGCCGGCAGGTCCGGGAGATCCGCGCCTTCATTGGCCACGATGATGCCTTGCCAATCGCCGTTGGTCTGGTTCGAAATCGACGCAACTGTCTGGGTAAGGTTCGCCTTGAGCAGCCCCCAGTCGCGGGCGTTGTCCTGATGACGAACAGGGATGATGAAGGTAACGAGACTCATCGCAGCTTGCCTCCGTGTTTCTTCGACATCCGCGACCTCATGCGGCGATCCTCTGTCGGGCCTGGCCGCGCGCCCAGTTTATGCCATCGTCCAGCGACGTTGCCTTGTAGGAGAGATCGGTTCCGCCCGAGAAGGCATTCATGAAACGCCGCACCTTGCCATAGCTGTTGTCCAGCACGGCGTGTGGACGCCCGATCAGCAGCGAGCAGATATGGACATGCAGCCGGTCGGTGACGATGGCTTGCCCGCGCGATATCTGGCGAATGCCACGCTGGAAGCGGTTGTGCGCCGCTGCATCGAGTTTGCGCAGCCGCACCTCGCCCGGCTTCAGCGACAGCAAGCCGGATGCAGCGCCGATCGCCTTGGAAACGCGTACGCTTCGCGCGGATTCGCTCGTCCAGTCTTCGACCGGAATATCGCCATAAGCGGACAGATCGGCATCACCCGCTTTTTCCTTGTCTGACCGCAGCATGGCGAGAACCGGAAACTCTGCCGCCGCCGGCTTGATGGCGCCAATGGCGAAGGCCATGTCCGGACAGAGGCGTACCTGGCAATCGAAGTGCTTCTCGGCGAACGCCATCGATTCCTCGTCGCGCACCAGCAGCACGAAGTTCTTGTGCCGCGCGATGGCGCGTGCGCTTTCTTGGATGCGTTCGGCCGACGCGTAGTGGATCGACTGCGGGAACTGGATGATCTGGCGGTTCGGAAAACGCTCGAGAATCCGTTCACGGAAATCCTGATGCGCAACCCAGATATCGCCGAAATTGCCGCCGCCATGGATGAAGATCGGCCCACTCGGCATCACCTGTTCCAGCTCTTCCGCCGAAAAATCATCGATGCGCGAGACGTAGGCTGGCCGCTTGCCGAAGCGATCCTTCAGATAGGCCATCTCACCCAGCCAGATCGCGGAATCACCGCAGTTGCGGATGTCCGGAAAATCGAGGATGGCCATAGGCTCCTCGACCGACAGATAGTCCTTGAGGCAGTCATGGATCCTGTCCTGCAATTCCTTGATCAGGACCTGATTTGATTTCGGCGTCATGAATGTCTCCATCTGGCATGTTGGACGGCCGCGCTTGGTCGTCGTGTATCGTCAGGCGGGGCGTACTTTCGAATAGATCTTGCCCAGGATTTTCTGGATTTCCGTTTCCGGCCCCTCGGGCCGTCCCATCAAAATCCAGAGCATGAGGGTGGAAGCGCAGTACAAAAAGCCTCCAAGGCTCACCAGAACCACCAGTTGCTTGGCGAGTTCGACCTTGTCGGTTGTGTAGTCCAGATAATGTGACGCCACCGCGACGCCGGCGGCCATCAGCGCGATGCTGGCAAGCGCGCGTACATTCGCCCAAAGCTGCTTCGACACGCTGACGCCGATGAAACGCCGCACCAGGATCATGTTGACCAGCGAACTGAACAGGCCGGTGAAGACACGACCGATGATCACACCCGGCAGGCCAGCCATGACCAGTCCGATCACCATCACCGGCACACGCACCAGCAGCATCTGGGTGTCGCGGACGAACAAAAGCCGCGTCTCGCCTTTGGCCATGCCGAGTGGCTGCACCAGCGAGCCCAGCGTCTGCAAGGCGAAGACCGAGGCCAGCGCCTGGATGATGAAGATCACCGGCGCCCATTTCTCGCCAAGCGTCAGCCGGACCAGTGGATCGGCGATCACCGCGACACCGATGCCGGCCGGCAGCGCTATCGCCGCGACCAGCGCCTGCACGCGCTGATAGGCAGCGGCGAGACGAGCCGGATCTTGGCGGATGCTGGCGAAGCCCGGATAGATCGTCTGCGTCAGCGGCATGGTCGCTTCACGCGTCGGCATCATCGCCAGATTGCTGCCCAGCGAGTAGTAGCCGAGCGCTGAACCACCGAGCATCTTCCCGACCAGCAGATAGTCGAAGCGCCAGTTGAGCGTATTGACGATCTGGCCGGCCGTAAGCCAGGCCGAAAAGGAGAAGAACTCCTTCATGTGCTGGAACGTGATCCTCGGCCGGAAGGGCAGCACCATGTAGGAGACCACCACATTGGTGGCCTGGCTTACCAACGTGCCGATCACCAGCGCCCAGTAGCTGTGATAGATCATGGCGATCGCCACTGCCGCGACGAAACCCGTGAGCTTCTGCGAGACCGCGAGCACGAATTCCTGCCAGAAGATCAGGTCACGCTGCAGCATGATCCGGCGCGGATTGATCAGACCGCCCAAGAGGATGCTGACGCCAAGCGCCAGCATGACGCCGGTAAGCCGTGGCTCGTTGAACAGGAGCGCCGCCGGATAGGCGAAAACCGCGAACAACAGGCCGAGCAGCAACCCGCGCGAGGCGTTCAGCGTCCAGGCGGCGCTGAAATGCGATTCATCCGGAGCCTTGTGGCGGATCAGCGCTTCGGAAAGCGAAATCTGGGTGACCGTGTCGACGATCAGCAACATCGTCGTGGCCAGTGCAACAAGGCCGAAATCGGCAGGTGTCAGATACCAGGCCAGGATAAAGGTCGAGAGCGTCGCCAAAGCATTGACGATCGCCCTGGACAGGCTGAGCCACATGCTTCCCTTGACGAGGCGTCCGGTGATGCTGCTCATGCGACGACGCCCGCTCCATCAGATGGAACGATGTGCGCCGCCAGAAGGCGAGTGGTTCTTCCGGGCATTTCGAGCGCCGCTAGAGCGCTTCCGTTTTTCATGGAAACACGGAAACTCTCCAACTCTTCATTTTTACGCAATTCCAGACGCAAAACCGCTGCGTACTTTTGCTGGAATTGCTCTAGAGCGATGTCCGCCGGTACCAAGCCGTACTCCAATCGGAACCGGTCACGGCGACAATCCTTATGGGATTTCCGCACGCGCCTATCTTCGTTCGCCCCTGCCGCTTACCAAGACGGCCGCAAATTAGAGTCCGCTATGTTGCACCGCAATAGGAACCTGATCACGGTTCATTTCAGGCTTTCGTTATATAACCGCGACAGCGGTTTAGCCTTGCCTGACAGCCGTCTGATCCGCCCAGATGTAGGCCGGAAATGTGTCAGCATTGGAGCTTTCGACAGGGAGACTCGGCTGGACTGCTTGCCTCCTCGCCTCACGCACTGATCGGCGGGCGTTTGTCTTTCCAGGGCATTGCCTGCTCGAGCTGGCTTGAGACTGCAAGCACCACGGCCTCGTCGCCGTAGCGGCCAACCAACTGCACGCCGATCGGAATGGCCTCATCCGACCAGCCGAGCGGCAGCGAGATCGCCGGCAGGCCGGAAATGTTGAACGGATAGGCAAAGCCGGCATCCGCCCATCTTGCGTTGAAGCGGTCGAGATCGCTCATCGACATGTCGTAATGCCCCATCGGGCGCGGCAATTGCGTCAATGTCGGCGTGACATAGATGTCGTAGGAAAAAAGATCCTGCGCGATAGCACGGCTGAGCCGGCGCAGTTTTTCAACATCACGCACATGCTCGACACCGCTGATCGACCGGCCGCGCTCGATCACGGCCCAGGTGATCGGCTCGACGTCGTCGCGCGTGACGGGTCGGCCGACGGCCTCGCCCAGGTTTTCGAACATCGCTGCCGTTTCGACCGGTCCCATGTGGCAGTAGGTGCTCCACGCATCATTACCGTCGAGCGCCATATCGTGCTCCTCGACATCATACCCAAGGCCCTCCAGTGCCTTGGCGGTGGCTAGGACCGTCGCCCTCACCTGCGGGTCGACAGGCGTGCCATTGTTCGAGGTTACGGTGTAACCGACGCGCAGCCGCTTCGGCGCGCGCCGTGACAGATCGAGCCAGCTTTCGGCAGGTCTCGGCGGAACATAGGCATCGCCCGGCAATGCACCTGCCACGGCGTCGAGATAGGCTGCGGTGTCGCGCACCGTGCGCGAATGGCACAGGAAATAGGCGCCACCGTACCAGAAATCGCCATCGGGAGCGAGCGTGACTCGACCGCGCGAGGGTTTCAGGCCAACGATGCCGCAACAGGAAGCCGGAATACGGATGGAACCGGCGCCGTCGCTCGCCTCGCTGACCTGCACCATGCGGGACGCGACCGCCGCAGCCGTGCCACCGCTGGAGCCGCCGGCCGTTATGCCTTCTTTCCATGGATTGATGGTGGCGCCGTAGAGTTTCGGCTCGGTCGAAATCGACCAACCGTTTTCCGGCGCGTTCGACTTGCCGACCAGCACGAACCCCGCCGCCTTGACCCTGCGCACGGTCTCGGAATCCGCCTGGGCGACGAGATCCTTCATGTAGGACGACGAATTGGTCAGCGGCGCGCCCTGCCATGAACTGCCGAGTTCCTTGGCAAGGAACGGAACCCCGGCGAACGTCGCCTTACGGTCGACCTCGGCTGCGGTCGCTCGCCCCATCTCATAGAGTCGATGGACGACCGCGTTGAGCCGGGGATTGAGTTGCTCGATCAGCGTGATCGCGGTCTCGACCACCTCCAGCGGCGAGACTTCGCCACGCTGCACCAGTTCCGCAACCCCGAGCGCATCGGATTGGACATAGACATCCTGCAGGTTTGTCACGATGTTTCTCCTCCCAGAGAATGCGGCTGACCGATCGCCAGCCGAATACGATCCCGGTCCGGCCCCTCGCCCGTCCCCAACATGAAACAAGATAGGGTTGCTCAACGCGTGCTGAATGGAGCAGATCGACCATCTGTGCCGGGCCAGCACGATCCGGCCTGAAAGGTGACCGCCATTGAGGCAGCATGGACTGCGATCCCGAATCCGCTCCTGACAACCTCATGTCAGGAGCCCAGCTGACATTGCAGTCGTGAGGTCGTTCCTAACCTTTCGGCTCTTCCCATTTCAGCGGACTCCTCCCATATTCGGAGCATGGCCAAATCCCCTGAAAAGAACCCGCCTCGCCCGGAGGATCGTTCCGCACCGCGCAAGCGCGGCAACGGAGTCACCGATTACCTCGACGCTTCGGAACCGTTGCATCGGGGCGGCGGCTTCGAGGAGGCACAGCAGGCTGAATTCACCGGCACGCCGTTGAGCGGTTCGATCTCGGGCTGGGCCGAGCAGATCGCCAAGGAAGCTGAGAAGGCCCCGCCAAAACCCAAGAAAGTGCCGGAGAAGAGCGCCGCACCGACCCGTACGGCGCGTGGTACCTCGATGGGCGGCGCAGCTTCCGCCAAGGAGCGGGCAGCTGCAGGCCTCAACCCGGTCGCCGGTCTCGACATCAGCCTGGAAGACGCAGCCTTCCTATCCAATTCGGGCGTCACCGCGACAGTTCAGGCGTTGGCCGACCTGATCGAGAGCGGCAACCCATTGCACAAGAACGGCGTGCTGTGGACACCGCACCGCCCCGAGCGTCCGGAAAAGTCCGAAGGCGGCATCACCATCAAGATGGAGACCGAGTTCACGCCGTCCGGCGATCAGCCGACGGCGATCAAGGATCTGGTCGAAGGCGTCGCCAATGAGGACCGCACCCAGGTGCTGCTCGGCGTTACCGGTTCGGGCAAGACCTTCACCATGGCCAAGGTCATCGAGGAGACGCAGCGCCCCGCCCTGATCCTCGCGCCGAACAAGACGCTGGCCGCGCAGCTCTATGCCGAGTTCAAGAAGTTCTTCCCCGACAACGCGGTCGAGTACTTCGTCTCCTACTACGACTACTACCAGCCGGAAGCCTATGTTCCGCGAACCGACACCTTTATCGAGAAGGAAAGCTCGATCAACGAGCAGATCGACCGCATGCGCCACTCGGCGACGCGCTCGCTGCTCGAACGTGACGACGTCATCATCGTGGCGTCGGTGTCCTGCATCTACGGTATCGGTTCGGTCGAAACCTATACGGCGATGACCTTCCAGATGACGATCGGCGACCGCCTCGACCAGCGGCAGTTGCTCGCCGACCTCGTCGCGCAACAGTACAAGCGTCAGGACGCCAACTTCGTGCGTGGCTCGTTCCGCGTGCGAGGCGATACGATCGAGATCTTCCCGGCCCACCTTGAGGACCGCGCCTGGCGAATCTCGATGTTCGGCGACGAGATCGAGTCGATCACTGAATTCGATCCGTTGACCGGCACCAAGACCGGTGACCTGAAGAGCGTGAAGATCTACGCCAACTCGCACTATGTGACGCCGCGGCCGACACTCAACCAGGCCATCAAGTCGATCAAGGAAGAGTTGCAGCATCGCCTTGTCGAGCTCGAAAAAGCCGGGCGCCTGCTGGAAGCGCAGCGGCTGGAACAGCGCACGCGCTTCGACCTCGAAATGCTCGAGGCAACCGGCTCCTGCGCCGGCATCGAGAACTATTCACGCTACCTCACCGGTCGCAACCCCGGCGATCCGCCACCGACGCTGTTCGAATACATCCCGGACAACGCCCTGGTGTTCATCGATGAAAGCCACGTCACCGTACCGCAGATCGGCGGCATGTACCGGGGCGACTTTCGGCGCAAGGCGACGCTGGCGGAATATGGCTTCCGCCTGCCGTCCTGCATGGATAACCGGCCGCTGCGCTTCGAGGAATGGGATGCCATGCGCCCGCTCACCGTCGGCGTCTCGGCCACGCCGGGCAGCTGGGAGCTGGAGCAGTCGGGCGGCGTCTTCGCCGAACAGGTCATCCGCCCGACCGGCCTTATCGACCCGCCAGTCGAGGTCCGTCCAGCCAAGAGCCAGGTCGACGATGTCGTCGGCGAAATCCGTGAAACCACCGCCAAGGGCTACCGGACGCTGGTGACGGTGCTGACCAAGCGCATGGCCGAGGATCTGACCGAATATCTGCACGAGAATGGCATTCGCGTGCGCTACATGCACTCCGACATCGATACGCTGGAACGCATCGAGATCCTGCGCGACCTGCGCCTCGGCGCATTCGACGTGCTGGTTGGCATCAACCTGCTGCGCGAGGGCCTCGACATTCCCGAATGCGGTTTTGTCGCCATCCTCGATGCCGACAAGGAAGGCTTCCTGCGTTCGGAAACTTCGCTGATCCAGACCATTGGCCGCGCCGCGCGCAATGTCGACGGCAAGGTCATCCTCTATGCCGATACCGTCACCGGCTCGATGGAACGCGCGATGGCGGAGACCAATCGCCGCCGCGAAAAGCAGATGGAATACAACACCGCCAACGGCATCACCCCGGAAAGCGTGAAGTCGCGCATCGCCGACATCCTGGATTCGGTCTACGAAAAGGATCACGTCCGCGCCGACATCTCGCAGTTTACCGACAATGCCGGCGCGATGATGGGCAACAACCTCAAGGCCCATCTGGAAGCGCTCGACAAGCAGATGCGCGATGCCGCCGCCAATCTCGATTTCGAAAAGGCCGCCCGCGTACGCGACGAGATCAAGCGGCTGCGCGAGATGGAACTCGCCATTTCCGACGACCCGCTGGCACGCGAAGTCGAAGGACAGAGTCCGGCCTCGGGCCGCGAGAAAGGCAGGCACAACAAGGGTGTCGCCAAACATCGTACCGCCGAAGAACAGGAGCGTTTCCGCAAGCTCGACGAAGCGCGTGCCGCCGAAGAAGCCACCAAGGCTGCCCGGCCCAACCTGTTCCGCAAACCGCACCTCGACGAGATGGGCGCCGATGGCGCGGTTCCGGTGAAGAAACCGCTGTTCCAGAAACCCTCCATCGACGACATGGGCCCAGGAACCGATCAGGAGACACCGGCCGGCGCAATCTCACGTTCGCTGTTCAAGAAGCAGACGGCTGCCGAAGCGCATGGCTCGGATTACGGCACGCCGGATGACGGCAAGTCGCTGTTCCGCAAGAACTCGCTCGACGAGATGACGGTGCGGCGCACCGAAAAGCCCATCGAAGGCACGCTTCCTGTCAAACCCGAGGACGTCAAGCCGATCGTGCGTGAGCGCGCTGGCATCGGCTCCTACGAGGATCCGGGGGACAAGGCCAGGCAGAAGCGGCGCCCGGGCAAGACAGGCCGGCCAGGACACTGACATCCTCGGTAACCACACTTGCCGGGAATGGCAGTGCCGGTTTCAGAAAGAGGTAATGGTTGCGCTTTATTCTCGGCGAAACGGGCTCTCAACCGGGGCGGCGTTTCCAATGAAGCCAGACAGAAGAACTGACATCTCATCGGATGGTTCTGACGGCCGCGGCGCTGCAGCACTCCTTGCTGCCGGGCTGACACTGGCCGTAGTCGTCTGTTCATATTTCTTCGAAAGCGCTCTTGGCCAAGGTGGCTATCTGCTTATGACGGTTCCGTTTTCACCGGTGCTGTTCGGTATCCTTTACTACATGCTGAGGCGCAGCGTTTAACCGGCACATTTCGGCCAGTCATCCCGCCATCGCGTTCGCCAGTAAGCCTGTTGCGAAAAAAATCTCGCCCCCGCTGTCGGGAAGCAGTCGCACCATTCGTTCCTTGGATGTCGGCACAATGATGTCGCCGCCAACAAGGGAGAATGCACCATGTCGATCCTGTCATCCATTGGTCGCATCGCGACCGAATATTCGGCGGCACGCACCCGCGCCCGGACCGAGCGCGTGCTTCGTTCGCTGCCGATCGAACTGCGCAAGGATATCGGTTGGCCCGAGACAGCCGATGGCTGGGCGAACCGGCCGTTCGGGCTGATCGCCCGTGCGAATTCGCTGAACCCGTAAGCTGCCCCAACAAACGAGAGGAGCCCCCTATGAACGACACGACAGCACAGACCGAATACCCCCGCCCGAAAGTGCTTGGTGGATTGATCGCCTATCTGCAGGTGGATGGCGCCGTGAAGGCCGCTGAATTCTACAAGCATGCCTTCGGCGCCGAGGAAGTGTTTGCCTATCCGCCGGATGAACAGGGTCGCACCATGCACATCCATCTCTATGTCAATGGTTCATCGCTGATGCTGAGCGATGCCTTCCCCGAGCATGGCCATCCGCACAAACCGGCTCAAGGCTATACGATGCAGCTCATCCTTCAGGCCGACAATATCGATGGCTGGTGGAAACGCGCGGTGGAAGCCGGTTGCGAGATCGAAAATCCTCTCGGCGACATGTTCTGGGGCGACCGCTGGGGCAGCCTGCGCGATCCGTTCGGCATCAACTGGGCAATGAACGCCCCCAAGTAGCCAGAGGCCGACCTCACGTCAGGCTCGCTTCCAGCCGCCGGGTCATATCCCCAGATGATCCGGCGGTTTGTCCTTCAACGAGCGCTACTTCAGCCGCTCGATCAGCGGATTGAGCCGCTCGCCATAGCGTTTCCAGAGATCGACGGAGCCCTTGTACATAGGCTGGCGCACCTGAGCGGCCGAGGCCGTGCGCACCTGCCGCTCATTCTCGTGGAACGACAGCACCGCTTCACTCCACGGCAGGCCGAGATAGTCGATCAGCGCCCGGCTCTGACCTTCCTGATCGGCGACGAAATCCTCATAACGCACATCGTGCACGACACCCGGCAGAACCGCGTGCCAATGTGCCATCATATCCACATAGAGATTGTGGAAGTCGGCCAGCTCGGTGAGATCGTAGCCATAGAGATGGCCATCGCCACGGAAATGCGACTTGAAGATCGACAGGCATGTCGCCACCGCATTGCGGCTGCAATGCACGATCCTGGCCTTCGGCAACATCAAATGCAGGAAGCCGACCAGCAGGAAATTGCCCGGCATCTTGTCGGTGATGTGGTTGAACCCCGGATAGCGGGCATGCAGCATGTCGAGATAGTCGTGCCCCGCGTCAGCAAAGGCCTTGCCCGGCATGTCGGCGATGCCCGCCGGGAAGCCGCCCTTCATGTCGAGTGGAAAACCCTTGCCGACGGCCGTCTTCAAGATGGTCAACTCCCCTGCGCCGAACACCTGCGGGTGGCTGGCGATGATCTGTTCGACCAGCGTCGTACCCGAACGCGGCATGCCGACAACGAAGATCGGTGCATCGTCTTCGATCGTGCTCGGCTTGTGTATTTCGAAGAACTCCTTGGTGAAGGTCGCCTTCATCGCCTCGAATTCGGCGCGGGTCCTTGCCCCATCATAGGCGATGCCCTTGCGGCGGATCGCGTTGCCTTCGGCAAAATAGTCGAAAGCCTTGTCATAGATCTTGAGATCGTCATGCAGCTTGCCGAGGCCGAAGGATAGCTGCATGCGTGCCGGACTGTCGGCCGGCGCCTTGGCGTGTTGTGTCTCCATGGCGGCAAGTTCGCCGTCGGGTTCGCGTTGAGGCTTCACCTGGGACAGCATCATCCACGACTTGGCCTGAGTCGGCTCCGCCGCCAAAGCCGTGCGGAAATGTTCTGCCGCCTCGGCCAGGCGGCCTTTCTCCATCAGCCCGACGCCATAGCCGTGATTGAGGTCCGCATCCTTCGGACGAATGGTCAGCGCCTCGCGGAATGTGGCGAGTGCGTCATCCAGCCGGCCCGCCTCCTGCTGCGTCTCGGCGAGCCCCGCCCTGGCGCGCATTTGGAACGGATTGCGACCGATCGTGGCGCGAAAGACCTCCTCGGCGGCATCGAAATGACCGATCTGGCGCAATGTGGAACCGAGGTTTTCGCGCGCTGCCGCGTGATCCGCCTTTGCGGCCACGGCCTTGCGGAACTGGTCGGCAGCCGCGACGGCCCGGCCCGTGTCGCGCAGCACCGTGCCGTAGTTGTTGAGAAAATCGGGGTTGCGAGGTTCAGCACGCAGCGACTGTTCAAGCAAGACCAGTCCTTCGGTGCTGCGACCAGTCTGGTGGAGCAAGAGCCCGAGGAAATGCGCCGCAGCCGAATGACCGGCCTTGGCGGCAAGAGCCTGCCGATAAAGGCTTTCCGCTTCCTGCAGCCGCCCCGTCTGGTGCAGTTGCAACGCCTGGGCGACGGCCCGATCAAGATCGCCCCCCCGTGGAGGCTGCCCGGAGCCGCCTGCCCCGCCCTTTGCGCCTTCGCGCCGTCTCAATGCCCGGTTGATGGGACACCTGCCTTGTTCGTATGAGCCTGTTGCGACCTAGAGCGTTTCCGTTTTTCACGGAAACGCGGAAACGCTCTAACTCTTTGTTTTTACGCAATTCCAGACGCAAAACCGCTGCGCACTTTTGCTGGAATTGCTCTAGGCCATCCGGCAGGCGCTTTCAAGCGCGGCGTGCTAAGGGGCGCCCACCGCGATCGGCAATGGGCGCTTGCAGGTTGATCAGCACGGCCCGTCGTCGACGACGCGCCAGCCTGCGGCACGCGCTTCACAGCCATTCGGGAAGGTCTGCAATTGTCCGTACCGGCGTGCACAGACCGGGGCATATTCGCGGGTGCAGAACTGCGGGCGGTCATCGCCGTCATCCCAGCCGCCGCCGCGGCACTGGCCGTCACCGATGACGCGATATCCGGAACGCCGTGCCATGCAGGCGTTGGCGAAGGTTTGCCTGTCGCCGCCACGCCGCGCACAGACGGGTTCGTATTCGCGCGTGCAGAATTGCGGCCCCGGGCCTGGATAGGGCGGACGCGGCCGAGGTCCCGGCCCCTCATCCACCACAACGGTACAAGCCGCCAGAACGATCGCCAGAACCGCCAGCGCGAGGCTTTGCGGCCGCAGGAAGAATTTCAGAAATGTCATGGCCCTCTCTCCATCACCCCCAAACCGGCGCATGCGCCGGTAATACAGCGCCGCGACCGCGGCGCTGTATCATTCCCGATTGAATAGACGTTGCGGAAGCTTACGCAAGCGCCACGTCCTGCCGTGGTGAACGGCCCGGCTTGGGCTCTGCACCTATCTTTGCCGGCCTGTGGCAGATGACCTCGGCTTGCCTAAGGTCTAGTGCGAGCGCAGGCTGGGAGCCAAGCAACCTGCTCCAGCTTGCAACGATCACATTTCCGTGCGATAGATTCCGTGTTCGGGCATTTGCGACCCGGAGACTGGAACGTTTGAACGACCCTTTCCCCGATAATGTGAATCTCTGACAGCCCCGTTTTTCGGCGGGGGGTTTTGTCATGCGCAAATGCATGAGCGCCGAAAAAACCACCGGGAACTGCCCATCGGCGCAGGACGAGGGCGGAACCCATCCTTGAACGGGTGAGGAGTTATTCCAATGGCCCAGACCGGTACCGTAAAGTTCTTCAACTCCACCAAAGGCTTCGGCTTCATCACGCCCGACAACGGCGACAAGGATGTCTTCGTTCATATTTCAGCAGTCGAGGCCTCCGGCCTGCGCACGCTGCTGGACGGACAGAAAGTCAGCTTCGAAGTTGAGCCTGATCGCAAGGGCAAGGGACCGAAGGCGGTCAATCTGACCGCAGCTTAAGACAGCGCCCGATCAACGCGCGGCAACAAATCCGAAAGGCGTGGCGGTTTTCGCCGCGCCTTTTGTCTGACCGCCCAAGCATTCGCCGGTCGACGGCTAACCAACGGCAAAAGTTTTTCTTGCCGATACCGTCAAAATAAACGACAAATTTCCACTCTGGGTCACCATGTGCCCGGAGACTGGACTGATGGGGTTCACAAGGAGTTTCCCATGCCGCAGACCGGCACTGTCAAATTCTTCAATCATGCCAAGGGCTTCGGCTTCATTACGCCGGACGACGGAGCAAAGGACGTTTTCGTTCATATTTCCGCGGTGCAGGCATCCGGGCTTCCTGGTCTTGAAGATGGACAGAAAGTGACTTTCGACACCGAGCCGGACAAGCGCGGCAAGGGTCCCAAGGCGGTCAATCTGACGGTCGGTTGAGCCGATCCGTTACGGACGACCTCGATCGACTGAGCATTGCCCATCGCAAAATGGCGCGGTGGGGCATCTTTGACAGATTTTCGCGGCAGCGATTTCGTTCAGCCTCCGTTCAGCCACGACCGCCTATTACTGGCTGCAAGACCGGACGACGCCTCCGAAAGAAGCGGGCGAACCGGAACGAAGGAGACCGTCATGAACCGATTTGTCAAAGCCGCCATCCTGTCCGTTGCCGTCGGCGCGACGACCCTGGCAACCTTTTCCCCTGCGAGTGCAGATGATTGGCGCTGGCGCCGCCATCACCGTGATCGCGGTGGCGATGCCCTGGCAGCCGGTGTTGTCGGCCTCGCGGCCGGCGCGATCATCGCAGGCGCCCTGTCTCAGCCGCGCTATCGCGAACCCGCCTATTATGACGACTACGATCCGTATTACGAGCCACGGCCCCGCTATGTCGTGCGCCCGCGGCCCGTCGTGCGGCAATACTATTCCTACGCCGGCGTCGAGCCGTGGAGCCCGGAATGGTACAGCTATTGTTCGAACCGCTACCGTTCGTTCAACGCGCGTTCAGGCACGTTCACAGGATATGACGGCCTGCAGCATTTCTGCACCGCCAACTGACGAACACAGACTTTCAAGTCCGCTGTCCGATCCCGAAAGCGCCGCCTCCCAGGCGGCGCTTTTTTCAGGCACTCGTCAGGGAATCGAGGCTCCGGATGTCAGACGAGGAAAGGGTTGGAGCGGCGCTCGTCCCCGAAGCGACTGCCGGGACCATGCCCGCACAGGAAGCCGATATCGTCCCCCAGCGGCAGCAGCTTTTCCTTGATCATGCGGATCAGGGTCTCGTGATTGCCGCCAGGAAGATCGGTACGTCCAATCGAGCCGTGGAAAAGCACATCGCCGACATGCGCAAAACGCGCCGCGCGATTGAAGAAGACGACGTGTCCCGGCGCATGCCCCGGACAATGCAGCACCTCGAAGCTGTGGTCACCGAACGACACCGTCTCACCCTCGGTCAGGAAACGGTCCGGCACGCAGTTGCGGATCGTGTCGGTTATGCCGAAACGGCGAGCCTGGTTCTCGAGATTGTCGAGCAGTGACCGGTCGTCCTCATGCGGACCGATGATCTCAATGCCGAGCGCGTCCTTGAGGTCCATCGCACCACCGGCATGGTCGATATGGCCGTGCGTGATCCAGATCGCCTCGACCGAAATGGCATTGTCACGCACCGCCGCCAGGATGCGTTCGACATCGCCGCCAGGATCGATGATCACCCCAGCCTTGCTGTCGCCGTCGAATAGAATGGTGCAATTCTGCTGGAACGGTGTGACCGGCACGATACCGGCATTGAGCTGACCCATGATGGCTCCTTGATCACTTCCCTTCAACTAGAGGGCGAAGGCGTTCGCGTCCAGTTCGTCGACACAAGGGGCGGTCAGGGATCAGCAAATGCAATGGGCGGCCGAAGCCGCCCATTTTTGAAAACTTGAAGTGACTGCGCTTACTTTTTCATCGCGTTCATGACCAGGCCGATGATGCCCGTCAGGATTGCGCCACCGCCGGCGCCGCCGACGATGTTGTTAAGGTTGAGCGCGCTGCCCAGACCACCGACAGCTGCCGTAGCCGCAGCCGGGTCAACCGCGCCGCCGCCGAGCAGGCTGCCGAGGATGGCCGCGCCGCCAACACCACCGATGGCACCGCCGAGGATCTTGGGAAGCTGGGACATTGCCGCCTGCTGCAGCGCTGCACCCACCGCCTGACCGCCGATGATGCCGGTGACCACCTGGACGATGATCGGGAGAAGTGTTTCCATTCTTTAGTCCCTCCTTGGATGCCTGCCGCCGCAGGCAGACTACCGAAGTGAGACCGCGAATCGGCTGAAAGTCAAATGGCAGAAAAACGTGCGAACAAAAAAGCAGCGCATAACTGCCCTTTGAGCACAAACCGCCAAATTTCTTAGGCAGCGACGACTGCTTTTGCGGGTTGAACAGCGTTTGCATAGGCTTGCACGAGTGTTCTGCTGATGGCGCCCACGGCGAATCGATATTGGCCAACCTCGCTCACCGGTGTGACCTCCGCGGCAGAGCCTGTCAGGAAGCACTCCTCGAAGCTCGCGAGTTCTTCCGGCAGAATGGCGCGTTCGACGACCTCGATACCACGCTGACGCGCCAGATCCATCACGGTGCGCCGCGTGATGCCGTCGAGGAAGCAATCAGCGGTCGGCGTGTGCAGCTTGCCTTCCTTGATGAAGAACACATTGGCGCCGGTCGCCTCGGCCACCTGCCCGCGCCAGTCGAGCATCAGGGCGTCCGCATAGCCTTTGGCCTCGGCGAAGTGTTTCGACATGGTACAGATCATATAGAGACCCGACGCCTTTGATTTCGAGGGCGCCGTACGCGGGTCCGGCCGGCGATACTCCGCCCAGTCGAGTCTCAATCCGCGCATTTTCAGCTCCGGATCGAAATAGCTCGGCCATTGCCAGATGGCGACCGCGCAATGAATGCGGTTGTTCTGTGCGCCCACCGAAGTCTGCTCGCTGCCGCGCCAGGCGATCGGTCTGACATAGGCATCCTGAAAGCCCTGCATCTTCAGGAGGGCGCGGCACGCCTCGTCGATCTCAGCCACCGAATAGGGAATGGTGTAGCCGAGGATGCGCGCAGATTCATGCAGCCGTTCGCTGTGTTCGGTCAGCTTGAAGATCTCGCCGCCGTAAGCCCGCTCGCCTTCGAAGACGGCGCCACCATAGTGCAGACTGTGGGTCAGTACATGAACTTTCGCATCGGCCCATTGGATGAACCGGCCGTTCATCCAGATGGATCCATCCAGTTGGTCGAAGGGAACAGTCGTCATGGAATCCTCCCGGGCGCAGGCAGGCCTGCGCAGCGTTGTCACGTTGCGTTGCTGTCGATTCGGCTTGAGGGCGATCCGCGCGATGCTTGCGCAGGGGTCGGAGGCACATCGATGAAAAATGCGGGAAAGGCGTTGCCGCCTTGCCTTTTCGTGCGCAATCAGCCCTAAAGCTTATCGAAAATTACCACTGCCCGAAAAATACGTCAATAATGCTGACATATTTTTCGGCTAAACACAGGACCATCATGGCTAACCGCAAGACCGTTCGAGGAGCGCCGATCAAAACGCCGGTAGGCGGGCAGGACGGCATTGATTTCAGCCTCATCGAGCTGTTCTTTTTTGCCTATCGCGACTTTACCTCCGATCCCGACGAGATACTGGCCGACTACGGTTTCGGTCGCGCGCACCATCGCGTGCTGCATTTTGTCAACCGCAGGCCCGGCCTCACCGTTGCGGAACTGCTGGAAGTGCTCAAGATCACCAAGCAATCTTTGGCGCGTGTGCTCAAGCAGCTCATCGACACCGATCATATCGTGCAATTGCCGGGTCCACGCGACCGCCGACAGCGCGAACTTTATCCGACAGAAAAGGGCCGTGCGCTGGCATTGGCGCTGGCGCGGCCACAGTCACGCCGCATCCATACTGCATTGGGAGATTCCGGTTTAGGGAACCGCAGTTCGATCGAGTTGTTCCTAAAGGCGATGGTCAATCCGGAATTGAGGGCGCAGATTGATATCTTGCCCGCGAACCCTACCCAGCAACGATCAGGGGACGATGATGGAGAACATTGAGAGGACCGACAGGCCGCCCGCTCCGAATGACGATGCGCCGCATCTCCTGGTGGTCGACGATGATACCCGCATCCGCAACCTGCTGAAACAGTATCTCACCGAGAACGGCTTCCGTATCACCGTGGCTGGCAACGCCGACGAGGCAAGGCGCAAGCTGATCGGTCTCGATTTCGACCTTCTGGTGCTCGACATCATGATGCCCGGCGAAAGTGGTGTTGACCTGACCCGCTCGTTGCGGACCGACAAGAACGTGCCGATCCTGATGCTGACGGCGCTATCGGAAACCGACAACCGCATCAGCGGGCTCGAGGCCGGTGCAGACGACTACCTGCCGAAGCCATTCGACCCGCGCGAACTTATCCTGCGCATCAACAACATCCTGCGCCGCGGCGGCCCGGCCACCACACCGAAGGTCGAGCAGCTGGTGTTTGGCCCCTATACGTTCCAGATCGCCAAGCGCGAACTGAAGAAGGGTGGCGAGGCATTGAAGCTGACTGATCGCGAACAGGAGATCCTGGCGATCTTCGCTGCCCGCGCCGGCGAGACGATCCCGCGACATGAACTTGTCGGCGACGATTCGGAGGTGGGCGAGCGCACCATCGATGTCCAGATCAACCGTCTGCGCCGCAAGATCGAGCGCGATCCGGCCAATCCAGTCTGGCTGCAGACCGTTCGCGGTATTGGGTATCGGTTGAGCGTGGAATAGAATGCAGCGTCGCCGCTTCGGCAGCGGCATCGCGCAAACCGGTAGGTGAATGGCGACTTCGGAATTGCAGGGACCGCAACCGCAGGACGGACGCATCGCGCGCACGTTGGGTGCGTTGCCGCGCGGCTGGCGTAGATTCTGGCGCCTTGTTTCTTTCTATATGCCTAAGCGGCTCTATGCCCGCTCGCTGATCATCGTCATCGCACCGATGATCCTGCTGCAGTCGGTTGTTGCCTACGTTTTCCTCGAACGGCACTGGCAGCAGATGACCCAGCGCCTGTCGCAGGCGGTGGTGCGCGATATCGCCGCCGTCGTCGACCTGATGGAAACCTATCCGCGCGAAGCCGACTACGCCAACATCATCCGCATGGCGCAGGACCGCATGCAACTGAAGGTCGACCTTTTGCCCCCCGACCCACTGCCGCCGCCAGGACCGCGACCTTTCTTCTCCATCCTGGACGACGTGCTTCCAGCCGAAATCACGCGCCAGATCAATCGCCCCTTCTGGATCGATACCGTCGGCAACTCCAACGTCATCGAGGTGCGCATCCAGCTCGAAGACAAGGTTCTGCGTGTTTTCGTACGACGCAGCCAGGCCTATGCCTCCAACACCATCGTCTTCCTGATCTGGATGGTCGGCGCCTCGCTCGTGCTCCTGATGATCGCCATCCCTTTCCTGCGCAACCAGATCCGGCCGATCCTGGCGCTCACCGAAGCTGCGGAGAGTTTTGGCAAGGGCCGGCCGATGCCGCGCGATTTCCGGCCGCGCGGCGCCGAGGAAGTGCGGCGTGCCGGCTTTGCCTTCATCCAGATGCGCGAACGTATCGAGCGGCAGATGGAACAACGCACGGCAATGCTGACCGGCGTCAGCCATGACCTGCGCACCGTACTCACCCGCTTCAAACTGCAACTGGCACTGATCGGCGGCAAGCGCACCGACACCGAGGCGCTCAACCAGGACATCCAGGACATGCAGTCGATGCTCGAAGGGTATCTCGCCTTCGCGCGCGGCGAAGCCTCGGAGGACCAGGGCGATTTCGACCTCGAAACCTATTTCCAGAAGCTGCGCGACGAAGCCGCTCTGCGCAAGCGCAAGCTGACCACCACGGTCAGCGGACCCAAGCTCGTGCATGTGCGGCCGAATGCCTTTGAACGACTGCTGTCGAATGTCGCCGGCAATGCCTTCCGTTATGGCAAGACGGTCGAGATCAGGGCCGTCAACAGCCGCGGCGCGCTGGTGGTGACCATCGATGACGATGGTCCCGGCATCCCGGAGGATAAGCGCGAAGAAGTCTTCAAACCCTTCGTGCGGCTGGACGAAGCCCGCAACCTCGATGCCAGCGGCACCGGTCTCGGCCTTTCCATTGCGCGCGACATCGCACGAACCCACGGCGGCGACATTGCGCTCGAAGACAGTCCGCTCGGTGGCTTGCGCGCCATCATCAGAGTGCCGTC
Source organism: Mesorhizobium sp. NPDC059025 (assembly GCF_042739655.1). Lineage (NCBI taxonomy): Bacteria > Pseudomonadati > Pseudomonadota > Alphaproteobacteria > Hyphomicrobiales > Phyllobacteriaceae > Mesorhizobium > Mesorhizobium sp. NPDC059025. Next base: position 63,174 of record NZ_JBHYIM010000003.1, on the reverse strand, counting down.
CTAGAGCAGTTCCAGCAAAGTACGGTTTTGCATCCGGAAAGCGGGAATGCTTTAGGCTCCGGAGCTTCGAGGCCGCCCCGCTCCAATTCATCGCCACGTCATGAAAACATGGTCAACAGCGCCCATGAAACGCGCGGTAGTCCATGATTCGATCTGGCGCCTGGATCCCGGCGTCCTGCCCGCCAGGCCGGACTGGCGCGAGGAATGGCTGTTGACTGGCCTTCCTTTCCGAACGCGCGCGCACAAAACCCACGGCATTGCGGCGAGGTCCCATGCGCATCCTGATGGTCACTGACGCCTGGCGCCCGCAAGTCAATGGCGTCGTTCACACACTGGAGCGGCTGACGGAAACCCTGAAGGTGCAAGGCGTCGAAACCCAGTTCCTGACCCCCAACACCTTCCGCACTCTGCCCCTCCCGACCTACCCCGACATCCGGCTGGCGCTGACCACGCCGCGCCATGTCGCCCGGCTGATTGCGGATTCGAACGCGGATCACATCCACATCGTCACCGAGGGCCCGCTGGGCATCATGGCGCGACGTTACTGCCGGGCAAACGGCCGCCCCTTCACCACCAGCTATCATACGCGCTTTCCTGAATATCTCAGCGCCCGCCTGCCGGTACCGGAACGCTGGGCCTATAACTGGCTGCGCGATTTCCACAATTCCGGCCAGGGCACGCTGGTCGCCACCCAGTCGCTGGCCGACGATCTGACCTCGCGCGGCTTCAACAAGCTGAAGCCCTGGACGCGCGGTGTCGATATCGAGCATTTCCGCCCCGACAAGCGCGGCGAGCTGCCCTTCCCACGCCCGATCTTCCTGTCGGTCGGCCGCGTTGCCATCGAAAAGAATCTGCCGGCTTTCCTCGATCTCGACCTGCCCGGCAGCAAGGTCATCGTCGGCGACGGACCGGAACGCACCAAGCTGTCGGCACGCTATCCCAACGCACATTTCCTCGGCCATCGCCCGAGCGGGGAACTCGCAGAAATCTACGCTTCGGCGGACGTTTTCGTGTTTCCCAGCCGCACGGACACGTTCGGCAACGTCATCATCGAGGCGCTGGCCAGCGGCACACCCGTCGCCGCCTATCCGGTGACGGGACCGATAGACATCGTCGGCGACGGCATCGGCGGCAAGGTCTCCGACGACCTGCGCCAGGCCTGCCTCGACGCCCTGACCGTGAGCCGGGCTGAAGCGCGCGAACGCGCAATGCGCTACACGTGGAAGGCCTGCGCTGACATGTTCATGGATACCGTCCACGAAGCGCTCGGCAGACGTGAGAAACTAGCGGCCTGATGCCGCCGAATTTCCAAGACGGACTTGGAGCGGTTCCCCGTCCGGAATTGCGTAAGACAAAGGGGCTGGAGTGTTTTCGTTAAAAACAGAAACGCTCTAGAAGAGCCGGCCACCGTCAGGCACCTTGCGCTCGATCGCGCCAAGCACGACGTCGCCATCGCCATCGGGAAAACCGAGTGTCAGGACTTCCGACATGAACTTGCCGATCTGGCGCGGCGGGAAATTCACCACCGCGAAGACCTGCCGACCGACGACGCTGTCCGGCGAATAATATTTGGTGATCTGCGCCGAGGACTTCTTCACGCCGATCTCCGGCCCGAAATCGATCTTCAGCTTGATCGCCGGCTTGCGCGCTTCAGGAAAGGGCTCGGCCTCGACGATCGTGCCGGCACGGATGTCGACACGGTCGAAATCGGCAAAGGTGATCTCGGGTTTACGCTCGGTACTGACAGTCATTTTCTCGGTGATCAGGCATTGCCATAGGTTTCAAACAGCACGCTCGACAGTGCGTCCTTGGCCGAGGTGCCGGACCAGACGACGAACTGGAACGCCTGGAAGTAGCATTCGCACGCTTCCAATGCCGAGGACAACAGCACTTCCACCTGCTGGCTCGATGGCTCGACACCGCCGGCAAGCAGCAGCGACTGGCGGAACATGATCGCGCCTTCCTGCTCCCAAAGGTCGAAATGGCCGAACAGCATCTGTTCGTTGATCAGCGACAGCAGCCGCATCACCTCGAGCGTGCGGTTCTCGGGAACCTTGATGTCGAAAGCACAGGCGAGATGGAGCGCCTCGAAATCCTCCATCCAGGAAAATGACACGTGATAATCGGTCCAGGTTCCGGTCACCGAGATCGAGATTTCGTCGTCACCGGCCCGCTCGAAGGACCAGTCGTTGTTGTGCGCCACCTGCTCGATCACATCGACTGGATGGATCTCGCGGGAAAATTCGAGTTCGAGAAGTTCCATGGAATGCTTCCTGTCGTTCTGGGAGCGCCACCGCACGCTCCGCGGGGGAGGCACGCACAACGAACAAATGTTCTAGAACTCGGACGGCCTGGACTGCTCGACGCAACACCCCATGACCGGACCCCACCGCCCGGCGCATGACCCCGTTCCGAATCATGCAGCAAATTCAGTCTATTGATCGGGAGTCGCGTGACCAGCCCAATTTTTTGGGGCGGGCCATTCGCATGTGGAAAGCGGAGTCACAAAGAGTCACACGTCGCTGTTAAGCGATTCACGACAAAGCGCTTTTTCAGACGGCGGGTTGTGGAAAGATTTAACGAATTATTTTTTTGCGCGTGGCTTCGCGGTGGTGGCTGAAGCGGGTTTCTCGGTCTTGGCGGCGGCCGAGCCGCCAAGCTGCGCTTCCAGTGCTTCGACACGCGCCGCCAGCCTGGCGTTTTCCTCGCGTGCTTTGGTCGCCATCTCGCGCACCGCCTCGAATTCCTCGCGCTGCACGATCTCCATGGAGTTCAGCAACCGCTCGGCCTGCGCGCGGAAGGCGGTTTCCACCTCGCGGCGCACGCCTTGCGCGGCTCCCGCTGCATCGGTCACCAGCTTGGCGAATTCATCGAGGATGCGGTTCGGTCCGGTCGACATGGCAAAACCCCTGTTAGCTGATTTGACCTAATGAGCCGCATGCCAGAATGCAAGGTTGCTCCGCCTTGACCCCGCCAAAAGCCTGGCCCATGGTCCGCGCCTCAAAGCATGATGCCGAAAAGTTGCCGACTTTTCGAATAAGATCGTGCGGCAAAACAAAGAGATAGAGCGGAACGGCGATACAACGTCGCATTCCGCTTTAACGCGATCCGCATGGGAGATTTCCTTGAGCGACCTGCTGCCGCTGGCTGCCCTTTCTTTTCCGAACATCGATCCGGTCATCTTCCAGATCGGCCCGTTCTTCGGTTTCGGACCCTTGAAAGTGCATTGGTACGGCGTCGCCTATGTCGTCGGCATCCTGTTTGCCTGGTGGTATGCCAAGCGCCTCATCACCAACACCAGGCTGTGGCCGGACGGCAAGCTGCCGATGAAGCCCATCGACATCGACGACTTTGTCGTCTGGGCCGCAGTCGGCATCGTCGCCGGCGGCCGGCTTGGTTATGTGCTCTTCTACAATTTCCCGCGCTACTTCAACAATCCGATCGAGATCTTCTACCTCCAGGACGGCGGCATGTCCTTCCACGGCGGCATCACCGGCACCATACTGGCGATGTATTTCTTCGCCCGCTCGCGCGGCATCCATGTCTGGTCGCTGTTCGACGTGGTGGCCGCGGGCGTGCCTGTCGGCCTGGGCCTCGGCCGGCTTGCCAATTTCATCAACTCCGAGCTTTGGGGACGGCTTACCACAGTGCCCTGGGCGGTCGAGTTTCCGAACGGCGGCCCCTTCGCCCGCCATCCCAGCCAGATCTACGAGGCGTTGCTCGAAGGCCTCGTGCTCTTTCTGGTGCTGCGCTTCCTGACCCATTCGCGACTGAAACTGATGACGCCGCGTTTCGTCTCGGGCGCTTTCGTCGCCGGCTATGGCCTGTCGCGCATATTCGTCGAATTCTTCCGTGAGCCCGACCAGCAGCTCGGCTATCTTTTCGGCGGCTGGCTCACCATGGGCATGGTGCTGTCAGCGCCGATGGTTCTCATCGGCCTCTGGTGCATGGCGTCAGCCAGGCCGGTCACGCATACGCAGCCGGCATGAGCGGCCTGAAACGCCGCATCATCGAGGTGATCACGACGGTCGGGCCTATCCCTGCCAGCGAATACATGGCGCTTTGCCTGTTCGATCCCGAGGCGGGTTATTATACGACGCGCGAACCCTTCGGCAGAGGCGGTGACTTCATCACCGCACCGGAGGTCAGCCAGATGTTCGGCGAACTGGTGGCGGTCTGGTGCTACGAGGCCTGGCGCGCCATCGGCTCGCCAATGCCCGTTACGTTGGCCGAAATCGGACCGGGCCGCGGCACCTTGATGAAGGACATGCTGCGCACGCTGCAGCGCCTCGATCCGGTTTTTGCCACGGGGGCCTCGATCGCCCTCATCGAGACCAGCCCGCGCCTGCGCGAAGTCCAGAAGAACACGCTGAACGGAATGGCCGCCGGTGTCGAATGGCATGAAACGACTGCGACCTTGCTCGATCAGCCGCTCTTGATCGTCGGCAACGAGTTGTTCGACGCCGTTCCGGTACGGCAATTCGTGCGAACCGCCGATGGCTGGCGCGAACGCATGGTTGGGCTGGACGCCACCGGTGAGCTCGCTTTTTTTGCCGGTGCGGCCTCACTTGATCCCGCGCTGTTGCCACGCGATGCCGAGGGTGCGCTCAACGGTGCCATTGTTGAACTCGCCCCGGCACGTTCAGCCTTGATGCAGGCGATCGCCGACCGCGTCGCAGCACATGGCGGCGCAGGCCTTTTCTTCGACTATGGTCATCTGAAGCCCGGCGTCGGCGACACCTTGCAGGCTTTGCGCAACCACCAATACGAGGATGTGCTTGCCAGCCCCGGTGACGCCGATCTCACCGCGCATGTCGATTTCGCTGCCCTTGCTGCCTCGGCCCGGACTGCCGGCCTGCGCGCCGATTGCAGGACACAGGGCTCGTTCCTGCTTGCCATGGGGCTGCTCGAACGCGCGGGGCACCTCGGCGCCAACGCAGACGAGGCGACCCGCGAGCGCCTGGCCGGCGAAGTCGAGCGCCTTGCCGGACCACGGGCGATGGGCGAGCTGTTCAAGGTACTGGCCATCGCTCCAGAGCAGATCGTGCTGCCGGTGTTCCGCGACCGCGACGGCTAAGGGGCATGGGCAAGATGCAGACGATGCAGGAAACCGAACTCGACGCATTGAAGGCGATCATCCTTGCGCGTTTCCCAGACCTGACCGCATCGCGCTTCAGCCTGCTCACCCAGGGCTGGGATTCAATCGCGGTCGATGTCGACGACCGGTTGATCTTCAAATTCCCGCGCAACGAGATCGCGGAAAAGTCGCTGATCAGGGAAATCAGCCTTCTCGACGTGATCCGCCCTGCCGTCACCATGCCGGTTCCCGACATCCGGCTGGTCGATGCGCCCCGGACCTTCTCGTGCCATCAGAAGTTGAAAGGCAGCTACCTGGAGACACCTCACTATGCCCGCCTGCCCGACGAAGCGCGCGCGGACCTGGCGCAGCGTCTGGCGCGTTTCTACGTCGACCTGCACGGCCTCGACATGGATATGATGCGTGCGGCCGGCGCCGGCCCGGTCGAAACCTGGTCGCAACCCGACGAAGTCCGCTACAAGGCGCTGCCATTTCTGTCGGGTGAATTGAAAACGCAGGCCGAGCGGATCATCGCATCCTGGGCCGATCTACCGCCGGATCCCTACGGCGAGACCTATGGCTTCTTCGACGGCCACGGCTGGAACATGGCTTTCGATCACGAGAACAACCGCCTGAGCGGTGTCTATGATTTCGCCGATTCCGGCTTCGGACCGCTGCACCGGGACTTCATCTATTCGAACTTCATTTCCACCGACCTGACCGAACGCATCATCTCCAGCTACGAAGCGCTTTCGGGTTGCCAACTCGAGCGAAAGCGTGTCGAGGTGCTGACCGGTGCGCATCGTCTGTGGGAATTGGCGGAGGCTGTGGATGACGCAGCACGGGTTCCCTTCATGATCGACCATTTCGCGCACTGGGCAGCCGCATTGCGCTGACCTGTCAGCCAAGCATGCCTCCAATCCCGATTGACTTCAGGCCCCGCCCTGTCCCACTGTCCGCGCTCCGAACCGTCGGCGCGGCGCCCAGACGAATCCAGACCTGACGAAGACAAGACAGACATGTTGAACGAAACGAAGCCGGAGCCGATCCGCTCTCCGATGCTCGAAAAGGCGGCGGCGCAAGGCATCCGCCATGGCTATTTCACCCGCGTCGGCGGTGTCTCCAGCGGTATCTATCGCGGTCTCAACATCGGCGCGGGCTCGCAGGACGACCCCGAACTGGTGCGCGAGAATCGTCGCCGTGTCGCCGACTGGATGGGCGTATCCGCCACGCATCTCCTGAGCGCCCACCAGATCCACTCGCCCGACGTCGTCGTTGCGCGCGCGCCCTTCGACGGAGAGCGGCCCAAGGTTGACGCCATCGTTACCGACCGGCCCGGCATCGCCATTGCCGCGACGACCGCGGATTGCGGACCGGTGCTGTTCGCCGATTCCAGCGCCCGCGTCGTCGGCGCCGCCCATGCCGGCTGGAAAGGCGCCTTCACCGGTGTTCTCGAAAATACCATCGCTGCCATGGAGGGCCTGGGCGCCAGGCGCGAAAACATCGTCGCCGTGCTCGGCCCTTCGATCAGCCCGCGCAATTATGAGGTTGGGCCGGAGTTCGTTGCCCGCTTCGTCGAGGCAGATGCCGGCAACGAGCGTTATTTCGTGCCGTCGGGCAAGGCCGGCCACGCGATGTTCGACCTCAACCGCTATACGACAGACCGGTTGAGACAGGCTGGCGTTATCGCCGATGCACTCGACCGCTGCACTTATGCGGAAGAAGACCTTTTCTTTTCCTATCGCCGCACCGTCCACCGCAACGAGGCGGATTACGGGCGCCAGTTGTCGGCGATCGTGCTGGAGGACAATGGCTGATGGCACTGCATTTCGAACGCTCCGAATTCGACGCCCGCCGCGACCGGCTGATGATTGAGATGGCCGAGAAGAAGCTCGACGCCATCCTGCTGTTCGCACAGGAAAGCATGTACTGGCTGACCGGATACGACACGTTCGGCTTCTGCTTCTTCCAGTGCCTGGTGGTAAAGGCCGACGGCTCGATGGTGCTGCTGACCCGCTCAGCCGACCTGCGGCAGGCCCGTCATACCTCGACCATCGACAACATCGTGGTCTGGATGGATCGGGCCGACGCCAATCCGGCAATCGACCTGCGCAATCTTTTGAACGATCTCGACCTGCTCGGCGCACGCATCGGCGTCGAATACGATACCCACGGCCTCACCGCCTACAACGGTCGTCGGCTGGATGAGCAATTGCAGACCTTCGGCCAGATCGCGGATGCTTCCGGCATCGTCGGCCGTCTGCGCCTGTTCAAGAGTCCGGCCGAGATCGCCAAGGCCGAAAAGGCTGCCGCATTGAGCGACGACGCCCTGGACGCGGCCTTGCCGCTGATCAAGCAAGGCGGCGACGAGGCCCAGGTCCTGGCTGCCATGCAAGGCGCTGTCTTTGCTGGTGGCGGCGACTATCCCGCCAACGAATTCATCATCGGCTCAGGCGCCGACGCACTTCTGTGCCGCTACAAGGCGGGCCGCCGCAAGCTCACCAAGAACGACCAGCTCACACTGGAATGGGCCGGCGTCTTCCATCACTATCATGCGCCGATGATGCGCACGGTCCTTACCGGCAAGGTCTCCAAGCGCCACCAGGAACTGTTCGATGCCTCCCGCGCCGCCCTGCTGGCGGTCGAAAAGGCGATGACGCCCGGCAGCAGCTTCGGCGATGTCTTCGACGCCCATGCCCGCACCCTGGAAACGCACGGGCTGACCCGTCACAGGCTCAATGCCTGCGGTTATTCGGTTGGCGCCCGCTTTACCCCGTCCTGGATGGACATGCCGATGTTCTACCAGGGCAATCCCGAGCCGATCGCTCCCAACATGACGTTGTTCGCGCACATGATCATCATGGATTCCGAAACGGAGACCGCGATGACGCTCGGACGCACCTATCTCACCACCGAATCGCAGCCGAAGCCGCTCTCGCGCCATGATCTCGACTTGATCGTGCGCTGAATCGGTGCCGGGAAGGGCATTTGTTCGTCGCCGAGGAGTTCGTCAGTCGATGAGGCGATCATGCCTGACCATCGCGCCATTGCTTGTTGCCGTGGCGCTGTCGGCCTGCAACAGGGCCAGTGACGCCCTGCAGCCTGCCCCCACCGCGCAAGCGACGACGCAACCTGCACCGGGCTCACCCACCGCAGCGGCCTCCGCACAAGCTGGCACGCCCGCGAACCCGATCGCCGGGACGGCAGTGCCCGCCGCTGCCGGAGTGACCACGCCTGCACCAACGCCGGCACAGGCCGCCGCCATCCTCGGCAAGGCCCGGCTGCAGATTGCCCCGATCGTCGGAGCCTCGGTGGAAGCGGCCACGCCCCTCACCCAGCGCCTCGCCGCACGCGCCAAGGAAAGCGGCATCACGCTCGCCGGCAGCACCGGCCAGGGTGCCACCCACGTGCTGAAGGGCTATTTTTCAACCATTTCCGAGGGCAAGGACACCACCGTCATCTACGTCTGGGACGTCTATGACCCGGCGGGCACCCGTCTGCATCGCATCAACGGTCAACAGAAAGCACCGACCGTCGGCGGCGCAGAAGGCTGGGCGGCCGTGCCGCCAGCCACCATGCAGGCGATTGCCGACCAGACCATCGCCCAATTGACCAACTGGCTGGCTGGCCGCCCCGCCGGCTGATCCTGGAGCGTTTCCGTTTTTCTTGGAAACGCGGAAACGCTCTGATTTTTTGTTGAAGCAAGTCCAGGCGCAAACCACTACGCACATTTGCTGCTATTGCTCCGGGAATCTAGCCGGCTAGCGCGCTGACAACCCTTCCCTTGGGTTAAACCTTTGTTGGGATTCAGCTGCGGATTCGTCAATACGGTGCTTGCAATACCAGCACGGCTGGTTAAAAGCCCCCTTAAACTCCACCACCAGGTACGGTGCATGAAACTCTTCGCGGGCAATTCCAACAGGGTGCTGGCCGAAGCGGTCGCCCGCTATCTCAACATCCCGTTGGGCAAGGCTAGTGTCCGGCGCTTCGCCGACCAGGAGATCTTCGTCGAGATCCAGGAAAATGTGCGCGGCGAGGATGTCTTCATCCTGCAGTCGACTTCCTATCCGACCAACGATCATCTGATGGAACTGCTCATCATGATCGACGCCTTCATGCGCTCGTCGGCAAGGCGCATCACGGCGGTCATCCCCTATTTCGGCTATGCCCGGCAGGATCGTCGTGCCTCCGGCCGCACGCCGATCTCAGCCAAGCTGGTCGCCAACATGATCGCCCGCGCCGGGGCTGATCGAGTGCTCACGCTCGACCTGCATGCCGGCCAGATCCAGGGTTTCTTCGACATCCCGACCGACAACCTCTTCGCGGTGCCGGTGATGGCGCGCGACGTGAAGGCAAAATACAAGCAGCTCGGCAATGTCATGGTCGTTTCGCCGGACGTCGGCGGCGTCGTACGCGCCCGTGCACTTGCCAAGCGCATCGATGCCCAGCTCGCCATCGTCGACAAGCGCCGCGAACGGCCGGGTGAATCGGAAGTGATGAACGTCATCGGCGACGTGCGCGGCAAGGACTGCCTGCTGATCGACGATATCGTCGATTCCGGCGGCACGCTGTGCAATGCAGCCGATGCCCTGCTCGCCAACGGCGCCACCAGCGTCACGGCATATATCACCCACGGCGTGCTTTCGGGCGGCGCTGTGGCCCGCATCACCGGCTCGAAGCTGCAGGAACTGGTCATCACCGACTCGATCCAGCCGACCCAGGCCGTCATCGACGCACACAATGTCCGCGTCATCTCGATCGGCGACCTGATGGGCGAAGCCATCTCGCGCACTGCCACGGAAGAGTCTGTATCGAGCCTGTTCGACTAGCTTTCAGACGCTCTGCTTATCGCAACAGCCCGTCCAGCAACGGCAAACTGATCAGCGCCGAAAGCGCGATCAGGCCGAAACACAGCCTGCGGAACGTCTGCTCGCTGGCAATGCCGAACATATGCGCGCCGAGCCACAGCCCAAGTCCATAAGCAGGTGCCGCGACGACAGCCAATGCAACGATCGGTGCGGTGATCAGGCCACCCCAGAGATAGCTGACGGCGGTGATCGCCGAGGAAACGGCGAAATAGAAGATGATATTGGCCCGGACCGTGTTGCTGGCAAAGCCGCCGCCCAGCCAATAGGCCACCACTGGCGGCCCGCCAACCTGCGCCGCGCCGGAGAAAATGCCTGATATCGCCCCAACCGCGATGGTGAGATAGGCCTTGGGGCGACCGTGATAGCGCCAGCCCGACATCAGAAGCAGCAGAAGCGCAACGACGACGACGATGATCGACCAGCGGATCGTCAGCGGGTCGAGGTTTGCCAGCGCATAGGTGCCGAGCGGTACGCCGACCACCGCTCCAAGCGCCATGACCAGGACATTGGTCTTGTCGGCCAGCCGCCATGCTCCTGGCACAAAACCGGCGGCCATCACGCCGTCCACCACCAGCAACAGCGGCGCCGCAACCTTGGGACCAACCACGGAACTCGCCAGCGGCACGAAGATGAGCGCCGCACCGAAGCCGGAAAAGCCACGCGCCAGTCCCGCGATCAACGCGATCGCGACGATGGCGAACAGAGCCTGGTTCGAAGTGCCGGCGAGGAGGGAAGCGGACATTTTGAGCGAAAATACGAAGATGGTTGCCTGATCTTCGTATCCTCCCCTTTCGCCGATGGATAGGACCCAGAACATTGCAGCCTATGGCGCACCGCAAGCGGGACGTCTGATGATGACTGCTCGCCTTACCCAGCCTCGCGCGCACCTCTCAGATACCCGCGCGGCGAGATGCCCAGCATGCGCTTGAACATGGTGGTGAAGGCCGGCACGCTGTCATAACCGAGATCGAGCGCAACGCGTGTCACCGGCTCGCCGTCGGTGAGGCGCGGCAAGGCAGCGAGCAGCAGCGCCTGCTGGCGCCAGGTCGACAGCGACAATCCCGTCTCGCGGTGGAACACGCGGGTGAAGGTGCGTCGGCTCATGCCGACGGTCTCGGCCCAGTCGTCGATGATGGCGTGCGGCGACGGCTCGGCGACAAAGCGCCGACACAATGCCGCGATGCGTGGATCATGCGGGAACGGCAGACCGAGCGGCCGCTCCTCCATGGCTGGTATCTCATGCAGAAGCAGTGCCATCAGAAGAGCGGCGCGCTCGCTCGGCGGCTCGTCGGTCGGCAGCGTAACCGCCTCGATGATCAGGCTGCGCATCAGGTCGCTGACGCCGACGACGCGCAGGTTCGTCGGCAGGCCGGCAACCGAGTCGGGCGCGACATAGACCGAGCGCATCGAGACGTTGCCTTGCATCTCCACCGCATGCTTGATCCCGGCCGGGATCCACATGGCATGGTCGGGCGGAACCATCCAGCGGCCGAAATGCGTCTTCACCAGAACCACTCCAGTCAGGGCATGCAGAAGCTGGCTGCGGTTGTGACGATGGTCAGGGACGGTGTAGCCGTCCGGATATTCCGACGGCAGCGCGATCACAAGGTCCCTGGCGTGGTCCAGCCATTCCAGCCGCTCGCGGTGGCGGCGATGCAGATCGGTGACCGGCATTTCCAGATAGGAGACACTCGTCGGCATGGTTTGGCCCACTTGCGTAATAAATGGACCAAACCACGAAAGAAGCAGCGCAGCAACAGGATTATAAGCGCCTCCGCGGCGGCAAATTGCCGTCAGCGACAAGGGTGCGGCTCGATTCAAGCCAGGACGCGCCGGAGATGGTTGGCTTTCACGGCCGCGACGCGGCAGCACGCGTTTGAGCACGCGAGCACCGGAAGCGCGGAAAGCAGCCATTCGCAGGCCGGCCTCGCTCGAATATCAGCGCGCCGTAGCAAGGAGCATGATCTTGACCGATACCGCAGCGACAGCCGGTCGCGCGACGACCGCGGCGACCACCACAGCTTTCACCGTCATCCTGGCGGTAAGCTTCGGCCACTTCATCAACGACATTATGCAGTCGCTGCTTTCGGCCATCTATCCGCTCCTCAAGGACAACTACAGCCTCGATTTCTGGCAGATCGGCCTTCTGACCTTTACCTTCCAGGTCACCGCCTCGCTATTGCAGCCGGTGGTCGGCATCATCACCGACAAGCGACCGATGCCGTTCTCCCTGCCCTGGGGCATGGCCTCCTCGCTGCTCGGCCTGATCGTCCTCGCCTATGCCGGCCATTATTGGCTGCTTTTGCTCGGCGCTTCGCTGATCGGCATCGGCTCATCGATCTTCCATCCTGAATCCTCGCGCATCGCCAGGCTGGCGTCCGGCGGCAAGCATGGACTTGCCCAGTCGCTGTTCCAGGTGGGCGGCAATTTCGGTCAGGCAATGGGCCCGCTTGCCGCGGCCTTCATCGTCGTGCCGTTCGGCCAGACCAGCATCTCCTGGTTTGCCATCGGCTCGCTGATCGGCATCATCGTGCTCTGGCAGGTCGGCAACTGGTACATCCGCTACCGCAAGGCGACCGGCAACCGGCCGGCGGCGGTGCATGTCTCGCCCTTCTCGCGTGGCCGGGTTACCTGGTCGCTGGTGATCCTGACGGTGCTGGTGCTCTCCAAGAACGCCTACATTGCCAGCCTGTCCAGTTACTACACCTTCTACACCATCGAGAAGTTCGGCGTTTCCGTGCAGATGTCACAGGTGCTGCTGTTCGCCTTCCTCGGCTCGTCCGCGCTCGGCATCCTGCTCGGCGGACCGTTCGGTGACCGGTATGGCCAGAAGGCGATGATCTGGTTCTCGATTGTCGGCGTGCTGCCATTCACCCTGATCCTGCCCTACGCCAACCTGGAATGGACGGTGATCCTCACCATCCTGATCGGCCTGATCCTGTCGTCGGCCTTCTCCAACATTGTCGTGTTCGCACAGGAACTGGTGCCGGGCCGCGTCGGCATGATCGCCGGCATCTTCTTCGGCTTCGCCTTCGGCATGGGCGGCATCGCCGCCGCCATCCTCGGCGTGGTGGCGGATGCCAAGGGCATCGACTTCGTCTACCAGATCTGTTCGTACCTGCCCCTGCTCGGGCTGCTCACCATCTTCCTGCCCAACATGAAGGAAGCGAAGAAGGCCGCCAAGGCGGCATAAGCCGGGAGCAAACCAGCGAAGGCGGCCAAGCTTGCGCGTTTGGCCGCCTTCCGCTATAGAGCCGCCACCCGCGTAGACACCCTTGGAGGCAACGCGGACGAGGGCCGCGGATTTCGCGGCTTTCGACATTTTCGGAACCCGGCTTGCCGGAGACCGGGAATGCTCCAGCAACGCGAAAGGAAATACCATGAGCCACGATACTTACGAGCTCAAGGCCGAGTCGCGCGAACAGGTCGGTAAGGGGTCCGCCCGTGCAGTTCGCCGCGAAGGCAAAGTGCCTGCAGTTATCTATGGCGACAAGCAGCCCCCTCTGGCTATCGCCCTGTCCTACAAGGACGTCTTCTACAAGATCCATGGCGGTGGTTTCCTGACCACGGTCGCCACGATCGACGTCGACGGCAAGAAGATCCAGGTCCTGCCGAAGGACTATCAGCTTGATCCGGTCAAGGACTTCCCGATGCATGTCGACTTCCTGCGGGTCGGCAAGAACACCGAAGTCAACGTCGAGGTTCCGGTTCACTTCATCAATGAAGAGAAGTCGCCCGGCATCAAGCGCGGCGGCGTGCTCAACATCGTTCGCCACGAGGTGGAATTCCACTGCCCGGCCAACGCGATCCCGGAATTCATCGAGGTCGATCTGGCTGGCGCCAACATCGGCGACTCGATCCACATTTCGGCGGTCAAGCTGCCGGCTGGCGTTAAGCCGGTCATTTCCGACCGCGACTTCACCATCGCCACCATCGCCGGCTCGGCCGCGATGAAGCCGGAGACCGAGGAAGCGGAAGCTGCCCCGGCCGCTGCGGAAGCCGGCGAAGAGAAGTAATTTTCGCAGCCCGGGAGGGCCGTCACCATGCTTTTGTTTGCTGGTCTCGGCAATCCCGGCGCGAAATATGCCAACAACCGGCACAATGTCGGTTTCATGGCGGCGGACGCTATCGCCCGCCGCCATTCCTTTTCGCCCTGGTCGAAGAAATTCCAGGCCGAGATCGCCGAAGGCAGGATCGGCGGCGAAAAGATACTGCTCATCAAGCCGCTGACCTTCATGAACCTTTCCGGCCAGGCTGTCGGCGAGGCGCTGCGCTTCTATAAGCTCGACGCTACGGCAGTGACCGTGTTCTACGACGAGATCGAGCTGCCGGCCGGCAAGATACGGGTCAAGATCGGCGGCGGCTCCGCCGGCCACAACGGCATCCGCTCGCTCGACCAGCATATAGGCAACAACTACCGGCGCGTGCGCATCGGCGTCGGTCATCCAGGCGCCAAGGAAATGGTGCACGGTCACGTGCTGGGCGACTTCTCCAAGGCCGACCAGGAGTGGCTGGACGTGTTGCTGGATAGCATGGCCGATAGCGCCGACCTGATCGCCAGAGGCGACGACAACTCCTTCATGAACCGGGTGACGCTGGCTCTGCGCGACAAGTTGCAGCCGACCGGCCCGGACGACACGCCTCCGGCCAAGGCGCCCAAACAGGCGACCCCGCCCAAGGCGCAAAGCCACATCCGCCAGGCGAGGCCGCAGCAGCCCGCCGTCAAGGTCCCTGAAAACGGACCGATGGCGGCGATGCTGAAGAAGCTGCTCGGCAACAAGGATTGAGCATCCGCCAAGACATCGGCGGCGCTTCATGCGATGAAGGGCATGCACTGTCCTAGGCAACCGCGAGGCGCCTGCCATGCAAACCCGAACCGCAACTTGTTCCTGCGGGCAGCTGAGCATCGAGGTCAACAATCCGCCGCTCGGCGCCGGTATCTGCCACTGCTTCGCTTGCCAGCGCCGTACCGGCAGCGTCTTCGCCGCGCTTGCCGCCTTTGCCCCGCCCTACAGGACAACTGGCACCGCTACGGAATATCTACGCGTCGGCGACCGGGGTTCGCACTATCTGTTCAGGTTCTGCCCGGTCTGCGGCACCAGCCTGTTCCACACAGAGAAGGGCGCCGAAGGCCTGTACGTGGCCGTGGCGATCGGCTGTTTCGCCGATCCATACTTCCCGCCGCCGGAGGACTCCGTCTACGACTGCCGGCGCCATTCGTGGGTCGCCCTGCCCGAGGGAACCAAGGCCTACGAAAAGAATCCCGACTGACGGCAGTAGCAATGCCGCTTGCGATGCCGAAAGACTTGACGATCCAAGGCCGTTTCGCCCATAGCCCTGAACAAAATTCGCACTCCCGATAGGACCACATCATCATGGGTTTCAAATGCGGCATCGTTGGGCTGCCCAACGTCGGCAAGTCCACGCTGTTCAACGCGCTGACACGCACCGCGGCGGCCCAGGCGGCCAACTATCCTTTCTGCACGATCGAGCCGAACACCGGCGAAGTGGCGGTGCCGGATCCGCGCCTGAAGAAGATCGCGGAGATTGCCAAGTCGAAAGAGATCATCCCGACCCGCATCTCCTTCGTCGACATCGCCGGCCTGGTGCGCGGTGCCTCGAAGGGCGAGGGCCTCGGCAACCAGTTCCTCGCCAACATCCGCGAGGTCGACGCCATCGTGCATGTGCTGCGCTGCTTCGAGGATGACGACATTACGCACGTCGAAGGCCGCATCAACCCGGTGGCGGATGCCGACACGGTCGAGACCGAACTGATGCTGTCCGATCTGGAGAGCCTGGAGCGCCGCATCGTCAATGTGCGCAAGCGCGCGCAGGCCAAGGACAAGGAATCGATGACCGTCCTGCCGGTGATGGAACAGGCGCTGGCGCTGCTGCAGGATGGCAAGCCCTGCCGTGTCCTGCTGAAGGGCATCGCTGCCGAGGACCTGAAGATCCTGCAGGATCTCAACCTGCTCACCGCCCATCCGGTTCTCTATGTCTGCAACGTTGCCGAGGCAGAGGCTGCGACCGGAAACGAGCACACCAGGGCGGTCGAAGCGATGGCGGCGTCCCAGGGCGCCTCCACCGTCATCATCTCGGCCGCCATCGAGGCCGAGGTCGCCCAGCTCCCCAACGGCGAGCAGAAGGAATTCCTGGAAGCGATGGGGCTGCACGAGCCGGGTCTCGACCGGCTGATCCGCGCCGGCTACGAGCTTTTGCACCTGATCACCTATTTCACCGCCGGTCCCAAGGAGACGCGTGCCTGGACAATCGAGCGCGGCACCAAGGCACCGGGCGCTGCCGGCGTCATCCACACCGATTTTGAGCGTGGTTTCATCCGCTCGCAGACCATCGCCTATGATGATTTCGTATCGCTGGGCGGCGAAGTGGCGGCGAAGGAAGCCGGTAAGGCACGCGACGAAGGCAAGGAATATGTCGTGCAGGACGGCGACGTCATGCTGTTCAAATTCAACACCTGATCGTCCGGGTGACATGAACCCGGCGGGGCAACGCAGTAGGTGAGCGATGATTTCGGCGGTAACCCGACATATGCGCATCCTGCAGCCGGCCCCCGACGTGTATGCTTTCTACGATGGGCGCGTCGAGGGCCAGCGATTTGCCGACCACCCGAACTGGGTGGACGACGGGGCGCTCTCGCTCGGCGTCGCCAGCTATGCACTGGTCAGCGATGACGAAGCGCTGGTCTACGACACGCATGTCTCGCTCGACCATGCAGCGTTGATCCGTTCCACCCTTGAAGCCAAGGGGGTGAAAAGAATCACCGTCGTGCTCAGCCACTGGCATCTCGATCATGTTGCCGGCACCGGCGTTTTTGACGACTGCGCCGTCATCGCCAATCGGCGCACCGCAGCTCATCTCGAGCGACAGAAGGGTGACATCGAGGCCGGGACGCTCGAAGGCCCGCCGGCGATTTCACCTCTGGTGCTGCCGACCACCTTATTCGACGGCGAGATGACGCTTACGATCGGCAGACACGAAGTCAGGCTGATCGAACTCAACATACACAGCGATGACGCGACGGTGCTGTGGCTGCCGCAGACGCGGTTGCTTCTTGCCGGCGATACGCTTGAAGACACCGTCACCTATGTCGGCGAACCGCAGCATTTCGCGCAGCATCTTGTCGATCTGGAGCGACTTCGTTTGCTGCATCCCGCAGCGATACTGCCCAATCACGGCGCTCCCGAAGTGATTGCCGCCGGTGGCTATCCCGATACGTTGATCGATGCCACGGCTGCCTATGTCAAAGGCCTTTTGCGCTGCGTCGAGGCTCCCCGCCTGCGTTCGTTGAGCCTGCGCGAGTTCATCGCGCCGGAACTGGAAGCGGGCTGGGTTCACTATTTCGAGCCCTACGAAGCCGTCCACGAGAAAAACGTCGCGACAACGCTGGCACTCGCCGCGTCTTCGACAGGCTCGTGAAACATCTCCGGTCAAGAGCGTGAACATGAACGCCCTCCCCTTGTCATTGCCATTTCCGGAGCTCATCCGTGACTACCGCGCGCGCCAACAGACCATCGGCCTCTCTGATGCCGGTGTCTTCAAGCTGCAGGCGGCAGGTAAGCCAGACCTGTTCCTCAAGTGCGACGAGATCGGTCAATTCGCCGAAGTACCGGCCGAAGCAGAGCGCCTGCGCTGGCTTGCGGCTCAGGGGATATCTTGCCCCAAGGTTCTGGCATTTGAGATGCACGCCGACCGCAACTGGCTTTTGATGAGCGCCATGCCGGGCAAAGACCTGGAATCGGCCGGGCCCCTGCCCGCCGAAAAGACCATCACTGTAATGGCCAATGCCCTGAGGACCTTGCATGCGCTTGATGTTCGCTTCTGCCCGTTCGACCACAGTCTCGATCGACGCATTGCCGACGCCAGGGCGCGTATGGACGCCGGGCTTGTCGATGAAGAGGACTTCGACGGCGAACGTCTGGGCCGCTCCGCGCCGGATGTATTCGCGGACCTCATCGCCCTGCGCCCGGCAAGCGGGGATTTTGTCGTCACCCACGGCGATGCCTGCCTGCCGAATTTCATGGTCGATAGCGGCCGCTTCTCCGGTTTCATAGATTGTGGCCGGCTTGGCGTCGCCGACCGCTGTCAGGACCTCGCACTGGCCTGCAGGAACATCCATGATGATCTCGGCGAGGAATGGATCGCGCCTTTTCTCGCCTTGTATGGGAAACCAGACGCCGATCCGGCGAAACTTTCGTACTACCAGCTGCTCGACGAGTTTTTCTGAACCCATTGCATGGGCGACGGCAACACATTCGCGGCATCGCCCAGACCTCTCTCCATTTGCAACTTGACGCCGCCCGGCCCCGGGTCTATCGCGCCTTTGCGCTGGCTGGTTTTCTCCCCCGGCGCCGCCATGAGTCTGTGCCCTTGGGGCCTCATATCGTTTCCAGCATGGAGACCACGCGATGATCAAAGCCTTCGTCGTGGACAATGACCGCCTGCGCCTCGCCGACGACCTCGAGCAGAACCGCGACGCGATCGTCTGGGTCGACCTGCTCAATCCCACCAAGGAAGAAGAAGCTGTCATCGAGGCGGTGTTCGCCATCGCCGTGCCGACGCGCGAGGAGATGGAGGAGATCGAGATTTCCAGCCGCCTCTATGTCGAGGACGGCGGATATTTCATGACCGCCAACCTGCCCTCCCAGACTGAAGGCGAGAAGCCGGAAATGTCGCCGGTAACCTTCGTTCTGGCGGCGAAGCGACTGATCACGGTTCGGTATCATGAGCCGCGCGCCTTCAAGACCTTTCCACTGCGCGCCGAAAAGGTGGCCACCGGCTGCACCAGCGCGGACACCATCCTGATCGGCTTGCTCGAGGCGATCGTCGACCGCCTCGCTGACATCCTGGAGAAGGCCGGCCGCGACATCGAGACGATCTCGCGCGACATCTTCGAAGCGACGGCGACCAAAGCCTCGCGCCGCGACCGCGACTTCCAGGAACTGCTGAAGAGCATCGGTCGCAAGGAGGATCTTGCGTCCAGCGTGCGCGACAGCCTGACCTCGCTGCAGCGGGTGGCGGGTTTCCTCACCCATGCCGCCACGCAGACCAAGATGGGCAAGGACACCCGTGCCCGCATCAAGACGCTGGCGCGCGATGTTCTGTCGCTCGCCGACCATGCTACGTTTCTGTCGCAGAAGATCAGCTTCCTGCTCGATGCCACGCTCGGCATGATCTCGATCGAGCAGAACGCCATCATCAAGATCTTCTCGGTCGCAGCCGTCATCTTCCTGCCGCCGACGCTGGTGGCCTCCATCTACGGCATGAATTTCGAACTCATGCCGGAGTTGAAATGGGCGGTCGGCTATCCGTTCGCAATCGGCCTCATGATCGTCTCGGCGATCTTGCCCTATCTCTACTTCCGCCGGCGCGGTTGGCTTTAAATGGGTAAAGCGCTGAACCAGGACGGGTGCTGGTCTTGCGGGAAAGCACCGCCACGGTCACAATAATCGTACAAGTTTGAACGAGGTTGCGTGATGACCGCCAAGAAATGGGCCTATGAGGATTTCGAGGAAGGCGCCATCCTTGATCTCGGCACCAAGAAGGTGACGGCAGCGGAGATCATCGAATTCGCGTCCGAATTCGACTTCCAGCCCATGCATCTCGACGAGGAAGCTGGCAAGGCCAGCCTGCTTGGCGGCCTCTCCGCTTCCGGTTGGCACACCTGCTGCATGTTCATGCGCATGCTGTGCGACGCCTTCCTGCTGGAATCAACTTCGCAGGGAGCGCCAGGCGTCGACCAGGTCAAATGGAAGAAGCCGGTGCTTGCCGGCGATACGCTGACCGGCCGCACCACGGTGCTTGCCAAGCGCCTGTCCAAGTCGAAACCAAGGCTCGGTTTCGTCAGCATGCGCGCGGAGCTGTTCAACCAGCGCAACGAGGCGGTTTTCGAACTGGAAAACACCGGCATGTTCCTGACCCGCGCGGGAGGCGAAGCATGACGCTCGACGAGTATTTCGGCATCGGTGTCACTGTAACGCTTGGCTCTCACACGTTCGAACCGGAGGCGATCAAGGCCTTCGCCCGCAAGTTCGACCCGCAGGTCTTCCATGTCGACGAAGAGGCCGCCAGGAAAAGCCTGCTCGGCGGTTTGTGCGCTTCAGGATGGCACACGGCCTCGACCTGGATGAAATACAATCTGAAGACGCCGAAGCGGCCCGATATCGCCTGGGATGGCCCCGGTCCGGAACCGGAATACGGCCCCTCGCCCGGTTTCCGCAATCTCAAATGGCTGAAACCGGTATTCGCGGGCGAAACGGTCACCTTCACACGCACCGGCCTTGCTCACCGCGCATTGGCCTCGCGACCAGGCTGGCGGTTGCTGACCATCTTGTGCGAGGCCTTCGATTCCACCGGCGACAAGGTGATCGAGTTCGAAAGCTCCGTGCTGGCGAAGGCGGAATAAGCCTTACAAAACCCGAGCATTGCCATCGCATCCTGACAGCAGGGTGTCAGGATCGCTGCGCTATTGGGTCGGCCCTCGATAGGGAGCGAGGTTCGCCATAACGGCGGATCCGGTTTGGGGGATACGGCCGATGGATGCCAGCGCCTTGTGGCTCTACTTCGTTCTGTTGGTCGGCATCATCGTCGTGCCCGGCATGGACATGCTGTTTGTGTTGGCCAATGCGCTCACCGGGGGACGGCAGGCAGGTGTTGCAGCAACCGCCGGCATCATGATTGGCGGCATCTGCCACACCATCTTCGGCACGATCTTCGTGACCGGCCTGTCCACGTTGCTGCCGGTGGTGGCGCCAGCGATGATGGTGGCCGGCTCGCTCTACATGATGTGGATCGGCTTCACGCTGTCCCGCAGCGCGATTTCTGTCGACAGGGTCGAGGCAGCAGCGGTCCGTCCGCTCGGTACCATCCTTGCTCAGGGCGTGCTTACCTGCGTGCTCAACCCCAAGGCCTGGTTGTTCGTGCTGGCTGTCTACCCGCAATTCATGAAACCGATCTACGGCCCGATCTGGCTGCAGGCGCTGATCATGGGCACCATGACCATCACCGTCCAGATGGCCGTCTATGGCGGGCTGGCGCTCGCTGCCTTGCGCGGCCGCGATGCACTGACTGAAAATCACGCGGCAACCGTTTGGATCGGCCGCGGCGCCGGTCTCCTGCTGATCGCCGTCGCTGCCTTCACGCTGTTTCGAGCAATCAAGGGGGTGTGAAATCCGCCTTTGCCGGGCAAGACAGCGCCTGCCGGAAAGTGGGCCTCTCAATGCCCGTCGAAGGCGATCAGCGTGCGCACCGGCACGTCGAGTGCTTCGAGCTTCTTGCGCCCGCCGAGATCCGGCAGATCGATAACAAAGCAGGCCGCTACAATGTCGGCCCCGATCTGGCGCAGCAGCTTCACCGCCGCTTCCGCGGTGCCGCCCGTGGCAATCAGATCGTCGACCAGGATCACCTTCTCCCCTGGCGCAACACCGTCCTTGTGCATCTCCATCTCGTCGAGCCCATATTCCAGGCTGTAGGCGACGCGCACGGTCTCGTGGGGCAGCTTGCCCTTCTTGCGGATCGGCACGAAGCCGGCCGAGAGCTGGTGCGCGATGGCACCGCCCAGGATGAAGCCGCGTGCCTCGATGCCGGCGATCTTCTCTACCTTCTGGCCGGCATAGGGATGAACCAGCTCATCGATGGCCCGCCGAAAGGCGCGCGCATTGCCAAGCAGCGTGGTGATGTCGCGAAACAGGACGCCTGGTTTCGGATAGTCGGGGATGGTGCGGATGGCGGAAAGCAGCGTCTCTTCGATCGATGACATCAAGAATCCATTCCCTGTTCCGCCCATCGATAGAGCAATTCCAGCAAAAGTGTGTAGCGGTTTTGCGTCGGGAACTGCGTAAAAAATTGGAGCGTTTCAGCCTTCCGTGAAAACGGAAACGCTCTAGAGCAATTCCAGGAAAAGTGTGAAACGGTTTTCCGTCCGGAATTGCGCAAAAACAAAGAGGTAGAGCGTTTCCGTGAAGAACGGAAACGCTCTAGCGGCTGCGGCAGGCAAAGAAAAGCCGGAAGCCGACACAGATGCGACTTCCGGCGCACGACTGCAGGCGTCTACGCCGGCAACGTATCGGTCTCGGCCACCCGCTCATCGTCCGGTTCCGGCGCCGCCTTGAGCAGGATGGCAACGATGCCGGCGGCGATCATGAAGGCACCAACCACCCATAGTCCCGCTTTCGGATTGCCCGTCAGGTCGGTGAGCCAGCCGGTCACATAAGGACCGACGAACCCGGCGAGGTTGCCGAGTGAATTGATGAGGGCGATGCCACCGGCTGCTGCGGCTCCCGTCAGGAACCGTGTGGGAAGCGCCCAGAAGGTCGGCAGTGCCGAACAGATGCCTATGGCGCAGATCGTCACCGCGATCATCGTGGTGAAAGGCGACTGCATGTAGAGCGCGACCGGAATGGCTATGCCGCCAACGATGGCCGGAATGGCCACGTGCCACACCCGCTCGCCGGTGCTGTCGCCGTGGCGTGCCCACAGATACATGGCGATCGCGCCAAACGCATAAGGGATCGCGACGATGAAGCCCTGTTCGATGATCGAATACTCGGTGTTGAACGCCTGCTTGAAGCCGGCGATGATCGTCGGCAGGAAGAAGCCGACCGCATAGAGCCCGTAGACGACACCGAAATAGACGAAGGCCAGCGCCAGGATACGAGGCTGCGTCAGCGCCTTTCTGAGCGGATAGTGATAGCGCTGGCTCGTCTGCGCATGCTCCGTGTCCATCTCATTCTGCAGCCAGTTGCGTTCTTCCGCCGTCAGCCAGGCGGCGTCCTGCGGCTTGTCGGTAAGATAGAACCAGCAAAGTACGCCGATCAGGATGGCCGGCAGACCTTCGACCAGGAACATGAAGCGCCAGCCATCGAGCCCGAACACCAGTCCGTGACCGACCGAGATCAGCCATGCAGACAACGGCGAGCCGATCACCGACGACACCGGTATCGCAATCATGAACAGTGCGACCGCTCGCGCGCGCTCCCGCTTGGGAAACCAGAACGTCAGATAAAGAATGATGCCGGGAAAGAAGCCGGCTTCGGCGATGCCCAGCAGGAAACGTAGGCCATACATGGACAGCGCATTTGGCACGAAGGCCATCAATGAGGCGACGATGCCCCAGCTCACCATGATTCGCGCGATCCAGCGCCGCGCGCCCACCTTGTGCAGGATAAGATTGCTGGGCACTTCAAGCAGCAAATAGCCGATGAAGAAGATGCCTGAGGCAAGCCCGAAGGCAGCCTTGTCGAAGCCCAGCGCATCGTTCATGCCGTGCGGTGCGGCAAAGCCGATATTGGTGCGATCAAGATAATTGATGAAATAAAGCAGGCCGAGAAACGGCATCAAACGCCAGGCAACTTTTCGAACGACGCGCTCGCGCATGCCGGAATCAGCGGCAGTCGAGTGAGATGGACCAGCCACGGCTTTCCTCCCTAACGACGCCCCCCGGCCGCAACGTAAACATGCGCATGTGGAGGTGTCTATCAGGCAGGCGACTTATCCAGAAAAGCCGAAGGGGGCAGCACAGCCCCCCTCCTGCATCTCGTTCCTGCAGCGATGTCAGCCCGTCTCACATGCCCAGGTCGGACCGCAATTCGGCCTTGGCTGCAGCATATTCGGTCTCGAATTCCGCATTGTGCTGCAGGTTGGAGGCAATCACCGCGCCAGAGATCCGCCCCATCTCGATATCGGAAGGATAGTGAATCCCGGCAACGACCCGATTGTGACCATACTCCCAAGCCCGTGCCATGATCTCGGTACGCTTCTCAGGAACCATGTCCGAAAGGACGATCCCCATCATGGTACCAAGGGTCGTGTGGCCTGATGGCCAGGAACCCGAGGTCGACGGCTTGACGATAGGCTTGACCAGATCGCTCAGCATGTGCGGACGGGGGCGTTTCCAGACATCCTTGGCTGGATCGACGACGGCACCTTCGGTCGCCACGACCCGTTCAAAGAAAGCATCGAGCTTCGGCAACGCTTCCTTGGTGAACTTCGGCCCCATGACATCGGTAAAACGCCAGACATTTTCTTCGGCGTCAGCCTTGGCCCGCGCTTCCATTTCGGGAGTACGCGTGAGCTGCAGCGTCAAGACCTCGGCGAGCTCCGCCTTGGTTGCGGCGGAATCGTTGGCCGGTGGCGGCGGCAGAATCGCGGTCAGATCGACATCGGCATTGGTGATGAAAGGCTTGGCGTCCTCAGCCTGACCGGTGGTGGTCAGGACAAGAAGGAGAAAGCCGGCGAGGAAGCTCGTTTTGCGCATGGGGACCATCCTGTCGAGTGGGATGGTGGAGCTTCTTCCCATGCGGTGACAGGCATGTGACGCAATTCGCAAACAAAAGGGCCGGCCTGAACGAACAGGCCGACCCTTTTTGAACAGCGTATGACGTCGCTTAGTGCGCGACGTTCGACCAGACCTTGCGCTTGGTCAGATACATCAGCACCGCAAACAGCAGCAGGAAGACGATGACACGGAAGCCGGTCTTCTTGCGATCTTCCAACTTCGGCTCGGCCGCCCACATCAGGAACGCGGTGACGTCTTCCGAGTACTGCTCGACTGTCTGCGCCGTACCGTCGTCATAAGTCACCTGGTCGGACGAAATCGGCTTCGGCATCTTCAGCGACACACCCGCATTGAAATACGGATTGTAGTGGGTGCCTTCCGGTATCTTCATGCCCGCCGGCGGCTGCTCGTCATAGCCGTTGAGCAGCGCATGGATATAGTCCGGCCCGCTTTCGGCATATTGTGTGAAGATGTCGATGACGAACTGCGGGAACCCGCGCGTCAGACCGCGCGCCTTGGCGAGCAGCGACATGTCCGGCGGAACCGCACCGCCATTGGCTGCCGCGGCGGCCTGGTCGTTCGGATAGGGCGAAGGGAAGTGGTCGGACGGCAGACCGGGACGCTCGAACATCTCGCCGGCGTCGTTCGGGCCATCCTGCACGGTGTAGCTGGCGGCCAGTGCCTTCACCTGCGCCTCGGAATAACCGAGGTCCGAAAGCGTGCGGAAAGCCACCAGCTTCATCGAATGGCAGGCCGAGCACACTTCCTTGTAGACCTTGAGGCCACGTTGCAGCTGTGCCTTGTCGTAGGTACCGAACGGCCCTGCGAAGGTCCACTTCATTTCCTTCGGTTCATGGATCGGGAAATGGGTCGGGTTGGCCGCGTGCGAGGCCTCACCTGCCTTACCGGCTTCCTCGGCGTAGGCGGCCGCGCCGACGAGCAGTGCGGAAACCGCAGCCAGCGAAATGAGAATCTTCTTCATACCAATATCCCCTGGATTCTCTTGTCGCTCAGCCCTTGGTTTCCGGCGCGGCAGTCGCACCAGCGGGATGCCCCGAACCCGCCTTGTTCTTTTCCAGCACCGCTTCGGTGATGGAATTGGGCAGGCGGCGCGGGGTCTCGATCAGGCCGAGCACCGGCAGGACGACCAGGAAGAAGGCGAAGTAGAACAGCGTCGAGCCCTGCATGGCCGGAATATACCAGCCTTCCGCCGGCTTCGAACCGAGCCAGCCGAGGAAGATGGCATTTGCGGTGAAGAGCCAGAAGAACAGCTTGTACCAAGGGCGATAGACCGCCGAGCGCACTTTCGAGGTATCCAGCCATGGCAGGATGAACAGCATCGCGATTGCACCGAACATGGCAAGCACGCCGCCAAGTTTCGAATCGATCGGCCCGATGTTGAAGGTGATGGCGCGCAGGATCGCGTAGAACGGCAGGAAGTACCATTCCGGAACGATGTGGGCCGGCGTCTTCAGCGGGTCGGCAACCGTGTAGTTGTCCGGATGGCCGAGATAGTTCGGCATGTAGAAGATGAAGTAGGCGAACACCAGCAGGAACACCACCATGCCCAGCGCATCCTTGACGGTCGCGTAAGGCGTGAAGGCAACGGTGTCGGTTTTCGACTTCACCTCGATGCCGGTCGGGTTGTTCTGTCCGGTGACATGCAGCGCCCAGACGTGCAGCACGACGACGCCGGCGATCATGAACGGCAGCAGGTAATGCAGTGCAAAGAAGCGGTTCAGCGTCGGATTGTCGACCGCGAAGCCGCCGAGAAGAAGCTGCTGAATCCAGTCTCCGATCAACGGAATGGCGGTGAAGAAGCCGGTGATGACGGTGGCGCCCCAGAAGGACATCTGACCCCACGGCAGCACATACCCCATGAAACCGGTCGCCATCATCAGCAGATAGATGATGCAGCCCAGCACCCACAGCAATTCGCGCGGGGCCTTGTAGGAGCCGTAGTACAGACCGCGGAAGATGTGGAGATAGACAGCGATGAAGAAGAACGACGCACCGTTGGAGTGCATGTAGCGCAAGAGCCAGCCGCTGTTGACGTCGCGCATGATCTTTTCGACCGAACCGAAGGCGAGGCTCGTGTCGGAGACATAATGCATCGCCAGCACGATGCCGGTGATGATCTGCGACACCAGCATGATCGACAGAATGCCACCGAACGTCCACATGTAGTTCAGGTTGCGGGGCACCGGATAGGCGATGAAGGAATCATAGACAAGCCGCGGCAGCGGCATGCGTGCGTCGAACCAGCGTCCAAGACCAGTCGTTGGCGTATAGGTCGAGTGTCCCTCGCTCATGGAAATGTCCCCCTGCCTCAGCCGACGCGGATCTTGGTATCGGAGATGAATGAAAAGACCGGAACAGCCATGTTCTCGGGTGCCGGTCCCTGGCGGATGCGACCCGCCGTGTCGTAGACCGAGCCGTGGCACGGACAGAACCAGCCACCATATTCACCCTGCTGGCCAAGTGGAATACAGCCGAGATGGGTGCACACGCCGATCATCACCAGCCAGTTCTCCTTGCCCTTGCCGGCGGAGCGGTCAATGTCATTGGCTGTGGCATCCGAGGGAAGGTTGGCGTTGCGAGCAAGCGGATCCTTCAGCTGTTCGAGCTTGACCTCCTGCGCGGCCTGCACTTCTTCCGGCGTGCGATTGCGAATGAAGACGGGCTTGCCACGCCACTTCACCGTCAGGGACATGCCGGGCGTCAGCGAGGACACATCCACCTCGACCGAAGCCAGTGCCAGCGTGGAAGCATCGGGACGCATCTGATCGATGAACGGCCATGCGACCGAGGCCGCGCCAACCACGCCGGCCATGCCGGTGGCTATGTAAAGAAAATCACGGCGATTGGGATCATGGGTTTCGTCGGTTGCGCTCACGGCTGCCTGGTCCTTTCGCCTCTTCCGTACCGAAAGGCGAGCCCCTGTCCCGCTTGAGCATTCCCGCTCAATCCGCACCCGCCCGACAGCGCATGGCAACAGGCTAGCGAATTCCTCCGGCATTTGGATTTCGGTTTATGCGTGCGGCCCGTTTTTGTCCAGTCGGGTGAAGACTACAGGGCAGATTGTCGCGGGGAGAAATGCCGCGCCGGAAAATGATCCTATGCCGCCCCCAGCCTGACGAGCACTTCGCGTGGTATCTGAAGATCTCGGATCACCGCGTCATGGCGCCGGAAACCGCACAATTCACGCTGGATGAACCAGGCATAGACCAAACCGGCCGTCTCCTTGAGCAACTTTGCCCTGTCTGCCTCGTCGCCGGCATGGTTTTTAAGCTGCAACAGTGCTTTTTCGGCACGTTCACCCGCTCGGCCAAGCGCTGCAGCCTTCTCCGCCAGCACCTCGTGCCCCAGCGCATCGAACATCGCCTCGGCCAATGAACCGCTGGAGGAGCCCGAGTAACCCGAAGGAGGCCTAAGCGTCATGATTCACCCTTTCACATGTCGCCCGATACCTGCCGGATGCCATGACAACTCACTCCGCTGCGCTTGCGGCGTCCAGTGAGTCGTCGCCGCCGAACAGGAAGCCGCCAGACTGCCGCTTCCATAACCGCGAATAAAGGCCGTCGGCGGCGACCAGTTCCTCATGGGTTCCCTCTTCGACGATTCGGCCCTTGTCCATGACCACCAGGCGATCGAGGGCAGCTATGGTGGACAGCCGGTGCGCGATCGCTATCACGGTCTTGCCCTCCATCAGCTGATAGAGATTGTCCTGGATCGCCGCCTCGACCTCCGAATCGAGCGCCGATGTCGCCTCGTCGAGGATGAGGATCGGCGCATCCTTCAACATCATGCGGGCGATCGCCACGCGCTGCCGCTGTCCGCCGGAAAGCTTGACACCGCGTTCGCCGACCTGCGCCTCGTACCCCTTGCGGCCGCGCGGGTCCTCGACATCCACGATGAAGTCATGCGCGGCAGCACGCATGGCCGCCTCCACGATCTCCGCTTCGGAAGCACCCTCGCGGCCATAGCCGATGTTGTCGCGGATCGAGCGGTGCATCAGCATCGCTTCCTGGCTGACCACGCCGAACTGCGCGCGCAGCGAAGCCTGGGTCAGGTCGCGGATATCGCGACCGTCGATCAGGATACGGCCCTTTTCGACATCGAACAGCCGCAGCATCAGGTTGACGATCGTCGTCTTGCCGGCCCCCGAAGGTCCGACGATCGCCACGCGCTCGCCGGGACGGATATGCAGGCTCAGATTGTCGATGACGCCGCCTTCCTTGCCATAGTGGAAAGAGACATTTTCGAAACGGATGTCGCCGCTGGCACGCGGCAGCACCGCGGCATCCTCGGCATCGCGGATCGCCGGCGTCACCGAGATCGTGCGCGTGGCATCCTGCACGGTGGCGTAGTTGCGCACCAGCCCGTTGATGTTGAACATCATCCAGCCCGACATCTGATTCAGCCGGAAGACGAGACCGAGTGCTGCGGCGATCGCGCCGGTCGAGATGTGGCCCGACGTCCAGTTCATGACAGCGATGATGGCGATCAGGCTCATCATGATGCCGTTGAGGACGGCGACCGAAGAACGGACGGTGGTGATCGCCCGCGTCAGCCGCACCACCGCAGTCAGGAAGCCTTCCAGCCCGTCGCGGATATAGGCGTGCTCGCGCTTGCCGCTGTCGAACAGCTTGACCGCCACGATGTTGGTGAAGGCGTCGACAAGGCGCCCGTTGAAGACCGAGCGCTGGTCGGCGGTCTCGCGGCCGGCGCGCCGCATTTCCGGCAGCAGGAACCAGACGATGGCGGCATAGCCCGCGAACCACAACGCCACGACGACGCCCATCAGGGGATCCAGCGACATCAGGATGGTGATTGCCAGGATCAGGAAAGTCAGGAACGACCACATCGTCTGCAGCACGTTGATGATGAAATCCCCGACAGCTTCGCCGCCCTGCATGATCTTGGTCGCAATGCGGCCGGCGAAATCGTTCTGATAGAAACCATAGGGCTGCTGGATCACACGCCGGAATGCCTGCCAGCGCACCATCGAGTAGAAGCCGGGCACCACCACCTGCTGTTCGACCACCGCCGAAGCAATCATGATGACCGCGCGTACGACCAGGATCAGCAACAGCAGCGCGACCAGCGCCGGCCAGTGATCGGCAAGCAGGGTGGCGGGTGAAGACTTGTCGAGCAGGTCGATCAGCCAGCCGACCGACCAGTACATGGCTGCATCCACCGCACCGGCCAGGCCACCGGTGATCAGCAGCAGCACAAAGGCGCCCTTGGCCTGATTGGCAAAGTAGAGAATGAACCGCCAGGCGTCCGCCGGCAGCACTTCACGATCCGTATCGCTGAACGGGTCGATGGCACCTTCGACGGAACGCCAGATGCGGTCACGGAAACGTCCGCTGGTCACGTATCGGTGTCCTCACTCTTGGCATCAGGAACCTGAATCAAGGCATCAATTGCCACGCGCATCCTTTTGTTCCGATTCACGTCTTCGCGAGAGCGACCTTCGGCGCGGATCGGAGCGACGGATGTGCCGTCTCCTGTCGCATACAGTCGCCTGGCGCCCTAGAGCATTTTGTAGCCAAGTGGAATCACTTGGCGTTACAAAACGCGACGAAAACAAAAACTTAGAGCGTTTCCGCGTTTCCGTGAAAAACGGAAACGCCCTATGTCATCGCTCCGCCGCCTCTTCGACCACCCCCGCATTCGTGACGGCGGCAGGCTCCTGTGCAGGATCGTCGCGCAGCAGGAAGCCGCCCGACTGGCGCTGCCAGAGTTGGGCATAGATGCCACCCCTGGCGACCAGTTCGTCATGGGAGCCTTGCTCGATGATACGGCCTTGATCCATCACCACCAACCGGTCCATCGCCGCGATGGTCGAGAGTCGGTGAGCAATGGCAATCACCGTCTTGCCCTCCATCAGACGATACAGGTTCTCCTGGATCGCCGCCTCGACTTCCGAATCCAGTGCCGAGGTTGCTTCGTCCAGGATCAGGATCGGTGCGTCCTTCAGAACCACCCGCGCGATCGCGATGCGCTGGCGCTGCCCGCCGGAAAGCTTCACCCCACGCTCGCCGACATGGGCATCGAAGCCGTATCGTCCCTCGCGGTCCACCAGTCCGGCGACGACATCGGCCACCTGGGCTGCATCCACAACCCGCGCGATGTCGGCGTCCGTCGCATCCTGGCGGCCGTATTTCAGGTTCTCGCGCACGGAGCGATGCAGCAGTGAGGTGTCCTGGCTGACGAATCCGATCGCGGCGCGGACACTCTCCTGCGTCACGTCACGCACATCCTGTCCATCGATCAGGACGCGGCCATCCTGAACGTCGTAGAGGCGCAGCAACAGGTTCACCAATGTCGATTTGCCGGCGCCCGATCGCCCGACGATCCCGACCCTCTCGCCCGGCGCGATTTTCAGCGACAGGTTTTCGATAAGACCGCCCTTTCCGTCCTTGCGCCCATAATTGAAGTTGACACGATCGAGTTCGATCGCGCCCCTGGTCACCTGCAAGGCTTCGGCGTTGGGCCTGTCGAACATTCTGATCGGCCTGGCAATCGTCGTCATCGAGTTGGCAGCCGTACCGATCTGGCGGAAGATGTTGCCGCCCGCATCCAGTATCCGGTAGGAGATGCCCGCAATCTGCAGCGCGAAGGGAATGGCGGTAGCCACAGCCGCGGCACTCATTCCGCCCGCGCTCCAGCGCGCCAGCGCCAGCCAGCTGATGGCAACGAGCAGGCTGGCATTCATGACGAACAAGGCCGACCACATGCCGGTGAACACCCGCATCAGCCGGTAGAAGGTCTGGGCGTGTTTCACCACCGCTTGTGAAACATACCTGTCCTCATGTTCGCCGGTCGAGAACGTCTTCAGCGTCAGGATGTTGGTGTAGCTGTCGACAATGCGGCCGCTCATGACAGACCATTCCTCCGAAAGGTCCGTCGAGCGCCGCGCGATCAGCGGCATGCAGTATCTGAGCAGCACACCATAGAGCACCAGCCAGACGGCGATCGCCGCGACGAGCGTGACGTCGAACTGCGCCAGCACGGTGATGGCCACGACGACGAACACCACCGCATACCAGACGGTATCGATGGTCAGGTTGACGGCGATCTCGATGGAATCGCCGCTCTGCATGACCTTGGTGCCGATGCGGCCGGCAAAATCGTTCTGGAAGAACGTCCAGTCCTGCCGTGTGACATGCCAATGGCTCTGCCAGCGGATGAGATCGATGAAGTTGGGGGCGATCGCGTGGTTGCGCACAAGCGCGTCCAGCACGATGGTGAGCGGTCGCAGGAAGACGACGCCTGCCATAACGGCCAGCGTCGTTCCATGTTCCAGGAAGAAGCTGCGCGGATCCGAACTCGCCAGCATGCCGACAATGATGCCGACGAAGATCGGCAGCATCGCGTCCACGATCGCGCCGGCGGCGACGAACAGCATGCGCATCGCAAAACCGGCACGGAACTGCATGATGAAATAGCGGAAAAAGTTCCACA
Organism: Mesorhizobium sp. NPDC059025; assembly: GCF_042739655.1. Lineage (NCBI taxonomy): Bacteria > Pseudomonadati > Pseudomonadota > Alphaproteobacteria > Hyphomicrobiales > Phyllobacteriaceae > Mesorhizobium > Mesorhizobium sp. NPDC059025. Next base: position 31,463 of record NZ_JBHYIM010000003.1, on the reverse strand, counting down.
GCCCCATTGGCGGCTGACGCTCTTCAGCCAGCGCAATGGGCGAGTAGCGGGTCTCAAACCACTCGAAAACTTTGGCGAACATCTTCTTCACTCATGCGGGCTTGAGTCCCTGGGGATTACAGGCCCCAGGGACTCAATAGTTTCGTTTTCCGTTCCGGACCTCGCCCAGCATCGTCTTTCGGACAGCCCAGGATACCCATCCGTTCCGGCTGGAGCGGAGACGCGGTCTATTCCGCCGCCTCGTCCGTCACCTCGAGCTTCATCTTGGCTGCGGGTTCGTGGCCGGGGTCGTCATGGAGCAGGAACCCACCCGACTGGCGCTGCCAGAGCTGGGCATAGAGTCCGCCCCTGGCGACCAGCTCGTCATGCGAACCTTCCTCGATGATGCGGCCCTGGTCCATGACCACCAGCCGATCCATCGCTGCGATGGTCGACAGGCGATGCGCGATGGCAATCACCGTCTTGCCCTGCATCAACTTGTACAGGTTCTCCTGGATCGCCGCCTCGACTTCCGAATCGAGCGCGGAGGTCGCCTCGTCCAGGATGAGGATCGGCGCGTCCTTCAACATGACGCGTGCAATCGCGATACGCTGGCGCTGTCCGCCGGAGAGCTTCACGCCGCGCTCGCCGACATGCGCGTCAAAGCCCTTGCGGCCCTTCGCATCCGACAGCCCGCCGACGAAGCCGAGTGCCTCGGCACGTCGCGCGGCCTCGAGCATTGCCTCTTCTCCAGCCTCGGGACGACCATAGAGTATGTTGTCGCGCACGGAACGGTGCAGCAGCGATGTGTCCTGCGTGACCATGCCTATATGGGCGCGCAGCGAATCCTGCGTGACATCGGCGATGTTGTCGCCGTCGATCAGGATGCGGCCGCCCTCCAGGTCGTAGAAGCGCAGCAACAGGTTGACGAGCGTCGACTTGCCGGCGCCCGAACGACCGACAATGCCCACCTTCTCGCCCGGCTTCACCGTCAGCGACAGGTTTTCGATGACACCCTTCTGCTTGCCATAGTGGAAACGGATGTCGTCGAAACGGATCTCGCCCTTGCTGACCTCGAGGTCACCGGCGCGCGGCTTGTCTTCGACCAGCCGAGGCATCGAGATCGAGCTTATGCCATCCTGCACGGTTCCGATGTTCTCGAACAGGCCTGACACCTCCCACATGATCCATTGCGACATGCCGTAGAGGCGCAGCACCAGGCCCACCACCACCGCCACGGCACCCACGGTCACGATCTCGTGCAGCCAGAAGCCGATCGCCATCGCGCCGACAGCCAGCAGCAGCAGCGAGTTCAGCAGGTACACCACGATGTAGAACTTGCTGATCAGCCTGCCCTGCGCGTAGGCGGTGTCGAGGAACTCGGTCATGCCTTCACGCGCGTAGTCGGACTCGCGCCGTCCATGCGAGAACAGCTTCACGGTCTGGATGTTGGTGTAGCTGTCGACAATGCGGCCGGTCATGACCGAACGCGCGTCGGCCTGCGCTTCCGACACCTTGCCGAGGCGCGGAACGAAATAACGCAAGGCAACAAGATAGGCGAGTAGCCACAACACGATCGGTGCCGCGAGGCGCCAATCTGCCGAACCGACGATGAACAGCATGCCGAGGAAATAGACGACGACGTAGTTCAGGACCTCGGCGAATTTCAGCACGGTTTCGCGCACGGCAAGCGCCGTCTGCATCAGCTTGGTGGCGATGCGTCCGGCGAATTCGTCCTGGTAGAAGGCCATCGACTGCTTGAGCAGATAGCGATGCACCTGCCAGCGGATTCGCATCGGATAGTTGCCGAACAGCGTCTGGTAGGTGTTGAAGGACGAAAGCGTCACCGCCGCCGGCAGCAGGATCGCGATCACCAGCGCCATGCCCGCCAGCTTCCACCATTCGGTCTGCAGGAACGTCTCCCGGTTCTGCGCCGACAGCCAGTCGACGATGTGACCAAGGAAGCCGAACATCCAGACCTCCAGGAAGGCGATCAGCGCCATCAGCACCGTTGCCAGCAGCACGAACGGCCATGCCGGTTTGGTGAAATACCAGCAGAAAGCCCACAACGTATTCGGCGGCTCGACCGGCTCTGCCGCCGGAAACGGGTTCAGTTTCTTTTCAAACCAGCGGAACATGGTTTCGTACTCTAATAAGGAATGGGATCGCGCGCAGCCTTATGCTGCGCGCGATAGGGTCATGATTTCGCGATCGTCTTCGGCTCGTGGCATTGCCGAACCGGCACTACGGGCGCCATCGATATGTGCACCGGAATGCTCGGTTCCGCTACGCTCACCCTCCTGGAAAGCTGCAGCAGGAGATTCCGTCTTTACCAGGCGAGGTCGCAGCAGCCGGATGAAACGACGCACCAGCGACGGCCGGCCCGGAACCGGAACAGCGCGCGAGAAGTCGACGTCCGGCAGCATGCCGCGATGCGGCCTGCGACGCATTTCGGCGTGGACCGCCGAGGAACGGGTTTCACCGACCAGCAACGCCCAGGTCGCCAGTTTGCGGTCGTGCAGGCTGCGGGAGCCCGGTATCTTAAAGGGATCGAACATGGGTCCGTCCTCCATTGAAAAGAACAGGTCGAAAGATGGATTGCGCGCGCCGGCGGAATGCGAACCGGGAGCGCCAAACGGTTGAGACTGGTTAAACTCGGACGGGACTGGAGGTCCCTTGGACAGATGAGAAAACATCGCAGGATTCCCTTGGTTGCCGGAAGGAAGGTCCGGCTGGAATCGGTGCGATTGGGCCTAAAGAGTTAGGAGAAACGTCGAACCGAGCCAGCCGTCGGGCATACGCCCCAGGCGAGAAAGCGTGCATTACGCATGGTCATCATTTCCATGAACGCCTCCGTCGGCTCGTGTTGACAATGCCGGCCTGATACACGCATTCGCAGAAAATGACCAGACGCCAGTCCAGCAATCGCCGAAACCACGGGATGCCTGTGGCCGATCTGCCACGCACTTTGCGATCAGGACCTGCGGCAGAATTTGAGAACACACGGAAATGAAGCACGGTCTGCGCGTCGCGCTCTATCAGCCGGATATCGCCGGCAACACCGGGACAATCCTCCGCTTCGCAGCCTGCATGGGCCTTGCTGTCGATATCATCGAACCGGCAGGCTTCGACCTCTCCGACCGCAATCTCAGGCGCGCCGGCATGGATTATCTCGAAATGGCGGCGCTGACCCGCCATGTCGACTGGGCGGGCTTCGAGGATTGGCGACGAAGCGAAGCGCGCCGGCTGGTGCTGCTGTCGACCAAGGCGGCAGTGCCCTATACTGATTTCATTTTCAACAGGAACGACGTCGTGCTGTTCGGGCGCGAATCGGCCGGCGTGCCCGAGGCCGTTCACGACACCTCCGATGCCCGCCTGCTTATCCCGATGCAGGCCGGCGCTCGCAGCCTCAATGTCGCGCTTTCGGTGGCCATGGTTGCCGGCGAAGCGCTGCGGCAGCTTGGATGATGCGTCACCGACCGCCTTGGCGACCGCTTTCAATCCTCCTGGTTCGGTAAGTTGCTGCCGTTGGCTTGTTCCCGGATGACTCTGCGACAGAGCCCAGCCTGTTTTACACATCGCTCCAACCTTCGTTCCCGAAGGTCATTGTTCTAAAAGTTCAAGTTAACTTGAAGTCAAGCGACGAATTCAGTGGGCTTTATCGGCACGACGCTCTGATCATCTGTTTTGAAGGACCTTCACCCGGATATTGGCACGCCAACGGCGCTCAATCCGCCGCCGGTAGCCTGCGAATGGTGAACTCGATCACATCACCAGGGCGCTCGAACCAGCTTTCAATGCTGGTCCAATAGGCCTGTTTCGGCCAGCGCTCGAACCATTCCTTGGCCTTCAGCCTGGCATCGGTGCGCGGCAGGACGAAGGTCTCACGCAGGAAGCCATCACGCGGCGTTGCCTCGGCGCGGGCCCGATCCAGCCTCTTTTTGAGGCCATCCAGCGGTGGTCTTGATGGAGTACGCATGAAAGAACTCCTTGACCCAACGTCTCAAGAGATTAGGGATCGCGCCCGAAAAAGACGAGTCATTTGTCGGGCAACCATGCCCGCGAGCGGAGATGGCAGTTGGAAAGACCCGAAATACCGGTCGGCTTGCCGGCAGACATCCAGGACAGGAAGGAACGCGCGCGGACATGGTTCGAGGAGTTGCGCGATCGCATCTGCACCGCCTTCGAGGCGATCGAGGACGAACTGACCGGCCCGCAGTCTTCCTGGGCGCCGGGACGCTTCGAGCGCACTCCCTGGCAACGCGAAGAAGGCCGAGGCGGTGGCGGCGTCATGTCGATCATGCACGGACGCGTCTTCGAAAAAGTCGGCGTGCACGCCTCGACTGTCCACGGTGAATTCTCGCCGGAGTTTCGCAAACAGATACCAGGCGCCGAGGAGGATCCGAGCTTCTGGGCAAGCGGTATTTCGCTCATCGCACACCCCTGGAACCCGAATGTGCCCGCCGTGCATATGAACACGCGCATGGTCGTCACCTCCCGTCACTGGTTCGGTGGCGGCGCCGACCTGACGCCGGTGCTCGAGCGTCGCCGCACCCAGGATGACCCCGACACGCTCCGCTTTCACCGGGCCATGCAGTTCGCCTGCGAGAAACACCTCACCGTCGCGGATTATGCGAGGTTCAAGGACTGGTGCGACGAATATTTCTTCCTGCCGCACCGCAACGAAGCGCGTGGCGTCGGCGGCATCTTCTTCGACTGGTTGCACTCGACTGAGGAAAAGGGCGGGTGGGAGGCGGACTTCCGCTTTGTGCAGGATGTCGGCCGTGCCTTCCTGGTCGTCTATCAGCACCTCTTGCGCGGCAATTTCAATGAGAACTGGACCGATGGCGACCGCGACGAGCAGTTGGTGCGGCGCGGCCGCTACGCTGAATTCAATCTGCTTTACGACCGTGGTACGCTGTTTGGGCTGAAGACGGGCGGCAACGTCAATTCCATCCTGTCCAGCCTGCCGCCACAGGTGAAATGGCCCTAGAGCACCTCCAGGAAAAGTGCGTAGCGGTTTCCGTCCACAATTGCGAAACACAAGAAGTTAGAGCGTTTCCGCGTTTCCATGAAAAGCGGAAACGCTCTAGGCTGCCGCATCCCGGCAATCACAATGTCCCTGCTCCGCCGTTTTCGAAGCAACCAAAATGGCCGGCGCGTGTTATGCTGGACGTTCCAGATGACGAGATAGGAGGACTCCGATGAAGGAATTCCATTGCGGCTCGCTGGTCCCCGGTTGCGAATGGCACACCCGCGCCGAGGAAGAAGCCGAAGTCATGCGCCGGGCCGTCGAGCACATGCGCGAGACCCATGGCGAGACCATCATCCGTGAAACCATGATCGAAGCGATCCGCTCGCGCATCGACAAGGTCCGCGACGCGGCCTGACCAGGCGCGTCGAACGTCCCTAGAGCGTTTCCGTTATGAAACGCTCTAGCTTTTTTGTTTTACGCAATTCCGGACGGAAAACCGCTACGCACTTTTCCTGGAATTGCTCTAATCCGCAAGCATCTCGGCGGCGCGTTCGAGCAGCGCGCCGCGGTCGGGCTGGAAGCCCTTGCCGATCCATTCGCCTTCCAGATTTTTGAGCAGGGTTCCGAATTTCGGTCCCGGCGGCACGCCGAGGGCGGAAATATCCGCGCCTTTGATCGGAAACACCGGCTTTTCCCACTTTTCCGCAAAGCCAAGCAGGCGCGCGTAGCCGCCGACGTCGGTCAATGCCGCACTGTCATGCGCCGCAACGCGCGCACGCGCCGAGGCAAGCGACAACTTCAACCGGTCCACGACAGACTGGCGATCGCCAAGATAAAGTGTCTTGGCCAATGTGCCTTCCGTCATCTTCACCTCGATCGCCGGTGCGAGCGCCCAGCGTTGCAGCCGGTTCCCCTCATCGGTCGAAAAGCGCAACCGCTCGGCAAGGGTTTTCATGCGCGCGGCGTCCGGCGGCACGATCGCCTCCAGCCTGAGCAGCGCTTCTGCGGGCCAGCCAAGATCGCGCTCGGCGGCGACCAGCCCGTGAATGGCGTCGATGCCCCATTTCTCGCTTTCCGGCAGCACACGCGACAGCACTCCGGCCTGGCGCATCCACAGCAGCGCCCGCGAAGGGTCCGGCGCCGACAACAGCTTCTTGAGCTCTGTCCAGACGCGTTCGGCGGAGAGTTGGTCGAGCCCTTCCTTCAACCGGGCACACGCCTTCAGACCTTCCGCATCCGGACGCCCTGCCCCATACCAGGCGAAGAAGCGGAAGAAGCGCAGGATGCGAAGGTAATCTTCGCGGATGCGCTTTTCAGCATCGCCGATGAAACGCAACCGACGGGCTTCGATGTCGGCGATGCCGCCAACCAGGTCGACGATCGTGCCATTTGCCGTGGCATACAGAGCATTGATGGTGAAGTCGCGCCGTTCCGCATCCGCTTTCCAGTCGCGACCGAACGACACCTTGGCGCGACGGCCGTCAGTTTCGACATCGGCGCGCAGCGTCGTCACCTCATAGCCCTTGCCCGATGCAACCACTGTGATCGTGCCGTGGTCGATACCGGTCGGCACGGCCTTGAACCCGGCAGCGCGGGCACGCCGCATCGTCTCGTCAGGCAAGGTGGTGGTGGCGACATCGATGTCGGCCACGGGCTCGCCGATCAACGCGTTGCGTACCGCACCGCCGGCGACGCGCGCTTCCTCGCCATCGCCCGAGAGTGCTTCGAGCAACCGCTTGAGATGCTTGTCTTTGAGCCAATCGGCCTTGCCTGCGATGGAGACCTGGCTCATCAAGCATACAGCCTTTCATAAAGGGTGCGGATGATGCCGGCCGTGACACCCCAGATCCGCTGCCCATCATAGGGCATTTCATAGAAGAACCATTCGAGATCGTTCCAGAAGCGGCTGTCACGGCGATGGTTGGCCGGGTCCATCAGGAAGCTGAGAGGCACCTCGAAGGCGGCATCGACCTCGTCGCTGTTCAAGGTCAGCGAAAAACCCGGCCGCACGATCGAAAGTACCGGCGCGATGCGATAGCCGCTGCCCGAGACATAGTCGGGCATGCGCCCGATGACCTCGATGAACTCGCGTCCGAGCCCGACCTCCTCGTCGGTCTCGCGCAATGCCGCGAATTCGGCGGAGCGGTCACCGCTGTCGATGCGCCCGCCAGGAAAGGCGACCTGCCCGGTATGGCTGCGCAATGTCTCGGCACGTTTTGTAAGCAGGACAGTCGCCTGCGCACCCCGATCGACCACCGGAATCAGCACCGCCGCATCCCGCAGCGGTTCCATGCGCTTCAGGCGTGGATGCCCTGGATTGAAGCGATGGTCGCCATCCTCTTCCGGATGGATGATGAAGTTTTCCTCGCGTGCCGCTCTCGCCCGAAAATCGGCTGCCGAAAACAACGAAGGAACCGGCTGATCCATCAGCTGCTCAACTCCTCAAGCCGCGCCGCCGGCATGATCGGGTAGGTCTGTTCGTTCGAGCGCACCGCAAACATGGCAATGCCATCGACATCGATCTCTTCGCCGTGCCCGACCAGTTCATACATCACGGCACGCGACACCAGTGCCTCCAGCCGACCGCGCACCAGGACGTAGGGCTTCAGCCCGCCGGTCTCGGCCTCGTCCACGAAACGCAGCGGATTGGACGGCCCGACCTCGACGACATCGCCGACATTGGTGCGGAAGGTGATGACCTGGCCGTCTCCCGTGCCGGAGACATTGACCTCGACGGCGACAAAGGGAGCGTCGATCACCCGGATACCGACCCTTTCGACAGGCGTGACCAGATAGGTCCTGCCGTCGTCGTCCTTGCGCAGCACGGTGGAGAACAACTGCACCAGCGGCATCCGGCCGATGGGGGTGCCGAGATAGAACCAGGTGCCGTCCTGGCGGATTTCCATGTCGATGTCACCGCAAAAAGGCGGGTTCCATCGCTCCACCGGCGGCAGTCCCTTGCCGGCGCGGGTCGCGCGCGCAACCAGCGCTTCCAGCCCGCGCGCGTCGGCGACGGCGGTCAGGCTGTCAGGCGTTTGTCCGGAAGCTTCGGTCATCGTCACGAAATAGTCACTGTTGTTGCGCTTGTCAGCCTTACACGGTCAAATAAGCTCGGGGCCAGAGCCCGGCGACGGCCGAATCGCGGCATAATAAGCGCTGAGATGATGCGGGGCCCATGTTTACGACAACACGGGTGTCCCCAACGACAAGGATCGATGCCTCATGAGCGTGATGGTCAAGGAAAGCCCGATCGACGAAAAGCAGATGATCGCCGAAGCAGAAAAGGCGCTTTCCGATATCTCGCGCATCCGTGATGGCGTCGGCAAGGTTATCTTCGGCCAGGAAAGTGTCATCGAACGCACATTGGTCGCGATCCTGGCCGGTGGCCATGCGTTGCTGGTTGGCGTGCCGGGCCTTGCCAAGACCAAGCTGGTGGAGACACTGGGTGTCGTGCTGGGTCTTGATGCCCGCCGCATCCAGTTTACGCCGGACCTGATGCCTTCCGACATACTGGGTTCCGAAGTGATGGAGCAGGATGACATCGGCAAGCGCTCCTTCCGCTTCATTCGTGGCCCGATCTTCGCGCAACTGCTGATGGCGGACGAGATCAACCGTGCCTCGCCGCGCACGCAGTCGGCGCTGCTGCAGTCGATGCAGGAGTACCATGTCACCATAGCGGGTGCGCGACACGACCTGCCCGCTCCCTTCCATGTGCTCGCAACGCAGAACCCACTGGAACAGGAAGGCACATACCCGCTGCCCGAGGCACAGCTCGACCGTTTCCTGATGCAGGTCGACATCCTCTATCCCGAAATCGAAGCCGAGCGGCGCATTCTGCTTGAGACAACCGGCGTCGACGAAGCGAAGCCCGGGAATGTGCTCGACCCGGCAAGGCTGCGTGACATCCAGACGTTGATCCGCCGCATGCCGGTGCCCGAGAGCGTTGTCGAAGCGATCCTCAAACTGGTGCGGTCCGCCCGTCCGGGCCAGGGCGACGCCGAGACCGACAAGAATATCGCCTGGGGCCCGGGTCCGCGTGCCAGCCAGGCATTGACCCTGTGTGCCCGCGCCCGCGCGCTTTATGATGGGCGCCTTGCGCCATCCGTCGACGACGTCAGGGCCCTGGCGGAGCCCGTATTGCAGCACCGCATGGCGCTGACCTTTGCGGCACGCGCGGAAGGCATGAGCGTGCGCGACGTGGTGGCCAAGCTGACCAAGGGACTTTAGCGGCCTGATGGCAAGGATAGGCGAGGCACAGGCACCAGCAGCCGCGCGGGATGCGCTGGCCAGGGGACGCCTGCGTGCTTCGCTGGTGCCGGATCTGCTGATCGAGGCACGCCGCATCGTCAACACCGTGATCGCCGGCTGGCACGGTCGCCGCAAACGCGGCATCGGCGAGGATTTCTGGCAGTTCCGGCCTTATGTCGAAGGCGAAGCGATTGCCAGCATCGACTGGCGCCGCTCGGCACGTGACGACCACATCTACGTGCGCGACCGCGAATGGGAAGCGGCCCATACCGTGTGGCTGTGGGCCGATCCGTCGTCGTCAATGCTCTACAAGTCGGCGGGAGCCAAGGTTTCCAAGCAATCGCGTGCACTTGTGCTGACACTCGCCATGGCTGAACTGCTGTCGCGCAGCGGCGAGCGTATCGCCTGGCCCGGTCTCATCGACCCGTTCATCAATCGCAACGGTGCCGAGCGCATCGCGTCGCGCCTGGCGCAGGCCAGTATTTTGCCCGCAAAGCCGGATTTCTCTGGCATCCGTCGCTTTTCCGACGTCGTTCTGGTCAGCGACTTCCTCGATCCGGCCGAAGAGACGCTCGAATGGCTCGATGGTCTGGCGCGGCGTGGCGCTCGCGCGCATCTGGTCGAAGTGGTGGACCCTGCCGAAGAGACCTTCCCCTATGCCGGCCGGACGGAATTCACCGATCCTGAAACCGGCGACAAGCTGACCGCGGGGCGCGCCGAGATCCTGGCGGACGAGTATCGTAATCTCTATATCGCCCGCCGCAAGACGGTCGCCACCTGGGCGAAACGTCTGGGCTGGAGCTACACCGTCAACCATACCGACCGCCTGGCCTCGGAAGCGCTGGTCGGCCTGCATATGGCCTTGAGCTCCGACGACAGCCATCTCGGAAGGGTCGGCGCATGAGCTGGCTTCCGCTCTCATTCGGCGCGCCGATGGTGTTGTGGGGCCTGATCGTCCTGCCGATCATCTGGTGGCTGCTGCGCTTCACGCCGCCAAAGCCGCAAACGGAAGTGTTTCCACCGCTCAGGATCCTGGCCAGGGTCCTCAAATCCGATGACACGCCGAACCGCAGCCCGTGGTGGCTGACGCTGCTGCGGCTGGTCATGGCCGCCCTCGTCATCTTCGCGATCGCCGAACCCGTATGGAATCCACGCGAACGCATCCCCGTCGGCGGCAACCTGCTCGCGCTTGTCATCGACAATGGCTGGGCGAGCGCGCCGGACTGGGACAAGCGTGTCGCGACCGCCGGCCGCCTGATCAACGACGCAGAAAAGAAGGAAATGCCGATCATCCTGGCCTTCACATCGGAGAAGGCCAATCAGGACATCGGCCCCTACGGCGCCGGTGAAGCGCGCAGTCGCCTCAATGCGGTCCGGCCGCGCCCGGTGCCAGTCGATCGGGAAGGCGTCTTTCTCGCGGTCGCCAACACGATCGGCGACAAGGCCGGTGTAACTCTGGCTCTGCTGACCGATGGTCTTGCCGCGAAAGACGATGCGAAGGCCTTCGCACCACTGCTCGAACGCAAGCTTGCCAACATTGTCTGGGCCACGCCGGATCGCCTCGACATGGTCGGGCTCACAACGGCCGACAACGGCCTCGATCGTTTCAGCGTCACGGCGGTGCGCGCGCCGTCAGGTGCAACTCCTCGCTTCGTGACTGCCGGTGCTTTCGACGAGAAGGGCCGCCGCATCGGCGACGCTGCAATCACTTTTCGGCCAGGCGAAACATCGGCGTCCGGCGAGATCGTCGTTCCCTTCGAATTGCGCAACGATTTCGCGTCCATTGCACTCGACGGCGAAAATCAGGCGGCTGGCGTGAGGTTGCTGGACGGCACGGCAAAACGGCGCCGTGTCGGCTTGCTCTCCCAGGCGCCGACGGACGACACAAGACAGCTCCTCTCCCCGCTCTATTACATCCGCCGGGCGCTGGAGCCTTCGGCGGATATCATCGAGCCGAAGAGTCCGGACCTGCTGCAGGCCATTCCCGAACTGCTCGAGCAGAAGCCTGCCGTCATTGTCATGGGCGACGTCGGCACGGTGCCGGAAGCCACGCGCGAACCGTTGATCAAATGGATGCAGAACGGCGGCACATTGGTCCGGTTTGCCAGCACGCGCCTGCTCACCGCCGGCAACGACGAAGACTTGCTGCCGGTGAAACTGCGGCTGGGCGAACGTCAGCTCGGCGGCACCTTGTCCTGGACCGAACCGCAGAAGGTGACCGAATTCCCGCCAAACGGCCCCTTCGCGAAACTCGCTCCACCACAGGATGTCACGGTGACCCGCCAGATCCTGGCAGAACCGACACCCACGCTTGCCGAACGCACCTGGGCCACGCTGGCTGACGGCACCCCGCTGGTGACGGCGGATCGCCGCGGCAAGGGCGTCGTCGTGCTTTTCCACATCACGCCAGCGGCAACCTGGTCGAACCTGCCGATCTCCGGAAGCTTCGTGGAAATGCTGCGGGCGATCGTCCAGCTTTCACGCAATCAGGGTGCAGCGGGGACCGTGGAAAGCGGATCGGCTGCTTCTTTGCCGCCATACCGGATGATCGCCGCCGACGGGCAGATCGAGCCTCCCAATGGTGATGCAAAACCGCTGCAGACCGGCAAAGGACCGCTTGCCGTGACGATCGAGAACCCGCCTGGTCTTTACGGCACGGAAGATAGCGTGTTCGCGCACAACCTGCTCACTGCCGACGCCACGCTGACGCCGATCGCCAGGCCGGCGACATCGGTGCCGGTTGTCGCCGAGAGCTACGCGGTCGACGAGTCACGCGATATGAAAGGCCCGCTCTTGTTCGCTGCGCTCGCTTTGCTGATCCTCGATGGCCTCATCGTGCTGTGGCTTGCCGGCCTCTGGCGCCGGAACGCCAGGCGCATCACCACGGCGGCCGTCGCACTGATCATTCTTCCTGCGCTGTTCCTGCCGGTTCCGCCTGCGTCGGCGAACGACGCCAAGCCGGACGACCAGCAGGCAATCGAGGCCACCTCGGTCACGCGTCTTGCCTATGTCTTGACCGGCAACTCCAGCATCGATTCCGTCAGCCGGGCCGGCATGGCGGGGTTGACCCGGTTTCTGCGCGAAAAGACGGCCCTGGAACCTGGAGAAGCAACCGGTGTCAACGTTGAGAGCGACGACCTGGCCTTTTATCCGCTCATCTACTGGCCGGTCGACGCCAATGTTCCGGTACCGTCACAAGCGGCGATCGCCCGTATCGACGAATACATGAAGAATGGCGGGACGATCCTGTTCGACACGCGCGACCAGTACGCGGCGTCGATCGAAACCTCGACCAGTCCGGCAACCCTGCGCCTGCGCGAAATCCTCGGCAATCTCAACGTGCCGCCATTGGAACCGGTACCGTCCGATCACGTCCTGACCAAATCATTCTATATCCTCAACGATTTCCCGGGTCGTTTCGCGGGCAGCCCGCTGTGGGTGGAGGCTTCCCTGGAAGCGACAAATCCCGACAACCGGCCGGTGCGAACGGGCGACGGCGTCACCCCGATCATGATCACCGCCAACGATTTCGCCGGCGCCTGGGCGGAAGATGCCAGCGGCAGCCCGCTGTTGCCGACCGTGCCGTCCGACCCGATGCAACGCGAACTTGCCTTCCGCTCCGGCGTCAACATCATGATGTACATGCTGACGGGCAACTACAAATCCGATCAGGTCCACGTACCGGATCTGCTGCAAAGACTTGGGCAGTGACATGAACTGGTCGGTGGCGTTAGAACCCCTGCTCTCCTGGCCGCTCCTGGCGGCGATCCTGGCACCGCTGGCGCTTATCGCAGGTGCGGGTCTGTGGTTCCGGCAGCGCGGCGCTTTTCTGCGCCTTGCAGCGCTCGCCGCCTTTGCGCTTGCTCTCCTGAACCCTGTTCTGCTCGATGAAGAACGGGAAGCCTTGAAAAGCGTCGTGGCGGTCGTCGTCGACCGCAGCCAGAGCCAGGATATCGGCGATCGCAAGGCACAGACGGACGCAGCCCTTGCCGGCCTGAAGGAACGGATTGCCCGTTTCAAGCAATTCGACGTGCGTGTTGTCGAAGCGGGCAAGAGTGGAGCAGCCGAAGATCGTACCGAAACACGACTGTTCTCCGCCTTGAACGGCGCACTGCGCGACGTGCCGCCGTCGCGTGTTGCCGGTGCGGTCATGATCACCGATGGCGAAGTGCACGACGTGCCGGCCGGACGTTCGGAACTCAACGCGCCGCTGCATGCGCTGATCACCGGCCAGGAGGGCGAGAAGGACCGTCGTGTCCGCTTCGACAAGGCGCCCCGCTTCGGACTTGTCGGCAAACCGCTCGACATGACCTACCGCGTCATCGCCACCGACGGCCAGACCGGTCCGGTCGAAGTGCGCGTTTCCGTCAACGGCCAGCAGGTGGCCGTCGAACGCGCCTTCGTCGGCCAGGAAATGCCGCTGCAGATCACGGTCCCGACCGCGGGTCGCAACATCGTCGAGCTTGCCATTCCCAAGGAAGACGGCGAACTCACCGACGTCAACAACCGCACGATCGCGCTGGTGGACGGCATCCGCGAGAATCTGCGCGTGCTGCTCGTTTCCGGAGAGCCGCATGCCGGCGAGCGCACCTGGCGCAACCTGCTGAAATCCGACGCTTCGGTGGATCTGGTTCACTTCACCATCCTGAGGCCGCCGGAAAAGCAGGATGGAACGCCGATCAACGAGCTGTCGCTGATCGCTTTTCCTGTCCGCGAGTTGTTCGTCGAAAAGATCAACGAGTTCGATCTGATCATTTTCGATCGCTATCAGCACCGCGATGTGCTGCCGACCCTCTACTACGACTACATCACGGAATATGTCGAAAAGGGCGGCGCCCTGCTCATCGCCGCCGGTCCGGAATATGGCGGCCAGGCAACCATCGCACGCACCCCCCTGATGGGGGCCTTGCCGGGCATGCCAACGGGTGAAGTAATCGACAAGGCTTTCTACCCGCGCTTGACCGATCTCGGCCAACGGCACCCCGTTACGCGCGGCCTCGAGGGCTCCGAGCTCAACCCACCACGCTGGGGGCGCTGGTTCCGTACCATCGGTATCGACCGACCCGAAGGCGAGGTTGTCATGAAGGGCGCCGACGATCGCCCATTGCTGGTGCTTGACCGCAAGGGCGAGGGTCGCGTCGGCATGCTGCTGTCCGATCAGGGCTGGTTGTGGGCACGCGGTTTCGAAGGCGGCGGCCCCTATGTGCAACTCTACCGCCGGATCGCGCATTGGCTGATGAAGGAGCCGGAACTCGAAGAGGAACGCCTGACGACGGAAGGTCGAGGCATGACGCTCGAAGTCCGTCGCCAGACCATGAGCGAGGATCCCGGCAGTGCGCGGATCATCACCCCATCCGGCAAGGCGCTGACGATCAAGTTGCAGAAGTCGGAACCCGGCATCTTCAGCGGCAGCATCGAAGTGAGCGAGATCGGCCTCTATCAGGTCGCCAGCGGCGATCTCACCGCACTGGCACATGTCGGTCCCGTCAACGCACCGGAATTCGGCGACGTGGTTTCGACGCAGAACATCCTGAAACCCGCAGCCGAGGCCACCGGCGGCAGCGTGCGGCGCGTGGCCGCCGGGACCGGCGCTGATGTTGCCTTGCCCTCGATCGTACCGATCAGGGACCAGGCTGAAGCGGCAGGTCGTGACTGGATCGGGCTGAGGACCACCAATGACAGCGTGCTGAAAGCAGTCTCGCGTGTCCCGCTTTTCGGCGGCTTCCTTGGGTTGGGTCTGCTGCTCCTGGCGATGGGTAGCATGTGGTATCGCGAAGGCCGGTAGGACGAGAGCAAGCAGTCTCTCGCGGTTGGGCAGCCGAAACAATAACGCGCATCGGCCATCGATAAAAGGAAGGCCGCTCGCCGGATACCGGAGGCGGCCTTTCTCTTTTGCCGTCGACGCTGAGGCTCAAGCCTTTTTTGCGGCCATATGGACATGGTGCCGACGGGCATGATGCCGATGATGCTTACGGGCGTGATGCCTGCTTGCGTGATGCCTCTTGGGCGCGACGCTGTGATGACGGTGATGCTTCTTGTGCACGACATGCTTGGCGACTTCGGCTGCATTTGCCGTACCAGTCCCGAGGGCAGGAACCGCGAAGGCAAGCGCCATAGCAAGGCCGAGAGCTGAAAGGATGGACTTCTTCATGGGAGTTGTTCCTTGTTGCGCGGGCCTGTCCGGAGGCACGGCCGAGGGCCGACTGCCAGCGGTCTTCAAGAACCCTGGTGCTGGGGCGGAACAGCGGGCGGCCAATCGGGCGTGACCCGTTCTGCGCGTCGAAGCGCCTTTCCGCAGGGGCCCGCATGGCCACGGCGGGTTTTAGAACAATCCCAGGAAAAGTGCGTAGCGGTTTTCCGTCTGGAATTGCTTAGAAACAAAGGGTTAGAGCGTTTCCGCATTTCCGTGAAAAACGGAAACGCTCTGGATTGCAAGGCCGCCTTCGTGAGGGGGTTCGAAGACGGCCTCGAGGTCGCCAGGACGAATTACATCGTCTTCTTGGCTTCGGCCTTCTTGGCAGCCTTCTTGTGCTTCTTCACCTTCTTGACCGCCATCTTCTCGACCGGCTTCTTGGCAGTCGTGGTGGCGGTAGCCGCCGGGGCAGCCGCAGGGGCGGTCGTCGTGGTCGTCGCGGTCGCCGAAGCGGCGTTGGCGGCGGAGGTGCCGAGAACCGGCATCGAGAAGGCGAGAGCGACGGCGAGGCCGAGAGCGGAGAGAAGGGTCTTTTTCATGATCAACTTTCCTTTGTTCGCAGGCTGGATTTCGAGCTTCACTGGCTGGAATCGTCCGGTGTCACTCCGAGGAGCTTCAATGCGTTGGCGAAGGTCCGGATACCCTGCGCCTGCTTGTGGTCGGCACAATATCGGGTCGCCTTTTTCTGAAGCGCCTTTGCCTGGGCGACCTGCACCGCCTGGGCGTGGTTTTCGATGGCCTCGTCGAGCTGTTGACTTAGCCGGTTGCAACGTTCGCTTCGGGTGATCGCCGCTTCCGCATTCGAATGTCCGGCACCGACCATGGCGAGCGAAATGCCGAACAGCGCTCCCATCCATCGATACGAACTTCTGGGCATGGCGGGGTCCTGATCTCCCTGTTGCGAGGCGCCGCGACCGGTGTTCTGGCCGCTGCGGTTATCGTTATGCCATTGATTTTTTTCAGGAGTTTTTCTGGTTTGTTGAATTTTGTTTCTGGATTGTTTCTGCGGACATTTTGTCGATCCGCTGGCCAAGACACCTGAGCGGCCCTATCCTATATGACGCAAATCACGACCACGTGGCCGGCTGAGCGACCAGTCCAGAAGACAGGTATTGAGTGAAAACCGATCCGCATATTCTCATCGTCGACGACGACAGGGGCATCCGCGATCTGCTGCAGGAATTCTTCGAGAAACGCGGCCTGCGCACCTCGGTGGCTCGGGACGGCACCGAGATGGAAACCATCATGCGGCGTGGTCATTTCGACCTGGTCGTCCTCGACGTGATGCTGCCGGGCAAAAGCGGCCTCGAACTCTGCCGCGAACTGCGCAGTGCCAATCAGGACATCCCGATCATCATGCTGACAGCGGTCAACGAGACGACCGACCGCGTCGTCGGCCTTGAGATGGGCGCCGATGACTATCTGCCGAAACCGTTCGACCCGCGCGAATTGCTGGCGCGGATCCGGGCCGTGCTGAGGCGCAACAGCGGAGCTGTCGAAGCAAAGCGTCTGCCGCCTCGGCAGATCTACCGTTTTGCCGGCTGGACCATGGACTGTTCGCGCCGCAGCCTGGTGGCGCCCGGCGATGTGCGGGTGGAACTGACCGCCGCCGAGTTCAATCTGCTGCATACGTTCGTCAAGAGTGCTCAGCGCGTGCTGACGCGAGATCAGCTCATCGAGCTTTCGGGCGGCGATGGCGCCATCGCCTATGACCGCAGCGTCGACATCCTGGTCAGCCGGTTGCGTCGCAAGATGGAAGACGATCCGAAGACGCCGCAGCTGATCCAGACGGTACGCAGCGGCGGCTATCAGTTCATTCCCGAGACCGTCAGCGAATGAAGCGATTCCTGCCTCAGACCCTGCCGGCCTGGGTCCTGTTGGTGGTGATCGCCAGCCTGCTCGTCAGCCAGGTTGCAACCCTCTACATCGTTGCGCGCGACCGCGCCGCGGCATCCGACGTCGTCGACTACTATCGGCTCAACGATCGGGCCTTCGCCGTCGTGCAGCTGCTCTATTCGGCCACACCCGTGGACCGCAAGCGCATGGCTTCGGGGGTGGCAAGCACCAGCTATGCGCTGACGGTTTCGGACACGCCGGTCGTCGCTTCGTCGATCGCCCAGGACGATCAACTGGCGGAACTGGAAGACATCCTGGTCAGCCGCCTGTCGCGCTTCGGCGTCATCGAAGCGAGGGTGCGGCGTGACGCAGCCACCGAGTCCGAAAAGCCGCCGCGCAGGCCAGGCACCGACATCGGTCAGGTGGAAAAGGATCTGCTCACGCTCTCCGCCGGGTTTGCGCACAGCGACAAGCTGACCGCCTCGATCCAGTTCTCCGACGGTCAATGGTTGAACTTCACCGAGCCGATCATCCCGCCGGGACCGGTGCTGAGCCCGGAGAGCCTGCCGCTCTACGGCATCATGGCCGGACTGGTGGTGGTGATGTCGGTCTGGTCCATCCGCCGCCTGACCGCACCTTACAGGATCATGGAAACGGCGGTGAAGCGCATCAGCAAGGATCTGAAAAGTCCTGCGATATCCGAAGCCGGCAGTCGTGAGATCAGGACCGCGGCGCGCGCCATCAATGTGATGCAGTCGCGGCTGCGCGAATATGTCGAGGACCGCGAACAGCTGGCGGCTGCGCTGGCGCACGACCTGCGCACCCCGCTCACGCGCATGCGCCTGCGGCTTGCGCTGCTGCGCAAGTCAAAGCTGCGCGAAGACCTTGCCAGGGACCTCGGCGATATCGAGGACATCGCCCGCTCGGTCATCGACTTCGCCACCTTCGAGGTGGCTGAAGAGAAAAGCGAGCGCATCGATTTCGTATCCCTTGTGGAGTCGATTGCCGATGGCTTCCCGGAAGTGACGTTGGATGACAACGGACTGCCTTCGCGTGAGTTGATCTGCAGGGCGAGACCTGTCGCACTCAGGCGATGCGTCACCAACCTCGTCCAGAATGCGGTGACCTATGGTCAGCGGGCGCAGCTCAGTCTGCACCATTCGGACAACCAGATTGCCCTGGTCATCCGGGACGAAGGCCCCGGCATACCGCAGGCCAAGCTTGATGCCGTGTTCAGCCCGTTCATCCGGCTGGAGAAATCGCGCAATCGCGAGACGGGTGGCCTCGGCCTGGGGTTGACGATCGCCCGCAACATTGCACGCGCCGCGGGCGGCGAGATCTATCTGTCAAACCATCCCCAGGGTGGACTTCAGACAGAACTTCGCCTGCCACTCGCCACATAAGGCCGAGGGTAAAAAGCTTGGCTGTCGGTTGTCGGTCAACAAGCGGATATTCGACGCTTATAAAGTTCGTGTTGCCGGCAGGCGGCGGAAATACGCACTGGCGTCGCTGCGGTAGGCGAGGATGACGCCACCCCAGACAGCCACGAGATGCAGGACGCGGCTGATGATCATCGACCACATCGCCAGCCCGGCATCACTGAGGAAGTTCAGTGCGTCGCCTCCATCCGCGCCCCACATGATCGGTTCCAGTACCAGGGAAAGCGTACCGAGGCCGCCATAGATCAGCGCCAGCAGGTGACGCGCGACATTCGAGCCGCGCCGCATGAAAGTCGCCAGCGAAAACAGCAGCACATAGGCACAGGTGCGGACTGCAAGCTCGGTGCCGCTCTCGGAAAGAGCCTGCATCGGTCCGCGTGGATCACTCAGGAAACGCGCCGCCAGTTCGGTCAGCGCTGTGATGATCGCGACAATCCAGAACCAGTACGCCATACGAACTGAAGCGGGAGCATTCCGGGTACTCATCTCATTCCCTCCCAGGAGACCGGACGAGCGATATGGGTCACATTCCAAAGCCAGCAAGCCTCTCCTGCCCCGATGGACCACCGGGTCAGGAAGCCTGGCACAATATGCTTATATTCGAAAATACCGGCGGAACCCGCCCGCAACGAATTTCAGAAACGATACGGCCTGCCCGACGTTCCTTTCGTTTTCACGGAAGCGGGGAATTGCTCTAGCGTCGCAGGACAGCCGAGAGCACGTCGCGGATACCGATGGCGCCGACGAACCGCGACTGGTCGTCGAACAGCGCCACCGGCGCTGTCTGCGAACGATGCATCGCAAGCATCACCGTCTTGAGCGACGTTCCAGGTGTCGCCCAGAATACCTGCGATGCCTCGTCGGGCTGGCGCTCCACGTCCGCACAGGAAATCCACACCGCCGGCTTGCCGTCACGCTCCGCGGCAGCCACCAGTCCGTGGCTGTCGATCTTGAACCGGGTCGTCTTGCGCCGGTCGAGCCAAATCCAGCCATCATCGGTGGTTTCCAGGTCCCGGCGATCGCGCATGACGTTCCAGGCGGTGAGCACGGAGAGCGGATTCACGTTGGAAATGAATTCGCGCACATAGTCGTTGGCCGGCTTCAGCACGATGTCTTCCGGCGGGCCGGATTGCACGATGCGGCCGCCTTCCATGATGGTGATCGTGCTGCCGATCTTGAGCGCTTCCTCGAGATCGTGGCTGACGAAGATGATGGTCTTCTTCAGCGTCTTCTGCAGTTGCAGCAACTCGTCCTGCAGCTTGGTACGGATCAGCGGATCGAGTGCCGAGAACGGCTCGTCCATCAACAGGATCGGTGCTTCGGTGGCAAAGGCGCGTGCCAGGCCGACACGCTGCTGCATGCCGCCGGACAGCTCGTGTGCGTACTTTTTCGCCCATGGATCGAGGTTGACCAGCTTGAGCTGCTTTTCCACACGCGTCTTGCGTTCGGCTTCCGGCACACCGGCAAGCTCGAGGCCCAGACCGACATTCTCCTCCACCGTGCGCCAGGGCAGAAGGCCGAATTGCTGGAACACCATGGCCACCTGGTGCTGGCGCAACTGGCGCAATGTCGCCTCGTCGCAGGAGACGACATCGACCATGCCGTCACCGTTCTTCACCATCACCTGGCCGCGGCTGACGATGTTGAGCCGGTTGACGGCGCGCAGCAGCGTCGACTTGCCGGAACCCGACAGCCCCATCAAGACGGAGATTTCGCCCTCGTTGACGGTGAGGTTGGCTCCGGCACAGCCCAGCACATTGCCGGTCTGCTCCAGGATCTCGGCGCGGGTCGCCCCCTTGTCGACCATCGCCAGCGCATCGCGCGTATCCGGGCCGAAGACGATGTCGACATTCTTGAAATCGACGGCGATGGTCATTTCTTGCCTCCCACGCCGATACGCGTCATGCGGTCGAGCACGATTGCCAGCACCACGATGGCAAGACCGGCTTCAAGTCCGAGGTCGATCTTGCGCGAACCGAGCGCGCGGTTGATTTCTGTTCCGAGACCTCCGGCACCGATCAGCGCCGCGAACACCACCATCGACAGCGACAGCATGATGCACTGGGTCAGCCCGGCCATGATGGTCGGCAACGCCGCCGGCAGTTCGACTTTCCACAGAAGCTGGCGCTTGGTGGCGCCGAAGGCTTCGCCAGCTTCGATGATCGCTTTCGGCACCGAAGTGACACCGAGATGGGTAAGGCGAACCGCAGTCGGAATGACGAAGATGATGGTGACGATAAGGCCCGGCGCGTTGCCGAGTCCAAACAGCGTAAGCACCGGGATCAGGTAGACGAAGG
The DNA here is from genome assembly GCF_042739655.1 of Mesorhizobium sp. NPDC059025. Taxonomy (NCBI): domain Bacteria; kingdom Pseudomonadati; phylum Pseudomonadota; class Alphaproteobacteria; order Hyphomicrobiales; family Phyllobacteriaceae; genus Mesorhizobium; species Mesorhizobium sp. NPDC059025. Next base: position 10,496 of record NZ_JBHYIM010000003.1, on the reverse strand, counting down.
TCGGCAGCGTCTGCATCAGGTCGAGTACCGGCAGCATGACCCTGTAGACCTTTGGCTTGTGCGCCGCCCAGATGCCGAGCGGCACGCCGATCGCCATCGAGGCGGCAGCGGCAGCCACCACCAGTACGAGTGTTTGTACGGTCTGCTTCCACAGGCCTTGGTTGATGATGAAAAGCAGGCTCAGAAGAACGCCGATCGCCAGCGCCTTCGAGCGCTGCAGCCACCATGCGAGCAGCGCGATCAGCAGGACGACGACCACCGGCGGCATCATCAACAGCAGATTGACGATACCATCGAGCAGCGTGTTCAGCCCGTTCGAGAAACCGCGGAAGATGGTGTTGAAGTTGTCGGTTAGGAACGTGAAGAACGCTTTTCCCCACAAGCCGACCGGTATTTTCCAAGCGACCAGGAAATTCGAAACGGGATCCATCTGCCCTCCCTCGTCATGCCTCCGTCCCACCCTCGGGGCATTGTTATCTTGTCACAGCCTGCAAAAAAGGGCAGCCCCCGACGGGCGGCCGCCCTATCACGTCGCCCGCTAGAGCGATTTCGGTCAGCCGCCTATCGCGCTCTTCACGGCAGCAGCAGCATCGCCACCATCAAAGGTCGTCACGCCGGCAAGCCAGGGCGTTGCGGCGTCCGGGTTCTTTTTCAGCCAGTCCTTTGCGACGTCGTTGGCGTTGCCGCCCTTGAGGATTCCGTCCATCATCTGGCCTTCCATATCCAGATTGAACTTCAGGTTCTTGATGAAGGCGCCTGCATTCGGGCATTCCTGCAGATAGCCCTTGCGAACATTGGTCGAGACGGTCGCCGCGCCGAAGCCCGAGTCACCCATGCCATCGAGATAGGTGATCTTCATGGCACCCATCACCGGATGCGGCGTCCAGCCGAGGAAAGCGATCCATTTGTTGTCCTTCATCGACTGCTCGGCCTGCGTCAGCATGCCGGCTTCCGAGGATTCGACCAGTTCGAAGCCCTGCAGGTTGTCGGCCGGATTCTTGATCATGTCGAGGATGATGCGGTTGCCGTCATTGCCAGCCTCGATACCGTAGATCTTGCCCTCGAACTTGTCCTTGAATTTGCCGAGGTCGGTCAGCGTCTTCACGCCGCCTTCGGCAACATAGGTCGGCACGACGATGCCGTAGCCTGCACCCGAAAGGTTCTCGGAAATGGTCTCGACCGAACCGTCAGCGGTATAGTCCTTGATGTCGTTGGTCATCGACGGCATCCAGTTGCCGAGGAAGACGTCGAGGTCCTTGTTTTTCAGCGAGGCATAGGTGACCGGCACCGAGAGCTGGATCACCTCCGGCTCGTAGCCGAGCGCAGTGAGCAGCACGGATGCAACGCCCGTGGTAGCCTGGATATCGGTCCAGCCGACATCCGACAGGCGTACTTTCTTGCAGCTTGCGGCGTCGCCGGCAAATGCCGCGCTGGTGGACAGCAAGGCAGCCAGGCCGAATCCTGCGACGATAGACTTCATGCGCAACATGAACTTTCTCCCATTGTGTTTGTTTGGCGAAGCGGATTCCTGCGCCTGGCCTTGTTGTGTCAGCCAAACACCATTCTTGTGTTGTTTCAAGCACCAGGAGATACGATTGACGGCGCGCATTGGCCGATCAGCGACACGGCCAAGCTTTTTTGGTGGAAGGTCCGAAAGCACCTCTCCCCGCCGCCCTCAACTTCTGCATAAAGGGTCATGGCCAAGCTCTACTTCAATTACGCAACCATGAACGCCGGCAAGACCACCATGCTCTTGCAGGCTTCCTACAACTATCGCGAAAGCGGCATGACGACGATGCTGTTCGTGGCCGGCCACTATCGCAAGGGCGACACGGGTTTCATTTCCTCGCGCATCGGCCTGGAAGCCGAGGCGGAGATGTTCCGTGGCGGCGACGACCTCTACGCCCGCATCGCCGAGCACCACGGGCACACCACCGTGCATTGCGTCTTCATCGACGAGGCACAGTTCCTGGAAGAAGATCAGGTCTGGCAACTCGCCCGTGTTGCCGACCGGCTCGGCATTCCGGTGATGTGTTACGGATTGCGCACCGACTTCCAGGGCAATCTGTTCACCGGTTCGCGTGCGCTTCTGGCCATCGCCGACGACCTGCGCGAGGTGCGCACCATCTGTCGCTGCGGCCGCAAGGCGACGATGGTCGTGCGCCTCGGCCCCGACGGCAAGGTTGCCCGGCAGGGCGAGCAGGTGGCGATCGGCAAGGACATCTATGTTTCGCTTTGCCGTCGTCACTGGGAAGAAGAGATGGGCCGCGCGCAACCCGACGATTTCATCGGCTTTTCGCGTCCCTGAGACGCATGTTTGCGACTTGGGCTACAAGCTGCGGCCAAGAGTACTATGGCCGTTCGCCGGCAGCTGCTGATACGCTGACGGCGTCACTGTCCATCCGAGGAACGATCATGAAATGCCAGGCACTCGGCCCAGCCATCGCCATTCTCACCACGCTTTTTGCCCTGCCCGCGCTCGCCGACGGTGATGCGGTCGCTGGCAAGAAGGTGTTCAACAAGTGCATGGCCTGCCATGACGCCACATCGGAAAAGGACAGGCTCGGGCCGCATCTGATGGGCGTCTTTGGCCGGACCGCCGGCACTGCACCAAGCTATCTCGCCAAATATTCGCAAGCCATGAAGGACGCTGGCGCAGCGGGCCTGGTCTGGAACGACACCTCGCTGGCCGAATATCTGCGCAGCCCGAAACAGAAGGTTCCAGGCAACAAGATGGCTTACATGGGCCTGAAGGACGATGCCGAGATCGCCAATGTCATCGCCTATCTGAAAGCCGATCCAAAGCCTTAGTCCAAAGGCAATTGTCGTGTGCATCGCTGCCGGCAACGATCACCTCCGCAGCGAAAGCAACGCATGTGTCTTTCAATCGCCAATCGCCCCACATATATTCGCCGCAGGCTGCCACGCGCAGTTTTGGGTTTGCCACCGCTAGGGGGATCTGATGGCGACATTGCAGAACTTCGACACCGAAATCGCCAAGACCAGGCAGGTCGTCGAGGACATGCGTTCAAAGATCGAGCAGTCCGGTACGGTGCTCGACACGCTCGCCAAGGCCGATCAAAAGATCGGTGACGCCAATTTCGACATTGAGAACGCCCGCATCCAGGACGTTCTCAAGCAGCAAAAGACGATGGAAGCCAACATCGCCGATCTCATTATCGGCCTTGAAGACGCGACCAATGTCTTCGGCTCCGAATTCGAAAGCATGAAGAACTACACCGGCTGGGAGAGCTTCGTCGGCATCTTTTCAGCGCAGAAGAAGCAGCGCATGCGTACCGACCGAGTACGCAACATGTCGCTCGCCGGCAACCTGCAGGAGCTTCTGGCCAAGTCCGACACGATCGTCGGCATCCTGAAAGCGCAGAAGGAAGTGCTCGACCAGCGCTACAAGACCTCCGAGACCAGCCTTTCGCAGGTGATCGAACGTCGCAAGGCGACCATGGCCGAACTCGAGGCCGTCCAGAAGCGTATCCAGGAGCTGAACCCGCTGCTGCTGGACATCGAAAACAAGATCGCCGCCTCGACCAGCCAGAAGGAGCGCACCGCGCTGGAGAGCGACCGCACCAAGCTCGCCACGGAATACAACGAGCGTCAGGCCAAGGAACAGGAATTGCTCGCGGCCAGCCAGACGCTGGAACGCTATACGTCGATGTTCCAGACCTTCGTGGACTCGCTGAACAATCAGATTGCCGCACAGTCGACGTTGATCAACAAGCTGACCATCGATACCGAACAGCGCATCGTACTCTACAAGGCGCTGGAGGATTCGTTGAAGACGGCCGCCCAGCAGGATGTCGCGCACAAGATCAACACGCTGGGCTCGCAGGTGGACACCACCGCTGAAGAGACGATGGCCGGGATTGGCGCCGCCGCCCAGAAGCACATTGGCGACCTGCTCGAAATGCACGAGAAGAACATGGTCGCAACCGCCGACATCCAGCGCCGCAAGAAGCTGGCCGACGATGCCTTTGCCCGCCGCTTCGACGAAGTCATGAAGAAGCACAATTCAGCGAACTATGTTCAGTCCTGACCTTAGAGCGTTTCCGTTTTTCAAGGAAACGCGGAAACGCTCTAACTCTTTGTTTTTGCGCAATTCCGAACGGAAAACCGTGCACACTTTTCCTGGAATTGCGCTAGCCCGGCAGGACAGTTCACCTTCATCCATGCCTTTTTGTAACCCCACCAATTGTTTGGCTCCCCTGACACGGAAGGGAGCCAAGGCATGAGCATCGAAACCGATGCGGCCGAGCGCTATTTCTCGGCTATAACGGCCGCCTTGTCCGGTCTCGAGATCTTCATGCGCGACGATCGCTCGCCGCTTTACCGGCATGGCATCGTCGCCAAGATCGTGGCCGAGTACATAAGCCGTCTCGACAAGTCCTTCACCTGCTGGCGCAACCGTCTCGGCTTCATGGAGACTTTCAAGATCTCCCGCGCCGAAAGCGGCTATCCGGTCTTTCAGAACCTGCTTGAGCTGGAGAACGACCGACGCCAGGCCGACAGCCGGCTGGCCACCATTCCGTCAGCGCGCGAACTGCGCGCCGAAATGGCCGACTTCATCCTGCGCCACAAGGAATTTCCGACGACGCTGCAGAAGTCGATGGCGGAGCGGCTTTACCTGGAAGACATCAAGAGCGGCGAGACCTTTGGTCCCTTTACGCTGGCACAGACCGCCAAGGTCTCGGTCAATCCGAAGTCCGGCCTGCCCTATTATCTGGTGCATTGGGCAAGTTTCGACGGCACCGCCAACCTGCCGCTGGTCTATATGGTGACAGTGGAGGATTCTTCTGATGACGTCGTGCGCCAGTTGGTCGGCAAGGATGGTCGACTCAATGAAAAGGTCGAGATCCCGCTGCCCGTGGACGGCTTGCTGAACCCTGATCTCGCACGGCGCTTTGACGACTTCACCGAAAAGAACTCGTCCTATTCGCTGTCTCCGCTGACGATCGCCGTCAATCTCGACAAGGATTTCGAGCCGCTGCATCCCAAGCAGTTGCGGCGCGTGGTTCTTGGCCCCTTTTATTCCGCCGGCATCACCGACAACAACTCGACGGTGACCGAGGTGCTGGCCAAGGTGCGCAAGCCGGAAAACGCCTGGCTGCTCACCTGGACGATCCAGGAGGTCTATTCGAAAGGCGAAAAGCCCGGCCGCCGCGGCCTTTTCTCCAGCGAGAAGACCACTCAGGAATTCTTCATCAACACCGACGACCTGGAAGCGACGCGTCAGGGCGTTTCCAGTTTCGAAAACCATGCGCTCGTGCCGCATGAAGCCTATCAGGCGCTCTATGCGGCCGGCGAAGCCCAGAAGATATTCAACGGCTACAAGGTGCACATCCTGTCTGGCGGGCGGGTGATTTCGGACGTCTAAGCAAGCCCAGGCTTTTCAGAACTGGATCATGCGACGACAACAACGAGCCTGACCGAGACTACGTAACGAGGGATCGAATGGACACCGGGCTTACCACCATTCCCGAGGCCGACATCGAGAAGCACCGCGCGACCGCGCAGAGCTTCATCAACCGCATCGTCGTACTGGAGGATTCGTCCGGCGAATCCGGCACTGCGCTTGCCGGCACGGGTCGCCGCTTCGTCTCCACGGTTTCGACCGGATCGCTGCGCAAGACGCGCGAGGTCGAATTGCAGAAGACAGTGGCCTCCATCCGGCCGGACGACCAGTTGATGTCGATCCCGCAACACACGCTGCTCTACCGTGCTCGACGCGGCATTGCCGTGGCATTGGCGGTTTCGGACATCTTTGCGCGCTCGACCGACCTTGAAGGCCTGCAGGCACAAAACGCGCGTTCGCCGCTCGAGGGTGACCCAGCCACGCAATTCAAGAAGCTGCTTTCCGCTTCCGCCTATGTCGCCGCTTTCGCTTTTGCTTCCTATCTGGCTCAGCTCATCGACAGCGATGGTGAGGCGCCGAACGACATTGCCGAACCCGACTTTCTGTTCGACACGCCGCAGGATGCGGTGAAATCTCTTGTTGCAGGCCTCGACAGGGCGCTCGCCGGTACCAGGGACGACGCCGATCTCTTGACCCGTGCGAAGAGCTTCGCGCGCGTCGCCATCGATGGCCTGCTTGCACGCAAGGCCCGCTTCGACGGGCTTGGGGCCTTCGAGAACACACATCTTCGCATCGACACCGACGACTTCACCATCGACGGCTTCGATGTCGCGCCCGGCAAGAAGTCGAAACCGCTTGTGATGACCTTCAAGAAGCCCGAAGAGGTCGTCGGCAATCACATCGCCAAATACCAGTCGGTGAAGCTGGCCAAGATGCTGATGGCCTACGACTTCGACCGGGAGCTGAACCCGTTTGTCGAACTCGGCGGCTTCCTTTTCACCTTCATCGGCGACGGAGCACCGGGCACCGGCAAGACCACGCTGATCCAGATGATCGCCGGCCTGGTCAACGACTACTGCAAGGTCGCCGGTTATGCTTTCGCCTACGAGAATTTCGGCGTCGACCAGATCTCGTCCTACCAGGGCAAGTCCGGCCAGAACTGCCGGCAATTCATCAACAATGTGCTCAATCCGCGCGCGATCGGCTTCGGCACCATCGACGATATCGACCAGGTGGCGGCCAAGCGTTCCGACGACCGTGCTTCCGCCGGCCAGCAGGAAATCACCGGCGTCCTGATGGACGCCTTTGCCGGCGCCGGGACAGTGGTGCGCGGCAACTGCGCCTTCGGCATGTTTTCCAACTATCCCGAAAATGTCGACGACGCATTGCGCCAGCGCGCCGGCGCCCGCTGGCTGGTCGACGGCCCGCAGACCCGCGACGATTATATCGACATCTTCGTGCTGCTTGCCGGCAAGAACCACAAGATTCCGCTCGGCGACCACAAGCTTTATGCCGCCCAGGAGATCCAGCGCGCCGTGGCGGAGGCCTATGAAGGCCATGACAAGCCGCACGAGGACGGGCTGCTGAAAGTCTATGACCGCTTCATCAAGGAAAGCGGCGAACCGAAGACGCTGGAAGATGTCGGCAGCTACCTGCACCTGATCAAGCAGGCCGAGCCGCGCTTTACCGGCCGCGCCATCAAGAACGTCACCGACGCCATCAAGATGCGTGCCATGGACATCGAATTGCCCGACGAGTGGTTCGAAAAGCCGGAAGCCTTCATGCACAAGAGCTACGACGACAAGAAGGCGATGATCGAGGAGTTGCGCCGTCCGTTCGACATGGACGTTATCATGCAGGAGATCAACCGCTACGCCGATTCCGAATTCCGCTACGCCGACAAGTCCGATGATGCCGCGGTCGACAGGCTGCTGCGCGACGCCCGCCTGCGCGAACGGGCAGCCAGGGAAATGGAGGAATTGAAGAAGAAGGGGCTGTGGGCAAACTGATGGACGCGATGTCAGATTTTTACATGCACTATGTCCGGCAGAACATGTTTTTCATGCTTCTCATCGTGCTTGCTGTCGCGACATATCGCAATCGCGAGGCATGCAAGGAGTTCACTGTCGCCTACATGTCCGCTCGTGGCACGCCTATGGAGTTGACAGGCGCCAACCCCAATTTTTTCCGCTTCTGCAAAGCAGCGCTCGTGCTGTTTTGGCAATATGCCAAATGGATGTTGGCCTTCGGAATACCGGCCACCATGTTGGATATGACACTGGGCCCTCAAATCTGATGGACCTCCTGCGCGACAACGAGCTCATCTACGGCCGCCTGCTGCCGATCGACGAGTTGCATCTCATCGACCGTTACAACAAGGCGCTGAAGGCGTTCGGCTTCAAGCCGACCAGGCTGAAGAGCTTTCACGTCGACCGCACCGGCTTCTCGCCCGAGATCGCAGAGGAATGCGGCGACTATGACTATCTCGATCCCAACGGTATCAATCGCCGGTTCATCATCCTGACCCCGTCGCAAATCGACTTGCCGGTGGTGCACACGGCATTCTCGAACACCTCGCAGCTGATGTTCGAGTTCATGTCGAAGAACAGCCGCGCCATCGATGCGCTGACCATCAAGGACGTCATCTATGGTGAGATAGAGGATTCGGTCTCGACGGTGAACGACATCGAGGACCTGCTTTCCATCAACCAGGTGGAATTCCGTGTCCTTTCGGCCGAGGACGTTCTCGGCAAGGCTTCGGAACTGGGCACGCTGGTCGACCGACTGAAGCAGGAACCCGACGCCTGGCGTGACAACAAGATGCTGGAGCGCATGGTGGAACTGGCCAAGGTCACCGGCGACATCCGCGAAAACGCGCTGGTGCCCGACCAGGTCATTTTCCGCCACAACGCCTATTGGACAAGCCATTTCGGCGGGCTCTACGTTTTCGTCGACCCCGATGTGACCACCGTCATCGGCGACCCTGCCGCACCGGGATTCCGGCGCTCCCGGCCATGGCAGGTGAGCTACCTGTCGATCAAGGATCCTGACGCCGTCTTCCGTTTCCTCGCTTCGAGCGGCCGTATCGAACTGCCGCGCGCCTCGTGGATCGAAAGCTCAGGCTATCTCGAGCACCGCGCCGAAATGGTGGTGCGCAACCTGATCTGGCAGTCCGATCCGGATCGCAATCTGTCCAGTGTCGACAAGGTCTGGTTGCAGACGTGGATCCACAACAATGCTTCAACGATCAACCGTGACGGCGATTTCCCCTTCCTGAATGCCGCCAAGCGTGAGATCGGCCAACTCGGTCAGCTCAGGATCGAGGATGTGCAACCTCGGCAGCGCTTCCTCGTCGTGCGCGCGAAACCAAGGCATGCCGACGCCTGGCTGACCAACCGGTTGATCTCGGATTTCGTACCGTCGGATTTCGTTGCCCGGTACGTCTTCAACAAGCAAGGTTTCTACAAGGACTATGAAGGCTTCAGCGAGGCCTGGCGGTCCCATGTTGTCGACGTCCTGAAAACCACATATCTCAGGGACAAGGAGACGTTCAGAAACCGTCTCTACGGCCTGACCGACTAGGGGGTGCCACGGCATGCTAGATCCGATCGTGAATTTCATCACCCGGATATTCCAGTGGATCGGCCGAGGCATTGGCCTGCTGATCGGTATCATCCTGTGGCCGTTCATGTGGGTGGGCCGTTGGTATTTTCGGCGCGGCTGGATCCTGAAGACGCTGGTGGGCGTCGGCCTGCTCATCCTGCTCGGTCTTTATGCCAACTTCTTCTACGCGACGCAGTGGTGGAACAATTTCGACCCGAACTACGTCGACAAGTACAAGTTCGAGAGCCGCAACGTATCGGCCGGTGAACAGGTGACCGCCGGTGGCGGCACCGACACGACCAAATCATGCGGGCGCTCTGCGATTGCGGACGTCGCGGCCGACCTGACCGATTTCAACGTGAACCAGAACGCCTGGATCTCGTCGATGATCCTCTACAAGGTCGGCCTGTTCGGCTATGATTGGGACAAGACGCCGTTCATGGACAACAAGGCCTCGTTCCAGCGCGGCATCAACCAGGCGGTGCGGCGCACCGCCACCGAACTCGCCGACAATATGGGCCGCGTGCGCACCACCTCGCAGATCGACGGCGACCTGCAGGATGCACGCGGTAATCTGCAGTTCGACGAATATACCTGGTATTTCGGCTTGAGCCCGTTCGGCCCCAAGACGCCGACGCCGAGCTATTACCGTGATGCCATCAAGAAGCTGCGTGCTTTCAATGCCAGGCTAGGCGCCTGCCAGGCGGTCTTCGACGCCCGCGCCGACAATCTCAAGCAGTATCTCGACCGCATCGCATCCGACATCGGCTCGACCTCGGCAATCCTCAAGGACCGGGCGGAGAACTACAATTACGGTTTCTTCGATCCGCGTGCGGATGATCGTTTCTGGTTCGCCTACGGCCAGCTCTATGCCTATTACGGATTGATGATGGCGGCACAGGCCGACTACGAGGACGTGCTCAAGCAGAAGAATCTCAAGAGCCTGTGGGACACGATGGATGCCCAGTTCGTCTCCGCCCTGCGCATTCAGCCATGGCTGATCGCCAACAGCGACGAAACAGGCATCTTCGCCACGCATCTGACGACGATGGGCTTCTATGTCCTGCGCGTCCGCTCGAACCTGGTCGAAATCAGCAACGTGCTGGCGCAATAGCGAATAGCGAATAGCGAATAGCGAATAGCGAATAGCGAATAGCGAATAGCGAATAGCGAATAGCGAATAGCGAATAGCGAATAGCGAATAGCGAATGAAGTTAGCCGGTTGTGGTTATGTCGCAAGCTGGCTGGCTGAGATCGTCATGCTTTCCTCTATTCGCCACCCGCCGTTCACTATTCGCTCCCGACAGACCTGTCGCATTTCGCGTATTGCGCGGCTGTTTTGAGACGGCGGGAACGCCCCACACTCGGCTTCTATGCCGCGCGACACCGACGGCGAATGCCTCGCCTGATGATTTGGGAGATCACCGGATATGGCCGAGTACAAGAGTGACATCGAGATCGCGCGCGGCGCGAAGAAGCAGGCGATCCAGGCGATCGGCGAGAAGATCGGCATTCCGAGCGAGCA